>CAZWCX010000004.1:107536-134673 GCA_964632945.1 uncultured Planctomycetia bacterium | reverse complement strand
TGGTTTGATGGGTGAGGAGAAAAAGAAAAAACCCCGGCGTCCAACCAATGGTCAAACGCCGGGGGTTCCGGGGGGCAATACCCAAGAGTGTATCAGACGGTCCGGGGTTGCAAGAGATTTTCACTTGAGCGCACATCAGTGCGCACTTCAGCGCAGCACCAGGCTTGGATGGACGGGCTGCGCCTGGCCGGCCGCCGCCCGCTGCTCATCCAGTTCATCCCAGTCCACGATGGCCGGGGGAACCGGGGGAGCTGGCCCGTCCTCAAAGTCGCCTCCCGTCTGGACCACGGGCGTCAGCTCGACGAAGCCGAGGGTGGAGACATGGTGGACCGATTCGCCCGTGGCCCTGGCGATGGCACGATTCAGATCGCGTTGCGTCATGGCAAGGCTCCTCAAAGAGAGTGAGCGCGCAGCGAGACCCCGCCCGCCCCCGGAACGCCCGGAAGCCGCGGAGCCCACATGCACGCAGGGTGAGCAACCGCGGCAGGCGGTTGAATGAGTGACTAATTCGAAAGGTCAGACCGGACTATCACGGCACCGCCGGCTCCGTGACGCTGAGTTCGCTGGCCAGAAGGTTGAGCATCAGGTCGCCGTCCACCGGCATCTTTCTCAGCCATCGCGAGAACTGACTGACCATGAGGCCGGCGCAGATGTTGGCGGCGAAGATGGTGGACCGGGCGGTGCAGCTTCCCGCATAAGCCTCGGCCCCCGCAAAGAGCGTCAGGGGGTAACCCCTCCGGCCTTCAACATCAGCAACCGCCAGCACGCGGATCACCTCGGCGCTCATGCGGCCGTCGACGAAGAACTTCACGCGGCCCTGCACCGATTCCCAGATGACCTTGCGGGTATCAATCGAGTCCACGCAGCAGAACAGGATGTTGCCGACGTGTGTCCTGCTGCGGCGGAACCGCTCTGGTCCGGCCCGGTGGTCGTCGCCGCGGTGGGAGCGGTCGGGTCCGCCCCGGTGGTCGTCGCCGCGGTGGAAGCGCTCAGGGCCGCCCCGGTGATCGCCGCCGCGGTGGGCGCGGTCGTGGTCGCCGCGGTGGTCGCCGCTGCGATGGAAGCGCTCAGGGCCGCCCCGGTGGTCGCCGCCGGGACCCCCGGGACGATCGAAGCGCTGCATTCGCTCGACCAATTCGCGTCGCCGTTCCGGACTCATTTCCCGGAGTCGCTGATGGACCTGCTCCCGCATCGGCGGAGGCATCCGGTCCCAAAGCCGGTGAATGGCTCCTCGCACCCGGGGGGGCAGGGTCTCGGTGAAGCGCTCGAGATCGACGCCGCGATCCGAGTGCTTCCGTTCGACCCGCTCGTCCCGCTGGGGGGCGCGCTTGGGCTTCTTGTCCTTCTTGGGTTCCGCCACGGCCCAGGCTACGCCCGGCACGAAGAGCAACCCGACCACCAGAACGGCTACGATGCGTCCCAGCCTTGCCATGGACTCCTCCTTTGAAGGCGATATTCATCATCACCCGGGGTGACGTCACTTCCCGTCCTGTGCCTCGTCCTTGCGAGGGGGGTGGAGGGCGCGAATCTGCGGCTCGAGCACATGCCGGATCCGGCGCATCCGTTCCTGTAGAGGGGCGGCCTGGAACATGGCGCGCTCCTCCGCGGACTTCAGGAACTTCTCCGCGAACTTCTGCTCGATGGTCGAACGGATGTACTGGTCGCGCTCGCGCCCGCGCAGGCGGTGAATGCGGTCGCGTTGTTCGGGGGTCATGGGGCCGACCAGGTCCGCGATCAGGCGGATCAGGTTGCGCTTGGGCTGCGGCATCTGGGCCAGACCGGCGCCGCGGGCGATCAGGTCCCCTCGTTCCTCGGGGGACAGGCTTGCCAGCTTGCGCCGGAAGGCCTGGCGCTCTTCCGGGCTCATGCGTTCGAGGCGCGCGATGTTGTTGCGGATGCGCGCCCGTGCTTCCGCCGGCAGGGACTTGAATTCGCGATGACGGCGCAGAAGCTCGTCGCGCTGAGCCGGGCTGAGCTTGCGCCAGCGGGCCTTGGCGTCGGCGCGAGACTTCTCCGAGGGGACGGGGCGCTCCTGACCCGAGCCGATCGGGGCGATCGAGAGCACCAGGGCAAGCGCCAGGAGGAAGCGAAGTACCGGATTCATCTCAGTACACCTCATCCCCGAGGTCCATCACGGTGCGGAGAAGCGCCGGATCATCGACCTCGACGAACACGTCGAGGGTGCGCAGCAGGTCGAGATTCTGCAGGAGGTCGATATTCAGGGCGGCCTCCCATTCCTCGCCGGACAGATCCGACACCTCTCCACCGGGCGGCCGGTGGAAGAAATCGAAACCGAAGGGGATCAAGACGACGAGCAGCACTGCGGCGGCAGCCAGCCATGCTCCGCTGATGCGGGAATGGGCGGCGCCCCGGGACGGTCGGGACCACCCGGCGCGGGCGAGTACCTGGGGGAGGAATCCCTCGGTCGCGCCCACCGGCTCATAATGGTCGAGCAACCTCCAGACCTCGCGGTGCTCCTCGGCGATGGCGCGGCACTCCGGGCACGACTGAAGGTGCCCCTCGAGTTCGCGGGTTCGTGCCGCGGGGAGTTCGCGGTCGAGGTAGGCGACCATGTCCTCGCGGAATGGGGAACAAGGGGAATGCATGGCCAACTCTCCTTTCGTCGATGGAAACCCATGACGGCAGGAAAGGTTCCGGCCGAAACCGGGGCAAATGGAAATTTGTGATTTCTCAAAAGGTTGCTCATGAAGGGGTTATAGAGACCGGGACGGGGCCTCCGGTCGACACCCTCCCATCGGATAGATCGGCCATTCCTGGGGTTGAGCTTGCGAGTCGTTTTGGGCGGGTTCGGCGGCGGCAAACTTTTTGTCGGTGATGGGACGAAGAGTACAATACGCGGCGCCCAGGTCCGTTTGTCATTAGGGGTAACGATGTTGCACGTCGACGACCTCGTCGAGCGCGCGATCCAAGGGGATCGGGAGGCCCTGGAAGGGTTGCTGGCCCGGTATCAGCGCCCCTTGCTGAGTTTCGTGTATCGGATGGTGGGGCGGGATCGGGCGATGGCGGAGGACCTGACGCAGGACGTGTTCCTGCGGATCGTGGCGAACCTCGGACGATTCGATCCGGGGCGTGCTCCGGACGCGGAGTCGGTTGCGGGGCCGGCGCGATCGGTCCGGGCCTTTGAGAAGTGGATGTTCACGATCGCGCGGAATCGGATCCGCGATCATTGGCGCGCGGGGCGGACAGCGGTTTCGCTGGACGAAGATGCCATCGAGTCGCTGCCCGCGCACGAGGAGACGGGAGGGGGATACGAGTCCCTGGAACGGGATCGTCGCTTGGAGCAGGCGATCGATCGGCTCCCGGTGGCGCAGCGGGAGGTCCTGACCCTGCGGGTGCACTCCGGACTGACGTTCGCCGAGATCTCGGACGTGATGGGGGCTCCGCTGGGGACGTCGCTGGCCCGGATGCGATATGCGCTGGCGAACCTGAAGAAGATCCTGGAGAACGAAGAATGAACTGCGAGCGGGCCCGGGACCTGGTGGTGCTCTTCCTGGCCGGGGAACTGGCCATGGAAGAGTCCGAGGTCTTGCGTCCGCACCTGATGACCTGCCCCGACTGCACCCGCTTCATGTCGGAACAGCGCCGGCTCTCGGCCGAGTTGGCGTGCATCCCGGACGTGGAGCCTTCGGAGGGGTTCGCCCTCCGGACCGCGACCACGATTCGGGAGGGATTGCGGGCGCGTCGGTGCACGCCCTGGTCCCGGTTGGCGGTCAGTCGGGAGGCTTCCTGGGTGGCGGCGATTGCGGCGGGCCTGCTCGTCTTCGCCGCCCTTCGCTGGTTGCCGGGGGGCATTGCCGATTTGCCGTACGACCTGTCGTTCCTGGAGCCGCCGGCGCCCACGGCAACGCCCATTCGGTCGCCGGTGGCGTCCTGGGACAGTTCGGACGTCGAAGATGCGCTCGCCGCCCTGCGGGCCGACCTTGACCGGGCTGTACCCGGAGCGGGGTCCAAATCGAGCGATCGCCCGGAAACCGCCACGGACACCGCTGTTTCCGGCCGTACCTGGTCTTCCACGCCATCGTCGAATTCAGGGAAGGCGTGGGACTCCGCCGTGGGCGCCCTCGAGCGCCGGGCGGACGCACTGGAGTGGGATGTGACTCTGTCGGGGCGAAGCGGTTGGGGCTCGCGGGTCGAAGAACTCCAGGCCGATCTCGAGAGCCTCGCGCGGAGTATCGACGAGAGTTGAGCGGGAGTGCCGCGTCGTTCCCGCGCCGCGCGGCGAAGAGTGGGCTCGAACCGGCTAGCCGCCCGGTCGGGAGCGGGATCTTCGGTTCCCCTGCCGCCCGGTGGTTGGCCCGGTGGGACGGCCGGACGGAGTCCACATGCCCTCGATTTCATGGCATGCTTCCCGGGCGCCCGCCCGGCGGATCGCCGGAGAGCGAAGCAGGAGCCGAATCCGGTCCCATCGGGC
The DNA here is from genome assembly GCA_964632945.1 of uncultured Planctomycetia bacterium. Taxonomy (GTDB): domain Bacteria; phylum Planctomycetota; class MHYJ01; order WSZJ01; family CAZWCX01; genus CAZWCX01. The sequence goes on along the minus strand of CAZWCX010000004.1, from coordinate 130,241 downwards.
GCGGCCCGAATCGTTGGTCATCGAGGCTTGAATTGGAGGAGTCGCCATGCGTTCCTGGATTCCCTGGATGTTGTGCGGGTTGATTGCGATGACCTCCGGATCGACCGCGGTCGCTCAAGAGTCGTGGGACGAAGGAGACGAAAGGCGTCACGAGGAAGAGCGGCGCGACCGGGAGCGTCATGAACGGGAGGAGATGGAACGTCGTCGCCGGGAAGGCATGGAGCCCGGGCAAAAGCAGCCGCCGCGTCCCGGGGGACCGATGCGTCCTCCGATGATGCGCCCCCTCAGCGAAGACGAGCAGCAGCAAGTTCGCGCCTGGCTGAAGGAGTTCGAACCCGATCGGCTGGCGAAGCTGGACCATGTCCAACGGGAGAACCCTGAAATGTTCATGATGCTCCTGACGGACACGTTCTTCGAGATGAAGAAGATCCAGGAGATGAAGGAGCGGGATCCGGACAGTTACGAACGGATCACCAAGGAGCGGAAACTCGACGTTCAGTGCCGTCAGCTCGCGGAAAAGTACCGCAAGCTCGAGGAGGAGACGCAGAAGGCCCAAGTGCGCAATGAGCTGCAGGTCCTCCTCAATCAACTGTTCGACCTGCGGGAATCGATGCGGGGACAGGAGGTCAAGGATCTGGAAAACCGGCTCAACGAGCTGCGTCAGACCCTGGAGAAGCGGCGGTCCAACAAGGTGCTGATCGTGGAGAACCGGTTGAAGCAGATGCTCGGGGAGAAGGAGCACATGGACTGGTAGGCGCGGCGAACCGACGGGGCCCCGTGCCGCCCGGGAGCGGCTCCGCGCTTGCCGGCCGCGGAGCCGGAGACGATCCGGCGACTCGCGTTCCGCCGGCGCCGGGGATCGGGGTTCCCCCCTTGACCCGGACGGCCGGGAAGGAATAGAATTGAGCCTGGGCCCGAGGTGCGCCGGGCCCATCGCTCGAGGAGGTCGCCATGTTCCGACCGGTCGGCCGCGGGATCCTGCTCTCCGCTGTCCTGGTGGGCCTTGCGCTCTGCGGAGCGCCGGCGACGGGCGCCGACCTGGTGATCTCCTACAGCAAGCAGAGCAAGAACAGTTCGCTCAACATCGTCTTCAGCAGCGGCAGTTCGTACGGCTACGGGTACGGCTACGGGCATGGATACGGCGGCTTCGGGTCGTCGTACGGATTCGGCGGATCCAGCCTGTTTGTGGTCAACGGGGGCAGCTTCTCGTCCTTCAACGGGTACCTTCTCCCCGGAGTCGCCTACTCCTCTCCCTTCTACGGGGGGGTGGTCACGGGCGGCGGCTACGCTCCGTACGGGGTTTCCTCGTACTACACGGACCCGCTCGGCTTCGGGTACTCCCGTCGACCTTCCCGGACCCGTCGGGATCCCGGCCCCTCGTACGATGCCGAGAGCATCCGGCGCGCCTACTACGGAGTGGAGGGAAGCGATTCCCCCATCCCCGGCGGCGGGGAGGGCCCGATTGCGGCCAGACTCGCCCAGACGGAATCGGTTCGCGCGGGGCTCCAGCACTTCCGCGAGGGTCGCTACGTGGAGGCCACGTTGGCCCTGAGGGAAGCGTATCTCCGGAATACCCGGGACGCGGGGGTGAAGATCTTCTACGGCCTCAGTCTGGTTCCCCTCGGGGAGTACGCGATGGCCGAAAAGGCGATCCGACGGGGGATCGAGGAGGCCGAGCCTGGGACCGACTGGCTGGTCGAGGTTCCGCGGCTCTACGGAAACTCCAAGGATCTTGCCACCCACAAGCTGCTGCTCGCGCACCGGAAAGACAAGTCGGACCCGCGGCATGCCGCATTCCTCCTGGCGTTCTACCTCGCCGCCGAGGGACGCGGATCCGAGGCGCGGACCTTGCTTGACCTTCTGGAGACGGACGGCGGAAGGGCGGTTGCCCTGTTGCGGACGCGGGTCGAGGCTTTGACGGGCGAGTGACGCCGGCCCCCGGGGGGGGATGCCGGGTCGGTCCGCCACGGGCCACCCCACCGGTGCCCGCGAGATCACCGAGGTCGCACGGACGCACTTCATGCCCGATCCCGCCGAGTCCTCCTCCGACCGGGGCGATACCATTCGCGCGGGAGACCGTCCGGCCGGACTCCCCGATGACGGCGGCGGGTCCGAGGCCACGGCCACTCCGACGAGCGCAGCCGCCGCACCGACGAAGTCCGTCCCGACGCTCGCACCGGAACCTCGCCGGCCGCCGAATGCGGGAGAGCCGGGCCCGGGTTCGGACCGGTTCGGCAAGTACGGGATCCTCGAGGAGGTCGGCCGCGGCGGGATGGGGATGGTCTATCGCGCGTGGGACACGGCCCTGTGTCGCACGGTTGCGCTGAAGGTCCTGCGCGCCCGCCGTCCATCCCGCGCGTCGAAAGAGCCGGACTCCACCCTGGCGGACGAGGACCTGCTGCGCTTCCTTCGCGAGGCCCAGACTACGGCGCAGTTGCGTCATCCGAACATCGTGCAGGTGTACGAAGTCGGCGAGGTCGAAGGGCACCACTACCTGGCGATGGAGTTCATCGGTGGGGGGAGTCTGCGGGCCCACGTGCGCGCGGAGGCTCGGGGCGCGGCGGGACGGGGATGGATGCGCGAACGGGTGGCCTGGATGGCGGAGGTTGCCCGGGCGATCCATCATGCCCACGAACGGGGGGTCATCCACCGCGACCTCAAGCCGGAGAACATTCTCCTCAAGATCGACGATCGCGAAGGGGCGGGGGTGGGGACTCCCATGGTGGTCGACTTCGGACTGGCGAGGACCGTTGCGGGCGAAACGCCGCTGACGCAAACGGGGCAGGTGCTGGGGACACCGGCGTACATGTCGCCGGAACAATGCGAGGGGCGGCGCGACATCGACGGGCGGAGCGACGTATTCAGCCTCGGGATCGTCCTGTACGAAGTCCTGACCGGGCGGAAGCCGTTCGAGGGGGACACCCTGATTTCCGTCATGTACGCCGTGATGACGGAAGATCCGCTTCCGCCCCGCCGGTGGGAACCGGAAATTCACCCGGACCTGGAGACGATCTGCCTGAAGGCGATGGAGAAGGCGCCGTCGCGGCGGTACGCCACGGCGCAGGCCCTGTCCGACGACCTCCGACGATTCCTGGACGGCGACCCGATTCAGGCACGGCCGACGTCGCAGGCCGTGCGCTGGTGGCGCCGCGCCGCCAAGCACAAGGGTGTGGTGCTGCCGAGCGCCGCGGCGGTTGCCTTGGGCCTGGCCCTCGGGTTCCATGCCCTCGGCACGCACCGGGCGCGCACCCGCACCGTCGCGACGGAACTGGCCCGGGCCGCAACCGCGTGGGAGGATGGGCGGATTTCGGCGGCGCGGGATGCCTATCAGACGGTCCTGGCGCTGGATCCCGAGCACCCGGCGGCGCGGGCGGGGCTGGCCCGGACCGACTCCGAACTGGTCCGCCGGCGGGGGGAGGACGAGGCGACCCGAAAGCAATTGCTCGAAGCCGAATCCGCCGCGCGGGTGGCGCTTCAGAAGGCGGGCCGGGTGCAGAGTGTCCTCAGCCGCTGGACCGGGCTCGCGGACTCCTTGGAGCGCCTGGAGCGGACCCTGTTTGATTCCGCGATCGATCCCGGCGATCGCACCGCCCGCGCTGGGGTACACTGGGCCCGCGTCGACGAGTTCATCCGGGAGACTCCCGACGATCCGACTTCGCAGTCGACCATGCTCGCGCTCGCGGGGTGGGCGCACTGGCTGGCCGGTTCTCACGCCCTGGGGGAGGAGTGGATGGGGCGGGCCCAGGAACTCGACCCCGACCTTCCCTACGGGGCCTTGATGGAGGCGCTGGTCGCGTTCACGCACTACCTGGCTCGGCAGCCCCTGCCGCCGATCGTGATCGGCGGCTCGGCGCCCCGATTCGGTCCAATCCCCCGGGAAACGGAAGAGATGGTCGTCCTGCGACGGGAGATCGAGCGGCTCCTCCTCCGCGCCGAGGGAGCGCGCGTGTGGGGGGAAGGACTCGCGGAGGACTTCCGTCGCGCCATTCGGGCGATCCGGGATGTTCAGGAGGGTCGGTTCGAGGAGGCCGAGACCGGGCTATCGAGCGTGTTGGGGACGGGGGCGATGCTGCCGTTCCGGACCGAGGTGCGGTTCGCCCGAGGCCGGGTTCGCTATCTGCTCGGGCGTTTTGAAGACGGACTGCAAGACCTCGAGGCGGTTGCGGCGGTGCGCACGAACCACGCTGCGGTGCATCTGTTCCGTGGCGCCCTGTTGCTGGGTCGGGGCGGCGCGCGGGAGCGGGCGGGGGGAGATCCCCGCGAAGACTACCGGGCGGCCTGCGCGGCGCACGAGACCGCGCTGGGTCTGAAACCGGACTATGCGGAGGCGCTCGTCCAGCGGGGGATTGCGTGGTGGCGACTGGGGGATGCCCTGCGGGCACGGGGAGAAGACCCAACGGAGGCCTACAAGAAGGCGATCGGGTCGTTTGACGACGCCCTGGGACGGGTGCCCGGCGATGCCTTCGTCCTCAACAATCGTGGGCTCGTTCACGGCGCGGCGGGCGAGTTCGCGATCTCCCGGGGTCGGGCGGCGCGCGATCCATTTGCCCGGGCGGTCGCGGACCTGGAGGAGGCGATTCGACTCGATCCCGACCTGCCGGAGATCCAGAACAACCTCGGCAGCGCCCTCGGGGGGTGGGGGGACGCGCTGGCCTCGCGCGGAGAAGACGGGCGCGACGCGTTCCGGAAGGCGATTGAGGCCTTCACGCGGGGGATCGAGCGGAACCCGGCCTATGCGGAAGCGTGGATGAACCGGGGCAACGCGTATCGCAAGCTGGGGATGGCCGAAGAGGACCGGGGCGGGGATGGCTTGCCGTCGTACGAACAGGCGGTCATGAACTTCGGTCAGGCCCTCGCGCATCGACCGGACCTGGCGGCGGCCATGCGCGGGCGGGCGCTGGCCTGCTGGCGGATGGCGAGTCTCGAAGCGAAGCGGGGCGGCGACCCGGAGGAGTTGGAGAACCGGGCGGTGGCCGACCTGGAAACGGCCGCACGGCTCCTGCCGACGGCGTCCGACACCGCCCTGACGCTGGGTCTCCTCTGGTGGGGCAGGGCGTCCCGATTGGCGGAGGCGGGAAAAGAGGCCCGGGAAGTCTATGCCAAGGCGGTGGCCTGTTTCGACGAGGCGATCCGCGCGAACTCGGGGGATCCGGTCGCGTTCAACAATCGGGCGGGCGTCCAGTTCCAATGGGGAGAGATCGAAGAGGCTCGGGGCGGGGATCCGGCTTCGCGGTGGGAGAAGGCGCTGGCAGACTGGGGCGAGGCGCTGCGGCTGAATCCGGGCTACTGGAAAGCCCTCGCCAACCGGGGATTGCTGCTGGAGCGGATGGGACGGCTGGAAGAAGCGATGCGCGACTTCGAGGCGGCGCTGGAGCGATCGCCGGGCAACCCGAGGCTGGTGGAGATGCGCGACTCGCTTCGGACTCGGCTGGCCAAGTCGGGAGACCCGGGCGCGGCGGATTGAGTGGCCTCAGGGGCGCCGGCGAGCGGAGAGACAGGGGGCGGGGACGGGAGAGACGGAGGACGGGCGCTCCGTCCGGGTCTACTTGCGCTGCTTGGATTGCAGCTTCTGGGCACGGGACAGATTGGCTTGCGTGATTTTCGTGCCCTCTTCGTCGTGGATCTCCCGGGCCAGGGTCCCGGCTTCGCGGAATTCGGCGAGCGCCTCGGTAAACTGCCCCCGGGCACAGTAAACGATGCCGATGTTGTTGAGGGTGATCACCGCCTTTTTCATTTCCCCGAGCTTGGTGCGGATCTCGAGCGAGCCGCGATGCGACTTGAGGGCGGCCTCGAGGTTGCCGAGGGCCCGGTACGCCATGCCGAGGCTGGACAGGCAGGTGGCCAGCGAACTCTGATCGCCGACGGTCGAGAATTGTCCGCGCGCCCGTTCGAAGCTCTCGATGGCGGCGCGCTGATCGTTCTTGGCCTGGTGGATGAGGCCCGTCTGGTAATGGACGGTGGCGAGCTCCCGCGGGTCTTCTTTGGCGCGAGGGGATTCGAGGGCGGTTTCCAGGAACTTCAGGCCGCGGTTGCAGAGGGAAGTGGCCTTGTCCTCGTTGCCGGATTTGCGGGCCGATTCGGCGGCACGAACGCAGTAGGTGACGGCCTTGGTGTACTCGCCCGCCTCGCCCCAGTGCAGGATCAGGAATTCATAGAACTTTTCCAGGTCGTTGGGGAAGTTGCGCTCGATGGAAACCGCGATCTCGCGATGGAATTGCTTCCCGATGGTCTTCATCAGGGAGTCGAAAGCGACGTTGCGGCCGAGAGCGAAGTTGAACAGGTTTTTCAGGTTCTGCCGCACCTGATCGGCGTTGACGCCTCCCTTTTCGAGGAGGGGGAGAACGTTCTCGAGCAGGTCGTTCTCGAGCTCCTTGATCTCGGCCAGCGTCTCCAGGTAGATCGAGTTGGCCATATTGCGGGCGTTCTGGAGATCGTCGCGGATCTCGCGGTCGATCTCTTCAAGCTCGGCGGAAGCGGGCTTCTCGGTCTTCTGATCGTTGGCCATGGGCGGGCTCCGCGGGGGGGAGGCGGATGGGTGCCGCAGGAGAGCATACGCGGGCGAGGGCACGGAATCAAGATTAGACGAAAAGGGGCGTCCCTTGCGGGGACGCCCCTTTGTCACAGGTTGATTCGAGCCCGTGGGTTTAGTAGCGGCGCGACTCCATGAGATCGCGGGCCTGCTCCGGCGACAGAGCCGCGTTGCCGAGCGCGGAGGCCGCAGCGGCCGAGAGGTCGATGTCGTCACCGACGAGGCCGGCCTTGAGCGTCTGGTAGACGGGGTCCGCCACCACCGCGTGGGAGGTCTTGAAGATCGCGGCGAGGGCGTGACCGGCGGCCACGCGGACGTCCTTGGCATTGTCGCCCGTCTCGTACACCTTGGCGAGCGGCTCGATCGCGGCCGGATCCCCGATCGCCGCGAGGGCGCGGAGAGCCGCGATCTTGATATTGTCGGGCCGATTGACGGTGTTGCTGACCAGGGCCTCGACGGCTTCGACGCGATCGAAGACCGGGTTGTTCGGGTCGAGCTTCGCGAGTGCGTCGGCGGCCGCGATGACCAGGTTTTCCGCGGCAGCCTTGGCATCCGCCTGGTGCTCCGGCGAGCTGAACAGGTCCTCGAGAGCGGTCTTCAGGGCCTGCTGATCCTCGGGGGAGGTCAGGTAGGCCGCAGACTTCGCGAGGTACCCCTTGGCCTCTTCCTTGTAGATGTTTCGGGCGCTTTCCATCTCTTCCGCGTTGGCGAGGATCATGACCGGGATGCCGGCCGTGCGCTGATCCTGCTTGAGCGAATCGAAGACGGTTTCGGAGACCTTGAGGTTGACCGCGGTGGCGGTGAAGACGACCTTGCCGGCGGTCTTGAAGTCGACGAGGACGACGTCCTCGGCCGGGAAGGCCTTGGCCTTGTGGAGGCCTTCCTGAGCGGAGGCGGCCAGGATCGGGTAGTACCCGAGCTTGGTGATCTCGTCGCGGAGGCGATTGCGGACTTCCGCGTCGGTGTCGATGACGAGCACGGTGCGGACGCGCATCTCCTGGAGGGCCTCGCCGAGGACCGGGACGACGCGGTTGGCGCCGAGGAACGGGGTCTTCGGGTTCATGGTCACGAGGCACTCAGCCGCGGCGTAGCGGACGCGCTTGTCGTCGCTGATGAGGGCGCGGACCAGGGGGTACCCGAAGTGCGAGGGGTCGGTGTCGGCGATGTCGGGACCGACCGCGCCGGTGTCGCCCGCGATGGGGTGGGGCAGTTCCTCGCCCTGGCCGCTGGTGCGGAGGGCGCGGATGACGGCCACGGCCACCGTCGGGCGATCGTCATTCAGGCTGCGCTCGAGGGCCTTGTAGAGGTTTTTCTTTCCGGCGAGCGGACCGAACAGGCCCGCGCGTTCCAGGTTGGCCAGGTCGGCGTTCAGCTTGTCCAGCGCTTCCTGGGAAGCGGAGCCGGCCTTGACGTTGTTTTCCAGGGTCTTGCGGGCGATGGCGCCTTCGTCGTGCATCGCGAAGTACGCGCACGCCAGGAGCGGCCACGCTGGCTCGTAGTTGGCGTCCAGCGCGATGGCGTCGAAGCAGGCTTCGACGGCGAGGCGCTCGTTCAACTGGAACGCGGGGACTTCCTTCCAGGTGAGCTTGTCTTCCTTGGTGTCCCACTTCCAGACGATGTAGTCCTGGTAGTACTTCCGCATGACCTGGGGGTGATTGAGGTAGAACTTCTCGGCCAGCTGGAAGTAAAGCTCCTTGGCGGACGGCCAGCTCTCTTCACCGGTCCCGGTGATCTTCCAGAGGGCTTCCGACGCGTACTGCTTGACCTCGGGGGTCTCGCCGCCGTTCTCGACGACCTTCTTCAGGGCCGCCGCGGCGCGCCAGTCCTTGATGTTGCCCAAGACGATCGCCGCGTTCTGGCGCTGGAAGGCGCTGCCGCTGTCGAGGGCCTCGACCAGCGGGAGGACGGCGTCGTCGTGAAGGCGGGTGAGGGTGACGATGACGTTGGTGCGGAGGTCGTCGCTGGTCTGATCGCGAAGGAGGTCGATCAGCGGCGGGCAGGCCAGCTGGCCCACCTGCACGAGCGACAGGATGCCTTCCCAGCGCTCATCGAAGCCCTGGCTTTCCAGCTTCTTGACGAAGGCCTGGATCTCCTCGGGGCTGCGGCGCACGCGATCGAACACGCCCTTGGCGAGTTCCATGATCCGCATCGCGGTCTGCGCGAGGTCGCCGCCCTGAAGCATCATCTGATGCAGGCGTCCGTCGCCGGCCTCATCGCGCAGATAAAGGATGAGGTCGTTGCTGGGGTTCATCCGCAGGGCGGACTCGAACGCCTCGTACGCCTTGGCGTAGTCCCCCGCGTCGAAGGCGGTGATGCCTTCCCGGAAGAGCTGCTTGACCTGGCCCTCGTCCTGGGCCGCCGCCGGGCTGATACCCGCCGTGAGCGCGATCAGGACGGCCAGAAGAAGTGCCACCGCCGCCGCGGTGCGCGAGCCGTGCGCGGACGCACGAACGCTCCAGATACCCATTCCTCATCCTCCTTCGATCGGATGACCCGCATTCCCAGGGAAGCCGCGGCGCTCCGCGCTCCCGGGACCGTTGGTGCAGGAATACCCTTGAATTGCGGCTGATTGTAGCCGTCGGGTTGAACCTGTCAAGCAAAAACCGGACACAAGCGGGGAAAAGTGGCGCACTTGCAGGTGGGTCCGGCCCTCCCGGGGCCCCACAGCGTTCAACGGAAGCCTGCGAACGGTCGCCATCGCCGCCGAGAAGGGTATCGGACGGGAAGGCTTCCGGGCTTGATTCCCCTGCCCGTCGCGACCGGGATACGCAAGGCGCGCACGGCCGTCCTGCTCGGGGCGGTTGCCCCGAGCGGCTGCGTTCGCGCCCCTTCGGTTACGGCATTTCCAGCCGGATCAATTCGTCGTAGGATTCGCGACGCGTGACCACCCGGTACCGATCCCCGTCGACCAGGACCTCGGCGGGCCGGGGGTGGGAATTGTACACCGAGGCCATGACATATCCGTACGCCCCCGCACTGAAGACCGCGAGGTGATCTCCCGGCGACAGCGGCGGCAGACGTCGTTCCTTGGCCAGGAAGTCCCCGCTCTCGCAGATCGGACCCACGACGTCCGTCGGCTGGGCAGGCCCCTTCCACGTCTCTTCGTCGGGTCGTTCCCCTTCGACGGTCGGGTCGGTCCTGACCGGCCAGATCCCGTGGTACGCGCCGTACAGGGTGGGGCGGATGAGTGCGTTCATGCCGGCATCGCAAATGGCGAACATGCGCTCTCCGGAGGGCTTGCGGTAGACCACGCGGGTGACGAGGATGCCGGCGTTGCCGACGATGAAGCGCCCGGGCTCGAGCGCGAGCTTGCAGCGCGTCCGCTGGATGACCGGGAGCAGGGCCTGGGCGATTTCCGCGGCCGGCCGGGCGGTCTTGTCCTTGTAGTAGATCCCGAAGCCGCCTCCCATGTCGAGCCACTCGACGGTGTGGCCGCCGGCGCGCACTTCCTCGATGAAGTCGGCGACTTTCCCCAACGCTTCGACGTAGGGTTCCACCTTGGTGATCTGGCTGCCGATGTGGACGTGGATGCCGATCAGCCGGACGTTTTTCAGCGCGCGCAGTTCCGACAGGATTCTGCGCGCGTAGACGAGATCGACGCCGAACTTGCTCTCTTTCTTGCCCGTGGCGATGTAGGTGTGCGTTTCCGGATCGACGTCCGGGTTGATGCGCACGGCGACGTCGGCCCGACGTCCCTCCGAACCGGCGATGCGGTCGATGTTCGCGATTTCCTCCCAGGACTCGGCGTTGAACATGAGGATTCCCGCGGCGAGGCCCTCGCGGATCTCCGCATCCGACTTGCCCACACCCGCGAATACGATCCGCTTGGGGTCGGCGCCGACGCGCAAGGCCCGATACAGCTCGCCGCCGCTGACCACATCGAAGCCGCAGCCGCGCTCGTGGAGAATCTTCAGCAGGGCGAGACAGGAGTTGGCCTTGATCGAGTAGCAAACCAGGGGGGCGGCCGGTTCGAAGGCGGTCACGATCTTTCGGTAGTGGTCGACGACCGTCTGCAGCGAGTAGACGTACACGGGCGTCCCGACTTCGCGCACGATCCTCTCGACGGGGACTTCCTCACAGTACAACTCTCCATGGCGATAACGGAACTGATCCACGGGGGAGGCTCCTTCGGACATGGGGCTCGGGAGGCGGGGCGAGGGACCGCCGGCCCCGAACCTAGCACGGGCCGCGCAAAGGCGGCAACGAAAAGGGGCGCAAAAAAAATAATTGACCGGCCGGTCCGGCCGCGCCTATACTGGCGCGCGTTGCGGGTTGCCCGCCCGGGAGGACGCTTGTCCGCCTACGACGAGCTCAAGGACGAGTCCGACGAAGCCCTCATGGCGCTCTGCCGCGAAGGGTACGAGCAGGCGTTCACGGTCCTCTACCTCCGCCATCGCGATGCCGTCGTTCGGTTCGCCTCGCACATGCTGCGCGATCGCGACGAGGCGCTCGACGTCCTGCAGGACACGTTTCGCTACGTGTTCAGCAAGATTCCCACCTACGAGCCGAACGCCAAGTTCACGACGCTCCTGTTTCGGGTGGCCCGCAGCCTGGCGATCACGATCCTGCGCAAGAAACGGCGCATCCAGTACAGCGACATCCTCGACGACACGTTGCCCCCGCCCGAGGAGGTCCACCCCGGCGAGGCCCTCGATCGCGAACAAGCCAAGGACGTCCTGGAGCGGGCGCTCCGCGATCTCCCGGAAATCTACCGCGAAGTCCTGCTTCTGCGCGTGGCGCAGGAGATGTCGTACGAGGAGATCTCCCGAATCGTGGATTGTCCGCTGGGGACGGTGAAGTCGCGGATCCACCTCGGCGTGCAACGGTTGCGGATCGCCCTGGGTCAACTTCGAAAGCCGTCGGGACGGCGATCCTCGTGAACCCGGGCGCGGGTTGCGCGCTTGAAAGATGGCGGCGGCGGAGTCCGCCGGGCAGGGTCGGCGCCCGGCGACTCGGGACAGGGCCGGAGCCGCCCGCTGACGATCCCGGGGATTCCGGAGGGGACGGAGAAGGATGGACTGTTCCGAACTGACCCATGACGTGATCCTCTCGTTCCTCGACCATACCCTGGAACGGTCGGGGTCGCTGGACGTGCGGACCCATCTGCAGGGGTGCGCGACCTGTCGCGCCCGGCAGGAGGACGTTCGCGCGCTCGTCCGCGGCATCCGCGCGGTCCATGAGGGCTCCAAACCGCTCGTGCCCCAGGCGCTGGAGGACGCGCTCCTGGTGGAATTCGAGCGGATCGCCGCTGCAGCCCGGGAGCAGCGGCTGGAGGCGCCGGCCGACCTGGAGGAGGCGGCGGGCGCACGCTCCTATGACGAGCCGGTGGAAGCCCGGTTTTCCTGGAGCCGGCGGCAAGTCTTCGGCGCCCTTGGGGCGGCGGCCCTGTTCCTGGCGGCCCTGGTCGGGGCGCTGGGGAATTGGCTGACGGAGCCGCTTCCTGAATCGAACGGGGCGGGATCCGCTCCGGTGGCGAAGTCCGGGGAAGGGACGACCGGCGGCGTCGTGCGGCTCGAGGACGTGGTCGGCGTGCCGTCCGAGGCCGGCGCGGGCGACCTGGCGCGGGAACGGACGGGGGCCCTGACGGCGGGGGATCGGAGCGTGGGGCGGCCTTCCGCCCGCGAAGGCGCCGCGGACGCAAAGTCCGACGCTCACGCCGCGGGCCAGATCGCGGGCGCCACGGGTTCCGGCCACGGGGCAGCGGAACCTCGAGGGGTCACGACCTTCGACGGGCAGCGTCCCTCGGCCGGCGCGCTCGTCCCGACCACGGGTTCCGGCGCACCCGCGGAAGCGAACTCCGCTGCGCCCCGAGGTGTGGCCGCCGGGTCGCCTGCCGATTCCGCGCCGTACGGCGAGCGCGCGAAGGAGGGGGGCTTCGGCGGGCGAACGTTCGCCCGGAGCCCCGTGCGGCCGCTCCCCGAAGACCGTCTCGACGTCCGCCGCGCGCCCACGCCCGCAGTTCCCGGCCGGACGGCGGGGCTTCTGCAGGACCCTGTGCGGAAGAGTGAATCGGCTTCCGCCGGCGATCCCGCGGCGGGTGCGAAGCCACGGCCCCAGGATCCTTCCCGGCCGGCGGGAGACGTAAACGGTGACGGCCGGCTCGACATTGCGGACAGCATGCTCATCACGCGAGCGATCCTGCGCGGGGATTCGCAGGTCGATCTCTCTCACGCGGACGCCAATCAGGACGGAAAGGTCGACATTGCCGACGCCATGCACATCTCCAACCGCGTGGTCGGCGGAACGCAGTGAGGTTCCCGATGTCTCTCGTCGCGCGGCTTACCCTGGCCGGGATCCTGATCGCCGTTCCGGGCTGCGCCTCGCTCGGATTCGGCAAGGAGGCAGGCACGGAGGCGGAGTCCGGACCCGCGTCGACCGAGGGGGGACAGACCTCCCGGGAAGATCGTCGGGAGCGTCCCGGGGCTCCCGGCCAAGCCGCCGGGCCCGTGGACCCGGCGCTGGCGGCGCGGTCCCGGGTCGTCTCGCCGCCCTACGTGGAGATCTGGATCGATACGCGGGAGCGGGCGCTGGGCGCGTACACGCTCACCCTGCACTATGACCCGCAGTTCCTCCACGTCCAGGATGTCGGGACGGGCGATCTCTCCAAGTTCCCCGACCTGCCGCGCGCGAATCCGGCCACGTATTCCTCCGGCGCGACCACGATCGCGGGATTCCAGACCGCCGGCCTTTCGCCGACCGGGCGCACGCGCATCGCCACGATCTTCTTCACTTCCGCCGGTCCGGGGGTCTCGCCGCTCCGCGCCACCCTCGATACGCTGGTGGATCCCGAGGGAAACCCCATCCCGGGGGACGTGCTGCTGAGCACCGACCGGGTGGAAGCGCTGCGCTGATCCTGCGGCGCGCGTTCGCTCCCCGCCCCCACTCCCGAATCCACCCGCTGCGCCCCAGGGGTCCCGTCGGGGCCGGCCGTCCGCGGCGGGGGCGGCGAGACGGCGATTCGCGACCCCGGCGCGAAGATTGATCCCGCCCCCGGCCTTCGGCTACACTGCGCGCTCGCGAAGAACGGAATCGCTTCGGAGGAACCCATGAATCGATCTCGGGCGCGTCTCGTTCTCCTTCTCGTGGTCATCGGCGTTGCCGCCTCGGCGGGCTTCGCGCAGGACGGCGCGGGGACGCCGGAGGCCGGGATGGAAAAAAAAGGCGGGAAAGACCCGAACGTCAAGCGGATCGAGGACCTGGGCGGGTCGGTCGCCATCGACGTCAAACGGCCCGGAAAGCCCGTGGTCGGGGTGGCGTTCTCCTGGGTGAAGATCGGGGATGCGGACGTGGATTTGGTCCGCTCCTGGCCGACGCTGGAGACGTTGCACCTCTGCTCCACGCCGATCACCGACGCGGCCCTGGCCGGGTTGGACGCGCTTCCCGCGTTGCGCGCGCTCGACCTGGAGGACACGGGAGTTTCCGATGCGGGGCTGGAGCGGCTGGCCAACTGCGTGTCGCTGCGCGAGCTCGATCTCAGCGGAACTCGCATCACCGATGCGGGGATGATCCATCTCGTCGGGCTCACCGGCCTCGTGACGCTGAAGCTGGAGCGGACGGCCGTCACGGACGCGGGGCTGGTTCATCTGGCGGGGATGAAGCGGCTGCTCTCCCTGCAGCTGGACCGGACGGCGATCGGAGACGCCGGTCTCGAGCATCTCAAGGGGCTGACGGCCCTGGAGGATCTGGACCTCTACGGCACGCAGGTCTCGAGTGCCGGGATGGCCGCGGTGGCCGGGCTCGGCAATCTGAAACTGTTGGACCTGTCACGCACGCGGGTCGACGATCGCGGGGTGGGGCATCTGCAGAGGCTCCCCGCGCTGCGCGAACTGGACCTCTACGGTGCGGGGGTGAGCGAGGACGGGGTGCGCGCGTTGCAGGCCGCGATTCCCGGGCTGAGGGTGCGCTGGGACTGACCGTCCCGGGCTGCCGGATTGCGGTTGCGGGGGGGGGCGGCGCGAGCGACGGGATTCCCGGCATCCGGTCGGTGGGGGGAGGCGCTCGCGCGTCCGGCCGAACCCCCGCGGTAGCGCGGGCTGGGCCGTCGCATACCCCGGCCGCCGTCATCGACCGCGGTTCTTCTCTGCCGCGGTGGCCAGCGTGTCCGGCCGGACCAGCGCCATGACTTCGGCCTTGAGCTCCAGGAATCGCGCCGAAGTCTTCACTTCGAACGTGCGCGGGCGCGGCAGGGGCACCGGGAGGATGCGGCGCAGCCGGGCGGGACGGGCGGAAAAGACGTAGATCCGCTCGGCCAGGAACAGGGCTTCCTCGATGTCGTGCGTGACGAAGAGGATGGTCTTGTGGAGCGCCTCCCAGGTCTGCACCAGGGACTCCTGCATGACTTCTCGCGTCTGCGCGTCGAGGGCGCCGAACGGCTCGTCCATGAGGATGATCTCGGGATCGGCCATCAGGGTGCGGGCAATGGCGACGCGTTGCCGCATGCCGCCGGAGATGCGGTTCGGATACGCCCCCTCGAAGCCGGACAGGCCGCTCAACTGGATCAGCTCATCGGTGCGGCGATCGACGTGTTCCGGCGTCACGTCCTTGCGGAACGACGCGCCGAAGCGGATGTTGTCGCGCACGTTCAGCCAGGGGAACGCGGTGTAGGACTGGAAGACCATGCCGCGTTCCGGCCCCGGCCCCTCGATCTCCCGGCCGTGCACGAGGACACGGCCTTTCGAAGGGAAGTCGAGTCCCGCGATGATGCGCAGCAGCGTGCTTTTTCCACATCCCGAGGGCCCGAGGATGACGCCGAACTCGCGGTCCGGCACGTCGAAGGTGACGTCCTCGAGTACCGCCACGGGCCCGGCGGCGGCCTCGAAGACGCGCGAGACCCCCTGGACCTCGACGTCGACGCCCGGCTTCCCCTGTGCTTCGGTCACGTGCGCGGACTCCACGGAAACAGCCAGGCATGTGCGCGCTTGAGCAGGAAGTCCGAGAGCAGTCCGAGGGCGCCGATCACGACGATGCCGGCGAAGATGTCCGCCGTCTTGAGGAAGCGGGAAGCCTGCATCACCATGAATCCGAGCCCCGAGCTCGAGGCCACGATCTCCGCCACCACGACGTACGACCAGGCCCACCCCAGGCAGACCCGCATGGTGTCGAAGATCCCCGGCAGGCTGGCCGGGACGATGACTTTCCAGACGACCTGGGCGCGGCTGGCGCCCAGGGTGTAGGTCATCTCGAGGAATTCCGTCGGGACCTTGGTCACCTCGGCGGCGACGAGGACGAGCATCTGGAAGAAGGTGCCGATGAAGATGATGACGATTTTCAGTTCGTCTCCGATGCCCACCCAGAGGATGCAGAGGGGGATGAACGAGACCACCGGGAGGTACCGGATGAAGTCGTTCACCGGTTCGATGAAGGCCTCGACCGCCTTGAAGGTGCCCATCGCCAGCCCGATGGGAACGGCCAGGACGGCCGAGAGGAGGAATCCCATGCCGATGCGGTAGCAGGACGCGCCGATGTCGGTCCACATCCGTCCCTGGGCCATGTTCCAGAGACTGCCGAGGACGCGGGTCGGCGTGGGGAGAAAGAGGGGCTTGACCCAACCGGTGTAGGTGAGCAGGCTCCAGGCGGTCAGGAGCAGGAGGAAGCTGGCGGCCGCGATCATCCAGTAGACCCGTACGGGGATGGCCGCCTTGGGCTTGAACCAGGAGACGGGTCGCTGCATGGGCGGTTCCGCGGTTGAAATCGTGGGGAAGGGGATCGCGGACCCCCCGCCGGGGGCGCGGGCCGGAGGGTGCTCCGGTTCGGCGCCCCGCGGGGGGAATGCGCGACTACTTCTTGGGATGATCCGGATGTTCGCCCTTCTTGGGATGGTCGCCCTTCTTCGGGTGCTCCGCGCTCCCGCCGACGAAGTCCGTGGAGATCAGCGACTTGACGTCGGGCTTGGTCTCGATCACTTTCCCCTTGAAGAGCAGTTCGGCGCACTTGGCGGCGATTTCCGCGGCTTTTCCGCCCTTGACGTAGCTCTCATTCTCCTTCGCCCCGAAGAGGTTCACGCCGGAGAGCATGTCGGCGGCCTCTTCCTTGGAAAGACCCATGTTGCGGGCGATGATCTCATTCGCCTCGTCGGCGTTGGTGCGGCAGAACTCAACGGCCTGATTCCAGGCGCGAACCAGCTTGGTCAAGTCGCCGGCGCGCTCCTTGATCAGGTCATTGCGCGCGATCAGGATGTCGACGATGACGCCGGGGGCATCTTTGCTGGTGGCAAGGAGCTTACCGTCCGGGCGTTCCTTGGCCTTGGAAAGCCACGGCTCCCAGGTGACCGCGACGTCGAGCTGGCCGGCGACGAATGCTGCGCCGGCCTTGTCCGGCTCCATCGGCTCGATCTTGACGTCGTCCGGCGACATCCCTTCCCTGTCGAGGAGGTAAAGCAGGAAGAAGTGGTTGACGAACCCGGGCTGGACGGCGACCGACCGGCCCTTGAGGTCCTTGATCGAGGCGATGTCGTTTTTCACCAGCACTCCGTCCGCGCCGTTGGACTCGTCGCAGCCGCAGATGAGGCGCGCCTCGACGCCCTGGGAGGCGCCGACGATCAGATCGTCGATGGTCGAGCCGAGGATGTCGAGCCGCTTGGCAATCAACGCGCTGCGGCGCTCCGGGGTCCCCTCGATGCGCTCCAACTCGACCTGGAGGCCGTGCTCGGAGAAGTACCCTTTCTCCTGCGCGACATAGAGCGGCCCGTACCCCACCCAGGTGTTGAAGCCGATGCGGAGTCGGGCCTTGTCCTGCCCCTCGACGCCGGGCACCAGGGCGAACGCAACAGCGGCCAGGAGGACGAGGAGGATCAGTCCGGTCAGGGTGCGATTCATCGGGGTTGACCTCGCATGGATTTCGTGGCTCCGCGGGGCGTCCCGGGTGTCCCCTCACGGGGCGGGGGCGGAGCGGGAGGCCCGGTCCGGGCGCGGAAATCCGCGGACGGTCCGGGGTCGCAGGAGTTCGATCGTACGGACGCCGGCGGGAGAGTGTCAAGCGAATCGGAGGCGCACCGATGGCGGTCGGCTCAATCGGGTTCCGGGCCTCCGCCGGCGGAGATCTTCAGTTGCCCGCTGGCCTCCAATTCCTTGACGACCTGGACGGCCTGTCCGATCGATTCGTGGAGTTGACCGAGCAACGCCAGGCCCACGGTGACCCCTTTTTTCGAGGGGCTCCAGGTGGTGCCCCCGTCGGGGGTCCAGTAGATGCGCAGATCCAGGTAAGGGCGGCCCTTGAACTCACGGAGTTGGACCTTGAGTTGTTCGCGCGGGTTCTTGTTGAATGCCGCGATTTCCTTTTCGAGAGGCATGCACAGACTCCTCGGGGTTGCCGAAATAGGGGTAGACCGGGGATCTTATCATGGAGCGTGCATGGCGACAAGGAAGCGGCGGACGCCCCGGAAGGGATTGGACGCGCGGGGTCGCGGCGCTATACTGCGAGGCATGCGAAGCGAATCCCTTCCTCCGGCGGCCGCGGGCGATGTGCGGATGCGGCCGGCCGCGCGGGCGGCCCTGCTCTTCGTGCTCGCGTTGCTGGTGGCGGGATTCTCCTGGGATCGCGGGTGGTTGGTCCCCCCGGCCACCGGCGCCGGGGTGGGGGCGGTGTCCGGGTTCGGGTCCGGCGGTCCGGAGGGTCCCGAGGTCCGGCCCGATCTGGTGGTGGCCGGGACGGCGACGGTGGGGATCGGATGGCCCGATGAGGCCGCCGCCCTGGTGCGGCGGGTCGTCCCGGAGGGGACGAACCTGGCCGGGAGATGGAAGTACATCGTGTTCCACCACAGCGCCACGCTGGCCGGCGGGGCCCAGGCGTTCGACGCCTATCATCGGAAAAAATTCAAGGACAAGAACGGCGTCGAGTACCAATTCGTGATCGGCAACGGCACGCATACCCCCGACGGGTCGATCGAGGCGACCACGCGGTGGGGGAAGCAGATTCGCAGCGGTCACGTCAAGAACCCGTCGCGGGTTCCGGACTCGATCGCGATTTGCGTCGTCGGAGACTTCACCAAACAGGACTTGAGCCCGGCCCAATTCCAGGCCTGCGTCCTGCTCGCGCGGACGCTCATGAACGAGTGCGGCATCCCGTCCTCGCGGATCACGATGCATCGCGCGGTCGACGGCGCGCGCCACACCGAGTGTCCGGGGGGACGCTTCCCGCTGGATCGCATCAAGGATGCCCTGGGCCGGTAGGGGCGGCTCAAGGAGGATCGCCGCTCGTCAACCGGCTACTTCCGATCCGGCAGATCCATCGCGAGGCGGATGCCCGCTCCCGCCACCTTCTCCGCGGGATTGACCGACAGGGTCGTGAAAACCTTGTGGAAGAGCGGTCCCTCGTTGACGGACCCGCCCATGAGGACCGCGCGACCGCGCGCGGGAGTTCCGAGGTACTCCGAGACGTTTCCCACCATGTGCAGGATCCCGTACGGACTGGCGCCGTCTTCGAGCGAGTCGGCGGGAAAGAGGCCCTGCGGGCCTTTTCCCGGATGGCCGTGGGCCGCCGAACGTCCGGGTTCGTAGCGGTTCCCCCAGGGGTAGACGCGCCCGTCCGCGCCGCGCGCCGCCTTCTCCCATTCCCAGGGTGTCGGGAGCCTCTTGCCGCGGAATTTCGCGTACGCCTTCGCATCGGCGAGACTGACGCCGCAGATGGGGAAAGGGTGGCGGGACGGGTCGACCTTTCCCTGCGCCCACAGGAACGAGTCGGGGACGTTCATCGACGGCACGCGACGGCCCTTTTCGACGGCGTCGCTGAGCGAGTCGAAGTACTCGAGGTACTCCCCCGCCGTGGTCTCATGACGATCGATGAGGAATCCCGGGATGGTCCGGGTCACATACCCGGCGTCGGGGTCGCCGCTGCGGATGCTGCCGGCCGGGACGTAGACCATTTCCGGAGGGACGAGTTCCTCCGGGAGGAGGTCGAGGGAGAGATCGAGCGTCGCGTTGCGCTCGAGGAGGAGGGGATGGAGCGTTTCGGTGTGGCCGGGGAAGCGCAGGACCAGCAGGATCGACCCCATGGCCAGCGGGAGGTTCTTCAACGGAGTCACGCCCAGGTCGTGTTCCTCCGTCCAGTCCATTTCCACCTCGACGAAGGTCCGCATGGCGGCGCGTGCGCCGGGCGGGTTGGTGGAGAGGCTGACGTCGCAGGTGCCGCGCACCGCCCGTTCGAGGTCGCGGAGTTCGGCGGTGAACTCGCGACGATCATCGAGGGTGGGGAGCAGGAAGACGGCGGCCTCCGCGCGTTCGAATTTCTCGGTGTCGACGAAGTGGTGGGCCTGGGCGAGCAGCAGCTTGCAGAGCCTCCGGCGCGCTTCGCGGTGATGCGGGCGGATTCCCAGGGCCTGCTGCGCGGCCGTGGCGCCGGCCTCGAGGGCGGCCTCGGCGCGGGCGAGGACGTGGCGAAACTCCCGGCGCACGCGCAGCTTCTCTTCCGGTGTCGTCGCCTGGCCGTCTGCGCGCGCGCGCAGGTCCGCGGCCTGCTTGCGCGCTTCTCCCGCCTGGGCGAGTTGAACCTCCGCCTGATCGAGCAGGGCGGCGATCCGCTGGTCTTCGAGCGACTTCGCGGCGAGGCGCGACTCGAGGAAAGAAACGACCAGGCCGGCCAGAATGACGAGGAACCCGAGCGTGACGGCGGCGATTCCCCGATGCTTGCGGACCTTGCGGACGGCGATGCCGACCACCGAGACCGGTCGGGCCCGGATGGGCTCGCCGCGGATGAACCGGTCGAGGTCGTCGCGCAGTTCGGCGGCGCTCGGGTAGCGGCGCTCCCGCATCTTCTCCATCGCCTTTTCGATGATCGTCTCGAGATCGGCCGGGATGCGCGGGTTGATCCGGCGCGGCGGCACCGGATCCCGGTCCACCACCAGGCGGATGATCTCCTCCGCGGTCGGAGCGTCGAACGGCTTGCGCGTGGTGACCAGTTCGTAGAGGGTCGCGCCGAGGGAGTAGACGTCCGTGATCGGGCCGACATCGTCCTGTCGGCCGAGCGCCTGCTCCGGAGACATGTAGGCCGGCGTCCCGAACGCCATTCCGTCGCGTGTCAGGCCGGTCCCGCCGTCGACCCGGGCCAGGCCGAAGTCGGTCAGGAGGACGCGGTCTTCGGCCGTCAGGATGACATTCGCGGGCTTCACGTCCCGGTGGATGACCCCGTGTTCGTGGGCGTAGTGCAGCGCGTCCGCCAGATCGCGCGCGAGCCGCGCGGCGTGCTCGAAGGTGATGCGCTCCTGCGCGAGCACCGTTTCCAGGTTGCGACCGTCGACCTTCTCCATGGCGAAGAAGAGCTGTCCGCGGTCTTCTCCGATCCCGAAGACCTTGACGATGTGGGCGTGATCCAGTCGTGCCGCCGCCTCGGCCTCGCGGCGGAACCGCTCACGGGCGCTGCCCCGGAAGCAGTAGCCGGAGGACAGGACCTTGAGTGCGACCTTCCGGTGGAGGGAGGTCTGCTCCGCCTCGAACACCGTGCCCATGCCTCCTTCGCCGAGGAGCCGGAGGATGCGGTACTCTCCCAGGCGGGCGGGGATCTCCTGAATCCCGGACCGGTCTGGGGCAGGCGCGTCGTCCGGGGAGGTCAGCGCGGGTTCGGTCGGGAGCAGGACGGTGGGGTCGCTGGTGGTCAGGGGGACCGGCGCGCCGCAGCGGGGACAGTCGGGTGGGGTGAGCAGTCCGCCGGCGATCGGAACGTCCGTCCCGCAACTCCGGCACTTCTTGAGAACGATGGGCTGAGACATACACGGCCCAGTATAGCGCGCCGGTTGCGCGTGGGCAAAGAACTCGAAACTTGTGAGGCCGATTCGGCGCGTGATATCATGAACCCCGGTTGCGCCCCGCCTGCGGAGCATGGCGTGAGGTGGGGTCGTTGCCCATGCCGCGCTCCCGCGGCCGCCCGGGACTCAACCTGCGATCCAGGACATGCCGCAGCTTCGCGACTTTCTGATTGCCGCCGTGGCGGTCCGCATGGGGATCGTCCCGCTGGACTCCGCGCTCGCGTTTCTCGAGAAGGTCGATGGGGAGGGGGGCGAGCCGGCCTGGCTGGGGCAGAAGATTCTCACGCGGGAGCAGAAGGGGCAGGTCGAGCTGGCCGTATCCGACGAGCAGGACGCCACGGAGGGGGAGCCGTGGCGACTGCGGGAACTCCTCGCCCCATTTCGGGAAGTGATGGAGCGGCAGGGGATTCGCCCGCCGGGAGTGCCGCTTGGAGCGCCCTCCGCCACGTCCGGCGGGAACGGGCCGGGCGGCGCGGCCGGTCGTCGGGAGGGGGCGCAGACCATTCCGGCGATTTCCACCGCCGATCCGGTCGTCGCGTCTCCCACGCCGCTCGAGGCCGAGCCCGCGGTCATCCGCGCGGTGGACACCGGCGGGCATCCCGCGGGGGGGGCAGTCCTGTCGGCATCGAGCGGGCCGGGGACCGTCCCGACGGGGCCCGAGCGGGCGGAATCGCACGGGACGGATTCGGGGGCCGTGGAGCCGGGCCAGGCGGGTTCATTGGATACTCTTCCGATGGCGGCGATGGGCAGCCGGAGCAAGGCGCCTCCCGATTCCTCCCCGTCTCCGGGGACGGAGGGGGAGGCCGCCGTCCGGGTCGGCGAGACGGGCCCGTCGGAGGCGGAGCGGCCGGAAGGCCCCTGGCTTGCGGCCGATCAGTGGCTGGCGGAAGCGGCGTTGCTCCAGGAGGAGCGGGCGCGCAAGCATGAGGAGTGGTTGGAACTCGCCCGCGCTCCGGAATTGCGGGCGCCGCCGGGTCATCGGGATCGCGTGGCGATGGCTGCGGATCGGGTGGAGGACTTGCGATCGGCTCTGGCCGAGACGCTTGCACGCGCCGAGGCGTCGCTGCTCGAGGCTCTGCGGGCGTATCCCGGCGATGCGGATACGCACCGTCGGCTGGCCGTGCTCTACGACCGGGTGGCCTCGGCGCTGGCGCCGTATGAACGGGAGGCCTGGGACGCGCACTACCGGGTTCTGTCCGCGCATCATCGTCGGGCCGGTGGGGAACCCGCGCCCCTCGAGCCGCGATTGTCGGTGGAGTCGCAGCCGCCCGGGTGCGGGGCATGGGTCGGCGCGCCCGGTCCGCGGGGTTGGACGTACTTGCATCCGGCGTCGCTGGTCCCCACGGGGAGGCAGGCCGCCGCGGCGCGGGCCGGGGAAGTCGGCGTAGAGGGGGGGGGCGCGCCGGCCCCATCGTCCCCGGTCGGGAACCGTCCGGGGGCGG
>CAZWCX010000004.1:0-107526 GCA_964632945.1 uncultured Planctomycetia bacterium | reverse complement strand
GGCATTCAGGTGCTTTGCAACGAAGCCGCGCCAGTCGGGGCTCCGCAAGGCTGCGGGGGCGCACTCCCCGCCCGGATCGGCGGGGACTCCGCACGGGGGGGCGGGTGGGACCTTCGTGGGGACGACACCCGTTTCTCCGACTGCGATCCCGGCGGGCCGGTATGTCCTCCTGCTTCGGCGGGAGGGGTCCGCCGAGACGATGGTGCCGATTCGGGTGTCCGTGGCGGGGGACACACTTGCGCGCGTGGAGTTGCGGACCCGGCAGGAGTTGGGCGAGGGATTCGTCCTGATTCAGGCGGGGGAATTCTGGAGCGGTCCGCCGGGCCGTCTGCAGCGCGCGCAGACGGGGATGTACGCCGTGGCGCTTTTCCCGGTGACCTTCGGGCAATACGGCGAGTACCTCGACGTGCTTGGAGAGTCCGAGGACGCGCCGGAATTGGAAGCGCGCCTGCCGAGAACGCCGCGGGGGGACGCGCTTTGCGCCCTCGACGAAGAGGGGCGGTACCAGCCCTACCTTCCGGGTAAGGGGAGGATCCCGCGCAGCGTTCCGGTGGTGGGCGTGACCTGGACGAGTGCGATGGCCTACGCGGCGTGGAAATCGGCCCGGGACTCGCGCCGATACCGCTTGCCGACCAGGGTCGAGTGGGAGAAGGCGGCGCGGGGGATCGACGGTGCGCCCTATCCGTGGGGGTTCCGCACGATGCCGGGCTGGTGCCTCACCAACCGGTCGTCCGGCGGTTTTCCCAGTCCGCAGCAGGTCGGCCGATTCATCCACGACTTGTCGCCGTGGGGGGTCCGCGACATGGCGGGGAACGTCGTGGAGTGGTGTTCCGACGGTCCGGCGGACGATCCCCATCTCCGCTGGGCTTGCGGGGGGTCATGGAACCGGGACGAAATCTCGGCCCTCACGTACGGGGCGAGCCGGTTCGCGACGGAGTACCGGGAGGAAGGGCTGGGATTCCGCCTGGTTCATTCACTGTGACGCTCCGGGAGGACGGGATGACGCCGGAACAGGAGGCGTTCGTGGCGGCGCACGTGGAACGGGTGCGCCCCCTCGCCCGCGCCTTGAATCACGCCTGGTGGAATCACGCGACCACCGGCCGCGAGGAGTATGCGGAAGAGGTAGCCCGAAGGAGCGCGGATATCGAACGGATCTATGCCCGGCGCGAAGACTTTCTCCGCCTGTCGGGCTGGCGCGGGGAATCGGCCGGTTCGCGGACCTCCGCTCCGCGCCCGATCGAAATCCTGTACCTGGAATTCCTGGGGAGTCAGAAGACGGCGGAAGAGATCGACCGCGAGACCAGCCTCGAACGGGAGGTCGAGAGCGAGTTCAACAATCATCGGGCTCGACTGCGCGGGGAAGCGGTGACGGACAACCGGATCGAGGATGTGCTGACGCGGGAACCCGACGTGGACCTGCGGAGGGACGCCTGGGTCGCCTCGAAAGAAATCGGCGAGCGGGTGGCCGGCCGCGTGCTGGAGTTGGTTCGACTGCGGAACCGGGTGGCGCGCCGGATTGGGTATGCCAGCCACTACCACATGGCCCTCGAGCAGGAGGAACTGGCACAGGCCGAGGTCCTGGAGACGATGGATCGTCTCGCCGACCTGACCGAGGAACCCTATCGCGCGGAGAAGCGGGCGCTCGACGCGGCCCTGGCCGCCCGATTCGGCATTGCCCCCGGGGATTTGCGACCGTGGCATTATGCGGATCCGTTCTTTCAGCGCGCGCCGCAGGTGGACGGGCCGGGCCTGGACGCCTTCTTCGAGGGGCGTGACCTGGTGGACCTGGCTGCGCAGACGTTTGCGGGGATGGGGTTGGAGGTCGGCGACATCCTGGCCCGCAGCGATCTGTTTTCCCGTCCCGGCAAGTCGCAACACGCCTTCAGTTCCCATCTGGACCGCGAGACGGATGATGTTCGGGTGCTCTGCAACCTGGAAACGAGCGAGCGCTGGATGTCGACGCTCCTGCACGAACTCGGTCATGCCGTGTACGACAAGCACCTCGATCCGGGACTGCCGTATCTGCTTCGGTGTCCCGCGCACACCCTGACGACGGAGGCGACGGCGATGCTGTTCGGGCGCCTCGCCTCGAATCCGGTCTGGCTCGGGAAGGTGGTCGGCGTTCCCGAATCGCGGCTGGCCCCGGCGCGAGAGCAGGTGTCGGGGTTCCAGCGTCGATCGATGCTGATTTTCGTGCGCTGGGCGCAGGTGATGGTGCGATTCGAGCAGCAGCTGTACGAGGATCCGGAGCGGGATCTTTCGACCTTGTGGTGGGACCTCGTGGAACGATACCAGGGGGTGCCGCGTCCGGAGGGCCGGTCGGCGCCGGACTGGGCATCGAAACTGCATCTGGCGCTGGCGCCCGTATATTATCACAATTACGTGTTTGGGGAACTGATGGCATCGCAGCTGGCGGTCGCGCTGGAGTCGCCGACCGCGAAGGGGATGCTGGGCAATCCGGCCACCGGGGAATTCCTGAGGGAGCGGCTCTTTCGTCCCGGGGCCAGCCGGTCGTGGAGAGAGACCCTGCGGCACGCCACGGGCGGACCGCTCGACCCGCGTCACTTCGTGGCGCAATACGTGATCGAGGTCAAATCATGATCCCGGAATCGCTGCGCACGCGGGGAGTGATCTTCGCCTACCTGTTCGGTCCGCCCCGCTTCGTCACTCGCGAGGAGGCTTCGCGGCTGCACGGCCGGGTGTGCGATGCCCTGGGGATGGACGACCTGTCGTTCCGGTACTCGACGACCGGCTCCGCCGGCGATGCCGCGAATCGCGGGTTCACGATCACGCTCGAGCGCTCGGAAGGAGCGGGCAACTGGAAGATCGAGGTCGACAACCCGAACACGCGAACCCCGATCCGGCTGCTCATGACGTACGTGTGGCCCCCGTCCCTGCATGAGGCGCGCGAGCGCCTCGATCTGACCGCGCGCGCCGTATTCGAGGGTTTCGAGTCGGACCGCACCCGCGTGATGGCGGAGGTCCGGCTGCGGGCCCAGTGCCACGTTCGTGGGCCGGACGCCCTGTCCTGGCTGCGATCGAACCTGATCGCCCCTCCGCGGGCCTGGCTTGAAGCGATGGGGCGTCCGCTGGGGTTCGCGTCGGTCAAGTTCGAGATCGACGCGACGGCGCCCGATCAGGATCCCATGGAGGGCGCGCGTCGCGACCTCGTGCTCGAGGTGTTGCGGGAGGATCGGCGCTGCATGTACCTGGAACTCATGTCGCACTGGCCGCAGATCACCTCGACGGAGCCGGGGCGTCCGCTGGATCTACGGGCGGTTCGCCTGATCGACGGCCGACCGAGCCTGTATGTGGATGAGGCGTACGCCTGGCTGCGCACCCGGGTGGAGGGACTCGCCGCCGAGACGGGTACGGACGATTCACGCGAAGGGACGGAAGGTCCCCCGGATTCCGGCGGGCAGCAGGGCGGCGGGCGGCCGGGCGGGGGGGGAGAGGAGCCGGACGGATCCGGGAACGCGTAAGCGTCCCTACGGTCCGACCGCGGCGAGGCCGGGGCACGAGCCCCGGCCTCGAGCCGTTTCGGGGGAAGACCGTTACTTGTAGTACGTGTGATATCCGCGCTGGCGGGGATGCTGGGACGCCTCCCGCGGGGCCTGGCTCGGCACCTCGGTCTCGCGGACCGGGCACAACTCGACGTGGGTGGTGAATCCGGGGGTGGGCGGGTTCAGATTCCAGCGACCCTCGTAGTAGTGATGTCCGCACCCGACCTGGTGGAGGTGGTTATGGACATAGTACCAGCGTCCGTCATGGAAATAGTGCCCGCAGGCGATTTCGTGCTGGTGCAGGATCCGCTGGTCGTTGGGACGCACACCCGGATCTTTCTTGTAGCACCCCGCAACCAACGGGAGAACGAACAGGCAGAGCAGCAGACACTTCTTGGCCATCGACAACCCTCCTCGACCGGTGGACCCGGTTACTTCTTCGAGTGTTTCCTGGCGAGTTCATCGCCGCCGGGGATCTCCTTGCACAGGTTCAGCGCGAGCTGGACGTTGTGTCCGTGGTCCGCGCGCTCCTCGGCGACGGGTTTCATTTTGAACAGATGTTCCAAGTGGGAGAGGGCCTCGGCCGGCTTGCCGAGGGCGACCAGCGTTTCCGCGAGGTACAGGCGCGTGAGGGAGCGCTCCGGGGCGAGCTTCACCGCCTCCTCGAGCAATTCCCGCGAGCGCTTCAGGTCCTGTTTGGGGAAAGGCAACTTGGCATAGAATCGACCCATCGCGCGGAGCGGTCCCCCGCCATCGTAGCCGGGGTCGATCTCGATCGCCTGTTGACAGTGCTTTCGGAATTTCCCGTCGAGTCCCTGAAGCAGGGCTCGCATGATGCTGATGCCGAGGCCATATTCGCCGAGGGCCGCGGAGTACCAGAGGTAGCCTTCGACGCGGTCGGGCGCGAGGGCAACGGCCTTCTCGCCGTGTTGGACTCCCTTTTCGCCGTAGTTGCGCTTCCCGTCCGCATCGGCGCTGCGATCGGCGATCCACCAGCAGGCGCGGGCAAGCCACCACTGGGCCTCGAAGTCTTCGGGGTCGGCCGCGACGCGCTTCTCCAGGGCGGAGACGAGCTTGGGTGAATTCTCGCCCTTGTCGCGCGCATCCCAGAGTGCCACGATCTCCTTGCCCAATCCGGACTTGCTCGGCTTTGCGCCCTTGGCGCTCTTGGCGGAGTCCTTCGCGCCCTTTCCCGTGGATTTGGCGAAGGAGGCGGCGAGCGGGAGCAGGACGAGTGCCGCGAGCAGGATCGGACTCACGGGGGCCTCCCTGAAAAAAAGTGCGAGGCCCACTCTAACGGGACGCTCGCGGCGTTGTCAAGCGATCCGGAGCGAACCGGCGCGGCGGCGCATCGCGCGGAGCGTCGGCAAGGACGGTGCACCGGATGCGGGGACCAGCCGGACCCGGGGTGCGCGTTGGCGGGGGCGTCGGAAAGAGAGCGGGGGAGGGGGTTGGGGGCGGCGGGGGTTGCCCTGGGGGATGGCAGCCGGTAGGATGCCGACGACGCGAATCGGGAGAAACGAAGTGGTCACCCTGGCCGGCGCCGACGACCTGGTCCGCTATCACCTGGGCGGGATGGTCTACTCGTGCGTGCAGCCGATCAACGACCCGGTGCAGCGGGTCCTGCGGTGGCATCGGGCCTGCGCGGGGCTCGGGTTGGTGCCCCTCTTCCTCGTGCACGATCTCGGTTTGCTGCTGGCGTATCCGGCGGCGGCGTGGCGTATCGAGCTGTTTCCAGCGCTGCCGGCCGGAGTGGATCCCGCGGCCTGGCGTGCGCTGGTGAACGAGGCGGCGCAGCATCCGGTGGTTTCCAAGATCCGCGCCTGGGGTCTCAGCGACCGGACGGTGGGAGTGCTGGTGGCCCGCATTCTCACGAAAGCGGCGCCCCGCCTTGCAGCCCTGGCGCAAGTCGGCCGACACGGGGCGGGAGATGCGGCGGTGGAGGAGGCGTTGCCCGGGGCCCTCCTTTCGGTGCCCGAAGTCGTGCGCGCCCATCGCCTCGGCCCGCAGGCGCGCGGAGAGGACCTGCTTGCCGGGCCGATCCTGGCGTCGATCCGGGCCGGGTTGGCGACGTTGACGCCCGAAGACGTGCAATTCATCGAACTGTTCGGCGGAGGGGGGGACGGCGGCGGCCTCGATCTGCAATCCCTGGTCGACATGGTCGAATTCGCCGGGCTCTCGGGTCAAATCGAAAACGTGCTGGAAGATCTGCTGTGCCTGGCGCCGAGCATCCTGGGCACCGGGCGCTGGAGAAACGAGCAGCACTACCCGATCGCGGGCGTTTCCGGAATCGGATTGCGGGGATCACTCGACAATATCGTTCCTTCGGAATTCGCGCTTCCCCAGGCGGTCTTCTTCCATCGATTCTGCAACGGGGGCCTCCTGTACTTCGGTCGCGAGCGGCCCAGGGAGCGACACCGGAATCTGCTCTACATGGTCGCGAACACGGGCTTCAGCATGGCGGGGGACCCCGAGGCGCTGACGCGCGTCCTGGGCATCGCGCTGGCGAAGAAGATGTCGCTGAAGGGACACGATTTCGCGTACAGCACCTTCGACGAGATGCTGTCGCCGGTGCTCCCGCTTTCGAGCGCGGCCGACTTTCGCTACTTCCTCACCTACCGGTCGGAACGGCCCACCCGGGAGCGACAGGTGCTCGAGCACTTGCTTCTGACGCTGCGTCGGCTGCGCCTCGAGTACGATCGGATCACGGTCCTGCTCATCACCCATCTGCACTTTTGCGATTGCGACGACCGGCACGCGGAGCTGTTCGAGGCGATGCGCAAGGAAGCCCGACTGACCGGAATCCTGATCGGTTCGGATCTCGAGATCGAACGCAGCGCGCGGGAGCACGAGCGGAGCCACCGGGACCTGACACACTATCTGGAAAAGCGAAACGTGTTGTCGTATGCGGTGCTGCGGGATGCGTCCCGGCGGCGTGCAGAAGAACGCAAGATCGTGCTCGACGTATAGGCGGTGCAATTCGGCCGGGAGCGACGGATGGCGATTGAACTGGTGCGCTGCAGCAAGGGGCAGGCGCCGGCTTTCCCCGGGCTGTCCCTGGACGGCCGGCAGGTGGTCGTCGGAGCCAACGGCCTGATCCGGGTGCCGACCTGGTCTTCCCTGGTCGGGCTGGTGGGACTGCTCTCCGCCGAATTCCAGTTCGGGCGGGATGGGCTTGCGGTGCGACTCCTGGTGCATAAGGGGTTGCAGGAGGAGTTTTTCGTCCTGGTCCGGCCCGAGGGGTCGTTGCGCACCTCGGGACAGGTTTCGCTCGTGTTCGACCGGATTGCCGGGCTGACGGCGCGATGGCTCGGGGACGATGCCCCGATGATGGTCGGGGGTGCGGACGTCTTCGTCCGCTATCGCGATCGGGCGAGTCCGACGGGGTACGATCTCTCGAGACCGCCGGAGCCCGACCCGGGGCGCGCGTTGTCGCTGTTCCCGTTTGCGGGCGAGCGGGTGGATGTGGCGAAGCCGGACTTGAGACGGCTGTCGTTCCACGAGGGGTTCCTGGCGCGGCTTCGGCCCGTCCCGGTCCCGGAGCGCTCGCCGGGTGCGCGGTACGTATTGTGCATGCCGGACCTGGCGGCGCCGCTGGAGCGGGTGTTCCGGCGGCGCGCGCTGGAAGTGTCGGTGGCCTCGCTGACGAAGAAGGGTAGCGGCGACGAACCCGTGGAGATGATCCTGTTCCGCCTCGGCCCGCGCGGCGGGAGGGGGGAGGCGGTGATGGCCCATTGGACGGAGCGGTTGGACGAATTGCCGGGGGCAATGCTGCTCGAAGAGTCGTACCTGAGCGGAGAGGGGGGTGAATCGGCGCGCGGCGTGCTGGTTCCGGCCGGGACGCGCGCTCCCGTGTGGATGCCGCACGTCGCCTCGGAGCTTCCCGAAGGGTCCCTTCTGGTGCTGACTGCGGGGACGCGCAGGAATCTGGACCTGCGGCCCTTTCCGCGGTTCGTGCCCCTGGACCGCCTGACGGTGGCCGATGCGCCGCCGAAGGGTGTGGAGCGGGGGGAGCCCGGGGACGCGGCGGCGGTGTTGCCGCGGCGCGCCTTGAAACTGCGTCCGGGCATCGTCCCTGCCGGGCAACCGCCCTCCGCGGCCCTATTGACGCCGGAGGAGACCGGCTGGCTGGGACACCTGATCGGGCGAGTGCCGGCGGGTCGGCTGGAGTCGCTCCGCGGCGCTCCGACGCCCGAGGGCCTGCTCGTCGTCGCCGAGCGCGGAGCGATCGACACGGTCCCGTTCGGTCTCGCCTTGCGCCGGCATCGGGTCGGCGGACTGCTTCTTCCGCTCGGATCGGCCTTCGAGCCCGAGGTGCCGGACGAAGTGTTGCGGGAGAAGCTCGCCTTGACGGAGGGGGCCTGGACGGTCTTTCTCGAGGGCGTACGCCTCGAAGTTCCGATCCAGGCGCTGCGTCCGCTGCAGGACCTGATCGTGGACGTGGCACCGGTCCCGGAAGTAGTGATTGCGGCGGCAGAGGCCCCGGCGAACCGGACCGGGGTCGGCCCCCGGGCCGTGTACGAAGCGCCTCCCCAGGCTCCCGCGGCGGTTGCGCCGGACACTGGCCGGGGGTGGCGCCGCTGGCTGTCGTGGTTCATCGATTGGGGCCGGCGAGAAAGCGGAGAAGGCGGCGGTTCCCGGGAACGGAACCTGCGCGGGCGCGATTGAACCGATAACGCGGTATAGCGTCCAACCCGGATTCATTACGGACCGCTTCGCTGTTCGCGAACCATCCGGCTCCGGACGGCCAGGAAGGGCGTCCGGAGCCGGACCGCCGCGCCCAGCGTGCGACCCCGTGTGTCGCACGCCGGTCGCCCCGCGGTCCTGGCTGCGGACGCAGCCAGGAGCCCGCGGGCGGATTCTCCACGAAGCCGCTGACGCGGCCTCATGAGATTCCGGGCTAGCCGGTGCCGTGCGCTCTCTTGATGGCGGCGTCGACGATTCGGAGCGCGCAATCGACGTCTTCCTCGCCGGCGATCAGCGGCGGGCTGAACCGCAGGGAACTGTCGCCGCATCCCAGCACCAGGAGGCCCTGGGCAAAGCACTCCTGCACCACCTGATTGCGCAATTCAGGCGCCCGTTCCCGCGTGGTCCGGTCCCGAACGAATTCCACGGCACCCATCAATCCGAGACCGCGGACGTCCCCGATGGAATCGTGCCTCGACTGAAGGTCCCGCATTCCGGCGAGCAGGTGCGCGCCGACCGTCACGACGTTCTTCAACATCGTTTCCTGGACGAGACGCAAAGTCTCGAGCGCGGCCGCGCATGCGATCGGGTTTCCGCCGAAGGTGCTCGCGTGAGCGCCGCTTTCCCAGGTGTTGAGCGAAGCGCGGGAGATCATGGCGCCGAGCGGAAGTCCCGAGGCGAGTCCCTTGGCCAGGCAGAGGACATCGGGCTCGACCTCGGAGTGTTCCACGGCGAACATCTTTCCGGTACGCCCGATTCCGGTCTGGATCTCGTCCACGATGAGCGGAATGCCATGTTTGCGGGCGAGCTGGGCCAGGGCCGGCAGCCAGGCGGGGGGCGGAATGACGTATCCTCCCTCGCCCTGGATCGGCTCCACCACGATGGCGGCCACCTCTTCCGGGGGTATGTGGCGTCGAAAGACCTCGTCCTCGATGTGCTTCACGCAGGCGATACTGCAGGTCTGAGGCTCCAGGTGAAAGGGACAACGGTAGCAATACGCGTAGGGGACATGGGTGACTTCCGGGACGAGGGGGGCGAAGTGGCGTCGCTGGACCGGCTTGCTGGCGGTGAGGGAAAGCGCGCCGAACGTGCGTCCGTGAAACGCGCCGGTGAAGGCGATCATGCGCGGGCGACGGGTGTGGTGTCGGACCAGCTTGAACGCGGCCTCGACGGTCTCGGCCCCGGAATTCGTGAAGAGGACGATCTTCTCGAAATCGCCGGGCGCAGACTGGGCGAGCCGTTCCGCGAGATCGGACATCACCCCGTAGTAGAAGTCGGTCCCCGCCATGTGAAGAAATCGCGCCGCCTGGTCCTGGATGGCCTTGACGACGTCGGGGTGCGCGTGGCCGGTATTCGTCACGGCGACTCCGGCCGTGAAATCGAGAAAGCGATTCCCGTCGACGTCTTCGACCATCATCCCGGAGGCGCTCTTGACCACGAGGGGGTACGCCCGGGTGTAGGACGGGGAAAGGTAGCGGCTGTCCTTCTCGAGGATCTTGCGGGCCAGGGGTCCCGGCAGGCCGGTACGGAGTTGGGGGAGATTCTTGGGGGCCACGCGCGACGCCTCCGTCAGGATGCACTTGCGATGCATGATAGCAGGGGGCGGAAGCGGGGCGCAAGGGGACGGGCAGGGATCAAGGTTGGCGTTGCGAATGGCCGATAAAAGGTGGGAGAATCAGAAATCCAGCCGTCGAAGCCATTTCGGATCGCGACGGTCATGGGGACGCTACTCGGGCGGGACGGTCGAGGGTCCCGGAGACGGTGCAGCATGCGGATCCGGCATTCTCAGCCGATGCTGGGTGTGGACGAAGACCGCGCGGTCTGTCGCGTCCTGTCGTCGGGTCATGTCGCGCGAGGGGCGGAGGCGAAGACGTTCGAGCGGGAGTTGTCCGCTCGCCTGGGTGTTCCGCACGTGCGCCTGGCGAGCAGCGGCACGGCCGCGTTGCACGCGGCGATCCGCGCGCTGGGCATCGGATCGGGGGACGAAGTCGCGCTGCCCTCGTTCGTGTGCGCGGCCGTGCTTCACGCGATCCGGCACTCCGGGGCGGCTCCGGTCCCGGCCGACATTGACCCCGGCACGCTCGGACTGACGCCGGAGGGGATCCGGGCGGTGCGGACCCCTCGCCTGCGGGCCATCGTGGTCGTGCATCCGTTCGGGCGGCTTCTCGACCTTGCGCCATTTCGCGAGTTCGGAGTGCCGTTGATCGAGGATCTTGCGATGGCCCTCGGGGCGCAGGGTACGGAAGGGCCGGCGGGCAGCCTGGGGACGGTTTCCATCTGTTCGTTCTACGCCACGAAGATGATCACGACCGGGCATGGAGGCTGCATCGGCACGGCGTCGGACGACCTGGCCCGGGCGGTGGACGACCTGCTCGACTACGACGAGCGCGATTCGGACCGGGTTCGATTCAACTACAGCATGAGCGACGTGAACGCGGCGATCGGCCGCGCGCAGTTGGCGCGACTCGATGGGTTTCTGGCTGCGCGGCGGGCTCTGGCCTCGATCTATCGGACCCGCCTGGCGAGGGCCGGCGTGGATGCGCCGGACGTGCCGCCGGGGGCGAGCCACGTGTTCTATCGATACGTCGTCCGGATCCGGGATGGGGGACGGGACGCGGCGATCGTACACCTGCGGGAGGCGGGAATCGAAGCGAAGAATCCGGTCTACCGGCCGGTGCATCGGTACCTGAACCTCGAGGCGAAGGGATTCGCAGGTGCGGAGAGCGTGGATCGGGAGGCGCTGTCGCTGCCCATCCATCCGGGTTTAGCGGCCCGGGAAGTCGAGGAGACAGCAGATCGGCTATTGGAGTTCCTCCATGAAGCGTGAAGCGGCGATGCCCCGTCGGCGCCGGTCTTTGGATTGCGTCGTGGCCGGGCTTCTGGTGGCGATGGCCGGTTGGGCCTGGTCTGCCGAGTGGATGACCTTGCGCACGCGATCGGGGATCGTGTGGACGGGTGAGGTCGTTCGAACCGACGAAAGGGGGGCACTGGTGCGCACTCCCGAGCGTGTCGAGGTGCTGCTCCTGTGGACCGAGTTGTCGGACGAAAGCCGGGTTCGGATTGCTCGCGCGGCGGGAATCCCACCCCCGGTCGAGGTCGCGACGGCGGGATCCGGCGCGGGTACCGCAGGCCCGAAACCGTCCGGAACCCAAGCGGGTGCGGGATCGGCCGGTCCGCGGGTTGCGGGCACGGCGCAAACGCAGTTGTACGATCAACGGGTTGCGCAGGATCCGCCCCGTACGGCCGAAGGGCATCGGTCCCTGGCTCGCGCCAGCGAGGAGTGGGGAATCCCGCAGGCTGCGGAGCACCATCATCGGGTTGCAGACGCCCTCGCGATGAAAGGGATTCCCGCGGCAACCGCACTGGGCGTCGCCCAAGGTCTGCGCGGGGCGGGCGGGGCCGGCCTTGCCCCGGAGTATTGCACCGTCATCGAACAGCGATTGCTGGAGCATGACTGGGAGGGGGCCCTCGGATTGCTGCGGGCTCGCATCCCTGCGACGCCGGACGGGCCCGTGGCGGACGAGTTGCGCGGATTGGCGGAGCATCTCGACGCGCCGGAGAACGTTCCGTCGCATCAGGACCGCCTGGTTTTCGCCATCCATCTCGCCCTGGATGCCAAAGTGCGTGCCGTTGCCGCGCGGATCGAGATCGGCTATCCGACGGCGCTGGCGGAATTGACGGGAGACGTGGTCGGCTCGGTGGCGGAGGAACAGGGCAAGAAGATGGCGATGTCGCGGGAGGAGGCGGTGCGACGGTTCGAGCGGCGCTCCGGTCCGTTCGTGCGCATGATCGGGTATGGGGGCGCCACTTGGCTGGTCGAGGCGCCTGCGCTGGGATCGCCCGAGGACTGGTGGGAGGAAGCGTCTTCGCAGGAACGCATGGCGTTCCTGTGCGGTCAGCTGGCGGAGAAAGACTTGCGGGTTCTTGCGATCCGGCACAAGGGGTGTTCGCGCTGCGGCGGGAGCGGGACACTGAGCGGGACGGCGGACGGATCGGCATCCGCGGCGTCATCAGGAACCGAACCTTCGGGCGTGAGCGAGCAGACCGACTCGGCCGGCGGGGCAGCCGCATCGGGGGGCGCCGAGGAGAGTGGAGCCTCCACTCCGGTGGTCGCGGGGGAGACCGGCGCGTCCGGCGGCGACCCCAAGTCCGCGACGGAGCCGGAGATGAGCGCCCCGGAGGCCGGCGCGCCTGCCGGTCGGATCCGTTGTCCGCGGTGCATCGGCTTGGGAATCGAGAGAGTGGTGGTCTATCAGTAGGCGGGGCCGATGGGGAAGTTGCTGATCATCGCGGCGGGCGGAGCGATGGGCGCGGTGGCGCGCTACGGCCTGGGCGGTCTGGTTCACCAGTACTATTCCGGGCGGTTTCCCCTCGGCACTCTGGTCGTGAATCTCCTTGGGAGTTTCGCCATCGGCGTGCTGATGTCGCTCGTCGAGGACCGGCAGGCGATCTCCCCGGAGGCGCGGCTGTTCTGGGGCGTTGGAATCCTCGGCGCGTTCACGACGTTCTCGACCTTCGGATACGAGACCGTCCAACTCGTCCGGGACGGCTCGTTCGGCCTCGCGACCGCGAACATCGTGGTCAGCGTGGTGATCGGGTTGATTGCGGTGCTGGCGGGGAGGGCGGTGGTCCAGTCGGTCTCCGGATGAAGTCATCGGGGAAGCGCATGAAGATCGAGGGCGAAGCGGAACTGGTTCGGGTATTCATCGGTGAGTCGGACCAATGGCAGGGTCGCCCGCTCTATGCCGCCATCGTGGAGGAAGCCCGCCGGGCCGGTCTGGCCGGAGCCACGGTGTGCCGAGGCCTGATGGGATTCGGGGCCAACAGCCGAATCCACTCGGTGAAGATCCTGCGGCTCTCGGAGGACCTTCCGGTGGTCATCGAAATCGTTGACCGAGCCGAACGGATTCGTGCGTTCCTGCCGACGCTGGATGGAATGGTCGGGGAGGGGCTGATCACCGTCGAGAAGGTCCACGTGATCGCCTATCGTCACGATGCCGCGCACCCTGCCGGAACCGATTCCGTGGGATCCCCCTGAGGCGGCCGCGACGCGCGGTTCCGGCGGATCGGGTCGCCGAGTTGCCCTCCCCGGACTTGCAGGCCACCGGTCAACCCGGTGACGCCTCCCGCAGAGGTTCCCGCGACTTCCGACCCCACAACCCTTCCGCGGCAATCCGCTGCCGGATCCAGATTGCCCGGGTCCGAGGAAACCACTTCGTTCCCGAGAGGTTCCGATGCGGCTTCTCATGCACACGAAATGCTGTGGATCGCTGCGCATCCAAGCGCCGGACGGCGGGTGAGGGGGGGAGGGCGGAAGTCGGGGAACGCATTCCCGGCGTGCACAGGGCCATCTAGACCCGGACGCCGTACTCCTCGCGCACCAGTTTGAGCAAGTCCCAGAAGTCGTAGATCTCATGACGCGGGGTGGTTTGTCCATGAACGAGGACGACTTTGGGGCTTCGGCGATTGAGGACCGTGATCATCCCGATCGAGTTGGCGGGGTCGATATCGTGGGCGGGGTTGTCGCCGACGTACATGGCCTCCTGCGGCTTGACTTTCGCGATCTCGCAAGCGCGCGAATACAGTTTGGGGTTGGGTTTGCCAATGCCGATTTGATCGGAGATGAAGATCGCGGTCGGGGTGAAGAATGGGTAGACGTTGAGGCGCAGGAGCTTCTCGGCTTGTTTGATCGTCACCCCGGCGGTAATGACGCCACGGATGAGATTCGATCGGGCCAGGAGGCTCAGCACCTCGATGACATCGTTGTACGGGTGAAGCTGGCGGAACTTCGTTTCATGATACGCGACGATCGCAGATGCCACGAGCATGGCGGGGTTGATGCCGGCGTAGCGGGAAGGAGGAATCCGCGCGAGCAGCTTGTCGAAGTGATGCTCGTAGTTGCTGGTGAATTCCTGGACGACCTCCTGGAGTTCACGGAGAAGTTCGTCCGGATTGGCCTTGAGTCCGAGCCGAACCATGGCCTCGACGCCGTTTCGACGGGCGATGGCGGCGAAGTCCGAGGTGGAGAAGAGGGTGTCGTCAACGTCGAAGAAGATCGCCTTGATGCGAGACTTCTTGGCGGCAGGCCGGCGAGGCACGGAATCCTCATAGCAAACCGGCCCCGGGCTGGTCGAGCCCGGGGCCGATGGAGTGGTGACTACGGTGCGAAGGGCTAGAGCTTGTCTTCGCGCTCTTCCAGGTCGATGATTTCGGCCGAGACGAGGACAAGCAGGTTGCTCTTGTCGATTTCCTTGCCCTTCCGGCTGAACAGGAAGTTGAGAATCGGAATCTTGGCCAGGAACGGGGTCTCCGAGGAGATGTCGCGATCCAGAACGTCCTTCAGGCCCGCGATCAGAACCGAGCCCTTGTCCGGCATCCGGATCGTGGTCTGGGCCTGCTGGAGGTTCAACTCCGGCAGCTGGATGAACACCTGGTGGAGGATGCCGAAGGCGTCGAAGGTCGAAGCGACCAGGGTTGTGCGGATCGGCTGAGCCAAGCTGGCGACGGCCGGACGCAATTCGAGGGTGACGTATTTGCGATCGTTCGAGATGATCGGACGGACGTCGAGGGCGAGGCCGCTCTGGACGATGCCGACGATCGGGTCGAAGGCCACGGAGTTCGTGGCGATTTCGACGTCGAAGTCCTTGATGTAGGCCTGCTGGTCGGCCACGAGGATGTGCGCGCGCTGGGTGTTGAACGCAGTGACGCGCGGGGCCGTAACGACGGTACCCTTCTGAGTCTTTTCGAGGGCGCGCACGACCATGTTGAGCTCGTAGTCGTTCAGGAGCCTGAAGTGGAGGCCCAGGCCGCCCTGGTTGGCCAGAGCGCGAGCGCCGATCGGGAAGTCCTGCGAGAAGCCCTTCGAGGAGTTCAAGAAGCTGTAGGCGGTGCGGAACCGCAGGTCATACGGACCTCCGTTGACCCCGTTGCTCCGAATACCGGCGAACGGGTTGAGCCCGCTGTTCGGGCCGCTGCCCGGGACCAGGATGTTCTCGTCATCGATGGTGGCACCGCCGCCCTTGTTGTTGTTGAGCAGGAATGCCTGATTGAAGGCGCCGTTGCGAACGTCGTTGAGTTCCGTCAGGAAGTTACCCGGGAAGGCGCCCGGTCCGATCGCATTCACCGTTTCCAGCGCGTCCAGTCCGTCCCGGATTTCGACGCCGATGTCCTGGAGGAAACCGTCGCGAACGCGGATGAATCGCGCCTCGATCGACACCATGGCGCCCGTGAAGGTGCGCAGTTCGGTCAAGAACTCGCGAATCTCTTCCTGAACGACCGGCGTGTGGACGACGAGGAGCTGCCCGTTGCCGGTCAGGGCGATGGACACTTCCTCAGACCGTTCCTCCCAGCTGGTGGGGGAGACGTTGCCCTTGATGAGGTCCTGGAGCTGTTCCGCCGTGATGGCGGCCTTCTCCTCGGGCTCCGCGAATGCCGCACTGACGCCCGCGTCGCCCTCTCCGGTGTTCAGCTGAATCTGGGGCGCGGGGAAGTCCGGGATCGTGCGGAGGAGGTCGCGGACGTCGTGCACTTCGAGAACCGGCTTACCCTGGGCCAGATCGGGCTTGGTGATGAGGAGGATCTTGTTCTCGAACGTGTAGTCCAAGCCGTACTGCCGGAGCAGCAGCTTGAGGACATTCTCAAGCACCAGTTCGCGCATCTGGAAGGTGATCCGCTTGTCGGGCGTCCCCTCGGACTTCACCTCCGGCGCGATTTCCACGTTGAGCTGAGCGAATTCCCGGATGAACTCCAGGATGTCATAGAGGCTTGCATCCGTGAAGTCCAGGTCGATCTTGAGGGTCTGGAGCTTGTTCTTGATGGCCAAGACATCGGGATCGACCGCGTCTTCCTTGGTGATGCGGCCGACATCGATCCGCGATTCCTTTTCCCTCCACTTCTCGGCATCCGGGAAGCGGACGAGGTGGTCTTCCGAGTAGGGGATGGTCGCCTCGTTCATTTCTTCGATGGTGCGCTTCCAGCGCTCGATCTTGACGCGCAAGAAGTCCTTGTACGCTTTGCGGTGTCGCGCCCGAAGGGCATCACCCTTGAGTTCCTTGGCGAGGGCGAACTTCGGATCGATGCGAAGGATCTCGTCCGCCAGTTCTTCGGCGCGCATGAAATTCATCTCGTCCATGTTGACGAGGGCTTCCCGGAAGAGCGACTTGATGCGCTCCCGGGCCTGCTGGCGGCGATGTTCTTCTTCCTTTTGGGCGATTCGGAGGGCCGCTTCCTTCTGGAGGCGATCATTTTCGTCTTCCTGGATCCGGCGACGATCTTCCGCGAGTCGCTTCCATTCGGTCGCGCGCTTGCGCTCCTCGTCCAAGCCGAGGTCGGAGGGCGCCCAGCGGAGCTTCTCCTCGACGGCCTCGAACTCGACAATGGCTTCCTTGTACTTACCGCCGTCGAACAGGCGCTTCCCCTGAAGCAGATGGTTTTTTACTTCCATCTGGACCTGCTCGATCTGGACGCGGAGACGATCCTCGTAGTGCCGTTTGACCGTGGCGACTTCCCCGCGGTTGTCGCCGAGCATCATATCGGCCTCAGCCAACATGCGCAGGGCTTCGGCGTTGTCGGGATCGAGGGTCGCGGCCTGCCGGAAGTTCTCGCGAGCCTGCGGGAAGTTGCTCTCCATGAAGAGCCGCTTGCCGGTCTCGAGATACTTCTGGGCGAGTTCCTGCCGCATGCGGCGATCGGCCTCGGCGCGAGCGAGGACGTCGTCGGCGGGCGGATCGGCGGCCGGCGGTTCGGCGGCCGGCGGCTGCTCGGCGACCGGGGCCTCCGCGGGCTGGGCCGGAGCCTCGCCTTCATGCGGGTGGGCGATTCCGGTCTTGCCGGGCGCCGTCGCCGCATCGGAACGGGGCTGAGGGGCAGCCTGGGGCGGGGGCTCGGACCCCGGGTTGTTCCCGGGCGACTTGCATCCCGCGACCAGCACCGCGCCGAACAGGACGAGAAGCGCGAGGATCCCGGCGGCTCCGCGGGGAGACCGACCGTTCGCCACACTCACGTTCGGAGATCCTGACAGCATAACACCCTTCCTCAATCCTATCCTAGGGCCAGGTTGCGGCCCCGTTTCCTTCTGTCGTCATGCACAGCCGACCCGTGGGGGAGAAGCCTAGAGCTTGTCCTCCCGCTCGGCGAGGTCGATGATCTCGGCCGTGACCAGGATGACCAGGTTCTGCTTTTCGTCCGTCTTGGCCTTGCGGCTGAACAGGAAGCTGAGCAGGGGGATCTTGGCCAGGAACGGGGTTTCCGCCTGAAGATCGCGATCCAGCACGTTCTTCAGACCGGCGATGATGACCGTCCCGCGATCCGGGAGGCGGACCGTCGTCTGGGCCCGCTGAATCTGCAACTCGGGCAGCTGAATGACGACCGTGTGCAGGATGCCGAAGATGTCGAAGGTCTGCGCCACGATGGTCGTGCGGATCGGCTGCACCAGGTTGGCGACGGCCGGCCGCAATTCCAGGGTGATGTACTTGCGATCGTTGGAGATGATGGGGCGAACGTCGAGGACCAGGCCGCTCTGAACCACCCCGACGATCGGGTCGTACGCGACCGAGTTCGTCGCGATTTCAACGTCGAAGTCCTTGATGTAGGCCTGCTGATCGGCGACCAGCACGTGCGCCCGCTGAGTGTTGAAGGCGGTGACGCGCGGCGCGCTGACGACGGTGCCCTTCTGGGACTTTTCGAGGGCCCGGAGGACCATGCTCCACTGGATTCCCTCGAAGACTTCGAAGTGGAGGCCGATTCCGCCCTGATTGGCCAGACGACCGCCGATCCGGAAGTCCTGGCTGAAGCCCTTCGACGGGTTCAGGAAGCTGTAGAAGGTGCGGAAGCGCATGTCATAGACATCCGAGCGCACCTGGTCGTCGAAGATGCCGCCGAACGGGTTGAGGGCGGATCCGCCGCCCGCACCCGGGATGAGGACCCCTTCGTCATCGATCGAGACTCCGCCGCCCTTGTTGATGTTGAGGAGGGGCTGGGAGGTACCGTCCGGTTCCGCGCCGCCGCGGAACTCGACGCCGATGTCCTGCAGGAAGTCATCGGTCACGGCGACAAAGCGGGCTTCGATCGACACCATGGCGCCGGTGAAGCTGCGCAGGTTGGAGAGGAACTTGCGGATTTCACCCTGCACCGCCGGGGTGTGGACGACGAGCAACTGACCATTGCCGGTGAGGGCGATGGACACCTGATCGCCGCGTTCCTCCCACGAGGTCGGGGCGATATTGCCTTTGATCAGGTCCTGGAGCGCCTCGGCGGTGATCGCCGACTTCTGTTCGGATTCCGCGAACGCCGCGGACACGCCTTCCTCGGTCCCGAGCGCGATCTGGATATCGGGGCCCGGGAAGTCCGGGATCGTGCGCAGGAGGTCGCGGACGTCGTGCACCTCGAGGACCGGCTTGCCCTCGGCGAGTTCCGGCTTGGTCACCACCAGCACCTGGTTGTCGAAGTTGTAGTCGAGGCTGTACTGGCGGAGGAGGAGCTTGAGGACGTTCTTGAGGGGCAGGCCCTTCATTTGGAAGGTGATCGTCTTATCCGCGATCCCTTCCGACTTCACTTCGGGGGCGATGTCAATGTTGATCTTGGCGAACTCACGGATGAAGTCGAGGATGTCGTACAGGTTCGCATCCGTGAAATCCAGGTCGATCTTGAGGGTATCGAGCTTGTTCTGGATCGCCAGGATGGCCGGATCGATCTCCTTCACTTCCTCGATCTGACCGAGCTTTTCGCGCTTGGACTTTTCCTGCCAGCGCTGCATGTCCGGGTAGCGGACGAGGCGACCCTCATCGT
This sequence comes from uncultured Planctomycetia bacterium, assembly GCA_964632945.1. Taxonomy (GTDB): domain Bacteria; phylum Planctomycetota; class MHYJ01; order WSZJ01; family CAZWCX01; genus CAZWCX01. The sequence continues at coordinate 88,552 of CAZWCX010000004.1, read as the reverse complement.
AGGGGATCAGGGCTTCGTCGATGTCTTCGATCGTCCGCTTCCAGCGCTCGATCTTCTCGCGCAGGAAGTCACGGTACGCCTTGCGGTGACGGGCGCGGAGGGCGTCTTCCTTGAGGTCCTTGGCCATGACGAACTTGGGGTCGATCTGAAGGATCTCGTTGCAGAGGTCCTCGGCGCGCTGATACTTTTTCTCGTCCATATTCACCAGCGCCTGCTTGAACAGGCTCTTGATGCGATCCCGCACCGACTGGCGGCGCGCCTCTTCTTCGCCCTGGGCGATGCGTACGGCCGCTTCTTTCTGGAGGCGGTCGTTTTCCCGCATCTGGACGTCCAGGCGCTCCTGGGCGAGGCGCAGCCACTCGTGGGCCTTGTCGCGCTGCTCGTTCAGGCCGATATCGTACGGGTTCCAGCGCAGCTTCTCTTCGACGGCTTCGAACTCGACGATGGCTTCCTTGTACTTGCCGGCATCGAAGAGGCGCTTACCCTGGGCGAGGTGATTGTTCACCTCCATGGTGACCTGCTGGATCTGGACCGCGAGGCGGTCCTGGTAGTGTTCCTTGACGGTCTTGATTTCCGCGGCCTGGTTGCCGAGGGCCATGTCGACTTCGGCCAGGAGGCGGGTGGCCTCGGTGTTGTCCGGATCGAGGCGGGCGGCGTGCGCGAAGTTCTCGCGGGCCTGGGGGAGGTTGCTCTCGAGGTAGAGCTTCTTGCCGGTGGCAAGGTACTTCTGGGAGAGCTCCTGGCGCACGCGGCGATCGGCCTCGGCGCGAGCGAGCAGGTCATCCGTGGGCGGGGCTTCTGCCTTCGGATGTTCCGCGGCCGGGGCCTCAGCGACGGGCGCTTCGGCGGGCTGGGCGGGGGCCTCGCCCTCGTGCGGGTGGGCGATGGGCGACTTGCCGTTGGCGGCAGGCCGCTCGCTCTTCACCGGCTGGGGCGCCGGTTGCGCAAGGGCACCCTGCTTCAGCTGGGCCTCGAGCCGCGCCGCCTGATCGCGGGCGTGATCGGTATCGCTACCGCGGTTCGATGCATTCGCGTTGGGGGCCGTCGAGTCCGACGGCGCCGGCGAGGAGGTCTTGCAGCCGGCGAGGAGCGCAACGAACGCCGGGATGAGCAACGCAAGGATCAGCGTATTCGCCAACACCTTCGCTGCACGAGTGACTCGAAGCTCCATGTGTAGCTTCTCCCAAACAACCCTCCGATGCCGGACGAATCCGGCAGCCCCCCCCGGGGCACGAAATCGCGGCTAGTGTATCAAGGAGTGGGCTAGTGTCAAGTGAAATATCGACTTTCGATGGTCCAAAAGTTGAAAAAATCACCCGAGGAATCGCGTCGGAAACCCCTTCCTGTCCGAGATTCACAACCGGACTCCTGGCATTTCGGCACCGAGTTCAGCGGATGGGTTGGATGCCGCTGAAGCCGTGGCTCGGGGGTCCGCGTGGGGGTGCCGGAGGGGCCAAGAGTGGTGTTCCATTCCGTGGCATGCTCCCGTCCGGGATTCTCGGTGCTGCCAAAGGGGACGCGGGGAGAGGGAAGCGGGTTTAGCCCGCTCCCGCGGTTCCTCGTCGATTTCCCGATTGTTTCTCAAGATCGGCGATTCCGATGCGATCGACGGGTTCGGCAGATTGCGCCGAACGGGATCCCCGGGTCGCCGGGGACCGGAGACCCGGGCGTCTGGATGTGTTCCGGGGTCGGTGCTGGCGGAGCCGGGAGCCCGCTTGGGCGGGAGGGGATTTTGGGGCCACGGGAGCCGGGTAGCCCGAAAAGTGACACGGCCCGGGTGCTCCTGCATCCGGGCCGTGACGCGAAAAACGAGGTCCCTATTTCGCTGGGGGGTCGTCGGGGGGAGGCGCGGCAAACTCGACCCCTTCGATTTTCGCCTTCTGGCACGTGTTGAGGCAGAAGACGACGTCCCGGAGGGGAACATTGGGTTTGGCGTCGATGATGACGGGCGCTTTCTTGCCCAGGTTCCGGTACTCGTTGTACAGGCCGGCGACGATGCGGATCATCTCCGCCTCGTTCGGCAGCACCGTTTCCCCGACCTTGATCGTGGTGATGCCGGAATTGTCGTCGTAGGTGAGGACGATGCGGACTTCTTCGATGACCGGATCGACGACGGGGGTGCTCTCCAAGCCCTTGTCCTTGGGGAGATACGACATCAGTTTCCCCTCGAGGATGCGGAACTTGGTGGCGCACATGAAGAAAATCAGCAGCTGGAAGATGATGTCGATCATCGGCGTCATGTTGTTTTCGAACTTGGTTTCTTCCTGGTTGGTGGGGATGGCCATGGACCTGCGTCTCCCTAATCCTCTTTTTGGGTCTTGGCGCCGATCTCGATTTTCCAGATCTTCTGCTTGGCGGCCTCGCGGAGGACCTTCTGGACCTGACCGAAGGGGGCGCGTTCGTCCGCGCGGACCATGAGGGGCAAGCCCGAGATCTTGGGATTTTCCGGATCGGGGTGCGCCAGCGCGGCCTTGTAGAGCTCTTGGGTGAGGGCCGGGAAAGAATGGACTTTCCCCCGCACCTTGACTACCCAGTGGCCGTCGTCGCGGCAGATTTTTGCGGCGTCATAGGCCGCGCAGGGGAGGTCGGCATGGACGACGTTGACCATGAGGCGTTCCTTGTCCGGGTTCTTGTCCTCCTTCGCCTCCGAGGCGGTGGGGAGGACGACCGCCTCGATTTCCTGTTGCGCCATATCCATCGTCAACATGAAGAAGATGATCAACTGGAACGTGATGTCGATCATCGGCGTCATGTCGAAGCCGATGGTTTCCGGTTCCGGTACTTTCAATCCCATGACAGGATCACCCCAACATCAGGTCCAATCCGGCGCGTCGCCCCCGAATGGGAGTCTTGCGCGGACTAGCCCTTGGCCTGCTTGAAGCGCTCGAGGAATTCCCCGGCGATGAGGCCGAGCTCGATGATGGTGCTGCCGACCTTGTTCTTGAAGAAGAAGTAGAACCCGAGGACCGGGATGGCCACGCAGAGACCCTGCATGGTCGTCACGAGAGCTTCATACACGCCCTTCGCCAGCATGGCGGGGCTCGGGGTCTTCATCTGCTCGATGACCTGGAACGACCCGATCATACCGGTCACCGTCCCGAACAGGCCCATGAGGGGAGCGACCTGTCCGAGCAGGTTGAGCCAGGAGATCTTGACGTTGAGCTTGTAGGCCTCTTCCGCGCCGATGTCCATGGCCGCTTTGTTCATTTCCTCGTAGCCCTCGTTCACCTTAGCCAGGCCGGCGCCGACCATGTTGGTGAAGAAGGTCTTCTCCTGTTCACACAGGGCGATGGCTTCCTCGTACTGCTCTTCTTCCACCAGGGCTTCGAGCTCGCCGACGATCTCGGGCGGGCAGAGCTTGTCGCGACGGATCTCGACGAAGTACTGGATGATGAGGGCGGTCGCCCATACCGACATCGCGACGATGCACCATCCGATGGTTCCACCGGCCTTGAGGATGTCCCAGGCGGACTTGCTCTTGGCGACCGGCACATTGTCGCCGCCTTCCTGACCGAAGGCGAGAGGGGCGATCACCATCGCGCACACGAGGACCAGCGCGAGAATCTTGAGACAGCGACCCACGTTCATCGTTTCATGCTCCTACACACGACGTTCCAGCGAGGGACCTCCGGGCCACCGGTTAGTCGAGCCGCTTCAAGCGGTTCTCCGCCTCTTCGGCGGACTTGGTTCCGCGATAGGATCCGAGACATTCCCGGTAGAGATTACGCGCGTTGGACTTGTACTTTTCTTTCGCCTCCGGGGTGGGCATGGTGTCCTTGAGTTTCTCGAAACACCAGCCGGCATTGACGAGCGCGCGGGCGTGTTCGCTGGTGTCGTCGCCCTTTCCGGGAGTGTAGAGGACGACGCCGCGAAGGTAGGCGAACAGCGCCTTGCGCAGGTGATCGATGTTGCTGACGTCTCGCTCGAACTTGTCCTTGTAGCAGTCCCCAAGGCCGTTGTAGGCCCCCGCGAGGATGGGTCCGTCCTCGGCCTTTTCGGCGAGGTCGTTGAAATAGCTCTCCGCCTCGCTGTACTGCTTGTTGCCGACGAGGCAGCGGCCGGTTCCCAACTTGGCGAGGTTGGCCACGGAGGGGAAGCGCGCGGCCTTGCCGGCCACGACCTTGTATTCCCCACTGGCTTCCGCGAACTTGCCCTGGGCCTCGAGGGCGCGGGCCTTGATGAGGTCCAGTTGCAAGAGCAAGTCGTCGGGGACGCCGATTTCCTTGCCCTTGGTGCTGCCGGTCTTGGCGATGTTGGTCGCCTCGCCGAATTTGCCCATGGCCATGTAGCATTCGGCCTGCAGGTTGTAGGCGTCGACGTAGTACATGGTGTCCGGGAATTCCGTGAAGAGGTTGGTCAGCCAGTCGATTGCCTTGGCGACGTCGCCGCCGCGGGAGCGGGCGATGGCCCCGTAGTAGTAGGCGTGCTGCTTGAAGATCTTGCGCGCGCCGCCGGAGTCGCACTCCTTGAGGACCTTCTCCCAGGAATCGCCGGCCTGGGTGAAGTTGCCCGAATTCGTGTTGGACATCGCTTCATCGAAGCGGCCCGGCTTGTTGGCGTAGTCGACGCGCTCGACCCGGTCGCGGTTGACCCCCGACTTGACGCCGGGGCCAAGCGAGTAGGAGACGTCCTTGAAGGTTTCCTTGACGATCTCACCCTGGACGGACGAGCCGTCCTTCTGGACGATCGTGTCCTTGACGTCCTGGGCCCGGGCGGTCGCCGCAAGCGCGAGGAGGATCGCGGCCGCGGTCAGGATGCGCAGTTTGGACATCGGTGGAACTCCCTCGAATCTCTGAATCCGGCGGGACGGTGAGGTCCCGGGTTAGGGGGCGGACTACTTGTCGATCTTGATGCCCTTGCCGGCAAGCCGCTTTTCAACCTGTTCGAGCATCGCCTTGGCGCCGTAGCGGTCCTTGTCGAACTCGGGATAGGTCAGGCGGATCGATTTCATCTTCACCGCCAGCTCTTCGTACTTACCGGCGTCGAAGAGCAGCTTGCAGAGGAGGCCCTGGGATCGCCACCACGGCTCGCTCGCCGCATCGACCATGGAGACCAGGCGGCCGACGAGGGACATGGCCTCGTCGCGGTACTTGGCCTCCCCGGCGTCCGCGAGACCGACGTAGACTTCGGCGAGCTGCTGGTGGATCATGCCCATTTCGGGCTTGTCCTTGTAGAGCTTCTCGAAGATCGGCTGAGCGGTCTTGTAGTCCTTGAGCAGGAGGAGGCATTCGCCCATCTTCCAGTCCATTTTCCAGTCGTCGATGGGGAGCTTCTCGCCCGCGGCGGCGCGGTCCTTCATTTGCTGGAACACGTCCACCGCCTTGCGGAAGGTCCCCTCGTCCTTGGTTTCGAGGGCGAGGGAGTAAAGCTTGTCGCCGGCGGCGTTGGTTTCCGTCATCGACACGGCGATGCCGCGTTTCTTGCTCTCCGCGAGCCAGACGAAGAAGTAGCCTGCGGCCTTGGTGCGGAACTCCGATGCTTTCGCCGTGTCGCCGGCGGCGGCCGCCTCCTCCGCTTCAGACTCGAACGCGAAGCCGACGTCCTTCGCGGCCAGCGGGATGCGCCGTGTGGCCCCGTACTTCTCCAGCATCTGGTTGAAGCGGTCTTCCGCCTCGCGGACCTTGCCGCGATCGAGGTCGGCCTGGATCATGAGGGTCCAGGCCTTGGAGATCTTTTCGGGCTTGTCGGCGTATTCGACCTCGATGTCCTTGAAGATCTCGAACACCTTCTCGGGTGTCTTGACGGCCGGGTGCAGGTAGATGTGCGCCAAGCAGTCCAGACAGCCGTATTGGAGCTCTTTGCGCTCGTCCTCCTGAGACTTGTCGATCGTCTTCTCTTTCTTGATGTACTGGAGATAGACGTCGAATCCCTTGCTTCCCTTGTCGAACTGCGCGCGGACCTCCTTGCGGAGGGCCTCCTTGGCGGCGTCATCCGCGACGTTGCGGATCTGTTCGGACCAGAGCTGGCGGGCGTAGATGTAGTAGCAGAAGCCGACCCGGGAGAGGGCGAGTTCGTAGAGTTGCTCGGCGGCGGGCGGCACCTTGGCGTATTCTTCCGCCGCCTCGATGAGCAGCTTGGGGTTCTCCCGGGACTTGTCTTCCTTGCGCTTTGCGACGAGGAACTGGACGTTCTTGGCTTCCTTGCTGCCCGGGAAGGTCTTGGTCAGGAAGGAGAGGGCGGCGTCGTACTGTGCGTCATCGAACGCGGCGCCCGTGGCGCCCGCGATCTGCGAGTAGCACTTGGCGGCTTCGAACGCGGCCCGCGGCGAAATTGCGGCCTTGGGGTAACGCTTCGCCATATCGCCGAAGGCGATCGCCGACTCATACGGCCGGTCGAGGTAGGCGAAGCAGGTCCCGATCTTGTAGAGCGCGAGGGGGACGAATTTTTCAGCGTCCTCCTTGGTCCGGACGGCGCCGAGGACGCCCTGGGCGTGACGGATGGCGCCGAGGTAGTCCTCTTCCTGGAGCTTGGAGTCGGCCAACGCCAGCAGGACCTCGGGGGGGAGGCGACTGGCGCGCCCGCCGCTCAGCTTGTTCATTACCGTGGCGGCTTCATTGCCCCAGAATCCACCGGTGGCGACGACCTCATTGAGAATCTTCATCGCCTCGCCGGTGATTCCCATTCCGGCGAGGGCTTTGCCCTTTTCGATCTTGCAGGCCAGTCCGAAGCGCTCGCTCTTCAAGTTCGGGTACTTCTTGAGCAGGCCGTCGGCGAACTGGATCGCCTCTTTGAACTTGCTCGCATCGTTGGCGCACTGGGCGCCGAAGTAGTGGGCCCGGCTGATGATGCTGACCACGTAGCCGTTGTCCTTGTGATCGGTGCCCGCGACCATGTCGTACAGGGCCCCGCCGGTGGAGAAGGCTTCCAGGGCGTTGTTGTACTCCTTGACGCACTGGAACGAGAGCCCCTTGTAGACCCAGAGGTCGAACATGAACACCAGGTCCTCGGGGTAGCTCCACTGCATCTCTTCGATCAGCGAGATGCCCTTCTTGGCAAGAGGCCCCTGCCGGCCGGGGTCGTCGAAATAGAGGCTCGAGTGCAGGTAGTATCCGACGCACTGGAGGTATCGGGCCTGCATGAGTTCCGTTTCGAACTTGGGGTCGCCGTGGAACACCCGCACCAACCGCTCGAGGTAGTCGGCGGCGGCCTTGAAAATCACGTCGGCTTCGGAGGCCATCTGGGCGCGCTTGCCCTTGTCGCCCTCGGCCTTCATCTGCTCGATGATGTTCGAGCCCTTGGCCTGGTAGAGTTCGGCAATCTTGAACTGGGCGCTGGCGAGGTTGGGATGGTTGGGATTGTTCTTGATGAACGCTTCGTAGGCCTGGATCGCGTCCTCGAAGTACTTCTTCTTCTTGTCCGCATCCCGCTCGACGTCGGCCATCGATTTGTTGATCTGCGCTTCGACGATCTGAATGGCCGCCTTGTCGTCCTTCGACGATTTCGGATTGTTGCGAATCTGGTCGCAAACCTCCTTGGCCAGGTCGAAGTAGCCGCGTTCAGCGAGCTTTTCGGCGAACGGGATGTCGTCCTTTGCCTCTACCGGCATCATCGTAAAGGCAAGCAGGAGTGCGGATAGCGAAAGAGCAGCAGGAATCCGGGGCATGTCTGAGACCTCCGGCGAGCCTGGATCCGAGGTAGGCGGGAACGATAGGCGCCGCCAATATAGCAAAGATTCCCCGGATGTCCAGTTTCATTGCCTTGCGGATCTGCAACGACGGGTGTCGCGCGCGGTTCATGAGAAAATAACAAACTTGTCAAGAGGGGGGAGTGGGGGGGGGGGCGGTGAACCGGGGCCCAGCGGCTCGCGGTTGGGGAGAAAACCAACCGCCCCGGCCTGGGGGGTTCCGGGCCGGGGCGGCGTGTTGGATGGGTGCTGTCTGCGTTAGAACCGCTTGCGCTCTTCCTCTTCCATCAGCGTGATCTTGGCGCGGATCAGGATGAGCAGGCTCCTGCGCTGCTTACCCTGGGCCTTGCGGCCGAAGAGGCTGCTGATGATCGGGATCTTGTTGACGAACGGCACATCCGCGTGGGAGTCGACCGACTGCGTCTCGGTAAGACCGCCGATGAGGATGGTTCCCTCGTCGGGAATGGTGACGGTCGTCTTGAGGCGCTGGATGCGGAGGTGCGGGGTTTCGATGATGACGATACCGGCGTTCACCGTGTCGACCTGCTGGACGTTCGCGGAGATCGGGTCGACGAGGCGGGCGACGGTCGGGCGCAGCTCGAGGGTGATGTAGCGGCGATCCGCGCTGATCGTCGGGCGCACGTCGAGGGTGATGCCGTCCATGACGACCGCGGGGACCGGGTCGGCGATGGCGGCCTGCTGGGCGATTTCGATCTCGTAGTCCTTCACGTAGGTGATCTGGTTCGCGAAGAAGATGTTCGCGCGCTGATTGTTGAACGCCGTGATCTTCGGGGCCGTGAGTTCGCGGCTCCGCTCATCCTTGCGCACGGCGCGGATGATGGCTTCGACCGACACGTCGTCGAGCAGCGTGTACTGGAGGGAAGCGCCGCCCGAATTCGAGAAGACGCGCTGGAAGAAGCCGGAGATCAGCTGGTCGTTCTGGAGCATGTGGTCGATGCGGGCCTTCAGCGTATCCTCGCCGCTATCGAAGATACCCGAGGAGAGGTCGCTGAAGAGAGGCTGACCGGCCACGCCGGTCGGGATCCCGGTGAAGACGTTCAGGGTGGTGTCCTGGCCGCTGCCGCGGGCATCCGGGGTCGGCAGGCCGCGGAAATCGATACCCACGTCCTCCAGGAAGTGGTCCTGGACGGCGAGGAAGCGCGCCTCGATGGTGACGATCATGCCGGTCGCGCTGCGGACGTCGGTCAGGAACTTCTGGATCTGCGCCTGGACTTCCGGGGTGTGGCGGACGATCAGGATCCCGTTGTTGTACACCAGGCTGTTCGGGGCGGTGTCCCAGGTGCCCTTGGCGATGTTGTCCTTGATCAGGTTGGTCAACTCTTCCGGATTCAGGCCGGCCGTCGGGGCCTCGCCTTCGGTGGCGACGGCGCCGCCAGCTCCCTCATCGCCGCTGACCAGGGAGATCTCCGGGCCGGGGAAGTCCGGGATCGTGACGGTGACGTCCTGGACGTCGTAGAGCTCCAGGACGGTTTCCCGCTGGAGAGACTCGGCGGTGGTGATGAAGACCACGCCGTCCTCGACCTTGTAGGCGAGGTTGTGCATGCGGGCGACCAGGCCGAGGACGTTGTCGAACGGCAGGTCTTCGACGCGCAGGGTGATGCGGAGATCACTCGGCGTGGGGATCTGAGCGCTGTCGATGATGATGTTCAGGCCGGTGAATTCCCGCAGGAAGGCCACCACGTCCGTCAGCGGAGCATCGGTGAACGACAGGTTGATTTTCTGCTCCCGCATCTGGTTCAGGATCCCCTGATCGAGCGGGTTGAGAGCCTTCTCTTCCCGCTGGATGCCGCGCGGCTTGCGGCCGACGATTTCCTTCCAGGAGTCCTCGTCGGTGAACTCGACGACTTCGCTCTGGGAGATCTGCTTGCGATTGATCGCCTCGAACTGGCGGCGCGCTTCCTCGAGGTAGTTTTCGAGGTTGGTGCGATCCGTCTGGGCGTGTCGGGCGGAGATCGCCACGTCGCGCAGGTCCTGGGCGTACTTGTTGTTGATGTCGAGCTTCAGGATATCGTTGCAGAGCTTCTCGGCCCGCTCGAAGCGCTTGTTCTCGAATTCCATCTGCGCTTCGCGGAAGAGCTGGTTGATCTGGGTGGCGACCCGGGTCTTGCGGGTCTGCTCTTCGAGCTCCGCGATCTTGCGGGCGGCTTCTTCCTGCTTCCGGCCGAGCTCGGCATCCTTGCCCTTCTTGCGCTCCTTGGCCTTCTTCAGATACGACTCGGCCTGCTCCGTGGTGGCGGAGAGATCGACGTCGTACGGGAACCAGCGGGAGGCCTCGACGACCCAAGTGAACTCGTCGATAGCCTTGCCGTAGTCCTCGGTCTCGTAGTACATCACGCCCTTGCGGAAGTGATTGTCCAACTCGACCTTGCGCTGCTGGGCCGTGGCGAGCTGATGTTCCATGACCTTGCGGACGCGCTCGCCCACATCCTGGGAGGTGTACTCTCCGAGGAGGAAGCGGACGTCGTCGAGAACCTTCTTGGCCGCTTCGTGCTGGGGGGCGAGGGCCAGACACTTCGTCAGGGAGTGCTTGGCCTTCTCGAGTTCCTGCGCCTCGTAGAACGCCTTCCCTTCGCGGTAGTAGCCTTCCGCGAGGGCGGAGTTCTCCTCGGCGCGGCGAGCGGCGTCGGCTTCGGCCGAGCGAAGGATTTCGCCCGCGTCCTGACCGCCGGCCGGATGCTCCGCCGGCTGCTCACCCTCCTGGGGGTGGGCGATCGGGGACTTGGCCTTGGCCGGCTGCTCGCTCTCGAGCCGGCTGATCTTGTCCTTGAGCTGATCCAGCTCATCCTTGAGGGCCTGGCCCTTGGCGGGCTCGGCCTTCTGCCCGGCGTGGGGCGCGGGCTGGGCAAGCTTCTCTTCCTGCGGCTGAGCGGTCGACTTGCAGCCCATGATCAACACGAGGCTGAAGAAGGCCGCGACCAGGGAGAAGAGCCCGGAGAAACGGTTGGTCATACAGGCACCCCCCAAATCCAAATCAAGCACCCCTGTGTGGTCTTGTTCTTCGTTCGATTCCGTTTGCACCTAAACCCCATCCCCGGCCGGACTTTTCCAGCAGGGGAGGGGGTTCTTTGCCGATTTCTCGCGGTCGATCCTTGTCGGCTACTCCAGCGACCCTACTCGGCCTGCCAGAGCTCGTTCTTCTTTCCTTCGTCGTCCAGGTAGACGATCTTGAGCTGATCGCGCTTATCGACGCGTTCCTCTTCCTTCCACACCAAGTTCCCTTCCTCATCCTTGACGCGCACGCGCTCCGTGCGCTTAAACTCCTTTTTCTCCTTGCGGATTTCCAGGAGCTTGTAGTTGGTGGAGAAGTCGACCGTAACCTGGTTCTGGCCCACGTACTTCTTGATGGCCTCGCCGATCATGTCGTTCGGCTTGACGTAGAAGGTCTTTTCTTCCCACTTGCCGCTCATATACTTCCGGACGAGGATCGTGGCAAGGGATTCTTGACCTCCCTTGAGGACCATATCGATATCGCTGACGGTTCGGACGGACACGACGCCGGATTCCCGTTCGACGTGGTCCACTTTTTTCGGGTCCTTGTCCTTGGTGATCGACTTGACCTTGTACGAGTACTCCTGCTTGGCCTCGACGCTGGTGTCTTCGTACGAGAAGTCACTGCCGCGAACGGCCCCGGCCGGTCCCTCCTCGCCCTCCTTGGGCTGGCTGCCGCCGGTCAATTCATGCACCAGGCTGAAGTCCTTTTCCCCACCCTTCTTGCGATACACCTGGTACGAGGCGATGGTCGCCGTGGTTTCCGGGCTGCGCGTCCATTTGACCATCACCTTGCCGATTTCCGCGCTCGGCTTGTCGATGGTGGGGGACTTGTGGGTGCGCACCTTTTCGATCACCACCGGGGTCGCCGTGGCGCCCTGCATGATGACGGGGATCATTTCGGTCTGGTAGTAGACGACGCCGTCCTTGCCGGGAACCGGCGCGGCGACCTGCTCCCAGGGCGCCTTGACCAGCTTGACGTATTCCGGCATGACCTGCTTGACGGGCGGGTTGCTGCTGAGCAGATTCGCCACTTCCGAGCGACTGCCCTCGACGGCCTCAAGCGCGCTGTCCTTGCCGGAGAGGACGAAGCCGACCAGGATATACCCGATGAAGAGCAAACCGCTGACGCCCAAGGCGATCTTTTCGCCGTGGTTGAACATCAAGGCTTTGAAGTCCATGGCTGTCTCCTCCTACTCTCGCCGGTCCTACTTGGCCACGGGGGCGAAGTCCAGGACTTCCCCGACCAGGATCAGCTTCACCGGGATCCGATCCGGCTGGAGGTTCTGCCACTTGGGATCATCGGCTTCCTCACTCGGGATTTTGACTTCCTTTTTCTCCGGCGGAGTGGTGGTCTTCTGGACCTGAAGACGTTTGACCCGGGTGAAGAGCGGCAGATCCTTGTCCATCTTGAGGAAACTGGCCACGAAGGTGGTCACCTCAGGATAGTAAAGTTCGAGCGTGACCTCGAACTCGATGATGACCCCCAAGCCGAGGGGGAGGCTGGACGGAGTGACCGGGGCCGGGGTGGGGGTTCCACCCGGGGCGCCGGAGGGCGCACGGACGGCCGCGGAGGGATCGTCCTTGAATTTCACATTCAGGAGCGCCTGGGGATTGGTTTCGGCGACGACGTCGGCCAAGCGCTTCTGGATCCAGTAGTGCTTCATGAGCGAGCGGATCATATTCGGTCCCGGTTCCGCGATGCGCTCGAAGCCGCCTTCTTCTTCCGTCGCGGCGCCGAAGCCCGTCTTCTTCTTCGGCGGCCCGACGCGGATGTTCTTGTCCTCGAGGTCCTTTTTCAGCGCGTCGGTGGCTCGGAGATAGAGCGGCTTGAAGTCATCGAGGGAAGGGGTCTCGCCCTCGCGAACGGTCAACTCCTTGAACCAGCGATTCAGGGCCGTGGAGCCCTGCTCCGAGAGGTGCTTGGTGATATCCTGCCGCATTTTCTGCATGCTGGCGAGGTCCGCATTGGCCTGGTCGGCCCAGGCGGCGGTGGGAAGCTCCTGGCCCTTGGTCTTGAACTCGTCCAGTCGGGAGCCGTTGTTCTGAATCTCCGACGAAAGGGCGCTGGCTTCACTCTTGAGGCCGCCGATGAAGACGCCGCCGAGGATCAGCGCGAGCAAGACTACGCCGCCAACCCCGAACCAAAACTGGTTCTGCTTGACCACGTCCATGTCTTGTGTCCTCCGAATGGTCCCGCGGAGACCGAATCCCTCGCAAGGACCCCTGCAACCCCGGTTGGCGTCCGGCGCCCGGACTGAAGCGACCTAGCTGCCCGACCCGTCCCCGGTCCCGGACGGTTCTTCCGTACCGGTCGGATGCTCCGTTCCGGTCGGATGTTCCCCGGAGGGATGCTCGCCGGCCGTCTTTCCCCCGGCCGGTTGCTCGGCGACGAGCGGGAGGATCCAGATCACCTCCGCCCGGTGGTACTTTTTCTCTTTACGGCCGCCCGCGCCGAATCCGGTCCCGGACTGTTCCTCTTCCTTGGTCTTCAGTTCGGCCACGGCTTCCGACTCGAGCTTCACGGTGCTCCAGTCCATGTTGGCGGGACTGACGAACTTGAATCCCTTCTTGTCGTCGATCCAGGACAGGAGGTTGAATTTTCCGCAGAACGGCTCGACGAGCTTGCTACGGATGAACTCGCTGGACTTGGGCAGGTCATCGAGCTGGTTGTCCAGGCGGCGCGCCTGGATGGCCACCACGGCCGTGACCTTGAGCGCCTGGATCTGGCGGTCGCTGGAGACCGGCTGCGGGGGCGTCTCGCCTTCCGCTCCCTCCACGGGGGCGGGGGCCGGCGGCTCCACGCGCGGTTTGACGGTGACCTCGACCCGCTCGATCGTCGTATCCAGGACCCAGAGTTTCTCTTCGATCGGAATCTCGGGGCTGGCGTTGTTCGGGACGATCTCCGCGAATGCATTCATTACGCGCAGCGGCATATCGCGCTGCGGGGCGATGGAGAGCAGCTGGTCCAGTTCGGCCTTCACGGCCGGGAGCTGGTCCACGACCGACTGGTAGTTGGTCTGAGCCGCGTCGGCGTCGGTGATGACCGTGGTCACCGCCTTGGCGCGGTTGCTCAGGTCCGACACCTGGCTGTTGGCGTTGACCCACATCGCCCCGACGGTGAGAATCACGAGGCCCGCGGAGACCATGACCGGGGTTTTCTTCTTCTGCAATTCCTTCTGGCGAAGGATCTCGGCGGGGAGGAGATTGATGCGATTGGCGGCCAGTCCGAGCCCCTGCAGGGCCAATCCGAGCGTCACGCCCAGGGAGGCCAGGTGCTTCTGGAAGAGCGAATCGTTCACCTTGCCCGAGATCGTGATCTTGTTCAACTTCGCCAGCTTGACACAGTCCATCTGCAGGTTCTGCGAGATGAAGCGCTGGAAATTGTTCGTCTTGGTGGCGTTTCCGACCACCATGATCTTCTCGAAGCGCGCCGTCTTGGACAGCGACTTGTAGTAACCGACGGAGCGGTGAATTTCGGAAACCAGATCGCGCAGCACCGGCTGGAGGACCTGGAAGATCTTCTTGGCCTGCTGGGACTGACCGGCGCCCTGCTTGAGCTTCTCCGCTTCGCCGAACGGGATCTGGAACTTCTTCTGCAACGCCTTGGTCAGATCGTTGCCCGCGATCGGCAGATTGCGGATCCAGTAGCGGTGCTCGTCGAGCACGATCAGGTCGGTGTTGTCGGCGCCCATGTCCAGGACGAGACACGCGCCGCCGAGGTCCTGATCGAACATGGCGAAGTTGTAGAGACCCACGGGCGCGAACTGGAGCACGTCGATGTTGATCTGAGCTTCGCGCAGCTGGGTCAGGAAGGAGTGTACGACGTCCTTCTTGATGGCGAAGATCACCACTTCCTTTTCTTCGCCGGGCTCGTAGTCCCGCTCGATGGGCTGGTAGCCCCAGATGACCTCATCGATGGGGAAGGGGATGTGCTGCTGCGCCTCGTACTGAACGTACTCCTGGATGCGCTTGGGCTCGACAGGCGGCAGCTTGATGAACCGGTTGAAGGTGGCGTGACCCGGAAGGGAGCAGACGATCGTGTCGCTCGTCATGCGGTTTCGCTGCACGATCGTGCGCAGCGCATCGCGCACTTGATCCTCAGCGCTGCCCTCCCCGGCCGCCGCGAGTTCGAGCACATCGAGCCCAGTTACCTGGACTCCTGCCCCGGCCCGCTCCAGCTTGACGGCCTTGATGGAGTACTTGCTGACGTCGATGCCCCAGACAGCCTTGCCCATTTATCGTCCCCCGACTTATGGCTCGCGCAAGAGCCGCTTGCGCACGCATGACCCCCCTCGAGACTGGGCACGGTCAAGGGATGCGCGCGAGACGAAACCAGAACACCGCTCACTCCAGGGTTGGAGTCCGGGCGTGCTTAAATGGGCTCGGACTTACCATTTCCGTCTGGGTAGCGGCTGCCCATTATAGGATGCCCCATTCCCTTGTCAAGCAAAAACCTGACAAAATGTTGCAGCGATCCATCCTTTACCGCGCGAGGTCCCGAGGAGTTCATTTCTGGAGACGCGGCCAATCTGGCCCATCCTTGCAACAAAATCCGCAGGAGAGCGCGGCGTTCCTTCCCATTTCAGCGGATGGCCTTGAATTCATCGGCTATCAACCGGAAATCCTCTTGCGATTTGGGCAATTCCCCCATATTTCGAAGGACATAGGCGGGGTGGAAGGTCGGGAGCACGATCCATTCCCCGAGCGCGGTCTTCTTGCCGCGCAGCTTCATGATCCCGGTTTCGGTGCGGAGCAGGGCCTTGGTGGGAACATTTCCCAGAGTGACCAGGAGCCGGGGTTTCATGATTCGGAACTGCTGGTCCAGCCAATGGGCACAGGTGAGAATCTCCGCCGGGGCCGGGACGCGGTTCTCCGGGGGACGACACTTGACCGTATTGGTGATGTAGACCTCCGCGCGGCGAATGCCCACCTCCCCGAGCAAGCGGTCGAGGAGTTTCCCTGCGCGCCCGACGAACGGTTCGCCCAGGCGGTCTTCGTCGAAGCCGGGCGCCTCGCCGACGAAGATGAGGGGGGAGTCCGGGTTGCCCACGCCGAAGACCACCTGCGTGCGCTTCTCGTGCAGTGGGCAACGGGAGCAGTCGGAGGCCTGGAGGGCCAGGGCGGCCAGGGCCTTGCCGGCCTCGGAGGAGGGGGCGGCGGGAACGCGGGGGGCGGGTGTGGGCGGAGCCGGGCGCGCGGATCCGTCCGCCGGTTGGGCGGAAGGGGTGGCCGCCGTTGCGGTCGCGGGACGGGGTCGTGCGGGGGCGGGCGGGCGGTCCGGGGGCGACTTCGGGCGACGCACGAATTCCACGCCTGCCTGCTGTTCCATCTCGAGGCGGATGCGCAGGGCGCGCGCGACGTCCTTTGCCCGGGTCTTTCGCGGGGGCATGTTCACCGCCTCGTACCGCGTGGGGCAAACAGGTCGACGGCTGCGGCGACCACGCGCCGCTCCACGTCTTTCAGGCGGCCGGCGATCGTGCAGCCCGCGGCGCGCGCGTGGCCGCCGCCGCCGAATTGTCGGGCCAGGTGATTGCAGTTGACGCTGCCGTCGCCGCGCAGGCTTACCTTGACGCGTCCCGGTTCGGAGGTTTCGCGCAGGAGCATGGACAGGGCGGTGCCGCGGACGGATCGCAGCAGCGAAACGTATTCCTGAGATTCGTCGGGGGTCGCGCCGATGCGCGCGAACAGGGAGCGCGGGAAAGAGGTCCACGCGATGCGACCATCCGCGGCGGTGCGCATGCGCCGGACCGCCTCGGCGAGCAGTTTCAGCTCGCCGGGGGAGCGGGAGTTGTGGAGTCGCTCCGTGACCCAGTCGGGGCGCACGCCCGCGCGCAGCAGGTCGGCGGCGATCAGGTGCGAATACGGTCCGGTGCTCGAGTACTGGAAGGAGCCGTTGTCGCTGACCATGGCCACATATAGCGGGATCGCCAGCTCCCGCGACAGGGGGGATCCGGCCGCGCGCACCAGGCGGTACACCATCTCGCCAACGGAGCCAAGGTGGGGTTCGACCCAGTTGAGACTGCCGAACCGGGTGTTGCTCGCGTGATGATCGATGTTGATGATCGTGGCGTCGGGGGGGAGGTTTGCGCCCACCCAGCCGACCCGATCGAACGATCCGGAATCGACGACCACCAGGGTGTCGAAGTCGCCCCAACGCCGGCCGGGCCGGTCGATGACGGCGGCGGCACCGGGCAGGAAGGCCAGGCGCGCGGGGACGCCGCCGTCGGCTGCGGCCTGGACGCTTTTGCCCATGCCGCGGAGCAGGGCGGCGAGGGCGAGGATGGAGCCGAGGCCGTCGCCGTCGGGGCCCTTGTGGGCGGTCAGCACCACGCGTCGCGATCGCCGCAAGGCGGCCAGGGTGCGTGCGGCGGCGCGTCGCGTCTCCGGGTCCACCGGCACGGCGAAGCGCAGCGACGATCGGGGCACCGTTCCTCCTCGACTCTTCAACGGAAGTCGCGCATTCCGCTCGACGACCAGGTGCCCTCGAACTCAAACTTGCGTTTTTCGATCGGGACCGTGAACCGGACATCTCCCGAGAACCGGTAGGAACGCAGCATGCGCCGGTCGAGATCGTACCGGAGCAGGCCCTCGCCGGTGCGGATGAAGATGCGGCCCTGCCGTTCCACTTCGGTGCGGACGGTGGCCTTGAGCACGGCCGAATTCCCGCCTGCCGGGTCGGTGCCGGCGACCTGGAGCCAGATGCGGACTTCGGCGGACTTGACGAACTCCGCCTGGGGGAGGTCGAAGCGGTAGAGGCGAAGGGCGTCGATTCCGGTCAGGAGCCACTCCTTGCCCGGTTCGCGCTTGCCGACGTCCTGAAGCCCGGGTTCGAGGGGCATGAGAACCAGGAAATCGCGCGTGACCGTTGCGCGCGCCGCGTCGTCGGGCTTCTTCGACGTTTTCCATCCGTCGAGGTGGAAGGTCCCGTCGGTGCCGGCGCGGAAGGCGAACCACGCGTCCTTGTGTTCGGTCGGCCGGCTGACCGGTTCCATGCGGCCGGGTTCGACGGTGGTGGAGACGAGATCGCGGATCACCGCCTTGACGAGCGTGGATCCGTCGGCCGCGGCGGAGGTTTCCGCATCCCACAGGATCGAGGTGGTCGCGACATGGGGAACGAGGAAGAGGCGGTCCTCGGGGCCGTCGAGGTGTTCGGACTCCGGAACCGCGAGCAGCTGCATCCCGGCGTGATTCTCCTGCCACCGGAGACCGGGAGAAAGACCCTGGGGTGCGGACGGCTGGGCGGGTGCGGGCGCCGAACCGATGACGAGGGCGGCGAGGATCGCGACGGGGAAGCGGGATCGGCCGGGCATCACGGGCTCACTCCTTCGCGGGCCGGAGGCGGACGCGCACGGGCACGGTGAGGCCGGGCGGCGCCAGGACAGCGACGACGGCGGGCCGGTACCCTTTCAGTTCGACCTTGAGGGTGGCGGGGCCCGGGGGGACCTTGACCAGGAATTCGTCGATGCCGCGCACCGCGCCGGGAATCCCGACCGGCTTGTCGTCTTCGGTCCAGGTGACGACGATGTCGTAGTCCCGGACGGGTTCGGGACGGTCGGGGACATGGACACGGAGCGCGATCCGGGAGAGCGAGGCGGCGTCGAGGGGCAAGCGGTCCAGTTCCGCGACCGCGCCGGTCTCGACGGAGAAGGCGACCTCGCGCGGGGCATGCTCCGGGTGTTCGATGCGCAGGCGGTGATTGCCCGCGGGCAGGTCGGCGAACTGGAAGGCGCCGCCGACTCCGGTGACGGCGGTATTGGCCGAGTGCGCGCTGCTGAGCAGAAGGACTTTCGCTTCTTCGACCGGCAGGGAGAAGAGCTTCGACACGACGCGTCCGCGTGCGGTCGCGCCCTTTTCGAGGGCGAACTCGAGCGCGTGGTCCATCTTGGCCTCGAGCGTGAACAGTTTCGACAGGGCGTAGGCGTATCCCGGGACGTGGATCTGGACCTGGAGGCGTCCCGGGGCATAGGCGATTCTCATGCGCCCGTCCGCGTCGGTGCGGCCGGCGCCGGCGTCGAAGACGACGTCGCGGCCCTCTTCGAGGCGGCCGATGCTCACCGCGGCCTTGACGTCCTCGAGCGGAGACTTGTCGCGGGCGTCGAGGAGCCGGATGTGAAGCGTTCCGGTGGGCGCGGGTTCCTGCGCCTGCGCGGCGGGCGCGATGGCGGCGGCGAGGAGGGAGCAGGCGGCGAGGACGGCCCACCGAGCGGCGAAGGAACCGGGCAGCGTGCGGGACATGGCGACCCTCGCAACTCGGATCAGTGTGCCGGAGTTCCGGCTTCGGGCCGGGACGGCCCGCGGACTCGTGATACCCGAGCAGGGGGCGGTGGAAAAGAAAAATCTATCCGAACAGGGCGCGGCTCAGGAAGGAGAGCACGGGCCGGTAGGTCCAGCCGCTGTCCGCGATGATGCGGATGACCGGAGCCTTGATCTCGTTGAGGTTGTACGAATAGCCGTGGGCAGGGCGAAAAACGACGGTGCCCTGTTCCACCGCGAGGCTGGGGTGGGCTTCGAAGTGCACGTCGGCGAAGACGATGCCGCGCTGCACCGACCAGGAGATTTCGGGGGCGAGGCCGAGGGTTCCGGTCGCCCAGCGCACGGTGCCCTGATGGTCCTGGGCGCGAACGGTATGGTCGTCCGCATCGAGACGGAGTCGGAGCCGGTGGACGGTGTGAACGCCGGCGGCGCCGAGGATCTCGCACCAGCGGGCGTCCGCGAGTTTCCATTCGACGGTGATCCAGGGGCCCTCGACCCCGACGCGGATGGGGTGCTGCGGGTGGTCGAGCGCGAGGATGCGCCGGCGCAGTTCGTCGATCCCGACGGGGGCGACGCCGGAGGTCGCCGGGACGACGGCCGCCCAGGAAGCCGTGCGGGTCCACACGGGAACGAGCACGGCGATGTAGCCGAGCAACCCGCCGAAGAGCCAGAGGATGTTCTCGCCGAGGAGCCGGTCGGCGAACGGTTTGCGGGCGCGGGGGCGAAGGAACGGGAGGCCGGAAAGTCGCCGGTCGAACGCCTCCGCGCCGCGGGCTTCGATCCAGAACAGCCAATCGGCCTCCGTCCAGGCGAAGAGCTTGAGCGGGGATCCGTCTTCGCGCACCCCCGCGCCCTCGAGGTAGCGGAGGGCGTTGGTGCGGGAGCGGAAGTCGTATCCGGGGGAGCGGAACAGGGCCTCGAGGGCCTGGGCCGCGGTCTCCGCGGATGCGAAGGCGGCGACGCCCACGCTGCTGCCGTCCTCCCAGTTCGCGCGCATCCCGCTGGTGCAGGGGACCTCGCCGACGCTGCTGATCGGGGTGGCGCGGGAGTCCGGCGCGAACTGCGACGCCAGGACGGAGGCCGTCGGGGGAGGGGATACCGGCGCCGGCCCGAATCGTTCGTACGGAAACGGGGAGAGGAGCAGCAGCAGGACGACGAGCGCAAGCGGGAGGAGGAGCCCCCCGATGGCGACGAGGAAAAAGACGAGCACTCTCACGGCGCGAGCTTCAAGGTGCGTCCGGCGAGATCCCACGCGCGATGATTGGCCAGGTGGGCCGGACGCGAGTGGAGCTCGGCGGAAGAGACGAGGACCAGCGAAACGACCATCTCGGGATGGAGGAGGACGAGTTCGTGGACTTCGACGGGCTTTCCTCCCAGGGAGATCGAGTAGACGGTGACGCGGCCGCCGCCCGGAAAGTCGGGGTGCTCCGCCTCGACCTCGCGCAGCTTGTCCCGCATCTTCAGGTCCGGGGCGCCGGCGCGGATTTCCTCGAAGACGCTCCAGGTCGCCTTTTCCGCATTGAAGTCCGGGAAGATCTTGCGCGAGTAGGCGCGGACCTTGATGACGCCGTGCGGGCGTTCCGCATCGTCCCAGTAGAGGTCCAGGGCGCCGGTCCCATCGGGGATGTCGCCGGGTACACGGGTCTTCCAGGTCTTGGGGCAGCGGAAGGTGAAGGCCCGCGGGCTCTCCACGCGGTGTTCGATCAGGGGCTCGGCATATTCGCCGGGCAGGAGGTGGCGGGGGGAGGATCCGACCACGGCGACGCCGAATTCGCGGGACCAGCGTTCGTACTTCTCCCGCGGGGCGGTGCCGGCGACGAGCCAGATGCGGTCGGCATTCTTCAGGAATCCCATGCGGGCGAGGAACGGCCGTCCGTCCTCGGCGGCGTATTCCGCGATGACGTCCACGACGTGCCGGCCGCTGTAGTCGCCGTGATGCCCGACGAGGGCGGTCATGCCCTGGACGTCGAGGAAGTAGTCGATCCAGTCCTCGAGGCGGACTTCGTGTCGGAGGAGGATGTACTTCATCTCGATGGCCACGTCCGGGTCGCCCGGCGGTTCCACGCGGGCGAGGGTGACCATGCGGTTGTGGTGTCCCTTGGTGTCGCTCGTGACGGGGACCCACTTCCAGTCGGTCCGGCTGGAGAGGGACAGGGCGAGGGTCTCATCTTCGAAGGGGACCGATTTCCGGTGCTCGAACTCGCGGGCCAGGATCTCATCCGGGAAAATGTCCTGCGTGGGCATGGACGGGAGCGAGGGCTGGGACATGGGGGGATCCTCCGCCGCGATCCGGGTGCAGAGGGGGAGCAGGAAAGCCAGGGTCAGGGCGGCGACCCATCGACGGCGACGCGGGGCGGTATCCATGGCGGTGATCCAACGTGAGGGGTTGGGGTCCGGGTGGGGGCGTCCGCGGTGCGTTTCCACGCCGGCGGCGCGGGCGGGGCGCAGCGAGGCCCGCCCCCCGTCCGGCTACGCGCCGTCCCGGATCCGCATCTGGACGATCTCCCACGCCCTTCGGTTCACCATGTAGAGACGCGGGGCGCGCCAGCTGGGCGGCGTGATCAGGTATACGCCGAAGAACGAGGAATCGTTGGCGAAGACGGCCTCGTGAATCTCGATCGGGCTGCCGCCGAGATCCGCCTTGTAGACGACCATTTTTCCCGTCTGCGGGAAGAGGCTGGTGGCCGCCTCCTTTTCGTCCAGTTTCTCCTCGACGCGAAGTTCGCCCGAAGCGGACTTCAGTTCCTCGAACACGGTCCAGGTGACCGTATCGAGGGTCATGCCTTCCACGCGCTCGCGGTTGAAGACCCGTACCTTGATGAGGCCGACCGGCGTTGCGGGTTTTTCGTGAAAAAGGTCGACCGCGCTGACGCCGGTCGGGAGCTCCGAGAGATCCCGGACCGCCCAACTGGCCGGGTAGGTGAAGGAGTATTTCTTGCCGACCGGGAAGCGGTACTCCATCACGGGCTCGGCGAATTCCTCCTGCGAGAGCGCGACGGGTGTGGCGGACGTGACGGCGAGGCCGAACTCCTCGGCGTACGTTTCGTACTTGGCCTGGGGGCAGGAGCCGGAGGTCACGTAGATCCGGTTCGCGTTCTTGAAGAACGCGACCCGCGCCACGAAGATGCGACCGTCCGGGACCTTGAACTCGCACAGGGTGTCGATGGTGGGTCGTCCGTGATACACGCCGCCCTGCGCGTGGACCACGTGCATGCCCTGGCTGACCATGAAGAAGTCCACCCAATCCGTGAGGTTCACCTCGCGGAGGAGGACGATGTACTTCATTTCGACGGCGACCTCGGGGTCGTCCGGCACTTCGACCCGCGCGAGGGGCACCATGCGTTCGGTGTCGATCTTGTTCGGATGAGCGACCGTAACCCACTTCCAGGTGGTTCGGGAGGGGATCAACACGGCGAGTGTCGGATCCCCGTAGGGCACGGTCTTCCGGTATTCGAACTTCGTTTTCAGCACGTCGTCGGAGTAGATCTCCTCCGTCGGCATGCTGTAGGGCGGATCGTCCGGTTCCTTCGGGGGCTCCTCGCCGCGAGCGAGGCAGACCGGGAGGATCGCGGCGGCGAGGAGCAGGCGCAGCAGTTTCTTCATCGTACTCTCCGTTGCGTCACCACGGCCACCAGCCGGGCTTGTTGAGCTTGATCTTGACCTTGCCGCCGCCGCCCGCCAGGAGGGCGCCGACCTTGCCGCCGAGCTCGAGCTCGAAGCGCTTGGTTTCCTTGTTGTAGCCGGCCGCCGCCGTGCCCTTGGCCTCGGCCGTCAGCAGGGCGCCGGACAGTTCGCCTTCGACCTCGATGCCGAGCCACTTGGACCCGACCGAGCCGGTGACCTTTCCTTCCACGACGGAGCCGCCGATGCCCGCTTCGACCTTGGCGCCGGCGTAGTCCTTGGAGTTGCCGATCTTGGCTTCGACCTTGGCCTCGACCTTGCCGACGACGACTTCCGCGCTGCCCTTGCCTTTGATGTAGTCGTTGCCGACTTCGCCTTCCGCGCCTGCGGTGACGCCGGTGACGGTGACGCCCGCGGACCCGCCGGCGTAGACCTCGCCGGAACCCGGGTTCCACTTCGCCCCGCCGGTGACCTTGGTGTCGAGGGTGCCGAGGCGGACGCCCGCGCGGCCCTTGGCGAGGTCCTTTCGCTCCTTGTACTTCTCCTCGTCTTCGGTTTCGTACTTTTTGAGCTCACGGTCCTTCTTGTGGAACGTGTACTCGACGCCGACCTCGACCTTGGAGTTGGACTCGGGCTTCTTTTCCTTTTCCTTCCAGCCCTCGCCTTTCCGGTAGACTTTGGTGGATTCCTTTTCGAACTTGTTGGAGCCGTCGGCGTTTTTGGCGAAGGGCTTGTCCTTCTTGGTTTCGCCCTGGCCGCCGACCTCCCACTTGGACTCTTCGGGCTTGGCCGGGTTCTGGCCGCCGCCGGTGGGGGCCGGATTGGTCACGCCGCCGGGTCCGGTCGGGCCGGGGGTGGGGTTGGAGGCGCTGCCGCCGCCGGGGTTCCCGGTGCCGGTGCCGCCGCCGGTGTTGGGGGTGCCGCCGCCGGGACCGGGGTTGCTGGTGCCGCCGCCTCCCGTGGAGCCGGTGCCGCTGCCGCCGCCGGGGCTGGTCGTGGTCGGATTGCCGCCCCCGCCGCTGGTGGGCGAGCCGCCGCCGCCGGGATTGCCCGGCGTGCCGGACCCCGTGCCCGGGTTGCCGCCGCTGTTGCCGCCGCCGCCGCCGCTCGATCCGCCGCCCGGCGACGTCGAGTCGCCGATGCCGAGATCGGGCGCGGCGCCGGAGTCCAGGATCGGCGCGTCGGTGACCGCCGTTCCCTTGTCCATGCTCTCGGTGCCGGCCTTGAAGAGCCGCGAGATCTTGTTCCCGAAGATGGTGACGAACAGCAGGAGCACGATGGCGATCAGGACGACCATCAGGATGTTTTCCGTGGCCATCCCGCGCCGGCCCCGTTGGGCCGGCAAGTTCCTGGCGATCATGGCGGGTACCTCACCTGGAAAGGGGGCCCATCACAACACTACTTGAGCCAATTCCACGGGGCGTACGGAGACTCGACGACGGCGGTCCCGGCGCTCACGAGTGCGCCGCCGGTACTGCTGACGACATTCTTCGCCCCCGTGTACAGGGTCTTCGCGCCATCGGCCACCAATTCCGCGCCGGCGACGGCGACGTCCTTGACGGCCTTGGCGCCTTGTTCCAATTTCTCTCCGGTCCACTCGATGGCCTGGGTGCCGAGGTTCTTGGCCACGGCGCCGGTCATTTTGACGGCGGCGGGCCCGTTGAGCTCGAACTGGACCTTGCCGCCCGCGCCGAGGCCCAGGGTGGCGCTGGCGCTGGCGGTGAAGGTGAGTTTGCCGTCGACGTAGCCGATGTTGAATTCCGCCGAGGCGCCGGCGCCCGCGCTGCCCTCGACGACGCCCTTGATGGCGCCGACTTCCTCGTACTCGCCGGTGTCCGGATTGAGCCAGAGGAGGCGCGCCCCGGCGCCCAGCGAGGCCTTGGCGCCGACGAAGGCCTCGGCCTTGCCGCTTGCGCCGAGACCGTCCTTGAGGTCGGCCGTGCCTTCGCCGCTCACGCTGGCGGTGCCGCCGACGAGGGCGTCCGCCTTGCCGTTGGCGGTGACCTTGAACTTCTGTCCGCCGAACTCGAACGTGGAGAGGGTGATTTCCTTCTCGGCGGTCGCGGTCAGGCCCACGGTGGCTTCGATGGAGCCGCTGGCCTTGATCCCGGTGCCCGAACTCGTGACGCTCCCGCTCGCGGTGATGTCGGTGCCGAGTTTGATGTCCCCGCCGGGGATGTCGAGGAGCTTGATCTGGTCGTTGTAGAGTTCCTTCTCACCGGACAGGAGGGTGACCTCGGCGGAGACGTATTTCTTGCCCTTTTCTTCTTCCTCTTCCCGGGCCTTCTTCTCGGCCTCGGTCATGTCCCGCCACTTGCCGTCCTCGTAGACCTTCCCCTTGAAACCTTCCTTGACGGTCTTGGGGTCTTTGAAGCTCTCGGCGTCCGGATTGTCGTAGTCGGGGGATTTGGGGTCCTGGGGCGGGACGAAGGGGGTGAAGGGGCCCGCCGTGACCGGGGGGGTATTGGTGTTGGCGTTGCCGGATCCGCCGCCGCCCGAGCCGCTGCCGCCGGTCCCCGGGGTACCCACGTTGGGGGCTGCGCCGCCGGGCCCACCGGGAGTTCCGGATCCGCCCGTGCCGGGGGTGCCGGCGCCGCCGCCGGTGTTGCCTCCGGCGGGATTGCCGCCGCCCGGGAGGCCGCCTCCGCCGCCCCCGCCGCCGCCGGCGTTGCCTCCGCCGATGCCGATGGAAGGTGCCGCGTCGGACGAGAGGATGGGCGCATCGGTCTTCGGCGTGCCCTCATCGATGCTGACGGTGCCGGCCTTGAACAGGCGCGAGATCTTCTGCCCGAAGAGCGTGGTCATCAACAGGAGGACGATCGCGATGAGAACGACCAGCAGGACGTTCTCGGTCGCCATTCCCCGTCGACCCTGCCAAACGCCAGGCATTCGACGCATCACACTTTCCCTCCACAAACACCGTTTCGGTTCCCGGCCGCAAACGGTGGACGATTACTCCTCGGGAAGCCCTTCCAGCATGGAGCGGACCGGCCCCGCGAGGCCATGGTCCGGGTATCGGGCCAGGAACTCCCGCAGATCCTTGCGGGCCAGGTCGAATCGGCGCAAGGACGCTTGGGCCTCGCCCCGCTTGGCGAGGAAGATCGGACCTTCCAGGCCGAGACGGAACGCGTGGTCGTAGTCTTCGACGGCGCCGGCGAAGTCCCCGGCCTCGTGGCGCGTGATGCCGCGATACGCGCGCGCATCGGGGGAGTTGGGTCGCAGGCGGACGGCGCGATCGAGGTGAGAGAGCGCTTCGGAACGGCGGCCCAGGTTGCGCAGCGCGAGGCCAAGGTACTGGTGGCCTTCCCCTTCGGCCGGTTGAAGCTCGACGGCGCGGCGGAGTGCCTCCACGGCGGGCTCGAAACGGTCGAGATGATAGCGGGCGATGCCCAGTTGCAACAGGAGGTCGGCGTGGGCCGGCGCGAGGCCGACGGCGGTTTCCAGGTCGGTGGAGACCGCGTCCCAGCCTCGCAGGGCGCGATGGACGGCGGCGCGGGCGGCCCAGGTTTCGGCGCGGTCGGGAACGTCCTTCACCAGTTCATCAAACACCGCCAGGGCGCCGGGGGCGTCGCCGGCGGCGAGGGCGGAGTTTCCCCACCAGACGCGCGCGCGCCAACCGAGCGACCCGCGCGACGCCGCGGCGGACCAGACCGAGCGCGATTCTGCGGAGCGTCCGTTCGCCAGCAGGGAGCGCGCGAGGCAGGATCGCACGAAGGCGTCTTCGGGGAAGACGACGGTCAGGCGACGTCCGAGGGGGACGACGATGTCATGGCGTCCCGCCCGTGCGGCGGCCGCGAGCAGGACGGCATCCCATTCCCACCGCAGGGCGGGAGACGGCAGCCGGTCCCCTTGGAACGTGCCTTCCTCGAGGACGAAGAGCCGCAGGGCGGCGAAGGCATTCAGCCACGGCGTCACGGCGTCGCTCGAATGGGAGGTGACCGCCTTCAGGCCCCGATCGAGCGCCGCCGCGGCAACCTCGCGACCGGAATCGTCCGCGGCAAAGTCGTGCCGCTCGATCCAGCGGATCACCCGGTGAAACGCGGTCAGCCAAAGCGCCGCCGGCTCCGCGGGGAGCGCGGCCAGGGTGGCAAACCCTTCTTCGAGGCGGCCGGCCCGGGCCTGGACCTGGCCACGGAAGACCTCGGCAGGATAGGGAAGCGGGCCGGCGCCGGCGGCCGGATCGTTTGCCGGGGCGAGCGCCGTCCGATAAAGGGTCCGGGCCTCGTCGGCAAGGGCCTCGAGGGCCGGCACGGCGAGCTCGCCCGTCTCCGCCCGATCCACGAGCGCTTCGAGATGTCGATCAAGGAGAGTGGTCACGGGCGCCGGATCCTCCGGGAGCAGGAGGGTCGGATCGACCTGGGCGCGGCTCGGCATCCCGGCCAGGAGCCCGGCCAGGGCGTACACGAGGACCACCGGCGCGGCAACCCGGGCGCCCATGAGGTGTCTCCCCCTGACCGGTCGATGGATCTCCGGCGGAACCCGATTACGAATACGGATGATTCTATCCCATTTCCCCGTCCCGCGCAAGCGAGATCAGGAATTTTTTCGCAGTTGTTTCCCGACGTGGACGCCGAGACCGGCGCAGACCCCCAGCACGATCAGTTGCAGGGCCAGTTTTCCGGCCAGTCCGCCGGCGGGGTCGCTGCCGGCATCCGCGATCAGGAGGGGTGTGGAGGCCGAGCCTCGGATGCCGGATTCGGGCCCGGCCGGTTGATGGAATCCCTGGATGAGAACCTCCTGATCCAGGGCCAGGGCGGTTTCCCGGATGCGGACCTCGCGCTCGGATCCGAGCAGTCCTGCCGCCTCGGCGGGGGGCCGGAGGGCTTCGATGGCGCGTTTCCCCTCCGGAGTCATTTGCCGGCCGGTTTGGGTGACTTCCCGTTGGGCGGCGGTCGCTTCCAGGAGGAGGTGCTCCTCGCTCAAGCCGGCGAGATGGACCCGGACGGACCCCGACGGGTCCACGACCTCGAAGGAGTCGAGGCGGTTCTCGCGGTACCCCACGTTGGTACCCCACCTTCCGGCGGTGCGCTTCTCGTGACGGACCTCGATCTCGGTTCGGACGAGCGCCACCGGCCAGCCGGTGAGGGGGGCGGTGAGGGGCTTGGCGGCGCGGACTTTTCCCTGGATTCGGACCACCCCCTCGGGGAGGTTCGCGGCCGGCCGGATCGGGACGTTGCCTTGCCGGAGGACCCGGAGGTTCGCCAGCGCCCCCACGGCCAGGCCGAAGCCGAGGAGGAGGAGGAATGCCATCACCATCCAGGCCATGGGTCGCGACATGAAGGGGATTCTCCACCGGGACACGAAGGCCGGGAACAGGATATGAAGGGGAGCGCAGCCGTGCAAAGTTTTACTTTTCGCGGCTCCCGGGATCGTGTACGAAAGACCCGCACCCGGGACCCCCATTTTGTTTCATTCGGGAGAGGACGTTGGAAAAGGAAGATATCGAGCGCCGGATGGCGGTGCTCTTCGACTTCGAGAACCTGGCGGTGGGTTTTCGCGCCGGCAAGAAGAAGGACCGGCTGGACATCCACCGCATTCTGGAGCGGTTGCTGGAGAAGGGGCGCATCATCGTGAAGCGTGCCTACAGCGACTGGACCCATTGGGACGACTTCAAGAGCGAGATGCACCTCGCCGGCATGGAATTGATCGAGATCCCCAAGCGGGGGATGACGGGCAAGAACAGCGCGGACATGCGACTCTGCGTGGACGCGATGGACATGTGCTACTCCAAGGAGCACATCAACACGTTCGTGATCATCTCGGGGGACAGCGACTTTGCGCCCCTGGTGGCGAAGCTCCGCGAGAACGGCAAGGGGGTGATCGGTCTCGGCCTGAAGGACTCGAGCTCGCGCCTTCTGGTGGACTGCTGCGACGAATTCATCTTCTACGAGGACCTCCAGCGGATGGACTCGCTGGCGCCGCGATTCGACGACGTGCACGTGCCGAAGGAGCGGGCGGAGGCGATCAATTATCTGCTCGAGGCGGTGCAGGCGGCGCTGCTCGACAACCGCGAGGTGCTGTGGTCGAGCCTGGTCAAGGAGACGATCAAGCGCAAGCGGCCGTATTTCGACGAGACCTATCACGGCTACCGCTCGTTCAGCGAACTGCTGGAGGAGGCGGAGGATTTGGGTCTGATCGAACTGCGGCGGGACCCGAAGAGCGGGACGTATGTCGTGGTCGGTTTCGCCCGTCGGGCGGGGCCGTCCGTTCAGCGGGTTGCCGAAGACCGCATCCGCGGGGAGGAGTACGCCGAGGAGGAGCGTGATCGGCCCGCGGCGCGCGAGCGGAATGATCGTCCGGAGCGCGGCGAGCGGCACGGCGGGCGGGGCCGGCGCTGAAGCCGGGCGCGCCCGCGGCGCGCGCAGAGGGGAGTCGCCGAAGAACGAGGCCGGCCGGATCGAAGCATCGATCCGCCGGCCTCGGGCGTTTTCGGGGTTGGTTCGCGGCGGGCGTACCCCGCCGGGCGCCTACTCCTCCTGCTCGGAAAGGATCTTGAAGAAGCGTTCGAGCAGGTCGGCGTATTCGCTCGGGAAGTCCTTGGCGCGGTGTTGCAGGATCTCGTCACGGACGCGCGGGGGAAGGTCGCCCCACTTCTTGCCCGGCGTGCGCGGGATTCGCAGGTCGTTCTCGGGCGGGTTCTTCTTCTCGGGATCGTACGGCTTCTCGGCGGGGTTGTTCGAATTCTCGTCGTTGTTGGGGTTCTTGGGCTGGTTCTGGGGTTTCTTGTCCTTGGGCTGTTTCCCCTGCGGCTGGTTGGGATCCGGGACTTCGTACACCTTGGCCATCTTGATCAGCTTCTCGATGTTGTCGAGACCGCCCTGCATGGCCTTGTCGCATTCCTTCATGATCTTCTGCATTTCCCGGGAGGCCTCTTTCATCTTCTGCGCGGAGTCGTTCATCATCTTCTCGATCTGCTCCGCGGACTTGCCCTGGCCTTCGAGGGCCTCGCGCATCGCTTTTTCGATTCCTTCCAGGGACTCGCCCTGCGCGCCGCCGGCGCCGCCTGCGGAGCCGTCGCTTCCTCCGGAGGAGGAGCTCCCGGACGATCCGCCGCCCGCAGAGGATCCCCCTGCCCCCCCGCCGCCGCCGCCCTTGCCGGCCTCGTTGAGCAGTTTCTCGATCTCCTCGATCGCCTTGCGTTGCTCCTCGCTGGCGCGCCAGTTCCCGGCCTTGTTCAGTTCCTCCTCGGCCCGCAGCATGAGGTCGCGGACCTTATTGAGGATCTCGACCGGGTTGGCCTCCGCCCCGCCCTCGGCGTCGGGGTCTTCGCCGCGCAGCTTCTTGCTCGCGCGGTCGAGTTCGCTCAGGTCGTTCTCTTTGCCCTTCTTCGGCTGCCCGGTCAGGTCCTCGCTGGCGCTGTCGAGGTCATCGAACTCGTCCAGCGGATCCTCCTGCTTCGGCGTGGGTTTGGGCCCGTCGTCCTGAGCGGTGACGGTCGCCGGGGAAGCGATCAGGCCGAGCGCCAGGGCCGCGGCAAGGATCCACAAGAGGGCAGGGCGGAACATGATGGGTTCCTCCGAATCGACGATTCCATTCCATCGGGAGTCCGCGGATCCGAGCCACGCGGGGTCGCGAGGACGCCGCTGCGGATCCGCGATCCCGCAGGGTCTCTCCCGTGCCAATTCGATTATCGCATCTTCGACAGGACGTCCGTGAACTTCTTCACCATGTCGGCGAGGTTGCCCTGCTCGTGGGCGAGCCGCTGGAGCAACGTCCGGTTGACCTCGCTGACCCCCAGGACGCCCTTGGACTCGATGAGCTTGGTGAAGTCCTCGGTCTTCTTCTTCAGGTTGAGCTGGCGCTGTCGCAGCATCTTCAATTCGGCGATGGGGGGGACGAGCGGGGGCTTGCCGCCGCCCGGATTTCCGCCCCCGCCTTTCTTGTTCTTCTTCTTCATCCGTTCGCGCTTGAGCGCCTCCATGAGTTCCTTCAGCTGGCGCTCGATGTCCCGTTCCAGGGTCTGCGTGTAGTTGTCGGTGATCGAGTCTTTGCCGAGGAGTTTCTCGACGATGTCCATGTCGTCCGCGGCGTTGGCGAGGACGAAGGAGAAGACCACCGAGCCGCCCTCCTCGAGCTTCTTGGCGCTTTCACGGGTCTTCGCGGCGAGCTGTTTCTGGTCGCGGGCGAGGGTCTTGACCTTGAGCAGCTCGGGGCGGGCGAACCGGCCGCCGCTCTTCATCCGCAGGACGTCGAGGTCGACGGTCGTCTCGTTGATCTTGCGCTGTTCCTCGAGGAGGCGTCCGACCTCCTGTTCGATCTTGAACAGCATCTCCTGCTGGAGCAGGCCGGCGTACTCGCGCTCGGCCTGTTCGAGTTCTTCCATGGCCTGTTCGAGCTCGTCCTCGGCCTGTTTCTGTTCCTCCTGGGCCTGCTCGGACTGGCCGCTCTCCATCGATTGGCTGGACTTCTTCATTTTCTCGCCGGCGTTCTGCAGGTTGGCGCTGGCCTGTTTCTGTTCCATGTTTTCCAGTTGCTTTTGCAGGTCCTCGGTTTTCTTCTCGATCTCCTTTTGACGCCGGCTGAGCCGCTCGAGTTGCCGCATTTCCTCTTCGTTGAGCTGGCGCCGCTGCAATTCCTCGAGCTTGCGCATGGCTTCTTCCAGCTTCTTGCGCGCATCCTGCTGGTTGGCGGCGCCTTCCTTGCGCTGCTGATTCTGGAACTGCTGCCCGGCCTTGTTCATTTCTCCGGCGGCCTGCTTCATGTCCTGGGAGGCGCTCTTGGCCTCGCTGGCGGCCTGCGGGTCGCGCTGGGCGAGCTTCTGGGCGCTCTCGTCGAGCTTGTTGGACAGCTCCTGGGCCTTTTTCTCCAGCTCCTTCTGGGCCTCCTGGAGCTTCTTGAGTTCTTCGTTCTGCGCCTTGTCCTGGGCGAGCTTCTTCTGCAGTCGCTTGAGTTCATCCCGGGTCTGTTCGAGGGCCTTGGCGGCGTCCTGTTGCTCGCGGCCGGCCCGGGTCGGATCCGGTTTGGAGAGGCTGGCCGCGGCGTTTTCCATCTGGTTCGAGGCGGACTTGGCGTCGCCGCCCGCCTTCTCGAGCGACTGTTTCGATTCGGCCTGGAGCGGTGAGTTGGCCTGGTCGGCGAGGTCCTTGAGCTGCTGGGAAAGCTGGTGGGCCTTGTTGGCGAGGTCGCTCTGCTGCTTGGTGGGGGGGGAGAACTTCGACTTCTCCTTGGCGCCGAGCTGTTCCTGGGCGCGGGCGAGGGCCTGACGGGCCTCCGCGAGGTCGTGGGAGGCCTGTTCCTGGGAAGGCTTGGCGCCCTCGGGACTGTTCTCTCCGAGGCGGGCGGAGGCCTTTTCCATGCTTTCGGCGGCCTTCTGGGTGTCCTGGGAGGCGCTCTGGAGGGCCTGCTGGGCTTCGGACTGCTGGCTGTTGCGCGCGGCGGACTGCATCTTGCCGGCGAGGTCCTGCGCGGCCTTTTCGACCTGCTTTTGCGCCGCCGCCATGTCCTGGAGGCTCTGGGCGGCGGACTGTTCGAGCTGCTGGGCGGCCTGGCGGGCGGCTTCCAGGGCCCGCTCGAGCTGCTGGCCCGCCGCCTCCTGCTTCGCCTGGGCGAGTCCGGGCGTCTCGTCCTCGAGGTCCTTGGCCGCCCGTTCCATGTTGGCGAGCGCCTTGAACAGGGCCTGCTTGGCTTCTTTCACCTTCCCGGCCTCGGGCGCGTTCTGTTTGCGCAGGATCTCGTCCACCTTGTCGAGTTTCTCGAACGCGGCCGCGGCCTGACGGGCCGCGCCCTTCTGGGTCCGTTCGGCGCCCTGCATCCGCTGGGGCTCGGGATTCTGCGCGGCCCCTTCGGTGGCGCTCTGGGCGTCCTTCTGAGTCTTCTGGGCCTCGGCGATGCGATCGATCGCCTCCTGGAGCCCGCGCTTCGCGTCCTGATGGTCGGCGGTGCGCTCGTTCGCCTGCCCCTGTTTCGCCATCAGGTCTTCGACCTGCTTGAGGGCGTCGGACACGCCCTTCAGATCCTGCGACTGCGCTTCCTGGGCGGCCTTGTCCGCCGCCTGCTGGTCCTGGATCAGTTTTTCGGTCTGCTCGAGGGCCTTTTCGACGCCCTGGGCGATCTTGTCGGCGACGTCCTTTTCGGCCGCCTGCTGCAGGTCCTTCTGGTCCTGCTCGAGCTTCTGGATCTCCTGGTGCAGCGCCTCGAGGTTCGCGTCCCGTTGCTGGTTGAGGCGTTCGAGCTCCTTGGAATTCTCCTGGTGTTCCTTATTGACCTTCTGCAGTTCCTCGATCGCCTGGCGGAGTCGCTCGGCCATTTCCTTGGCCTGCGCGGTGTCCGGCCGATCCTCGAGGAAGGCGAGCAGCCCCTCGAGGTCGGTCGAGATCTCCTCGCCCTTCTTCAGGGCCTCGCCGGAGCGCATCTCGGCGAGGAGTTGGACGAACTGCTGGTAGTCCTCCTTGAGCAGCGCCGCGCGCACCCGCTGGATCCCTTCGCGCAGTTTCTGGGCGTAATAGGGGTGGGTCTTCTCCAGCCGCTCGGCCATCCGCTGCATCTTCTCTTCCAGCTTCTCGACCGTTCGGCGCGCCTCGCGCGCTTCGGAGGCGACCTTGTCGTTCCGTTCCTCTTCCGCGAGCGCGGGTCGCGGCGCGGGCAGCGGCGCGAGCAGCGCGAGGGCGGCAACGAGGGCGATGCAGCGGGTGCGGTTCATGGCGTTCCTCGGCGTTCGGGGTTCACTTCGATCGGGACCCGGCGCGCTTGATGTCCTCATTCATCCGTTCCTGGCGGTCGAACAGCTCGCGGACGAGCTTCACGACCTCCATGTAGTCTTCCCATTCTTCCATCTGGTCGAGCACCTGGCGCAGGTCCGAGAGGATCTCGTCCTGCTTGGCGGTGGCCTTGGAGAGGTTTTCGGTCCGGTTTGCGGGGGAGACGCTCTGGGAGGCCTGGGACAGGAGGGTGCTGGCCTCGGGCGACTTCTTCTCGACGTCCTCTTTCAGCGTGTCGCGCATGGCGGCGACCTTGTCGCGGCTGGTGACGTCCCAGAGTTTGTTGTTGTCGACGTCCTTGAGGATTTCGTCCATTTCGCGGACGAGGCGCTCGAGCCGCTGGGCGACGTGTCGTTGCTGGGCGGCGGCGGCGGTGGCGAGAGCGCGGCGCTCCTGGCGCTCGAGTTCTTCCTTGGCGCCGAGCGCTTCCGCCATCTTCTCGACCTCCGCGGCCTGCTTCTTCTGGTTCTCGTGGACCGCGCGCAGTTCCTCCTTGATCTTCATCCGGCGCTCGTCCAGTTGCGCCTCGAGGACCGACTTGGCCACCACGGCGAAGGTGTAGGGTCGGGAACGCGTGATGTTGTGGCCGGGGAACTCGCAGGTGTCCTCGGCTTCGATCCGGAACGTGATGAGGTCGCCCTCCCGGGCCTTGATCGCGGCGAGGTCGATTTCGGTCTGGCTCTGGATCTCCCGGGCCGGATAGTCCGCATCGTTCTGTCCGGCGCCGAACGCGACTTTGACTTCCTCCGGTTTTTCCCGGTTCGTGAGGCTCCACAACATGCGGATCTCGAAGAGGCCGTAGTCGTCCTTGGTGTGCGTGCGGATGGGGATGGTTCCGTTCGGGGTGACCATCTTCTCCACGGTCGGTTCGAGGATCTTGAGCGCCGGGCCGTTGTCGACGATCGCCTTGATCAGGTACCGCGGCGGGTTGCGGCTGGCGAGGTCGTTTTCGCCGGTGATGACGACGGAGTACTCCGAATCCCCGGTGACGGTGAATTCTCCGGACGCGAGGGTCAGGGCGCCGGCCGGGTCCCTGCCCAGCGCCAGGTCGGTCGACTGCGCCTGGTCGCGGCGGCCGAGCAGGAGCTGCGCGCGCGACAGCGGAGCGTTGGCGACCGCGTGCACCCGGACCTTGGTGCCGATCGGGACCTTGAGGTTTCCGGCCTCCTCGGGCCGGTCGGCCGGCGTGTCGGTCAGGCGCATGTACTTCGGGTACTGCAGATACACCTGCAGGCGCTCGAGGCGCAAGGGGGTGACGACCTTGACGTCGTACCACGGAGTCTGGTCGTCGCCGCCCACCACGGAGAAGGAGAAGTCCTCCATGACCCGGTGAAGTTCGTGCCGGTAGGCGTCGAAGTCCGGATGTTTCGCCATCCGCTGGCTGTCCTCGATGCCGGAGGCGAAGCGGTAGAGCAGGTAGGCCTTGCCGGGGAAAGTCGAGCCGGACTTGGCCCGGGCGGTGACGGCGAAGTCTTCGCCCTTGGCGACGACGTTGCCGGGGAACTCGAGCACGAGGATGGTCTTGCGGGGCCAGCGCACGTCCATGCCGACGATGCGGCGCGCGTAGATGCCGGCGTATTCGGGGAAGACGATGCCGAGCAGGACCAGGCCGGCGAGGGCGAAGACGGCGAGTCGGCGGCGGCGGTTGGGGACGTCGGGCAGCACGACCGCCATGAAATCGAGCCGATCGGTCAGGGTGGCGGTCTCGGCGATCAGGGCCTGGACGAGTTCCTCGGAGTTGAACCGGTCCCCCTCGCGGGTGCCGCGGGCAAGCTGAATGGAGCTGATTAGGCGGTCGCGTAGTTTCGGATACTGTCGTTCCAGACAGAGCGCGATGTCATCGTCGGTGATCTGGATGGAGAGCGGGTAGAGGATGAAGCGCCAGACCCCGTAGGCGGCCCCGGTGAGCCCGACCAGGAGGAAGGTGATGCGGACGGCCGGGGGCAGGTGGGGGAGCGAGTAGTCGATGAGGAAGGTGGCGAGTACGAAAACGACGAACGAGGCGGCGAGCTGGGCGACGCCGTGAATCAGATAGAGGTGTCGCACGCGCTGGCGTACCGCGTCGAGTCGTGCGGACAGGTCTTTGGGTCTTTCGGCCATGATCGGCTCCTCCGGGTGACCGCGGGGCGCGGCGGGACTCCTCCCTTGCTACCGGGACTCGATCCGCAGGACGACGGGCGCGGACTGGGCCACGCCCACCCACAACGGCGGATGACCGGGATGGCGGGAGTCGGCGGAGCCGGGGCTCACCAGGATGCCGGTGATCTCGTAGGTGCCAGGGTCCTTGATCAGGGCCGACAGATCGAAGTTGAGGTCGTAAAACTCGTTTCGGCGAATGTTCTGAGGGGCGTCGACCCGCTGTCGCGCGATGGCGGCGGCGGCCTCGCCGCGTGCGATGCGCACCGTGTGCGGCGGGTCGGATTCGGAGCGGATGGAGAGCAGGTAGTAGGGGGAGGCATCCCGGTACGGTTCGAGCCAGAGGTCGTCCGAGTCGCTCGACACGCGCAACCGGACCGGGGCCGCTTCGCCGCTGCGGAAGGTGCCGGCCGAGGGCCGGAGTTCCAACGCGGGGTCGGGTCCGAGCGTGGCGAGCGGGTTGAGGCGGTTTTCCGCGAGGGCGGCGATCTTTTCCGGCGGGGTGGCGGGGCGGGAGCGGCGGGCGATGGCGCGGTGGAAGGCGGGGACGTCGACCGGATCCTCTGCGGATCCCATACGCACGGATCCATCCAGCACGACGACCGCCGTCCACTCTGCGGTGGCGCGCACGTAGAACCGTGTACCCGTCACCAGGACGCGGGTCGCGGGGGTGGTGATCTCGTACCCACCCCGTCCCGGCTCGATGTCGTAGTAGACCGTCCCCGCGTCGAGCGACATTTCCCGCGTCCCGACGACCCGGAAGGTGCCGGCGCCGTCCGTACGGATGGAGCCGACGCCCGGAAGGTCGAACACGGCAGTCGATCCGCTGTGGAAGACGAGCGCCTCGGAACGCTCCAGACCTGCGCCCTGTGCGAGCGGGACGACCAGGCCGTCCCGCGTGACCCGCTGCGGCGGTGGTGCCGCCGAACTCGTCCGCACATCGACCAGCCTCGCCAGCGTTCTGGCACGCGCGCCGTTTTCAAACTGTTCGAACGTCAGCGCGAGTGCAAGGGCGGCGACGAGGCCGGCGGCCACTTTACCCCAAAATCGCGACCGCGGCGTTCGCTGCGCCGGGAGCGGGGCACGAACGGGGGCAGGGGCAGCTTCTTCGCGATCGATGCGGGTGAGGATGCGGTCGAAAACGTCCGGGGCGGGTGGGGCGGCGGGAAGTTCGTGGATCAGGCGGAGGGTGGCGGCGTAGTCGTCTTTCTGGGTCCGGCAGGGGGGGCATTGATTCAGGTGGGTCTCGACGATGCTCTCTTCGCGGTCCGTTCGATCTTTCTGCAGGTGGGCCAGGACGTCGGGAAGAAAGTCGTCGCAACTCATGGGCGATGAACCCCTTCAGCTTGCGGATCTAAGTGTGACGCATGCACCTAGAACCGCCCGCCCGGCCCGGGGTTCGGGAAATTTTCCGAAAAGTTTCGGGCGGGGGGAGGCCCCCCCGCCCGTCGCGGGGTCTCCTCTCGGGGTGGTGACTTCGGCTACTCTCCGCTCTCCCCGGTTTCCACATGAAGGGGGAGGGAGAAGCGTCCGGAGACGGCCACGGGGGTCCCGCGCGCCGGGACCTTGCCCTCCTCGTCGAGGGTCTCCTCGTCGCGGGCGAACTCCAGGTACTCCCCTTGAACCACAAGCGTAACCTCCTTCTCCGAGACGGTTTCCACCGTCACCTCGACGTTGTGACCCTGGTAGAACTTCCCTCCGGCGCGGAAGTAGTTCCAGCACTCCTCGAGGAGGACGCTTTCCGGGTTGTGCTCGCGGTAGTCGGAGGCGAGGGTGACCCCCTTCAGTTCCTCCGGGCGGCCTTGGGAGCAGAAGAACCCGAAGCTCAAGAGGACCTCCTCGCCGGCGGCGTTCATCGAGCCGACTTCGAAGTGGTAGGTATCGCCCAGGAATTTCGAGTGTTCGGCGATTGCGTCGGGAAAGGAGTGGGCGGTGCCGGCGACCATCAGGGTGGCGGTGGCCCCGGCGGGCCGGGGCGTGGCGGGGGGCGAGCCGCCGTTGGTCCAGAAGTAGGCGAGGAGGGCGAGAGCGACCCCGAGCCCTGCGAGTTGCCGTCCGATGCTGGGCTGGGCGTCCCTCCCCTTGAGGCCCAGCAGGGCATCGAATCCGCGCTCGAAGACGCGCGTGAGGGCGAAGTTCGCGGCCAGCGCGATCCCGATCGAGAGGACCAGGCAAAGCACCCATCCGAGGGCGGATCCGATCGAGACGTAGAGCGCGACGGTCAGGATGGCGATCATCGGCAGCATGGTTGACCTCCGAAACACGGGCCTCGTTCCTCCGATCCGGATTCCGCGTTCGGCCGGCCCGTGGTGGGCGAATTTTCCACGAATTCTCCGATTTCCGACGGATCGCCGGGGGAGGGTGGCGCCGATGGGCGTGGGCGGGATCGTGCGAAGGGTCCGGTTGCGTCGCGAGCCGATGGTGCGTCGGGGCGACCGTTGGGGTCGATCAGCGCGCGAGTCGCTCCAGCAGGGCGGACCAGCGCGGATCGTGGTGAAGGGAGCGCAGATCGGGGTCCTGCTTCAGATGGGCGAGGTCGGACCAGCCGAGCGTCACCGCCCGGTCCAGGTGCCGGAAGGCGTCATCCCGTCGCTGGGCGGTCGACCCGGGCGGTTCCTTCGGGTTCGGGGGAGCGGACGAGAGCGCATAGAGGCACGCGAGGTTGTAGTGGGCGCGAACCCGTGCCGCGCGCGCATCGGGGCGTTCGTCGGGCGGGGGGGCGCCGGCCTCCTCCAGGGCGGACTCATACTGGAGGCGGGCAGACTCCCATTCGCCGCGCTGCAGGGCCTCGCCGGCGCGATGGGCCAGAATCCACCACCACGCGAGGGGACCGGGTCCCGCGCGATCGATCTTTTCCTGCACCCGCGCGATCCGGTCGCGGATTTGCCCCGGATCCGGGTGCGGCAGGGTGAGGGCTTCCCGGTAGGCGCCGGCGGCCTCCCCGTACGCCGCCTGCCCCTCCAGCAGTTGTCCCAGGCAGATCAGACTATTCCAGGGCGCCGACTTCCGTGTGCGCGCTTCGCGGTAGTCCGCGATCGCCCGATCCCAGAGCGGCCAGGGGTCCTGCCGGCGCGCCAGGAGTTCCTGGCCCCACAGGGTGCGGGCGTCGCCGCGCTGGGCGAGGGCTTTGGGATGATGCGGCGCGAGCTTCAGGACCGCGTCGAAGTCGTCGACGGCGCGCGCGCAGGCTTCGCGGGGATCGCCGCGCAGGGCGAGTTCCGCTTCCGCGATGCGCAACCACACGGCCCCGTGGTTGAAGCGGTGATGCGGATCTTCCGGTCGCAGCCGCATCCCCTCCTCCTGGTCGGAAAGGGCGAGGCGGTAGAGCGGGCGGGGATCCTGGTGACGGGCGTGGAGGACCTCGCCCAGGCGCAGGCGGGCGTTGCCCCGGTCCCCCCAGGACTCCGCGAAGGCGGGATCCCGCTCGAGGGCCCGTGTGAAGTCGGCGATCGCGCGTTCCAGCGTGGCGACGGGGTCCTGGCCGCGTTCCTCCAGGGCGTCCCCGAGGTGATACCCGGCCTTGGCCCGCAGGTGCCATGCCTCCACCTCGTCGGGCCGTTGTTCCAGGAGTCGATCGAACCAGGTCAAGGCGGCCTCGAGATGGGGGCGCGGATCCCCCCCGCCGCGGCCTTCCGCGAGTCCGCGGCCGACGGCGACGCCGCCGCGGCCGGCGAAGAGTTGCGGTTCCGGCAGTCCTCTCCGTGCGGCTTCCTCCAGCGCCTCGGCCGCTCGGCGGTAGAGGTCGCGGGCATCGTGGCCGGCTTCCCACGCCCAGTCGCCGAAGGCGTCGAGAATCATCGCTCGGCCGGCGAAGGGAAGCGCTTCTTCCGGCCATTCTTCCACGTCGGCGTCGAAGTCCGCGAGGGCGGCATCGAAGTGGCTCTGCGGGGAGCTTCCGGCGCGCCAGTCGCTGAGGCCCAGGTGGAAGCGGGCCTGGGCGCGGTTGGCGCGCGCGGCCGCCAGGTCCGGATCGAGTTCGAGCGCGCGGTCGAGATGCGCGAGGGCCGCGCGGAAGCGCGGGCGGGCATCCCGGCCGCGCAGGTCCTCCTGGACGCCCAAGTGGAAGAGGGACGAGGCCAGAAGGCGCAGGACCGGGGCGTGGTGGGGGCGGGCGGCGCGGACGGCCTCGTAGTCCTCGACGGCCCGGTGATACCGGCGATCGAGCGAGCGTGCGTGGGCGCGCGCGAGCAGGATCTCGCTGCGGAAGTGGGGGGCGCGGCCGAGCAGGTCGGAAAGCCGCTGTTCGGCCTGTGCGTAGCGCGCGGCCTGGAGGTGGCCGAACGCCTCCAGGAGGGCGCGCAATTCGGCGGCGATCCCGCCGCCCCACACGCGCGCGCGGCCGGCCTGCGCCAGGTGCCGTTCGATGTCGGCGCGGATTCCGGCCATCGCCGGGGTTTCTTCGGGTGTGCCGAGGATCCGGAGGCCCGCCCCCGAGATGTAAACCGGGGGAAGCTGCTGGGCTTCCAGGTACCGGGAGGAAAGGACGAGGGCCTCGAGCGCCGCGCCGAAGGGGAGGTTCGGGTCGCGTTCCCGGGCTTCCCGCATCCAGGCGAGTCCTTCGTCCTCATGGCCGGCAAGCCGGCGGGCCCACCCGGCGA
This sequence comes from uncultured Planctomycetia bacterium, assembly GCA_964632945.1. Taxonomy (GTDB): domain Bacteria; phylum Planctomycetota; class MHYJ01; order WSZJ01; family CAZWCX01; genus CAZWCX01. The sequence goes on along the minus strand of CAZWCX010000004.1, from coordinate 48,611 downwards.
GGGCGCGTGCGACCGCCTGGCTTGCCGGGTCGGCGGGGGTCTCTTCGAGGAAGCGCCGGACCGCGGTCCACGGAGCCTCCGCTACCGTCCGGAGCGCGACCGGGCTGAGTCGCGAATCGTGAAAGGAGTCCTCGAGGAGGCCGAGCGGACCGGACAGAACGGCCCAGCGGCCGAGGACATCGGAGACGAGCCGGGCCGTTTCGAGATCCGCGCGGGCCCGCGCGGCTTCGGCGTCGGCCCGGCGCCGGTCGAGGTCCGCCTGGGCGGCCGCGCGATTCGCCCGCTCCCAGGCGCCCCAGCCCGTCAGCGCGGCCGCCGTGAGGCCGAGCGCCGCGATCGAAATCAGCACGGCCCGGCGGCGGGACGCCGCGCGCAAGGCCCGGATCCACGCCGCGGGGGGGCGGGCGAGAACGGCGTCGCCGGCCAGCCATCGGTCCAGGTCGTCCGCGAGTCCCCGGGCATCGCGATAGCGGGCGGCCGGTGACGGTTCGAGGCAGCGCAGGCACACGAGTTCGAGCGGGCGGGGGATCCTCGGGTCGATCGCGCGCGGCGGGGTCACGTCGAAGGCGAGGGTGGAGCGCATGAGTTCGGCGAGGGTCGATCCGGAGACCGCGCGCCGTCGCGTGAGGACCTCGTACAGAATGGCCCCCAGGGCGAACACGTCCGCGGTCGGCGACGGGGCCGCGTCTTGCGGCGAAGCCTGTTCCGGCGGCATGTACCCCGGCGTACCGAGCACCTGATCGGAGCCGGTCAATCGCGTCTCGCCCTCCATCCGGCGCGCCAGGCCGAAGTCGAGGACTCGGACGCGCCCGGCGCGATCCACGAGCAGATTCGACGGCTTGAGGTCCCGGTGCACGATTCCGTGTCCATGGGCGTGCTCGATCGCGCGCGCGGCGTCTCGCACCACGCGCACCCGCTCCTCGAGCGGCCACGCATCCCGTTCCTCGATCACGCGCGAGAGCGACTCGCCGTCGATCCGCTCCATGACCACGAACGGGGAGTCTTCGAACGCGCCGACTTCGTGGACGGCCACGATCCCGGGATGATTCAGGTTGCCGGCGATCCGGGCCTCGCGCCAGAAGCGGGCGATCTGCTCTTCATCCGACCGGTCCGCGGCGCGGAGGACTTTGACCGCCACCTCGCGCCGCAGCTCGGCATCCCAGGCAAGATAGACCACCCCCATCCCGCCGCGACCGAGGAGGGAGCGGACTTCATAGCGACCGATCGAGCCCGGGAGGGCCCCGGTCCCGGCCCGGGTGGTCTCACCGGCCGAGCGTGTGACCCCCTGGAGCCGGCGCAGGCGGTCGTCGTCGACGAACATCAGGCCGACTCCGCTCCCAGGACCGTGCGGACCTCTTCGCGATACTCCTCCTCGCTCGCCGTGATCGCGCGCAACTGCTGGAGGACGATTTCCCGCAAGCGCCTCCGGCAGGCGGAGAGGGTATTGCCGATCTGGTTGCGGGTGAGCCCGAATTCCGCTTCGAGCGCGTCATAGCCGTTCGGGTCGTCCGCCCCGGCGCGGAGGTCCCAGCGCTCGAAAAGGCGGAATTGCACCTCCTTGTCCCGCTCGATCAACTCCGTCCGCAGGCGATCGAGGGCGCAACCGAACAGGTGGCGTACCCATTCCCGCTCGAACGTCGCCTCGAGATCCTCCGGCGCGGAAGCCGGTCGCGCGCGCAACTCCTCCTCCGCGTCCTCGAACGGGATCGGCACGAAGGTCACGCCTCCTCCGCGCTTGAGCCGCCCCGCCGCTGCGTGTTCATTCGAGAGGAAGCGTTGCAGGCACACCATGAGGAACGTGCGAAATCGTCCCTTGGCGGGATCGAAGGAACGGAGGGAGTCCTTCTCGAGGACGCGGACGAAGAACTCCTGCGTCAGATCCTTGGCGTCCTCATTGGACTTGTTCCAGCGGATCCGGATGGATTTGTAGACCGGTTTCCAATAGGCCGCGACCAGGGCGCCGAACGCCTCCTCGCGTTCGAACGGTTCGGCGCTCAGGATGCGTTGGATTTCGGAACACCGCGTGTCGGGCAGGTCGCCGCGGCGGCCGCCCATGCTGGTGTCGTCGGCGCGATGGGTCATGGCGACGGTCGGACCTCATGGCGGGAGCCGGCCGGCGCGCGCCGGCCTGAGAACGAGGGGATATCCTCGCGCCCGGCGACCGGCGGGTCAAGGGCAAGGATCACGGGCGTGCCTCGGACGCGGCGAGCCCGCAAAATCCCGAAACCTTCCCCGCGGCCGCGGGGTATTCCCCGGCACGAAACCGAATGGAGGGGCAGCGATGATGGACGCCGGGCTGGATCGACGAGGATTCCTGAAGGGGGTGGCCGCCGGGCTGGGGGCCCTGGCCTGGGGCGATCTCCCGCTTCTGGCGCAGGAGGCGGCGCCGCTCGTGTCGGGCGCCCCTTACCGGGGACCCAATCTCATCGTCGTGCGATTCGGCGGCGGCGTCCGACGCCGCGAGGCGATCGTCCCGGAAACCACCTGGAGTCCGTTCCTCTGCCACGAGCTGACGCGGCGCGGGACCCTCTTCCCGAACATGGAAATCGTCTCCCAGGAAGGGATTCAAACCAGCCACGGAGAGGGGACGCTCAACATCCTCACCGGAAAGTACGACCGGTACGAAGACGTGGAAGGGCGGTTCCTCGGCGCCCAGTTCGAGGCCAAGGTTCCGACCTTGCCCGAGTATCTGCGCAAGCACTACGCGATCCCCGAGCATCGGACGCTGATCGTCAATTCCGAGGATCGCAAGGACGAGGAATTCTACACCTTCAGCAATCATCACACCTTCGGCGTGAACTACCGTTCGAACGTGCTGAGCCTGTTCCGCTACAAGACCTACCTGCTCCGTCGCCGGATCCAGGAGTTCCGTGGTCCGGAATCGGAACTCGCCGACCTCAACCGGGAACTGGCGAAGATGGAGCGGGTCGACTATCGCCGCGAGGAGAGCAACGGGCAGCCCGCGGCGCTGGAAGCGTTCTGGGAGGGGTGGCGGAGGCATTACGGGGAGACCGGCCTCGTCAATCCGCGCGGCGATCGACTGTTGACGACCCTGTCGATCCGGGCGCTGAAGGAATTGCGGCCGCAGTTCATGATGATCAACTACACGGATTGCGACTACGTCCACTGGGGAAACATGTCGCACTACCTGCGCGGCGTTTCGATCATGGACGAGGGGTTGCGCGAACTCGTCTCGGCCATCGATGCCGACGAGGAGTACCGGGACAACACGATACTGATGGTGGTGCCCGATTGCGGACGGGACGACAACCGGTTCGGCGACATCCCGTGCCAGCACCACTTCGGGGACAAGTCGTCGCACGAAATCTTCGCCCTGGTCTGCGGACCGGGGATCGCCCGCGGGCGCGTGGTCGACAAGCCGGTGCAGCAGATCGATGTCGCGCCGACGGTGGGGCACGCGGCGGGGTTGAAGACCGAGTTCGCGGAGGGGCGCATTCTCGAGGAGGCGATGGCATGAGCGGAAGCGCGATGCCCATGTCCGAAGCGTTGGAACTCCCGGCGGCGGTCGCGGTCGCGGAACGGCCCGCCGCGTCGGGGACGGGTTCGCACCCCCCGGAGACCGCCCTGCTTCCGGCAGGTCGGGCTCGGCCTTCCACCCTGCGCCGCGCTCTCACCGCCGCCTGGACGTGGTTCTTCGGCGGAGTCCTGTGCACCTCCGCACTCGGGGCGGTCTTGGTGGTCGGCTGGGCCCTGCGCGCCGCACGGCGCGAAGTCTTCCGCCGCTGGTGGAAGCAGGCGGCCGGCGCCGACGGCGGAGCGCACGCATTCGCGGACTTCCTGGCCGACGATGAGTGCACGCGGGAGGACGCCGCCTGGCCGCGGTGGATCGTGGCGCCCGCCGCCGCGCCGCGCGCCGGCGGATTGCGCGGACGCCTCCGTGCCGGGTTCGGCTCGCTCGGCGCCAACCTGAAGCTCGGGCTCCAGGGGTTGTTCAACACCTGGGTGCTCACGCTGCCCGGTTGCGTCCTCTGGCTCTTCGCCTGGTACGACGGCTGGAACAACTCGTTCCACAAGGGATACGAGCAATGGTCGGTGGCGGTGTCGACGGGTTTGTTCGGCAGCGCCCTCTTCGCGGCGGCGATGCTGTACGTCCCGATGGCGCAGATCCGGCAAGCGGTGACGGGGAACTGGCGCGCCTTCTACGATTTTGGACTCGTCTGGGGGCTGGTCCGGCGCTCCTGGTTCTCGTCCCTCGCGCTGGCCGCCCTCTACTCCGCCGCGATGGTGCCGTTCATGGTCGCGTGGATCCTGCCGGTCTTCTTCAGTGCCTTCATCCCCGAGTCCGCCTCCTGGACCGACGCACAGGTACTCGCCTTCCTCCAGGGCTACTACTTCTGGTGCTGCCTGGCCGTCTTTCCGGTGTACGTCCTGCTGCGCCTGGCGGCGGCCAAGATCTACGCACGATCCGTGCTCGATGCGGTGCAGAGCGGCGATCTCTCCCGTGACCGGCTCGCGGCCTCCGAACGCGAGACCCTCGATCGACTCGGACTGGTGCGCCTGCGGACCGAGGCCCCGCAACACCCCGTGGTGCGCGCGGCGGTGTGGACCACGACCCGGGCGGCGCGAATGGCCTTCGCGACGTGCGCGGTGTTGTTCTGGCTGTCGTTCATCGCCCAGACGTTCGTCGCCCAGTTCTTCCATTACCGGGGTGCCAAAGTGTGGCTCAACCAGCCGCTCGTGCAGGCCCCGTGGTTCTCGTTCATCCCGGAGGGGTTGACGAAGAAGTAGGCGGGGCGGACGTCCCCCGAACCCGGTCGCCGGCCGCGCCGACCGCCCCGGGGGACTCCGCTCGGTTTCGGGAGGGGCGAGATCCACCGGCGCCGGATTACCGCTTGCGCTTTGTCGCCGCGGACTTCTTCGCCGGCTTGCGCGCGGGCTTCTTCCCCCCGGCCTTTCGGGGCGCCTTCTTCCGGGCTTTCTTTGCCGGCGCCTCCGCGGGCGGCGGATTCATGCCCTTCCAGAGGCCGAAGACGTTGCCCTCGGTGTCCTGGACGATCGAGATCCAGCCCGCCCCCGGGACTTCGAACTTGGGTTGAAGGACCGCTCCGCCGGCCGCTTCGATTTTGGCGGCCGTCGCCTCAATGCTGGTGACGTTCACGTAATTGACCAGCATCTGCGGGGCGCCCGGTTGCGGCAGGCTCAAGCCTCCGCCGATCTCCCCGTCCCCCGTCGCATAGAGCGTGTAGTCCATCTGCGGGATGTGGGTGAATTTCCAACCGAACACCGTTCCGTAGAACCCGCGGGCGCGGGCGACGTCGGTCGCCGGAATCTCGACATGGCACCAGGTATTGGGACTCAATCCGGCCATGCATCGGCCTCCTCTTCTGCTGGAGCCTCGGAACCGCACTATCATGGGTTCCGCATTGGAGGGGTTCAAGGAAATGCGGAGGGCCGATCTCCTCCCGCCACGGGCCCGGGGCGGCCGGGTACGACCCGGCGAGCGCAGCGGATATTCTGTTCACGCTGCGCGATATCCCCGGCAAACAGGACTTGGGCGGCTCCCCTGCATCCGAGACCGCCTTGCCGCGGAGGCGCCGCCTCGGCGCGCGTCCGGACGTCGCGCCGCAGGCGCGCCTTCGCGCTGCGCGGCCCGTCTCCCGGTCCCGGCCTCTCCGGCGCGCCGGGCGCGGCGTTCGACGGAGGGGCGGACTCCCGGAGCGGGGCCCCCCCGGCGGGCGGCCGGTGCGTCGACCGTCGGCGCCTGGACGAGCTCGTTCTTGGGGAGCGCGGCCGGCGGCACGGCGTGGCGATTGCCGGGTCGACGCGAACTATGGTACACGAGGAATGTCCGGCCACGCGGGGAAGCCCGGCGGTTGCGGCGCCGCGGGCGGACGCCGACCGCGAGGTCCATCGGAAGGAGGACCGCCCCGGTCGCGCGCGAGACCGACGGCGACGGGAGGGAACAGGAGATGCGTGCGCTGCGGCGGGGGATCGGCTTCGGTTGGCTCCTGGCTCTCTGCGCCGTCGGAATCCTCGGCGCGGAAGAGGAGCACACCTCCGCGCTCGGCCTGAAGTATCTGCTTCGCGTCCCGTCGTCGTACGACGCCGAGGAGGGGATGGGGCTCATCGTCTGCCTCCACGGGCGTGGCGGCGACAAGGAGCAGGAATTCTCGATGTGGCGCGCGCAGGGACGCGAGGCCATCCTGGTCGCTCCGGACGCGCCGAATCCGGGGGAGTGGCACTTCGAGAAGGACCTGAAGCCGGTGGTCGCGCTCACCCTCGAGTTGAAAAAACAATATGAAATTACCTGGACGGTGGTCGGAGGGTTCTCCCGCGGGGGCTACTTCTCGTACTACCTCGGGCTCAAGAATCCCCGGGTCTATGACGGCATCGTTTCGTTCGTCGCCTCCTGCCTGTTCGAACCGCCGCGGAATGCCGAGTGCCAGAACCTGCCGATCTTCATCGCCAACGGCGATCAGGACGAGATGACCCCGCTCAAGCACGCGCAGGGGACGGTGCGGAAGTTCCGCGACGCCGGCTATCGCCGGGTGAAGTACGTGGAGATGGCGGGGGCGGGTCACCAGGTGACCGGCGAGGCCTGGGACGAGTGCTGGCGCTTCCTCGACGAGCAGGTCGCCGCCCGGATCGAGCCCGCGCGGTGGTACGAGCGCGCGCGCAAGGCCGCCGATGCGAAAGAGGCCGCCCGGGCGATGCAAATCCTCGACGGGTTGCTCGAGCGTTGGCCGGAGTCGGCGGTAGCGGCCAAGGCCAGGGAGATGAAGAAGCGGCTGGAGGCGGGAAAATAGGGCGCGGCCGAACTTCATGGCCGGCCGGAGCCGAATGGTTCGCGAACAGCGAAGCTGTGCGCGGATGATCCGGGCTCGGGGCGCACCGGGAGTCGACGACGGGTCGCGGGTGTCGGAAGGGGAAATTCCCGCCCGGAGCCGGCGCTCGGGTTCACGCCGTCGCCGCGGCCGGGGCGGAGGTGCCGTCGACGATCCGTCGTTTCCACTCCTCCGTGGACGGCGGGCCCTCGAACACCCATTCGAACGGGACGGGGGAGTCGAGGCGTGTGCCCCGCACCTTTCGCGGCGAGTCCGGCAGCGCCTGGATGCTCACGGGGGAATGCGCCAGCAACTGGAACTGACCATACGGCGGCGGGACGGCCCCGGCCAGGCGGGCGCGGAATTCGGTCAGCCCGGGCATGAGATCGAGGCCGCGGAAGTCGAGGGCGAGGCCGACCGTCCGCTGGGCCCAGGGACCGTAGAGCAGCGCGTGGCTGCGGCGAGGGGCGGTGACGGGCACGCCCCAGAGCGCGTCTTCGCCGAAGACGGCGAGCCAGCCGTCGAACCAGAGAAGTCCCTCCGCCTCGAGAGGGGCCCGGCCGAACTGCAATGCCGTTCCGCCGTGCGGGCGCACGCGCGCCCCCCAGGACGGTTCCCATGGGTTGTCGAAGTCATGGACATCCACGTCGACCCCCGGGAAGCGGAAGCGCGCGGTGACTTCGTTGTCCTGCCAGACCTCGTGGCCGCGGACGGTCCCGTCGGGCCCGAGGTCGAGGGCCTGGGTGCTGCCGGTGTCCCGCTCTGCGGTCACCAGGACGCCGCCGTCCGGAAGGGGTACGAGGCCGACCAGGGCGGGGCAGGGGACGGGCAGCGCCACCGGGCGCCAGCGGCCATCCGGATCCCCGATCCAGGCCCCCGGTGTGAGTCGTCCGCGGCAAGCGACCACCCGGTCCTCGCCCAGCGGCAGGCACCGGTCCGGCCCGCGCGGGTCGGGAAACGGCTCCCAGCGCAACGTCGAAAGGACGGTCCCGTGACGGTCGAAGGTCCGCCGTTCCGCGCCTGCCGTGCGGACCACGGCGACGTGCATCCGGCCGTGGCGCGCGTCGTGGCCCGCACAGGATCGATCCTCGCCGGGAGGGTGGCCCAATTCCCAGGCCGGCACCGGGCCGTCCAGGGCAAGAACGGATGGGAATCCCGCGCCCACGGACATCCGACTCCTCATGTCCGAAAGTACGGCCGCGGTTTCCGGGTCGCCCGCGGGCGGATTCTTCACGAAGCCGCTGACGCGGCTTCATGAACAGTCCGGGCTACGAGCGCTCCAGCACCATGGCGACGCCCATGCCGCCGGCCGCGCAGACGCTGACCAGCCCGAACTGTACGTCGCGACGCCGCATCTCGAGCAGGAGGCTGAGCACGCAGCGCGCGCCGGTGGCGCCGAACGGGTGCCCGATGGCGATGGAGCCGCCCCGGGTGTTGAGTTTCCCGGGATCGACCTCGCCGACCGGCTTGTCGCGGCCGAGCTTCTCGCGGGCAAAGGTCGCCGACTCGAGCGCCTGGATGTTGGAGAGCACCTGCGCGGCGAAGGCCTCGTGCATCTCGATCAGGCCGATGTCCTTGAGCGCGAGCCCGGCGCGGTCGAGGGCGACCGGGATCGCCCAGGCCGGCCCCATGAGCAGCTGCTCCCACGGCGAGGTCGCCGCGTAGGCCCAGGCCCGGATCGTGCCGAGCGGTCGGATGCCCTCCGCCCTCGCCTTGTCGTCCTTCATCAGGAGCACGGCGGAGGCGCCGTCGGTGAGCGGAGACGAATTGCCCGCGGTGATCGTGCCGTGGCGCCGGTCGAAGACCGGAGACAGCTTGCCGAGGGCTTCGAGCGTGCTGTCGCGACGGATGCCGTTGTCCTCGGTCGCCGCTTCGGCGTAGCGTGGGGGCGCGAGGACGTGGAACATCTCCTCCTTCAGACGGCCGTCGTCGGTCGCCTTGGCGGAATTCTGGTGGCTGCGCAGGGCCAGTTCGTCCTGAGCGCGGCGCGGGATGCCGTTCTCGCGCGCCATCTTCTCGCACGATTGTCCCATGGTCAGGCCGGTCGAGGGCTCGGCGATCGCCGGCGCCTCGGGGACGAGGTGTTTGGGGCGGACGCCGAGGAAGAGGGAGATCTTCTTCCCCAGTCCGCGCGTCTTGCTGGCCTCGATGAGGGTCTGGCGCAGCGGTTTCGACACCAGGATCGGGACGTCGGACATCGACTCGACGCCGCCGGCGATCGCGGTGTCGGCCTGTCCGGCGAGGATCTGTTCGGCGCACGACGTGATCGCCTGATTGGAGGAGGCGCACGCGCGGTTGACCGTGTACGCCGGCGTCCGCGGCGAGAGGCCGGCGCCGAGCACCGCCTCGCGGGCCACATTGGGGGCCATGGGGGAGGGGATGACGTTGCCCATCACCACGTGGTCGACCCGGTCGGGTCGGAGTTCCGCGCGATGCATCAACTCGACGAGGGTCAGGCGGGCGAGATCCACCGGGGTCATGTCCCGGTAGAGCGTGCCGGCCTTGACGAACGGGGTGCGCACGCCGGCGACGACGGCGACGCGGGGGGAAGCGGCGACCATGGGGACCTCCTCTGCGCGCAAACCGGACTCCAGTATCGACGAGGTCCGGGGCGGCGTCCAGAGATTCCCGGGCGGTTGCGGCGGCGCGGCGGAGGGCGTATGATGCGGGGAGGCCGGGTCGGAATGGAACGGGGAGGTCTCCTGGGGATGGACGTGGATCGGACGGATCGATCGATGCCGCGCCGCGGTCCCGACGCGGCGGGTGCGCGCCGGGCGAATCCGCCGGCGTCGATCTGCGCTTGGCTCGCGATCCTCGCACTGCTGGCCGTCGGCGCCGCGCCCGCGACCGGCGACGAGCCGGCCCCCGCGAGCCGCCTGGCATGGAACGACTCGCTCCCCGCGGCCATGGCCGCGGGGCGCGCCTCGGGCCGACCCGTTCTCGCGCTCTTCTGGGACCCCGACTGGGGCGTCTGCCGGGTGAAGGAGGAAACGTTCGCGGATCCCGAGCTCGGGCGCGCCGCCGCGGAGTTCGAGCTCGCGTTCGTCGATTTCACGGCGGATCGCGAAGCGGCGACCGTCCATCGGGCGCGCCGGTTCGTGCTGATCTGCTTCGGCGCCGACGGGCGGGAGCTCCTGCGCGTGCCCTTCGCCGATCGGGGGACGGCGGGGGACCCCCGGGCGCTCGCGCGCGACTTGCGCTTCGTTTCGGACTACGTCCGCTCTCGACCCGGGGAGGGCATTGCCCCGCCGGTAGAGGGACGGGAGCTCCTGGGGACTCCCGCGGCGCCCTGGCTCGTCGAGGGTTGGCTGAACGGGGGGCCCTTCAGGCTGGAGGACCTGCGGGGCCGGGTCGTCCTGATCCGCTTCTTCACGCACACGTGCGGATTCTGTTCGATCAGCATGCCCGCCTTCGAGGAGATCCATCAGCGGTACGCGAAACAGGGGCTGACGGTCATCGGGTTCTACCACCCCAAGCCGTTCGGCTCCTCCTACCCGCGGGAGCGGGTCGAAGAGATGGCGGCGCAACTCCGGCTCACCTTCCCGATCGCCCTCGACACGCACTGGGCGACGCTCAAGCGGTGCTGGCTGGACGGCGCCATGCGGGATTCCACCTCCGTCTCCCTGCTGATCGACCGGAAGGGGATCGTGCGCTGGCTGCACCCGGGCCCGGAACTGCATCCCAACCGGGACGAGGGGCACGAAGACTGTGACCGGCGGTTCCGGGAGCTGGAGGAGGCCGTCAAGACCGTCCTTCAGGTGAAGTAGCCGCCATTTCGGCGGATTCTGCTTGCGGACGTCGACGACCTGTCGCGACCCCCTCTTCCGATCGGGCCCGGCGGGAGTCGATCGCGGCGACGGGCCGGCAGCGGAGATCGCGCCGCGGACCGTCCGCGCGGGGGGTCACGTTGGACCGCCGGTCCGCGCGGATCCTCCGCCGCCGGACGCGACCAGGCGGGCGATCCCCTCGGCGAGACGAACCCGGGGCCGATACTCCAGGTCCCGGCAGGCGCGCGAGATGTCGGCGCAGGACTCCCGCACGTCGCCGGCGCGTGGAGGGGCGAAGCGGGGGACGAGGTTGCAGCCGATCGACTTCTGCAGCGCCTGGAGCAGGTCGAGCAGGGAGGTCCGCTCGCCGGTGCCGAGGTTGTAGACGGCGCCGGGGGCGGTGGTCGCACGACCCGCGTGCACGAGCCCGGCCACGATGTCCTCGACGTAGACGAAATCCCGCGTCTGGCCCCCGTCGCCGAAGACGGTCGGCGCCACGCCGGCGCGCAGCCGGGAGACGAAGATACTGATCACCCCGGAATAGGGCGAGCTCGGATCCTGGCGGGGTCCATAGACGTTGAAGAAGCGGAGCGCCACGCCTTCCAGGCCGTAGAGGCGGTGGAACACCCCGAGATAGTGTTCGGAGGCCAGTTTCTGGACGGCGTACGGGGAGCAGGGCTCCAGCGGGGCGTCTTCGCGGGTGGGCGGCACGGCCCGGTCGCCGTACACGGCCGCGGAAGAGGCGAGGACGACGCGCCGGACCCCGGCGGCGCGCGCGGCCGTCAAGACGTTGAGCGTGCCCTGCAGGTTGACGTCATGGGACTCCTGTGGGCGTTCGACCGAGGCGGGAACGGAAACCTGCGCGGCGAGGTGATAGACGAGGTCGCAACCGGAGACGGCTGCGGCGACCGCCTCCCGATCGCGCACGTCCCCCCTCCGCAGGTCGACCGGCGCGGCTGCGGACGTGAGGTTCTCCGCCCGACCGGTCGAGAGGTCGTCGAGGACGCGGACGCTCCGTCCTTCGGCGGCGAGCGCCTCGACCAGGTGCGATCCGATGAAGCCGGCCCCGCCGGTGACGAGAACGGGCTGCGTCATGACGGCGATCGACTCCTGCAGGGTGACGATCGGCGCGATCGCCGCGCGGGCGAAGGCGCGGGGAAAGCGGCCGGCGCCGGGCGGGCCGCTCGTCGCCTAGTCGCGAAACAGCTCCCGACCGATGATCACGCGCTGGATCTGGCTGGTCCCCTCGTAGATCTGGAACACCTTGCTGTCGCGCATGAGCTTCTCGACGGGGTATTCCCGGGAGAAGCCGTAGCCGCCGAACACCTGCACGGCGTCGGTCGTGACCTTCATGCACATGTCGGCCGCGAACGCCTTGGCGCAGGCGGCGTGCTTGGCGGCGCGGCGGCCCTGTTCGGTGGCGCGCGCCGAGTTCCAGCACAGCAACCGGGCGGCCTCGATGTTGATCTCCATCTCGGCGATCAGGAAGGCGACCGCCTGCTGCGCATGGATCGGTTTCCCGAATGCCTCGCGCTGGCGGGCGTACCGGATCGATTCCTCCATGGCGCGGCGGGCCGTACCCACGGCCATCGCGCCGATCACCGGTCGCGAGCGGTCGAACACCTGCATGGCGATCCCGAAGCCGTCCCCTTCCCGGCCGAGCAGGTTCCTGCGCGGGACCTTGACCTCTTCGAAGATCATCGAACAGGTGTCGGAGGCGCGCTGTCCCATCTTGTCCTCCTTCTTGCCGGCCGTCACGCCGGGGAAGGAGCGATCGACGAGGAAGGCGCTCATGCCCTTGTGCCGGGCCGCCGGATCGGTGTAGGCGAAGACGACGTAGAAGTCCGCGTAGGAGCCGTTGGTGATGAACTGCTTGGTGCCGTTGAGGATGTAGACGTCCCCGTCCCGGCGGGCGGTCGTCTGGATGCCGATCACGTCCGATCCGGCCGCGGGCTCGGTGAGACAATACGCCCCCAGCTCCGCCTGTTCACCCATGCGCTCCTGCAGGTAGGTCTTCTTCTGCTCCTCGTTCCCGGCCAGGATGATCGGCCACGCGGACAGGGGATTGAGCAGGAGCGTCGTGCCGATTCCGGAACAGGCCCAGCCGAATTCCTCGGCGACGAGGCACTCCTCCAGGATACCGAGGCCCGGTCCGCCGTACGGTACGGGAATGTTGAGGTTGATGACGCCGACCTCGATCGCCTTCTTGACGATCGACATCGGGAACTCGCCGGTCTCGTCGAGTTTCCGCGCGACCGGGAGCATCTCTTTCTCGGCGAACTTGCGCGCCATGGCCTGGAGGATTTTCTGATCCTCGGTCGGCTCGAAATCGATCATGGTCGGCTCCTCGGCGCGGCCCGGGCAAGGAGGTCGGATACTAGCACAATCCTTGCGTCGACGGCACGAAACATGTATGGGACTAGCCGGGACGTGCGCACCGGCGTACGCCGTGCCGGTCGAGAAAGGGAACCATGGCAACGAAGCTGATCCTGGACGTGGATACGGGCGTGGATGACGCGATCGGTTTGATTGCGGCGCTGCGCTGTCCGCAGGTCGAAGTGGTGGGGATCACGTCGATCTTCGGCGTGGCGTCGATGGAAAAGACGACGCGCAACACGCTCCTGACGCTTGCGGTCCTCGGCGAGGACGACCGGTTCAAGGTCGGCCGGGGCGCGGATCGCGCGATGAAGGCGGATCCGATCCACGCCCCCGAGACGCACGGAACGGACGGCCTGGGGAACGCCACGGGGAAGTATCCGGAACCGCGACCGCAACACGGATCCCCGCAGGCGGACAACACCCTGATCGAATTGCTCAAGGCGCACCGGGGCGAGTGCACGATCGTCTGCTGCGGTCCGTTGACCAATGTGGCGCGTGCGCTCAAGCGGCATCCGGAGGTGGCCAAGACGATCCGGCGGCTGGTGATCCGCGGCGGGGCCCTTAGGGTGCCGGGGAACTGCTCGACCGTGGCGGAGTTCAATTTTGCGTCCGATCCGCTGGCGGCGCACCACGTGATGAAGTCGGGCCTGCCGATCACGCTCGTGCCGCTCGACGTGACGCAGCGCGTGACCTGGACCCGTCCGGAGATCGAAGAGGCCCGGGCCCGGGATGCGTCGCCGGTGAACAAGTTCATCGCCGACATCACCGATCTGCCGTGTGCCTACCACCTGGCCATGTATTCGCACCATGGGATCCCGGCGCACGATGCCCTGGCGGTTGCGGTGGCCGTGGACCCCGGCCTCGTCCGCACCTTCCCGGTCCACGTCGACGTCGAATCCGCGGGGGAATTCACCGCCGGAATGACGGTGGCGGAGTTCCGCAAGAAACGGGTGCGCGGCGCGCCCAACTGCGATGCCGCCATGGAAGTGGACGTGGAGAAGGCGCAGGCCTTCCTGCGGCCGCTGATCTGGGGCAGCAAGGCGTAGCGCGGCCGCCCCGTCCGTCCGGATTCTCCCCCCGGCCACGCCGTTCCCGGGCCTCCCGTACGCTCGTCCGGTCGCTTGACACCCGTGATTGTATGTGATACAATATGATATGAATCTAGTATAACCGAATGAATAGGAGCCTTGTCGATGGAGGTCGAGGAAACGCGCGAAACGTCGGAGGCGGGGGCGGTTCCGCGTCGGTGGTACAGCGTGCGTGAGGCCGCGGACTATCTCGGGGTCAGCGAGCCGACCATCTTCCGCTGGATGAAGGACGGACTGCTCTCCTATTACAAGGTGGGCGGCGGCACCCGATTTTCGGAGGAGGGGTTGCTGGCCGTGATCGAGAAGAGCACCGGGCGCAAGGAGGCGGAGGCCGCGGCGGGGAAGTGCTCCGCCTGCGGGCATGCCGTGCTCGTCGACGGTCGGTTGCAGGGGACCGGGCGGATGTACTTCAAGCCGGTCAAGACCCGGTTCTGGGTGTTCGAGGAATCGCTGGTCGAAGTGCGGGCCAAGACCTGCACCGCCTGCGGATTCGTCCAGTTGCACGCGGACACGGCGAAGCTCAACCGACTGCGTCCGGACGGTGCGGGCGGGGAGTCGCCGGGAAGCGGCCCGGCGGGGCGCGCCAAGTCCGACAAGGCCGCCCGCGGGCGAAAGTGATCGGTCGGAGGTTCGACCGGGCGCGGGGCGGGTGGGAGGCCTCCCGGCCGGCGCCCGCGCTTTCCGGAGAAGCGCCATGGATGCTCCCGAAGCGGACGGGGGCTTCGGCAACGCCGGTCGCGGCGATCCCGGCCGCCAAGGCCGCGGGAATTGCGGGGGAACGGGTGAATCGAGTTTCCGACTCGATGACCGCTCCGGGGCCGCCCCGGGCGACGCTCCCGGGTGAATCGCTCTCCCCGGAACGACCCGCCTCGAGGACGGGCCCGCGGCGATGCTGGACTGTCCCCCCGGGGAGGAGCGCGCACCCGCGGCCCCGATCGGCGCCGACCCGGAGTGGTTGATTCCGGATTGGATCGGCGCGGCGGCGGCGGGGGTACTCCGCGTCGGCGCGGTGGTCACGCTCTTCGTTCTGGCCGGCCTGGTCCTCGCCGTGCCGTTCCGGGTGGGCTGCGGGGGGGCCGGGAGCTCGACCGCGGAGGTCCGGGAGGCCCGGCGCCTCGAGATCGAGCAGGCGCTGGGGGGGGCGCAGGTCCCGACGGGAGGGGTCCGTGAATCGCGCTGAGGGGGAGGGGGGGCCGGGCGAGGGGAACCGTCCGGGGAGGCTTGCGCCGGCCGGGATTCGGAGCGCGACGGGCGTGGCTGCGGCGGCCGCAAGTCCGCCGGCCGTTACGGGATCGCCGCCGACGTTGCGTCGGCGGATCCGGCCGGCGGCGGGGCATCCGATCCGCGCGGGGTCGGGCGCGCGAACACCTGGTCCTCGGACTTGCCCTGAATGACGTGGCGGTACACGTAGAACGTCACCGGCACGCCCAGGAGCAGCCCCCAGAGTCCGAAGTAGTGCTCCGACAGAAACAGGATGATGAGCACGATCAGCGGGTGCATCTTCATGATGTCGCCCACGATCTTCGGATTCAGGATGTAGGCCTCGATCGCGTGGATGATCAGGATCAGGGCGATCACCTCGAGCATCAACACCACGCCTTCCTGCTGCAGCGCCATGAGCGAGATCGGGACGCTCGAGATCACCACCCCGAGCACGGGGATGAAGCTGCAGATGAAGACGATGACGCACAGGAACACGGGCGACTGGATGCCGAGGGCGACCAGGCCGAGGAACGTGAGGATGGTGTTGACGACGGCGATCGCCGCCTGGGCCTGGAACGCGCGCCCGAGCACCGTGCCGAACGTGAGCAGGGTGGGCGCGATTTCGTGGTAGAAGTCCTTGAACCGCCCCTCTTCGAGCTCGCCGAAATTGCGCCCGAGTTTCGGGATGTCGAGCACGATCAGCAGGCTGAAGACGAGCGAGAGGAAGAAGTGGAGCAGGAAGGTCAGGACGTTGAGCAGGGTCTGGGTGATCCAGCCGGTCAGCGAGGGGATGGCCGCGGTGGCCTTTTTCGTCCAATCGACGAGCTGGTCCTTGTACCAGTCCGAGGCCTGGAGGTCGATGAACGCCTCCTTGCCGATCGTCTTCTGCAGCGTGGTTTCGATCTGGGCCTTGATGTCGGTGTTCTTCACCTGCCGGACGAAGGCGTTCGCCTGGTCGTAGAATCGCGGCAACAGCATGAGCCCGAGAAAGAAGATGAGGACGACTTCGAGGGTGAAGACGCCGGCGACGACGTACTTGCGGCCGGCACCGCCCTCGTGACGGAGCCGGCGCATGACATAGTCCACCGCGTTCTTCGACATGTAGGTGAAGATGAAGGTCATGAAGATGATGCCGAAGAAGTCGCGCAGGGCGTAGATCAGGCTCAGAAAGAGGACCCAGATCAGGGACTTCTCCCACGGGATGCGCAGGAGGAAACGAAACTGCTTCCCGGGATCGAGCAGGGTCTCGTCGCCGGGAGGAGCGGCGGGGGGAGGGGCGGGCGCGGCAGATGCGGACGAGGCGCCGGTCGCGGGGGCAGGCGGGGTGCCTGACGTTCCCTGCGGTGGGGTGGCGACTCCCGGATCGATGTCGGGGGGCACGAACGCAACTCCGATCGCGGGTGGCCGCGCGCGCGGGCGCGGCTCGGGATGGATGGGATGACCCGGTCGGGCGGCCGGACGCGGATCCGGTGGGCGGACCGGCGGGGACGCGCGCCGGGGACGTCGCGAGTATAGGCGCGTGCCGGGGCCCCTGCAAGGGAAATGGCCGGAACCCCGCTTGTCGTGCCGCGCGGACGGACCTATAATGCCGTCGGCGCGGCGGCGGACGCGGCGTTTTCGCGCCGGCGGTGACGCGCCCCGCGGCGGTGGGATGCGGGAACGGCCGCGGTCGGGCGGGCGTTTGGAGCGGACGGGAAGGGAGAGCGGAATGGCGGATGCAAGCGGTGCATCGGGGCGGGCGGAACCGGCTCCGGCCGGGGGCCTCGCGCCCGCGGAAGGCCGGGGCGCTGCGGCATCGGCGGACCCGGCGTACGGCGGGCTTGGGTCCCGGACCTGCGCCGGGGGAGGAACCCTTTCCTGGCGCGGACGGATCGCCGTCGTTCACGTGCGCGGCAGCGCGCGGGAACGCGGGCTGCAGCATGGTCGCCTCCTCGCAGACCGGATTCGGGGCGGGATCGTTTCGTACTTCGTCGACCTCTTCCGCGTGCGCCTGCGCAAGGCGGCCGAGCAGAGCGGCAAGCGGATCGCGCGTCTCGTCCCACTCGCCGTCAAGCGGTTCTACCTCGACAATTTCCTCTTCCCGCGGCTCATCGCGCACATGCCGCGAGAGTTGCGCGAGGAGCTTGCCGGCCTCGCGGAGGGGGCGGGGATCGACGCGCGCGAGTGCGCGCAGACGAGCGTCTTCGCCGATGTGTTCCTCTATTTTCTCGGCAAGAACTTCCAGGCGATGGGCCGGCTCCTGCCGCCGTCGGCGGCCGAGGCGTGCACCAGCTTCGCCGCGTGGGGGCCGGCGACGGCGGACGGTTCCTTCCTGCACGCGCGCAATCTCGACTTCTTCGGGGTCGGGGTCTGGGACCGGACGCCCGCGGTGATCTACCACGAGCCCGATCGGGGGATGCCGTACGTGAGCATCTCGAGCGCGGGGGTGGGGCCGGCCGGGATCACCGGGATCAACCAGGCCGGCGTGACCGTGGCGCCGCAGATCAAGCGCACGCGCGACGTCCACCTGGACGGCATGGGGATGCTCTACCTCGCCAGCGAGATCGCGCGCCGGGCGGAAAGCCTGGAGGACGCGGTGAAGATCGCCCGGGAGACGACGCCGGCGGTGGGATTCAGCCTCGTGGTGACGGACGCCCGCCATGAGGCGGCCGCGGCGATCGAGTGCAGCGGGTCCGGCGTGCGCGTCCGCGTGCGCCGCGCGGGGGACGAACCCGCGGCGGGCGCCGACGCCGGCGTGCCGCCGTCGACTTTCGTGCAGACCAACCACTACACCACGGACCTGCGGGATCGCGAACTGGACATCGCCGCCTCGTTGCGCCAGCACACCGAAGCACGCTGGAAGCGCGGGGCGGATCTGCTGACCGAGCACTGGGGGCGCGTGACTCCGCAGCGCCTGGCGGATTTCCTGGCGGACCACCACGACCCTCTGGCCGGTCGGGATCGCTGGATCGGAAACATCATCCTGCAGCCCTGCAACATCTCCGCGGTGGTGTTTCGGCCCCTGGCCGGAGAATTCTGGGTGGCCGAAGGGGAGGCCCCGGCGTCGCACTCCCGCTACCTCCGCTTCACTCTGGAGGACGCGCAAGACGCCGGCGAGGGGCAGGCGCTGCCGGCCCCCGCGTGGGCCGACGGACCCGGGTTTGCCGCGTATCGCACCTTCGTGGCGGCGTACGCCGCAAGCATGGGAGATTGCGACGGCGACACCCTGATCCGCATGCTCGAGGAGGTCGCCGCCGCCGATCCGGCCGAGCCGATCTACCCGTACGTGGCCGGGCTGCACCAGCTCAAGGAAGGCAGGGCGGCCGAGGCGGAACGGTGCTTCACCCGCGCCCTCGAAGCCGGGCCCGATTCGACGCACCGGCGCGGGGCGATCGGGATCTGGCGCGCGGTGGCGCGTTCCCTGCAGGGGGGCTGGCAGGCGGCCCGGGCCGAGTTCCGGGCGGCCGCGGAGGCGCCCGGCGTGGGCGCAGACCTGCGCGCGCGGGCGCGCCTCTGGGCCGACCGTCCTCCGGTCGCCGACGATCTGCGCGCGATGACACCCGACCTGCAATACGGCGACGGCATCCTGAGCCCGTAGGCACCCACCGGCATCCCGTCGCGCGCGAAACGGGCGTCTCCGTCCGGCGCGCGCGCCGGCCCGGCCCCGGTGGGGCGGGGTGGACGGTCGTGCGGACCCGGACTCCGCGCTACTGCGGCACGCCCTGATAGTCGAAATCCCACGCGACCGTGAACGGCTCCCACCACGGATCGACGCCCGTCACGGGGTCGGAGTGGCGCCCGAACCCGTTCTCGGTCGGCGGCCGGATCTCGTACGTCAGCGACCAGGCCCCGCGCGCGGGCATGCGAATGCTCGCGCCGTAGTGCGGCCCGTCCTTGGCGACCATCGGCATCATCCGGCCTTCGATCTTCTGGCCCGACTCCTTGTGCACCAGGGTGTACTTCACCGTCAGATAGGGCATCCACTCGCCGACGCCGAAGCCGTTGGTGTTCCCCTTGATCGCGTGGATGTCCGCTTCCAGGTGGATCAGGTCGGATTCCGTACCCACCTCCATCCCTTCCATGGTGACCGGCGGTAGCCAGACGGCGGCGATCTTCATGCCGTTCCGGCGGATCTCGTCGCCGATCGGGAACTCCCGGAACGGAGCCCCCTGGCCGGTCACGGTGGGGAGGAGGAGCAGCAGCGCCAACGCGGCCACGGCGGCGGTGAGGGTGAGGCGTCGAAGGGAGGTCATGTCGGATGCTCCGCAAAGTCGAATCAGGTCGTCGACACGGGAACGCGCGCGGGCGCCTTTTCCGCGACCGCGCGGGCGGCGGACGCCCGCAAGGCGAGGAATGCGATCACGCCCAGTCCCAGGAATACGCCCTGCAGCGACGCCGTCTCCATCGTCGGGTACATGCCCAGGAACGGGACGCTCGGGGCGAAAGAAATCGGGGTGATGCCGACCCAGCCGGCCTCCTGCAGTTCGGCGATCCCCTTGCCGGCCATGATGAACGCCATGACATAGAGCATCGTGCTCGTGCCGCGGAAGAGCAGACCCATCGGCAGGCGCACGGCGGCAAGGCGGAACAGGCCGTAGACCCCCAGCAGCGCCGCCGAGCCGACCATCAGTCCGGCCGCGATCGGGCCCGTCCAACCCCCGGCGCTGGCGGCGAGCGCTTCGTAGAAGAGCACCGTTTCGGCGCCCTCCCGATAGACGGCCAGGAAGGCGACCAGACCGAGCGAAAGGGCGCTGCCGCGCGCGAGCGAGTCTTTCACCTGCGTCTGGACGAAGCGGTTCCACCGCGCGATTTGCGAGTTGGCGATGAACCAGTAACTCACGTAGAACAGGACGCCCGCGGCGAGGAGCATCGTGATCCCCTCCATCGCCTCCCGGCCGGCGGGGGAGACCGTCAGCAACGTGCGGAAACCCCATGCCGTCAGAAAGCTGGCCGCCAGCGCCGCGAAGGCGCCGCCGTAGACCGCGCGGGTCATCTCGCCCCGGCCGCTGCGGGACAGGAACGCCAGCATCGCGCTCAGGATGATCAACGCCTCGAAGCCTTCGCGGATGATGATCAGCAGGGAGGAAAGGAATTGCAGCAGGGGTCCGTCCGCCTGCGTCCGCGTCCGCGTGACCAGGGCGTCGATGTCCCGCGCCAGCGTCGCCAGCGATTCGGCGATCGGCTCCGCCGGCGTGCCGGCGAGGATCTCGCCCCGCGCCACCTGAAACCCGCGTTCCAGCCGGGCGGTCTCCGCGGGGTGGTGGGCGGCGAGGGTCGCCTCGAGCCGGTGGAAGCGCGTGAAGTACGCCTCCCCGATCAGCGCGGCCGCGCGGGGACGTTCGTTCCGACGCACCGCCTCGCCGGCCTGCGCGAACGCCACCCGGATGTCGCGGATCGTTTCCTCGGCGCCCGCGAGTCCGGACGTGGGTCGCGCCGCAGTCACCCGCGCGGAATCGTCCGCGGCGACGCGGTTCCCCCCGGCCGGCGTTTCGGCCGCCGCCGAACCGGTCGGCGCCGACCCGGCGTTCGCCGTCGACGCGATCGAGCCCGCCTCTTCCTGCTCCGCCGCCGCCAACTCCACGACGTCTTCTTCCAGCGCCGCAATCAGCCCCGCCATCGCGGACACCACGGCCTCGCGATCCCCGCGCCGGCGCGCCAGCGCCACCAGGGACTCGCGCACCTCGCTGAACCACTCCTCGTCCTCGAACGCGCGGCGCGAGGAGACGTTTTCGCGCACGGCCGTTTCCATCCCCTCGGCCTCGTAGTGCACGAAGTAGGCGTCATAGCAGGCGGTGGCCGCGTCCAGCTCTCGACCCGCTTCCGCATGCGCCAGCCCTTCCGCGAGACGGGCACGCACGCGCGCCACCGTCCCCGGCCACCCGTCCGTCGGCTTCGCGGACACCGGCGCGGCCGCAGCCGGAGCCACCGGCAGCGCGATCCGGAGGGCGACCGGAGCCCCCCCCACCACCACCGTCTCCTCCTTCGCCGCCTTCCCCTCGCGCCACACCATCAGCGTGTAGGTGCCGTCCGGAACCCCGGCAATCGTCCCCCGTCCGTCTTTCCCCGTCACCACCCGGTGCGGCGTCGACAACGCCACCACCCACGCCCGCATGTGCGGGTGCACGTCGCAAAGCAGCGGCACCACCCCGGGCTCGTCGAATCGCTGCGTGTGCTCGTCCCCGCGATGGACCAGCGCGATGTTGAACGGCGTCGTTACGGCGCCGGAATTCACATTGTGCATTTCCGCATCGCTGTTCCGAATCCGCACGGTCGCTCCCACCGGGACCGCCAGGACGCGAGGGACGAACGTGAGATTCACCTGGTCGAGGAGGAACTCTCCCGCCGGCGCCTCCGCGGTCAGCCCGGGCGCCTCCAGGTACACCAGAACGTCCGCGAGCGGCTGGTGCGCTTCGCCCACCACCTGGACGGCGACCTCCTCGGCAGTCCCACGTGGGCCGGCAAACCCGGCCAGCGTCAGGATCAGGAAGATCCCCGCGAACCGGGTGGGGGGAGAGACCGCAGGGGGGCGTTTCGTGGTGACCATGGCGGCACTTCTCGTCACGAGGGTTGGGTTGGGGAACCCAAATGTCGGTATGGCAACCTTGCGTATGGCATACCGAACTCTCGTATGCTTCATAAAACAGGGGGGGGCGCAAGTCAAGAAATTTTCATGGGAGGATCGCCCCAAATCGGCTCCGGAAGCGAGGTTTTCTCGTCCCCGCGCGGTCCTTGGGTTTCCCTTGATTGCCGGACCCGCAATGGCTAGGATGGGCTGCATCGGCATCCGGGACGGACGCATCAGGCCGGAAGCTCGGCGGAGGACGACGATGGAGACTTGGAAGAGCTTCGCGGCGCACAGCGTCACCCACAGTGCGGCCCACTACCTGATGGCCATCCAGGAACTGCGGGAGAAGACCGGGTACGCGCGCATATCCGATGTCGCCCGCCACCTGAACATCACGAAGGGCAGCGCCTCCACGGAAATCAAGGGGCTCAAGCAGCGCGGCTTCGTCAGCGAGGACGAGAATCGATTCCTGTTGCTGACCGACACGGGCACCAAGACGGTCAAGCAGATCGTGCAGGCCCGGCGGACGCTGCAGTTCTTCCTCGCCAAGGTGCTCCTCGTCAGCAAGGAGCAGGCGCACATCGATGCCTGCAAGATCGAGCACCTGCTGAGCGAGGAGACCACGAGCCGGCTGTTCACGATGATTCAGTTCCTGCGCTCGGGTGCGCCGGAAGCGGCGGCGTTTCGGAAGGCGCTGCACCAGTATCATTTCGAATGCCCGTCCACGGAGTCCTGTCTATCCCTCGGGGAGGATTGTTGCCTCGGGGGAGAGGAGGACTGTCCCGGGACACACCGCCACGAAGTGTAGCGGAGGGGGTGCGGGCCCCTGCGGGGCCGACGGCACGGAGGACGGGAGTCCGAGTACGCTCGCGGTGGGGTCGAAGATCGGACACGCGCGCACGGATGCGGGCCCGTACGCCACGATTGGACGCCGGAGAGGGGTGCCATGGTCAAAAAAGCCGACTGGATCTGGATGGACGGCAAATTCGTGCGCTGGGACGAGGCGAACGTCCACGTGCTCACGCACTCGTTGCACTATGGCCTGGCGGCCTTCGAGGGGATCCGCTGCTACAAGACCGAAGATGGTCGCGCGGCGGTCTGGGCGCTCAAGGCTCACATTCGGCGCCTGTTCGAGTCCGCGCACATCCTCGGAATGAAGATTGGGCACTCGCGCGAGGAGATCGCGCGCGCCTGCGTGGAGACGCTGAAGCGGAACGACCAGCGCGAGGGGTACATCCGTCCCCTGGTTTACCTGGGCGTGGGCGCGATGGGCGTCTTCCCCGCCGACAATCCGGTGCGGGTGGCGATCGCCACCTGGCCCTGGGGCGCCTATCTCGGCGAGGACGCACTCAAGAAGGGGATCCGCGCGAAGGTATCCTCCTTCACCCGGATGTCGGTGAACGCGTTCATGACCAAGGCCAAGGCGACCGGGAGCTACATCAACGGCGTGGTGGCGAAGATGGAGGCGCGCAAGCTGGGGTACGAAGAGGCGATCCTGCTCGACGCCCAGGGCTATGTGGCGGAAGGCACGGGCGAAAACACGTTCGCCGTGCGCGACGGGGAGATCCGCACGACGCCGACCGCGAGCATCCTGCGCGGGATCACGCGCGAGACGATCATGGAGATTGCCCGGGAGAAGGGGTATCCGATCCTGGAGGCGCGCATCACGCGCGACGAGTTGTATACGGCCGATGAAGTATTCTTCACCGGGACGGCCGCCGAGGTGACCCCGATCCGGGAGATCGACGATCGCACGATCGGGACCGGATCCCCCGGTCCGGTGACGCTGGCGCTGCAGAAGGCCTACTTCGACGCCGTGTACGGGCGCGACGAGAAGCGCCGGCGGATGCTCACCTATCTCGACGCCGAAGGCGGGGAGATCGGCTAGCCGGGACCGGGCTACTTGCGCATTCCGTGCGCCGTCTCCCGGCGTTGCACCGTCTCCAGCGCCAGGACGCCGAGGGCGGTCGTGTAGACGCGTCCGCCCTCGAAGCTCCAGCGATCGACCGGGGCCCAACTTCCCCGGTCGCATCCCCCCTGCGCCTGTCGCTCCCTCAGCAGGGAGATCAGACGCGCGTTCCAGCGCGGGGCGAAGCGCTGTCCGGCCGCGGAGTCCGCGTAGAGCGTCAGCGCGAGCGATCCCCAGTACCAGTAGTAGAAATCGGCGCTGCGATGGTCCGCGCTCCAGGCGGGCAGGTCGGCATCGAGGTAGATCGCGCCTTGCTGCAACACGGAGTCCCCGGGCGCGAGGCCGCACAACAACCGGACGGCGATTCCCGCCGCGGTCGTCGTGGGGTGATGGGCGAACTCTTCGTTCTTGCCCAGGACCACCACTTTCGCCAGGGCGTCCGCCGCCCGCATGTACCCCACGCGCCCCGTCACGGGATCGGTGGTCCGGTTCACGAACGCCAGGGCATCGCGAAACGCATCGTCGGGGACCGCGAGCCCGGCGAGTCGGGCCGATTGGAGTGCGAGCACGCACCAACCGGTCACCGACATGTCGCTTTCCCCGCACCGGGGCGTGTACCGCCAGCCCGCCCCCGGATTCTGGGCGCGGAGCAGAACCTCGACCGCCCTGCGCGCGGCGTCCTGGTAGAGCGGCGATGCCATGATGCCGTACGCTTCGGCCAGCGCCAGGGCAGCCAGGGAGTGGGGGTACAGGGGCTTCATGAGGTCCGGTTCGCCGATGCGGCCGTCGGGGTCCTGGCGGGCGATCAGCCAGGCCAATCCGCGCTCGATGACGGGGCCGAAGGCCACGCCGTCCGCGGCGGCATCGGAGTCGTGGGTATAGCCGGCCCCCAGGAACGCCAATATCGCGAGGGCGGTGACGCCGGTGCGGTAGGAGTCATCCCCGCCGCCCCGGCACGGGTCGCCGGTGCAGCGGGCGGCGAGGGAGGCGGGGGACCAGGAGCCGTCCTTGTCCTGGTGACGCGCCAGCCAGCCCAGCCCGCGTTCGATGGCGGCGTCGGCGGGCAACGGGTCGGGCGCCTGGCTCCCCGTCGGAGCGGCGGCCGCGGGCGTCCCGCCGGCCACGAGGCGCAGGGTGGCGAATCCGGCCGCGACGGCGCCGCGCAGGACGAGCAGCGCATCCCGTGCCGGGACGCTGCCATCGGCTTCGAGCACGAGGACGGCCCCCGGGAGGACTTCCTGAACCGTGGCGAGGTCATCGACCAGCGCGTGCAGGTCATCGCGCTCCCTCTGCCCGATCGCCCCCACGGTGCCGACGCCGCCGACGGTGCGGAGGAGGACGCGCACCTCGGGTCCGGCGGCAGGGGAGCGGCCGGGGACTTCCGCGGCGACGGCGAGCGTGCCGTCGTGCCAGCGGCCGATCAGAAACGTGGTGCGGGGATGGGCGGCCTGGACCACCGGTCGCGCCGCCTCCCAGCGCGCCTGCGCGTCGATCGACAGGGCGATCGACGCTTCGGCCGGGGCGCGTTGCAGCCACCGCGCGATCTCTTCGGCGTCGCGCAACTGCAGCAGCCGGGGTTCTGCGACCTGCCAGCCGAGCGTCAATCCACCGCGCGTGATGTACAGACGAGGCGCGGTCGGCGATTCGAGGGCCCGGGCGTCGAACGCCGGGGCCAACTCGATGCCGAGCTCGCTCGGCTGGATCGGCCGCTCCTCCTGGGGGCGGGCGGGTACGGACGCCAGGGCCAGGATCGCGAAGGCGAGGACGAGCGGTCGGCGGGGCATGGCGAGGCCTCCGGAACAGGGGCCGGGACCGATGGGGGGATGGACGACTCGGCGGGGTTGAACGAACGCGAGCCCGGAGGGTTCATCGGCCACCGGAATTCTCCGCCGGTGCCGGGGAGGGTGGACCTGCGCGCCCCTCGTCCCGGCCGATCTACGGCAGGGTTGCCGGATCGATCCGGTCTTCCAGTGCGACCGGCGTGACCCGGCCGGTATTCACCAGTCGCCGCAGCGCGTTCGGACCGACCAGCTCGATCCCCAGGTCGCGGGCGACCTCCTGGGCTTCCAGCGTGAACGGCAGGCTCGAGATCAGGATTCCACGCGCCCCCGGTTCCCCTTTCACCATTTCCCGGAACCGCCAGACTTCCTTGGAGGAGACCATGTCGCACTCGAGCGAGCGGACGCAGCGCAGGAGGTTCTTCCCGCCGAAGAGCGGCTGCCGGTTCTCCATCACCATGATGAAGACACCTTCGGATTCCTCGTAGATCTTGGTGGGCTCGAACCCCTTCTCGTGGAAGAAGTCGATGATGAAGATCCGGAAGGCCTCCTCGTCCATGGACATCGCCTGCTCTTCGGGATCCAGTTTCTCCTCGTGGCCCATGCGCTCGTATTGAACCGCGGGACTGCTCGACTTGATCAGCGCGATGAGGACGAAGCCGATGCCGAAGGCGACGAGTGGAATCAGGAAGATCATGTCATGCTCCTGCCGGTACGCTTCCAGTATACGATCCGGGGCGGATCGGCCGCAACGGGATTCCGGCCCGTTCGTGTCTGGAGCGGAATGGTCGCGCCTTGACAGCCTTCCGGCCCCTGGGTAGAGTCTGCCCGACCCGATTCACGGAGCCCTGCATGCCGTCCAGCCCCGCGCCGGACCTGTTGATCTTCGACCTGGACGGCACCCTGATCGACTCCCGGCAGGACCTGACCGACGCGCTCAACCGGGCGCGGGCGCACTTCGGGCTGCCGTCCCTGGACGTCGCGCAGGTCTCGGGGTACGTCGGCGACGGGGTGCGCCGGTTGGTCGAGCGCGGGATGGCGACGACGGATCCGAACGTGGTCGAAGCGGCCCTTGCCGTGTTTCGGCCGTACTACGCCGAGCATTGCCTGGACCACACGCGCTTCTATCCGGACGTCCCGGACGTGCTCGACGCGCTCGCGGGACGGACGCTGGCGGTGCTGACGAACAAGCCGGAGGCGCCGACGCGGCGGATCCTCCAGGGCCTGGGAGTGGCGGCCCTCTTCTCTCCGGTGATCGGCGGCGACTCCGGACCGGAACGGAAGCCCGACCCGGCGGGCGTGCGCGAGGTGCTGCGGCGGACGGCCATGACCCCCGACCGCGCGATCGTCATCGGGGACTCCCTCAACGATTTGCACGCGGCGCGCGGCGCCGGCGTGCGCGCCTGCCTGGTCACGTACGGGATCGGCGCCGAAGCCGACCTGCGGGCCGCCGGTCCCGACTTGCTCCTTCGCCGCCTCGGTGAACTGCCGGCGGCGCTGGGACTGGCGGGGACCCGGGTGGAAGGGAGGAGGCATCCGTGAGCTCCAAGATCGCCTTCATCGGCACCCACGGGGTGGGCAAGACGATCCTCACCTTCTCCCTCGCCAGTCATCTGCGCAAGCTCAACTATGACGCCGACGTCGCGTACGAGAACGCGCGGACTTCGCCGTTTCCGATCAACGAGGCGACCACGCTCGAAGGCCAGATGTGGATCCTCGCGACCCAGTGGAAGAACGAATTGGAGGCGTCGCTGCGGTCGTCGATCGTGGTCTGCGATCGCGCCGTGGTGGACAACTACGCCTACATGGTCCACGCGACCGGCCGGCAGGAATACCTGCATCCGTTTCTGGCCGAGTGGCTGAAGTCGTACCGCCTGCTCCTGTTCGTGCCGATCATCGACGAGGAAATCGTGGCCGACAAGACGCGCGCCGTGAGCCGCTCGTTCCAGCGCGAGATTCAGACCCTGATCGAACAGTTGGTGAAGGAGTTCCGCCTCGAAGACCGGGTGCTGCGGCTCACGCACGATCGCCGGCAGCACCTGCCGGGGATCCTGGAGGCCCTGCGGGACCGCGGAATCCTGGGCGAAGAGGCGTTCCAGTTGCGAATGTTCCCGTAGCGGACCGGCCGCGTGCCTTCCCGCGGACCCGGCCGTGCCGGCTCCCGGCGCCCGCTCCCTTCCGCGCGTTCCGCCCGAAGGAGTCGTATCATGGCCTTCTCCGTCCGCCCCGAGATCCGCGCCCTCGAATCGCAGTTGATCCGGGACCGCCGGTGGCTTCACGCCCATCCCGAGCTCGGCTTCCAGGAGCGGGAGACCTCGGCGTTCGTCGCCCGTCGGTTGCGCTCGCTCGGCATCCCGGTGCGCACGGGACTGGCGAAGACCGGCGTCGTCGGGCTCTTGCGCGGCGGGCGCCCCGGGCCGGTGGTGATGTGGCGGGCGGACATGGATGCGCTGCCGATCGAGGAGGAGAATCGCGTTTCCTATCGGTCCCGGCGCAAGGGCGTCATGCACGCCTGAGGGCATGACGGCCACACGGCCATCGGTCTGATGGTCGCCCGCGTGCTGTCGACCCGCCGCGCAACGATGGCCGGCACGGTGAAATTCGTGTTCCAGCCCGCGGAGGAGGGACCCGGAGGGGCGGAGCCGATGATCCGCGCCGGCGTGCTGGAGAATCCCCGCGTGGACGCCGCGCTCGGCCTCCACCTGTGGAACGACTTCCCGCTCGGACGCGTGGGCGCGCCGGACGGGCCGATGCTCGCCTGCGCCGACCGGTTCGAATTGACGGTGGCGGGAAAGGGGGGGCACGGGGCGGCGCCGCACCAGACCGTGGACCCGGTGGTCGCCGCGGCGCAGACGGTGCTCGCGCTCCAGACGGTGGCGAGCCGGAACGTGAGTCCGCTGGACTCGGTGGTGGTATCGGTGTGCCAGATTCACGGCGGCGAGGCGCACAACGTGATTCCCGACGCCGTGCGCCTGGTCGGAACGCTGCGGGCCTTCGATCCCGTCTTGCGGCGGAAGATCGCCGCCCGCGTGCGCGCGATCGCGGTCGGGACCGCCCGGGCCGCCGGCGCGCGGGCCGAGTTCACGTACCACCCCGGGTATCCGCCCACCATCAATGATCCCCGGGTCGCGGGGATCGTGCGCGATGTGGCCGCAGGGGTGGTGGGGCAGGGCAGCATTCGCCGCGACACCCGCACGCTCGGCGGGGAGGATATGTCCTACTTCCTGCGCGAGGTGCCTGGTTGCTTTTTTTTCCTCGGCTCCGCGAATCGCAAGCGCGGGCTCGTGCACGGTCACCACAGCGCACGATTCGACTTCGACGAGGCCGCCCTCGCCCTCGGCGTCGAGATCGCCGTGCGCGCGATCGAGCGGATTCAGGCGGAGGCGGCCTGACGCGATCGGAGGCGTTCTGCGGGTCGGGCCGCCGGGAACGGGGTCCGGGGCGCCCCCGGGAAACCGATGCGCCGCGCGATCCCCCGCGTCGCCGGGCGCGCGCGGAGGCGCGGACGGGGCGCGCGTCCACGCCGCCTCGCGGGCGAGCCCGGCCGGGGCGTGCCGGGAGCGGACGACTACCGGCCCACCGGCGTCGGGTTCGCCTTCTTGTACTCGATCGAATACGTCATCCGCACCTCCCGCCCGTCCGTCTTGCGCAGCACCATCGTGAAGTAATTCACCGCCTTCTGGAGCGGGTAGGCGTGATCCGCCTCGAGGAAGAGCGTCGAGTGCGGACCGGTTCGCGCCTTGACCAGGGCCGTCACGTCCTCTCCGCCGGTCAGGTTCGACGGATCGATGCTGTGGTACACGTTCACCCCCGCCACCTCGTGGCGATGCACGCCCGTGTAGATGTTGAGATTGATCTTTCGCCCGCTGTCGCGATACGTGAATTCGAAGCGGGGGCGCACGCGTACCTGGAGCGTGCGATTGAACGCCGGGTTCTGCGGAAACACCACGCGGATCGAGGCCGCATCCGCGGCATGGTGACCGGCGGTCAGCACGTAGGTCCCTTCGCGATCCGGTTTCAGCGTGGCGTTCCCGGCGAATCCCTCGGAGTGGATGCGGGCCAGGACGGGCATCGGTTGACCGAATTGGTCCCGTCCCTGGATCACCACCCAATGCTCGTCCCCGACGGCCATCGTCAGGCAGTCCGGCATCTCGTACAGCTCTCCCTCGACGCCGAAGAGGAACTCGACGTCGGAAAGGGCCTGCAGGTATCCGCCCGGATGAACTTCCGGCCCATGCGGGTCGCCGCCGTGCGCATGGCCCGGACCGCGCGGGTCGCCGCCGTGCGCGTGCCCCGGCCCGAACGGCCGGCCGCCGGGTCCAACCTCTTCCCCCGGCGTCACCGGATGGGGGCGGCTCGGAAGCCCCGGACGAGGCGGCTTCCCTTTCTCCGCGATCTGCACCCGCACCCCGTCGATCCGCCAGCCGAATCCGGCATTCGAGGAGTCGCTGCGGATCACGACCCAGGCTTCCACCCCGACGATCGCCTTGGACAGGAACTCGTGATACGCGCCGGTGATGGTCTGGACCAGCGTCAGGCTGCCCCCCGGGTCGAGGGCATACAACTCCACCGCATCGTAGTAGGGTTCGACGTCGATGGCGCTGAACCGGATCTGATACGCCCGCGCCCCCGGGATGCGGATGCGCAGCGGTTCCAGGTTCCCGTCCTCGAGGTCGTTGTCGTCCGGGTAGGGGTGGGGCGATTCCGTCCGGTACTCGTACTCGACCCACTCGTGATCGGCGGCCGCCGGTGCCGCCGCGAGTCCCAAGGTCGCGAGCATCCCCCCCAGCGCGCCCAGGACCGCCGGCAAGAGCGGGGGACAGGTGCGTTTCATGGTCGAGCCTCCTCAACGGCGAACGGGATCCGGGATCTCTCCGGCTCCCCTGCCCCCCAACGCAATCCACGTGCCTCCCCCCACGCTATCGCGGCGCGCGCGTAACTGTCAATGGATTGAGGGGTTCTGGACGCGTGGACGGAGGCCGCCCGCAACCGGGTGTCCGGCGTCCGGGACGTCCGGCGTCCCGGTTGCTTGACGGTGTCGTGGGACCCTCCCTATAATCCGCCCCGCCTCGAAGTCGACCCGAGGAAGGAAGAGTCCGCCGCCCCCTGCCGGGGGAGGGCCCAACCGGGAGGTGATTCATGCGCTCGCGCCGTCTGGGGACGTTCGTTGCGGGAGCCGCGCTCGCGCTGCTGGTCGGATGCAGCGGCGCCGCGCCCAAGCTGCCGGGCACCTCCGGGGAGGCGACCGGGAAGCTGGCCGACTGGCTCAAGAAGGGGGATGAAGCCTGGAAGCAGCGGCACGTGGAGGCCAAGCTTCGCGAGGCCAACGACGCCTTCATCCAGGCCTACAAGCTGGCCCCCGGGGACAAGGGGGTCCTGGTTCGCCTGAGCCAGTCCCACTTCTACCTGGGCGAGCGCTTCCTCGACGATCCGAACATGAAGGAAGAAGCGCATGCCAACGGGATGCAGTACGCCATCCTGGCCGTCCTGACCAACCCGAAAGTGCGCGAGAAGATGGACTACCTGGCCGACCGGACCGCCACCCCGCTGGCCAAGCGCAAGCACATGGGAGAATGCGTGGAGCTGGCCGACAAGGGCGACGCCGAGGCCCTGTACTGGCTGGGCGTGAACTGGGGCCGGTGGGGAGAGTTGCGCGGAATCGTGCGCCAGTCGATGGATATCCCCAAGGTCTTCAAGGTCATGGAAAAGACCCTCGACCTGATTCCCGACTATCACGGCGCCGGTCCCCATCGCTTCTTCGGCGCCTACTACGAGGCGATCCCCGCCATGTCGGGGAAGGATCTCAACAAGTCGAAGGAGCACTTCGAGAAGGCGCTCAAGGTTGCGCCCAACATGCTCGCCAACAAACTGCTTTACGCCCAGTACTACGCCAAGGGCGCGGACGACGAATCCCTGTTCGATCGGATGCTCAAGGAAGTCCTCGACGCGTCGGACAAGGCCGCACCCGAATGGCAGATCGACAACGACCAGGCGAAGCGCAAGGCGAAGGAACTGGTGGAGAACAAGGACGAATTCTTCTAACCGTCCGCCGACGGGCGCGCGGGCCGGCGCGGGACGGATCCCGCGGCCGGAGCGGGACAGGGGACCCGGGGGACCGGAATCACGAGGGGAGAGCACGATGTCGAGATTCGCATGGGTCGCCGTCCTCGCGCTGGCGCTCGGAGCGGCGGCGCCGGCGGTGGCTGACGACGGCACGTACGACCTGCGCTTCGGCACGCTGGCGCCCGACAACACACCCTGGTCGGACATTCTCAAAGAGTTCAAGAAGCGGGTCCAGAAGGACACCAAACAGCGCGTCAAGGTCAAACTCTTCCTCGGCGGCTCGCTCGGCGACGAACGCGCCATGCTGGAGAAGATGCAATACGGCGAACTCACCGGCGGCGGTTTCTCGACCGGCGGCATCTCCACCCGCGTGCCGGAGCTCCAGGTCCTCGAACTCCCGTTTCTGTTCCGCAGCAGCGAGGAGGCCGACCACATCCTCGACACCGTCCTCCTCGACCACATGGCAAAGCGATTCGAGGAGGAGGGGCTCTTCCTCTACATCTGGGCCGAGAATGGCTGGCTCGACTTCGGATGCAAGACGAAGCCGATCGTGAAGGCCGCCGACTGCAGGGGCGTCAAATTCTTCGCCCAGGAATCGGACGTCCAGATTTCCTTCTACAAGGCGGTCGCGGCGCCCGCGACCACGTTGCCGGTCACCGAGGTCCTCAATTCGCTGCAGACGGGCCTGATCGAGGCCTACTCCAGCACCCCGATCTACGCGGCCGGCGCGCAGTGGTTCACCCAGACGAAGCACTGGCTCGACTCCGACCACATGTACCAGCCGGCCGCGGTGGTCTTCAGCCTCGATTTCTGGAAGAAGCTGCCCGACGACCTGAAGCAGATCATGCTCGGCTATCGGAAAGAGCTGCGCGACCAGGCCCGCAAGGACGTGCGCGGGATCGACGCCGAGCTCTTCAAGGGATTCGCGGACGAGGGAATCCGGATCGCGAGATTCACCGACGCCGACAAGGCCGAGTTCCAGAAGCTGACGGCCGGCGTGGTGGAGGAGATGATCCAGAAGAAGGTCTTCAGCCGCGATCTCTACGACAAGGTAGTCCGGGCGCTCGAGGAGTTCCGCGCCGGGAGGAAGTGAGGCGTCCCGCGCCCCGGGGCGCGCCGCTTCCCACGGGGGGCTCCATGAGCAAGACGCTCACCGCCGTCGACGACGCGATCGCACGCGTCGAGCGCGGGGTCCTGCTCGCCATGGTCGCGGCGATGCTCCTGCTCATCGTGGGGCAGATCCTCTTCCGCTTCGCCCGGATCAACCTGAGCTGGCCGGACGAACTGGCGCGCTATCTCATGCTCTGGGTGTCGATCCTGGGCGCGTCGCTGGCGACACGGCGGCGTGCGCACATCACGATCGACATCGCCACCCGGGGGCTGTCCGCGCGCGGCAAGGCCGTGGCCTCGGTGGTTGCGGGCGGCGTCGGCGCACTCCTCTGCGCGTTCCTGTGCGTGGTCGGCGTCCATTACGTGCGGGTCGAGGTCGCCAGCGGCTACGCCTCGCGGGCGCTCGGGGCGCCGTTCTGGGCGGTGAAGCTGATCATTCCGGTCGGTCTCCTCTTGATGACGTGGCGGTTCGTCCTCGGCGTGATCGAGGACGTGGCCGCGCTGCGCGCGGGCGACCTCGAGCGCTTTCGCGGCCACCGCCCCGCCGAATTCGAGGTCATGGGGACGGGGGGCGAGCCCCCGCCCGGGGGCGAGATCTCGCCGCCCGGTGAGGGTTCGCCGCCCGGTGAGGGTTCGCCCGGGAGGGGCGAATGACCGGTTGGCTGATCGGCGCGCTGTTCGTCGCCCTCGCCGCGATCGGGGAACCGCTGTTCATCTCGATCGGCGTCGTGACCCTCCTTTGCGTCGCCTTCATCCAGGGAGACGGCTTCTCGATCGAACGGTCCGTCGGCATCCTGATCGAATGGTTCAAGATGACCGACAGCCCCTACCCGATCGCAATCCCGCTCTTTACGCTCGCCGGCTCGATCATGACGCACGGGAGCATCTCCACACGCCTGGTCGACTTCGCGCGCGCCCTCACCGGATGGCTCCCGGGCGGCCTGGGCATGGCCGCGGTCGTCGCCTGCACGATCTTCGCCGCCCTGTCCGGCTCGTCGGCGGTCACCATCATCGCGATCGGCGGCATCCTCTACCCCGCGCTCAAGAAGGAAGGGTTCCCGGACCGCTTCTCGCTCGGACTGCTGACCGCCTGCGGGGCCATCGGCATTCTCGCCCCCCCCAGCCTGCCGCTCATCATCTACGGCATCGTCTCCCGCGCCGACATCAACAAGCTGTTCATCGCCGGCATCCTCCCGGGACTGCTTTGCATCGCCCTCTTCCTGGTCTGGTGCGCCATCCAGGGCGTGCGTTGTTGCGTCCCCCGCACGCCTTTTTCCTGGCGGGAACTGGCGGTCGCATCCTGGCGCGGCAAGTTCGCCGTCTTTCTGCCGGTCATCCTCCTCGGCGGAATCTACTCCGGCCTGACCACCACGATCGAAGCGTCGGCGGTCGCGGTCGTCTACGCACTCGCGGTGGAGATCTACGTGCACCGCGACATCCGTTGGGCGCAGATCCCCAAGATCGCCCTCGACACGATGGTGCTGGTGGGGAGCATCCTCATCATCCTGCTCGTGGCCTTCTCCTTCACCAATTTCCTCACCCTCGAAGAGATCCCCCAGCAGGCCACCGACTGGATCCGGTACGACAGCGTCCATTACCAGGGCGGGGGCTCCATCGTGGGGGAGATCGTCGAGACGAAGGAGGGGGAGTTCGTCCGGATCCAGCCCAAGGACGCGGACGAGCCGGTCGAGACCGTCGAATGGGCGGAGATCGCCGGCGTGCGTACGCACCTGGTGGAGTCCAAGCTCGGCTTCCTGATCGCCATCAACCTCATGCTCTTGGTGGTCGGGTGCATCATGGACATCTACAGCGCCCTTGTCGTGGTCGGGCCGCTGGCGGTGCCGATCGCCGCCGGCTTCGGCGTCGATCTGGTCCAACTGGGCATCCTCTTCACCGTCAACCTCGAAATCGGCTTCGCCACGCCCCCGTTCGGGATGAACCTCTTCATTGCCTCCTCGTACTTCAAGCGGCCGGTCACCGAAATCTTCTGGGCCGCCGCTCCCTACCTGGGCATGCTGCTCATCGCCCTCGGCTTGATCACCTACTTCCCCGAAATCAGCCTTTGGCTGGTCGGCCTGAGCGGGATCCGCTAGCCGCGCGAACCCGCGCGCACGCGGCCGGAAGGGGGGGGCGCACCGGGGTCGCCGGCCGATCCGCCGGTTCCACCCGGCCGGCGCAGGGGCGCGTCGGCCGGGAGGCCCGGAAAGCGCAAAGATTCGGCGACCGACTTGACTCCTGTGATAGTATATGCTATAATACGATAGTACATAGATGAAATGATCCTGAACGGATCCCGGCGCCGGGAGGGGAGGGGCCCCGCCCGTACCGGAGCGGAACCGCCCGGGTCGGGGGCAAGCGCCGCCCACCGCGGTGGCGGCGGTTGGGCGCTCGGTGCTCGACGCTGCGCGTCCGTTGCCGAGCGATCGCCCCGCCCCCTCCGAAGCGGCGGCGGTTCGGTGCGGAGGCGCGGCCTCCGGGAGTCGTGTCGCGGGGAGACGCGGCCTCGTCCTGTCGGCCCATGGCCAATCGAAGGAGGATGAATATGAACCCGGGAGCGAACGGAACCAACGGGGCGCCCGACTTCGGCCGGAATCCGCAGAAGGCCGCCGGGGGGCCTTCCGCGGGGGGAGGGCGACGGAAGAAACGCATGTTCCGATTCGGCCTGATTCAGCTGCTCGCCGGGACCGCCGCCCTGTCGTTGCTCTGCTCGATGCTCGTCACCAGCCTCGCCGGCGCGCGAAAAGCCTCGAAGGCGGCGGACTGCAAGTGAAACCTCAAACAGCTGGGCGTGTACCTGGCTACGTACGTGTCTCGCTACGGCTCC
Organism: uncultured Planctomycetia bacterium; assembly: GCA_964632945.1. Classification (GTDB taxonomy): domain Bacteria; phylum Planctomycetota; class MHYJ01; order WSZJ01; family CAZWCX01; genus CAZWCX01. The sequence continues at coordinate 13,161 of CAZWCX010000004.1, read as the reverse complement.
GGCGTCGATTACCCCACCCTGCAGGCGCCGGCCGCCGCGCCCGGCCGGCCTGCCCCGGCGGGTCCGAACGGGGCGTTCTGGAGCCATCTCTGGCTCCTGCCGTCGCCGGCGGGTACGCCGACGCGACGCGCGGTGAGCGCGCGTCCCGGTGAGGACTCGCTCTATGCCTGCAAGGTGCGGGCGGGAACCGCAGGTCCCGGGACCCTCGACTACGCGGGTCCGGACCTCACGCAAACAGCCTTTTTCCCCGGTTCCCGGCTTTCCGACCGCGTGGCGTCGCAGACCTGGATCGGCGGCGACCTCCTCCTGCCGGGCGACTGCAATCACGGCGGCGACCACCTGGGGCCGAACTTCGCGTTCAATGCGCTGGCCCTGGACGGGACGGTGCGAACCGTGCAGCCGAACTCCGTCGAGCACGCCCGCTACCTCATGGAGACCAATGCGGAGAACGGGGTGCGCGGGCGGTAGAGAAACGGCCCGGGATCCCGACCGCGTCGGGGCACGGATCCCGGAGAGGGGGGGAGGTACAGGGAGGGAAGACGCGAACCGGGACGCGGTGGAGCCGGGCCAGGCCGGGGGGCGGTCCCGGGGAAAATCGGCGTTCGTCCCCCAGGCCGGGATGGCAACGACCGTCGCGCAGTCGTCCGCGACTACCGGCGCACGCGCCGCTGCGGCCCGTGGTCGTCGGGCGGGGAGTTCGCGGCACACTCGCGACAGCGGCCGCGCGCGACGGCGAGCGCCTCCTGGCAGTCGCGGCAGAACAGGGCGTGGCAATCCCCGCAACTCTCCGCTCCCCGCTCGTTCGGGGCCTTGCACTTCGGACAGTAGAATTCGTCGTCGCGCAGTCCGAGTTCGAGCTCGGCGCTTGCGGCCTCGCCCAGGCCCTCGCCGCACACCGTGCAGCGCCGCGCCGTCGCCGCATTCAGCGCGTTGCAGAACGAACACTCGACCGACTTCCCCGAGAACGTCGTCATCGCCAGCGGTTCCAGCCCCTGCCGGATCCGCTCCAGGTCCTTGAGCAGCTCCTCCGCCGTCTGGTACCGGTCCTCCGGTTTCTTCGCCAGCATCTTGCGGATGACCGCCCAGGTTCCCTCGTCGAGGCTCGTGCCCCACTTCTTCGGGTGCGGCGGCTCGTCGCGCGCATGCATGCGCATCAGGACGATCACGTCCGTGGCCGCAAACGGCTTGTGTCCGCTCAGCAGGAAGTAGTAGGTCACGCCGAGCGCGTACAGGTCCGAGCGCGCGTCCACCGGCTTCCCTTCCCACTGCTCCGGAGGCATGTAGTACGGCGTCCCGGCGATCATGTCCGCCTTGTTCCCCTTCGGGTTCTTCACCTCCTGGGCGAGCCCGAAGTCGGAGATCTTGATCTTGCCGTCTTCCATCACCAGGATGTTGTCCGGCTTCACGTCCCGGTGGACGATGCCGTGTTTGTGCGCGATCGCCAGGCCCTTGGCCACCTCGGTGATGATCCCCTGCGTCCGCTCGGCCGGCAGCGAGCCGGTCTCGGCCAGGACCTCGGTCAGCGTCCGCCCTTGCACGAACTGCATCGTGATGAAGTTGAACCCCTGCTCGCAGCCGACGTTGAAGACCTGGACGATGTTGGCGTGCTCGATCTTCGCGGCCGCGCGCGCCTCGCGCACGAAACGATCGATGAAGTCGCGGTTGGCGGCGGAGGAAGGGGGCAGGATCTTCACCGCCATCATCTTGTTCAGTCCCAGGTGCATTCCCTTGTAGACGGTCGCCATGCCGCCCTGACCGAGCTTCTGCTCGATCCGGCAACCGCCCAGGACCTTGCCGATCAGCGGGTCGGTGCTGCCGTGGAACTGCAGCGAGGCGTCCACGCCGGCGGAACTCAGCTTGGCCGGGACGACGAGCCCGGCGCCGCATTTCAGGCAGCGCACCGTCTTGCCCGCCGCCATCTTCGTCACGTTGTACTTCGCGCCGCACTTCTCGCAGCGCAGGATCTCCTTGTCCTGCTGCCCGAGCAGGTCCCGGACCTGCGTGACGGTCAGGTACTTTCGGTCCACCATGATCTCGCCCAATTGCTTGGGCTGGCCCTCGCCGGAAAGGCGGCGCTGCTCTTCGAGACACTCTTTCACCTGCGCGGACGTGGCCAGTCCGCGTTGCAGGATCAGCCGTCCGAACGGGTGCCCGGCGACGGAAGTGTCCACGTCGGCCGGGAGCGCGGCGGGAGCGGGTGCGGCCGGCAGTTCGCCGGAGGCGGCCCCGACGTTCGACTCACCGGGAGACCCCGGGTGGGGGAGCGGATCGCCGTGCGGATCGGCGACGATCCGCAGGAGTTCGGCCACCGCCCGCCGCTGCAGCTCCGTGATCAGGCCGTGCGCGACGAGCAGTCGACCGAGCGAACGGGCGTCGCGAGTCTCCTTGATAACCCGCAATACCTCTTGGACTTGTGCAGACTCGACCAAGCCGGCGGCGAGGGCTACGTCCGCGAACTTGCGGTCTTCGGCCTCGCCCACGCGCTGGTCCTCCGCATAACCATAAGCCTTCCGGAAGGTAGCACGCCCCGGAATTGAGTGTCAAGGGGAATGGCCGCTCCGGACGATGGGCAGTAGCAGGGGGCATGCCCCAAGTGTGGTGTTGGAGGATTCGGAATGCTGAAGCCCGAAGGAGATCCGCGGTTCGCCGGACCGGACGAGGACTTCGCGGAACACATGAAGCGCGTCATCCGCGCGCGCTTCGGCCGCTTGCTCGGCCCGGACCTCTCGCTCCTCGACTCGGAGGAGGGGATGGAACAGCTGTCGCGCCGCGTGCTCGCGCGCGTTCGCGCCTCGTACGCGGGGGTCTGGGAGGTCTTCCCCGCCCTGGAAGAGCCGGCCGAAGTGGGGTAACCGCGCGGCCGGATCCCGGCTACGGGGTGGCGAGCGCTTCCTCCTGGTGACGGCGAAGTTCCGCCAGGCCTTGCTCCGCGAGCGCGAGCATGCGGTCGAGCATCGCGCGGCCGAAGGCGCCCCGCTCGGCCGTGCCCTGCACCTCCACCAGGTCTCCGCGCCCGGTCATGACGACGTTCATGTCCACGTCGCAGGCGGAGTCCTCCTCGTAGCAGAGGTCGAGGATCGGCTCCCCCTGGTAGACGCCCACGCTGACGGCGGCCACGCTGGTGAGGACCGGGATCTTCGGGATCTTCCCCGCGCGATGGAGTCCCGTCAAGGCATCCACCAGCGCCACATAGGCCCCGGTGATCGAGGCGGTGCGCGTCCCCCCGTCGGCCTGGAGGACGTCGCAATCGACCCAGAGCGTCCGCTCGGGCAACCCGCTTCGATCGACCACGGCGCGCATCGATCGACCGATCAACCGCTGGATTTCCACGCTCCGTCCGTCGACCTTGCCGCCGCGGTCGCGGGGGGTTCGCGTGTCGGTCGAGCCCGGGAGCATGGCGAACTCCGCCGTCACCCAGCCGAGGCCGCTCTTGTTGAGAAACGGCGGGACCTTGTCTTCCACGTGGACCGTGCACAGGACCCGAGTGTGCCCCATCTCGATCAGGACGGAGCCGGGGGCGTTGCGGGTGAATCGGCGGTGCAGTTTGATCGGTCGCAAGGCGTCGGGGCGACGGCCATCGGGGCGGGTCACCGGCATGGGAGATCCTCCATGGGGAAGGGGCGGATCATAGCGCGCGGCATTCCCCCGGGCAAGGAATGCTGCGGGCAGGGGGGCCGACAACCCCTTGCTTCGGAGGGTTGCGGACGTTTGAATGGAGCCGTGCTCAAGAACTACGTGCCGACCCCGGTCCGCCGGGATCTGAGTCGCATTTCCGATGCCGCCCGGCAGCAGTTCGCCCTGGACTGCGCGGCGCGGTCCGGGAGAGTGTCGGTCACGGGACCGGCCAAGGTGCGTCTCGTCGAGGGTCACGAGATTGCGCGCACCTTCATCGACCGGGGGTTTTTCGTGCTGGGACGCGTGACCGGGGCCCTGGAAGGGGATCTCGCCTGGTTCCTGCCGTTCCCGCTGGCCGCGGGGTTGGCCGGGTCCATGCTGTTGGAGACGCCGGTGGCGGTGGCCGGCTGGTGTGTGGCGGGAACCCTTCCCTCCGCTCCGGCGGCGGCGGTCCAGGAAGCGTGCGCGATGCTGGGCCCCGCCTTCTCCGCCACCCTGAGCGCCGAAGCCGGTGGAGACGTGGGGGTCGGAGTGCAACCCGCGCAATCGGTCAACCTGGCGCGGTCGAAGGCCGACTTCGATGACGTCTTCCGCTGGCGGCCATTCATTGCCGTCGAGTCGGCCTTCGCCGCCCCGGAGAGCGGGCCCTCCGCCTTGCTCGAAATCTGGACCCCCGACCTCCTGCGCCGACTGGGTTCCCGTCTGGGGTGCGGGGAGCCCATCGCCGCCCTCGAAGGCGTGGTGGTCTGCGTGGCGGACAAGGCGGCGATCCAGCAGGAAGTCGCGGCGCTGCTGGAGGGTCAGCCGATCGGCCTGGTCTCCGTGGCGGATCTCGCGGACGCCTTCGGCGCGGTCGTCCGTTACCAGGCGACCGCCATCCTGCTCGACGCCGGACACGACGTGCACGACGCGATCGCGCGTTGCGCCCGGTTCCACTCCGATCCGCGGACGGCGCGCATTCCCGTGCTCCTTCTGGCCAGTCATGGACGTCGCGAGGACGTCATCGAGGCGATCCGCGCCGGAGCGCGCGATTGGCTGGTGCGCCCCTTCGACGGAGCGACCGCGGTCCAGCGGATCGCCCGCCAGGCGATCCCCCGTTCCTGATCCCCCCGAATTTCCTTGCGCCTGCCCCCTGGGCGGGACTATCCTCCAGGGTGTCGGTGCATCGTCCGCCGGAGCCGGGGGCGGATGTGGAATCGTTCGTAACCCTTGTCAGGGCTCGATTCTGGGGCGATGCGGGAACCGGGGCAGGTGCGCGGATGTTCGGACTGGGAACGAGTGAAATCCTGGTCATTCTCATCGTGGCGCTCGTGGTCTTCGGCAAACGACTGCCGGAGGTCGCGCGCTCCGTGGGAACGGCGCTGTCGGAGTTCCGGCGCGGCTTGTCCGGACTGCAGCGGGAGTTCCAGGATGAAATCTCCCGCGCGGATCGTCCGGCCTCGTCCGCGGGTCCGGCCGTCACCCCCCCGGCAGCGGGATCCCAGGATGCGAACCGTCCATTGAAGCCGGCGGCGGAAGAGCGTGGGTCAGCCCCGCAGGAACCGTCGAAGCCCCCGTTGTCCTCGTCTCCCGAACCCGTAAACGGGTCCAAGTCTTGATGCTGCCATGACCGGTCGACCCCCGGAGAGCCCTGCGCGCCCCATGGACAGACACATCGCCGACAAGGTCATCCGGGAGTGCCTCGGGCACCGCAGCGGCGAAACCTTGCTCGTCATCACCGACAACGAGCTCTATGGGTTGGCCTCCATCTTCTACGAGACCGCCATCGAGCACGAAATCGATGCGGTCATCCAGTGCATGCAGACTCGCCACATGCACGGGGCGGAGCCACCCCCCGCGGTGGCCGAGGCGATGCGCTCGGCCGACATCGCGCTCCTGATCACGCGGTACTCGCTCAGCCACACCGAAGCCCGCCGGGCGGCGACGGCGCGGGGCGTGCGCATCGCCAGCATGCCCGGCGTCGACGGCTCGCGACTCGGCGCCCTCCTCGACATCGACTACGAGGAGATGGCCGATCGGGCGCAGCGGATCGCGCGCTACCTGCGCGCCGGCGCGAAGGTCCGCGTTCGCGCGGAGAACGGCACCGACTTGACCTTCAAGGTTCCCGACCGTCCCCCCATGTTCGACCTCGGGCTGTTCCGGGCCAAGGGGGACTTCGGCAACCTGCCCGCGGGGGAAGTCTTCCTCGCCCCCGAGGAGACCACCGCCCAGGGCGTCCTCGTCGTCGACGGAAGCATGGCGGGGATCGGACGGCTCGAGAAGCCGATCCGCTTCGAGATCAAGGACGGGTATGCCGTGAGCGTCGAGTCCCCGGAACTCAAGCGGATCCTCGATCGCTACGGACCCGAGGCGTACAACGTCGCCGAATTCGGCGTCGGGCTGAACCCCGCAGCCCGGCTGGTGGGCAACATCCTCGAGGACGAGAAGGTCAACCGGACCATCCACGTCGCCTTCGGAAACAACAAGAGCATGGGCGGGACGATCGGTGTTGCCGTCCATCTGGACGGCGTCGTGTTGCGGCCCGAGGTGTTCGTGGACGAGGAGCCGATCCCGCGCGACCTGCTCGATGGACCCGGAGGGGCGGACCTGGATGCCCAGGGGTCGCTGCGCGCAGCCGGGACTCCCCAGGGGATCGCCCAGATCCTCCAGGGTCTGAGCCGGACCATGCTGTTCGAGACCCTGTTTGAGAACTCGAACGACGCCCAGTACGTACTCGACCTCGAGACGCAGAATTTCCTGCTCGTGAACAACGCCTTCGAGGTCCTCTGCGGGCACCGTCGCGAGGATCTCATGTCGGGCGCGGTCCGCGCGCCGGACATCATCGCCAGCGAGAGCCAGACGGTCTACGCCAGCAAGCGCGAGGAGCGTCGCGAGGTCCTGTCGGACCGGTACGACATCCAGATTCTGCGTAAGTCCGGGGAGAAGGTCCCCGTCGAAGTGAGCGTCCGGCGGATGAAGATCTCCGACCGCGACCTGATCGTGGGGGCGCTGCGCGACCTCACCGAGCGGGTCCGGATGCAGAAGGAGATCAAGACGCAGATGTACGGTCAGATGATGAACGCCAACCGGATCTTCGCCCTCACGGAGAAGATCCGGAACGTTCCGCAGGTGACGCCCATGCTCCTGCATGCGCGCAACGAGGAGGAGATCCTCAAGCTCGCGGCGGAGACCATGTGCGACCGGCGCGGCCTTTCCTTCATGGACGTCACCTTCTACCTCGTCCAGGACAACCATCTGGTCCCGGCCTACTCCACGGTGCAGAAGAAGGTCCGGAACGTGGACGTCTGCAACAAGGATCACCCCTTCGCCCAAGTCCTGCGCGGGGAGGTGCCTCGCCTCGAGTCGGGGAACGAGGTGGTATACCCGCTCACCGGCCGCGACAAGGCGATCGGATTGGTGCAGATCTTCCTCGATCCCAAGGAAAAGGAACTGATTTACGGAAACGATCGCGCCCGCATCGGCTACCAGGACCTCCTGCGCACCCTCGCCAACCAGATGGGGCTGATCCTCGACAACGCCCGGCTGCACGAGACCGTGCGCCTGCAGTCGATCATCGACCAGCTCACCGGTGTCTTCAACCGTCGCCACTTCGACGTGCGCCTCAACGATGAAATTCGCCGCGCGCACCGGTACGCGCGCCCGCTGTCGATGATCCTGATCGATCTGGACAGCTTCAAGCACATCAACGACACCCACGGGCACCGGCAGGGGGACGTCGTCCTGTCGGAATCGGCGCGCATCTTCCAGACCGGCAGCCGGGACGTGGACATCATCTGCCGCTACGGCGGCGACGAATTCGTCTTCCTGCTCCCCGAGACCGATCTCAATCACGCCTGTCTCAAGGCGGACCAGGTCCGCAAGGGCGTGGAAGGGCACGTCTTCACCAGCCTCATCCAGGGCGTGCCGCACATCCAGTTGACCCTCAGCCTCGGGGTCGCCAGCGTGAACGACGCCTCCCAGAGCGCGGATCAGTTGCTCCGGTGCGCGGACGAGGCGATGTACCACGCCAAGCGGTCGGGGAAGAACCGGATCGGCTACTGGGAGGACGGGAAGCCGTTCCTCTACACCGGGGAAGAGTAACGCGGAAGACGCGCGGCGCGCCCGCCTGCGGATCCCATCCAGGGGAGAGGACCGATGAACCTGCGCGTGACCCTGGTCGCCGCCGTTCTCCTGACCGCCGCCGCCGCCGCCCCCGCCGACCTCGTGCTCGAGCGCACCGTCCGCGACCGCCGGCTCTCTCCCTTCGGCGAAGAGACCGTCTCCGTCCGGCGTGAACGGGTGTACGTGTCCGAGCGGCGCGTGCTCATCGAGGACCTGGTGTTCGGACGCGACCTCCTGATCCAGCTCGACCGGGGCTCGATCGTGATCCTGCAGCGGACTTCGCGCACCGCGACCCCCTACACGCGGGAGGACCTCAAGGGACATCGCGCCCGCTTCGCGGAGCGGTTGCGCGAATGTGCCGCCCGGGTGCCGGGAACGTCCGCCGCAGCCGAAGTCGGCGCCCTGCTCGCGGAGATTCAGGCCGCCGAGGGCGGCGGGCCCGCGCCGGAGGTCAAACCGGGGGCCGACACGGCCGAACTCTGCCGTCGGGAGGTCCTCCCGGTCCGGCTCGACCGCGAAGGACGCAGGATTGCCGCGCTCTGGATCGCGAGGGAACCCGCCGGCGCCGCCCTGCTCGAGGCCTATGAATGGCTGGGGTACTTCCCCCCGGGCCTCCGCGACTCCCTTGCCGCGATCGGTCAGGTTCCGCTCCGTTGGGAGGGGAGGTTCCTCGACGGCCTGGATCGCGTCGAACGGGAGGAGCGAGTTTCCGAGGTCCGCATGGAACCGGTTCCCGCCTCCCGGTACGAAGTCCCGGATGGGTACTCCATGAAGGGGCCGGCATTCGCCTCCGCGCTCGGGATCGCCCCCGATCCGGCCGGAGGGACGGAAGACGGGGATGCCGAGCCGGAACGCCCCGCCGCCGACGCCGCGCCCAAGGAAACCCCGCCGCCCGACAAGCGTGAACCCGCCGACAACCGTCGTCCGGACCGTGGACGCCGTTGAACCCGCATCCGGCCGGGTCCCGACTTCCCCGCCCCGCCACCCGGCCGCTCAGGCGCCGATCTCCTCGAGGGCCAGCACGAGCGTGTGCAGGATGCGGGCCGTCGCCCCCCAGACCCGTTCGGGCACGCGGTAGACCGGCACCCGGATCGAGCCCTGGGGGACGGTATACGTTTCCCAGGTCCGCCGGCCCGGGTCCCGCAGGGTCGCCAGCGGCACTTCGAGCAGGCGCTCGACTTCCTTCCCGTCGGCCCGCAGGTCCAATAAGTCCTCGACCGCCGCGACCACGGGGGTGATGTGGACGTTCGAGCTCAGGGTGACCACCTCGTCGAGCGGGCCGAGCACGCGGGCGCGATCCGCCGACAGGCCGACCTCCTCCCGTGCCTCCCGCAGGGCCGCCCCGGGCGCGTCCCTGTCGGCCGGCTCCATCATCCCACCGGGAAAGCCGATCTGGCCCGCATGGAGCGTGAGACCGGCCGACCGAACGACCAGGAGGGTGCTCCATCGTTCCGGGCCCGGGCCGGCGACGGCCACCAGGACCGCGGCGCGGCGGCGGTCCCCGGGTTCCAGGACCAGGCGGGGCCGGTCATGCAGGTGGCGGGCGAACCGATCAAGGTCCATGCCGCGAAGTCTACCCGGGAAGGGGCCTCGCGTCCAGGGTGCGGCGGCCCCCCAATTCGTGACGCAAGCGGAAATGCGCTTGACACTTCGACGCACAACCTTATAATGATGGATCGCCCCTGCTGACTGCGAACCTCGGCAGGGCCGAAGTGGGAGAAGTCCCACTTTTTTGTTTGTCCCGACGGGATTGCCCGCGCGAATCCGTTGGCAGACAAGGGTTTGAGCACGGACTCTTCGCGCTCATTCGTGGATTCGTCGCGCGGGAAAGGGGATGGCGATGAACGGGGAACTCCTTCGCATCGTCGAGGCCATCCACCGTGACAAGGCCATCGACAAAGAGACGCTCTTCGTGAGCATCGAGACGGCACTCACGACGGCGGCCAAGAAGCGCTTCGGTGCCCGGGACAACACGACGATCCGGATCGACCGGAAGACGGGCACGATCGTGAGCGAGGGATCGCATCGCGACATCGATCCGACCGAGCTCGGGCGCATCGCCGCCCAGACGGCCAAGCAGGTGATCTTCCAGAAGATCCGCGAGGCGGAGAAGACGGCGATCATCTCCGACTTCGAGGGCAAGCGCCACGACATCGTGGTCGGCTCGATCCAGCGGGTGGAAGGGCCCAATCTGATCGTTCTCCTGGGCAAGGTGGAGGCCCTGCTGCCGAAGAGCGAGCAGGTGCACGGGGAGACCTACCGGGTGGGGGATCGGGTGCGCGTGATGGTGCTCGAGGTCAAGCGCCGCGGCAACAAGGTGCTCGTGGTCCTGTCGCGCAGCCACGCGGACTTCGTGCGCAAGCTGTTCGAGCTCGAGGTCCCCGAAATCGGCGAGAAGATCATCGACATCAAGGCCCTCGCCCGCGAGGCCGGGTTTCGCACCAAAATTGCGGTCCATTCCACGAACCCGAAAGTGGACAGCGTCGGCGCCTGCGTCGGCGTGCGCGGCGCGCGGATCCGGAACATCGTGGAAGAATTGAACGGCGAAAAAGTGGACATCATCCGCTGGGATGACCAGCCGGACAATCTGATTCGCAATGCGCTCAAGCCCGCGGAAGTCCAGACGATCGAGTTGACGCCGGCGGAACACCGCGCGCGAGTGACGGTGGCGAAGGACCAACTGAGCCTGGCGATCGGCAAGGGCGGGCAGAATGTGAAATTGGCGTCGCGGCTCGCCGGCTGGGACCTGGACATCCATTGTCCGGAGGTCGAGGCCGAACGGGCGGCGGCGGACGAAGCGGCGGCTTCCGACCGGGCCGCGCAGGCCGCGGCGGCCGCGGTTCCGGAAGCGAGCGTGACGCCGCCGGCGGAATCTGCGCCGGCGACGGAATCATCGCCCGCGGAGGCGACCGGGAAGGCGGAGACGGGTCAGCCCGACGCAGTCGCCGGTCCGACCGCGCTCGAGCCATCTTCGCCGTCGGCCGGAGCCGACAGCCAGACCCTGCCGGAGGCGCACGGGAAGGCGTAACGGAATTGCGGACGGCGGTGCGGGAGGGAATCCCGCGCCGGCGACCGTCTTGCTGGAAAACGCACTGGGGAAGACCCGCGGAGTAACGGAATGAAGCTACGGGCGTATGAGCTCGCCAAGGAACTGAACCTCGAGCCGAAGGACCTCATCACCAAGGCCAAGGCCGGGGGGATCGCGATTCGCAGCAACCTTGCGACGCTCGAGGACGACGTGGTGGCGGCCCTGCGCAAGCTGTTCGCCGGACAGGCGGCGAAGGCCGAAGACACGTCGGCGAAGAAGAAGGCGGGCGTGTCGTCCCAGACGGCGACCCGCACCGGCCTTCTCACCAAGAAGGGTGCGGATGCCGCGGAATCGACCCCGGCCGCTCCTGCGCCCGTTGCCGCCGTACCCACCGGGTCGCCGGCCGGAACCGGCGTCGCTCCGGCCGCAGCCGCCGGCGCGGTCGTTACCGCCGCTGCCGCGTCTCCCCCGGCGATTGCGGAGACCGAGGTTTCCGTCCGCGGCAAGGATCCCTCGGCGGTCGAGGCGACGCGCGTCAGCACGCCCGGTCGCGTCTCGGCGCGGATCACGGGCACCACGCCGACCACCCCCGCCAAGCCCCATCCGCAGCCCAAGGCCGTGCCCGCGCCGCCGCCGAAGCCGGAGCCGAAGCCGATCGAGGTCCCCCGCGAAGAACGCGAAGCCGCCAAGCGCGCCTGGCAGGACAAGACCAAGGCCCCGGAGGTCAACAAGGAGGTGCGCGCGCTTCGCCCCCAGGAAATCGAGTTGCTCAGCGCGGAACAACAGGCGCAGCGACAGCGCGCCAAGCGCAGCGGTCCCGGCGACCGCGGTTCCCGACCGCGCGGAGCCCGCGCCGAGGACCACTCCCGCTCCCGCAGCCGCCGCTTCGATCCGGCCGCCATGGAGCGGCTCCAGGCCGCCGCCAAGACGACCTCGGTGCCGGACGTCTCCGACCGCAAGATCGAGATCACCCTGCCGATCGCCGTCAAAGACTTGTCGGCCAAGCTCGGCGTGAAGGTCACCGATCTCCAGCGCAAGCTCATCGACCTCGGCATGTTCGTCACCATCAATGACCCGCTGCCCGAGGACGTGATTCTCATGCTTGCCACCGACTTCAACAAGGAAGTCGAATTCAAGCAGATCAAACAACTCGAGGACGACATCAAGGAGGAGACGGAGGACCGTCCCGAAGACCTGCTCCCGCGCGCTCCCGTGGTCACCATCATGGGCCACGTCGACCACGGCAAGACGTCGTTGCTCGACCGCATCCGCAAGACCAACGTCGCCGCCGGAGAGTTCGGCGGGATCACCCAGCATATCGGCGCCTACAGCGTGATCGCGCCCGATGGCCGCAAGGTCGTGTTTCTGGACACGCCCGGCCACGAGGCCTTCACCGCCATGCGCGCCCGCGGCGCCCACGTGACCGACGTCGCGGTCCTGGTCGTGGCCGCCGATGACGGGGTAATGCCGCAGACGGAGGAAGCCATCAACCACGCCAAGGACGCCGGCGTGCAGATCGTCATCGCCCTCAACAAGTGCGATAAGCCCGAGGCCAACCCCCAGCGAGTCATGCACCAGTTGGCCCAGCTCGGCCTGAACCCCGAAGAGTGGGGCGGGAACAACGGCTTCGTCCAGGTCTCCGCCCTCACCGGCGTCGGCGTGGACAAGCTGCTCGAACGGATCCTCCTGGAATCGGAAATCCTCGAACTCAAGGCCAACCCCAAGCGGCCGGCCCTGGGCACGGTCCTGGAAGCCTACCTGACCGAGGGCAAAGGCGTCACCGCCCACGTCCTGGTGCAGAACGGGACCTTGCGCCGGAGCCAGATCGTGCTCTGCGGCACCGCGTATGGACGCATCCGCAACCTGTACGACGAAAAGGGCACGCAGTTGGACCTCGCCGGACCCGCCACCCCGGTCGAGATCACGGGACTCTCGGCGGTGCCGGAGGCGGGCGAGACGCTCCATGTCCTCAACGACATGCAGCGCGTGCGCATGATCGCGGAAGATCGCGAGCGCAAGCTCCGCGAGACCGCCCTCCTCGAGCGCAAGCACGTCACGCTGGAAAACCTGTTCCACCGGATCGCCGAAGGGCACATCAAGGAAATCCGCGTCATCCTCAAGGCGGACGTCAAGGGCTCCGCCGAAGTGCTGGTGAACTCGCTGCGGACCGTCGGTACCAAGGAAGTCACCTGCCGCGTGATCCACTACGCCGTCGGCAACGTCAACGAATCGGACGTCCTCCTCGCCGACGCCTCCGATGCCATCGTCATCGGGTTCAATGTGAACATCGAGTCGCGCGCGCGCGCCATTGCCCAGGAAAAGGGCGTCGACATTCGCACCTATCAGGTCATCTATCAGGTCATCGACGAGATCAAGGCGGCCCTCCAGGGGCTCCTGGAACCGGAAGAAGTCCAGGT
>CAZWCX010000003.1:112317-135669 GCA_964632945.1 uncultured Planctomycetia bacterium | reverse complement strand
GACCGAGACCGAGTGGGTCGAAGGCATGCAGTTCGACCGGGGCTACCTGTCCCCCTACTTCGTCACGGATCCGCAGAGCATGAACGCCGTGCTCGAAGACGCCTACGTCCTCGTGCACGAGAAGAAAATCGCCGCCGTGAAGGACCTGATTCCGCTGCTCGAGAAGATCGCAAAGACGGGCCGGCCGCTGCTGATCATCGCGGAAGAGGTCGAGGGCGATGCACTGGCGACCCTGGTGGTCAACAAGCTGCGCGGCATCTTCAAGTGCTGCGCCGTGAAGGCCCCGGGATATGGAGATCGCCGCAAGGCGATGCTCGAGGACATCGCGACGCTGGTGGGCGGCAAGGCGATCTTCGAGGATCTCGGCATCGACCTGGAGAAGGTGGAAGTGGCCGAACTCGGCCGCGCCAAGAAGATCGTGGTCGACAAGGAAAACACCACGATCATGGAGGGCGCCGGGAAGAGCGATGCGATCAAGGGCCGCATCGCGCAGATCCGCAAGGAAATCGAAACCACGACCTCCGACTATGATCGCGAAAAGCTCCAGGAGCGGCTCGCCAAGCTGGCCGGCGGTGTGGCCAAGATCCTGGTCGGCGCGGCAACCGAGGTCGAAATGAAGGAGAAGAAGGCGCGCATCGAGGACGCGCTCCACGCCACGAAGGCGGCCGTCGAGGAGGGCGTCGTGCCCGGCGGCGGCACGGCGCTGATCCGGTGCCTGCCCCTGCTCCAGAAGGGCGGCAAGGCCATCCCGGACAAGTTCTTCGCCGGCGACATCGGCACGGGCATCGACATCGTCCGCCGCGCCATCGAGGCGCCCCTCCGCCACATCGCCGAGAACGCCGGGCACCACGGGGCCCTGGTCGTCTCCAAGGTGAAGGAAGGCAAGGCCAACATGGGCTTCGACGCGTCCAAGGGCGAATACGTCGACATGCGCAAGGCGGGCATCGTCGATCCGGCCAAGGTCGTCCGCCTGGCCCTGCAGAACTCCTCGAGCGTCGCGGCGCTCCTGCTCACCACCGACGCCCTCATCTCCGAAATCAAAGAGAAGAAGAAGGAAAAGGGCGGCGGCGCGGGCGCCTATGACGAGGACATGTACTAGACTGCGCCGGCGCGGGACCGGACCGGTCCCCGCCGCAGCAACCGCTTCAGCCCCCCGGTCCGGGTGACGGAACCGGGGGGCTGCTCTTTTCGGTCTCCGGCCGGACGCGCGAGCCCCCGCGCGGGAGACGAGGAATGGATTGCGGCGGACTCGCGGGACCGCTATCCTGCGGGATGGAGGACGCAGCCAAACATGCAGCAGCCATCCCCGGTCACGACGCCGGGTACGGAACATCGGCGCCGGACGAAGCTCCCCTCGGATCTGGCGACCGTGCTGCTCCTCGGCCTCCTCCTGAGCGGCTTCTCGCTCTGGGCCGGCGCGGGTGCGTCGGACCCCGGGTTTCGCTGGGCCTCCGTCGGTGCGGGGGTCGTCGGGCTGACGGTGTGCGCCGGACTCTACCGCCTGAAGCCCTGGTCCCGCCTCGCGGCCGGGACCGGATTCGCCGCGCTCTGCCTCTTTTCCGCGGCCTCGACGCTCCTCTTGGGGTTCACCCTCCTGCGGATCCTTCGGGTCCTGCTCTGCGCCTGGTGCGCGGCCTACCTTTTCTCCCCCTCCACCGCGCGCTTGTTCGTCGTGGCGCGCCCGTTTCGCATCGATCCCGCCGGCATCGCCTCGCTCGCGTGCATCAGCGCCCCGGCCATCTTCCTCCTTTGGGCGCTCCCGGCTGCGGGCCTGCCCGTCTGGGCTTCGCTCCTGGCCATGATCACCTACCTTGCGGTCTACGCGAGCGTCCTGGAAGCGCCGATCGACCGCCGCCTCTCCCTGCTGTTCGCGCCGCGACCCACCGACCTGGATGACGCCGCCTGGCGCGCTTTCCAGGCCGCGCGCGCGGCCCGCCTGCGCGGCGACCGCGCCCGCGCCCGCGCGTTGCTCGCCCCGCTCCCGTCCGGCCGCTCGGTCGATGTCCTCAATGATCTCCTCGCCATGGACGACGCCACCGCCGGAGGCGGGCTCGGCCGCATCCTCTACGACGCCGACTACGAACCGCCGGCGGCCGATCGACCGGCCGTGCTCGAGTCCCTCCGCGACACCCATCCGGCCACCCTGGCCGAGCGCCGCGCGCGCCTGATCGACGGCCTGCTCGCCGATGCCGCCGACCCCCGCTCCACCTTCGGCGTCGAGATGGTCGCCACTCTCGAGCGGATGACCGGCCTGATCTTCCCCAGCAACGAGGAACTGCGTTTCCGTGAGTGGTGGGCCACCGCCCGCGCCAACGGCACCGGGGAACAAGCCGCCCTTTGGCTCGTCGCTCGCCTCTGGAACGCCGAATGCCCCGATGCCGCCGAAGAAGTCGCCCGGCTTTCCGAAGACCCGCGCCTCATCCTGGCCACCCGCCTCGCCTCCGTGATCGAGGAGACCACCAAGCGACCGCCCGACGTCGAACGAATCCTCGCCCGCAAGGATGCAACCTATCTGACCCTCGACATCGCCGACGAGGTCGGCCTCTACCTGCTCGACTCCCCGGTCCTCAAGATGGACGGACCCGCCGCGGTGGCGGACATCGTGCGCCAGCGGACCGCGCTCGTCGACTTCCTCGTCCGTTTCTGGGAAGTCTACGAAACCGACGCCGGCGTCGAGGTTCCCTGGATCCTCCACTGTATGGTGGGCGCCAAGGTCCACCTCCTGCGCGCCCGCGCCCGTTTCGCCCGCTGGTGGGAGACCGAACGCGCGACGTTCGATCGCTTCGACCGCGCCATTGTGGCCGGGTTGAGGGCGGCCGCGGAGGAGGACTGGGAAGCGGCCGAAACGGCCTTCACGGAGGCGCAGGCGACCTGGCCGCGAAGGCTGTGCGCCGGCTACAACCGCGCGGTGTCGATCCTCAAGCAGGAGCGGTTTGCGGACGCGGAGCGCATCCTGCTCCGCCTCACCGCGCAACGCCCCAAGGAGGCGTTGTTCTGGATCCGGCTCGGCGACTGCCGCCGCAAGCAGAATCGCAATACGGAGGCGCTCGACGCGTATCGCGAGGCGGCCAAGCTCGGCAACGTCGGACAGGACCTTGCCGCACGCCTCGGCGTGGCCCTCGCCGAGCAGGGCAAAGAAGAAGAAGCGACCCGGACCCTCGACCGGGCGCTCGGCCCGAATCCGGATGCGGACGACCTGGAGGAAATCTCCACCCTGCTGGAATCGGCCGGCGCCTTCTCCCTGGCGCAGAAGTACCGGGACGCGGCGCTCGAGAAGAATCTGGAAAAGGGATTCGACTTCGGCGGCGAAGAGGAGGAGGCGGACCCGCGCGGGCCGAACGGAAGGTTCGACGGGGACGGCGGGCCTACCGCGTCCCGCTGACCGGACCCCGGGATCCGCGTCGCCCGCCGCCCCACCGCTCTCTCTCCCCCCTAGGGGCCGCCGACCGCCACCTGGCCCCCGCAGACGTTGCCGCCCGCGTCGAAGACCCGGACGTACATGACGCTTCGCCCGGGCGGCAGGTCCCGCAGCCGGATCCGGAACGACTCCTGCCGCTGATCGTACACGCCGTCCTCCGGCGCCACGAATTGCCAGCGGTCCTCGTTCAACCGATACTCGACCCGCGCGATCGCACTGTACGAATCCTCCGCCGCCCCCACCACCTCGCCGTGGGCCACCTCCAGACGCGACAACTGCGGTTTGCGATTGTCGATCAAGACCGGGGGGACCGTCCGGAACGCCGTCAGCGCGGACTCCCGGTCGTTCATCGCCTCGTCGCTCGCCTCGACCTTCACCTCCACCCAACCGTCCGCCATCGATGAGGTGTCCCACTTGAATTCGGGTTTGGTCGCTGGGGTGGCGGCGTTCACGGGAACCCAATCGGTCTCGTCGGCGCGCCGGTAGTAGACGCGATACAGCAATTCATCGCCGTCCGGATCCTGCGCTTTCCACTTCAGTTTCAACTCGGTCGATTCCTTGGCCTTGCCCTTGAACGACTCGGCGGGATCGTACGCCTCGACCGTTGCCTCCTTGAATTGCGGCATCTGGTTCGCCGGGACGTAGGACGTAATCACCCAGCGAACCGCGGCGGCCGGGTCCTGGTCCCACGTCAATCGGAACTGGAGATACCGCCCGGCAGGGCTCGCCGTGGCCGCCGGGGAGGTTCGCAGCGGTTCCGACCACGCCGACCAGGTTCCGTCCGGCACCGCCGTGTTCCCGGATCGGGTCCGCAGCGAAACCGGGCCCGTCGCGCTCCAGGACACCTGTCCCCAGCGACTCGGGAACTGCGCGTCGAGGACATCCGACGTGTAGGTCCCGGTCGGCGCGGTCGGGGACTCGACGAAATGGACGACCCCGGGATTGGAAGTCCCGATCGTTCTCAGCCCGTTCTCCCCCGCGATCAGGGTGAGCACCTCGACTTCCTTGAAATCATGGTACAGGTGCCGGACCTGTTGCGCGGAGACCTTGTACAGCTTGCCTTCCCCGCCGGTGCCGATGAACGCGGTCCCATCGCGGGTGACCGCCAGGCTGGTCACGTAGTTCTTCTCGATCTCGAAGATCCGGTGGATGGCGCCACCCGGATCGAGCCGGTAGACCGCCCCGTCCAGCAGGTCCTGGAATACCGCCTCGCCCGACTCACCCTCCTTGGCGCGCTCGGCCGCCTGGCGGAGTTTCTTCGCGGCCTTGGCCGGATCGAATCCTTTGCGCGCCTTGTTGGCGCCGATGTAGAGGCGACCTCCCCACGACACCAGGGCGCGCAGGTCGTTCTCCTCGAAATCCCAAACCGTCTCGGCGCGCCCCTCCCGAAGCCGGTACAAGATGCCGTTGGTGGAGGATCCCGCGTAGACCGCCCCGGCGGCGGCATCCACCGCGAGGCTCATCACGTGGTTCTCGGGGGAGTCGAACAGGGTTTCCACGCCGGCGCCGGCGCGGATCTGCAGCACTTTCCCTTCCGGACCGGTCCCCAGGACGAGGGCGGACCTCGCGGCGTCCCACGCCATGGCCCACACGTACGTCTCCTCGAGTTTGGCCAGTTCCGAGGCCTCGGCGGCGCCGCCCGGCCCCGCCACGAGCGGGATCCGCACCACCCGCCCTCCCGGGAAGGTCGCCGCATACAGCTGGTCCCGGTCATCCACCGCCAGCGCGGAAACGATCCCCCCCTCCTTGCCGCCCGACCAGAGTTCGACCATCGCCTTGCCGTCCCGACGGAGGATCCTCGCGTCGTTGCCGGTTCCGAAGTACTCCCGGCCCTGCGAATCCACCGCCGCGCACCAGACCAGGATCTGCCCCGACTCCACCGACGCGAGCGACGGACCCAGGGTGAGCTCGCCGAGGGAACTGATCACCACCTGCTCCGCGCTTCCCTTGGCGAATTCCTCCACCGTGGACACCTTCCAGAGTTGGGTGTTCACGGCCCAGAGACCGCAGGTCCCGGCCAGGGCGAGGACCATTCCCGCCCCACCCGCCCAGGGTGCCCAACCGGATTTCCGGATCCTCATTGCTCTCGTCTCCGTTCTGGGGTTCCGGCCGCCGTGTCCCGACTTCGGGACGCTGCCGTCCTCCCGGCCACGACGTTCCGATCTCTTCGCCCCCCGGGCGGGCGCACGCCCCCGGCCTGGACGACCGGAGGCCTCGTTCCCGGGGCGCGACTTTCGCCCGCATTCCGAGGGAGCGCCCCGGAAGGGATCGCCACCCTCGGCGGAATCACTCCCCCCGCACGCGCAGGATCACCCGGCGTTCCCCGACGATGATCCACTCCGTGTCGAGCGCCGTCCGCAGCGCGTCCTGCTGCACACCGACCTCGCCGGAGTCTCCCGCCAGGAAAGTCCCAAAAACGCTGATCGGCAGGTTCGGCAGCGTCCGCCCCTCGAACGTCAACCCGATCGACGGGAGCGGCATCACGGCGACCACCTGAGTGGAAGCGAACGGCCGCTTCAGAACGCGCATCATTTCGGCCGCGGAGCGCGGCGCCGCGGCGGGAACGTTCACTGCGCTTCCTCCCGACAGGAGCAATTCGTACCCGCCGTCCGGCAGGTTTGCGGGCACGCGAAAGGAGAGGCTTCGCCGCACCGCCGGCCCGTTGAACGGTCGAAGTTCCAGCGACACCGCCGCCTCCTCGCCCCGGTGAAACTCCGCCGCCTCGAGCCACGCAGCCTGGATCTCCGCGATCCGCCGTTCGTGCAGAACGGAGACTTCGACGCTCGCGGACTGGAGGCGAACGCGCTCGAAACGGTTGTTGAGCAGGGCTCCGGCCGGGCCGAGCGCCGCGGCGAGGGCCGCGTCAAAGCCGGCCGCGGATCCCCCGTACGACACCTCCCCATGGCGCTCCGTGCGCAGCAGGATCGAAGTCCGCACGACCTCTTCGGAGACGGGCGGTTCGGTGGCCGCCATCGAATTCGATACCGCCATCCGGATCAGCACGGGCGTGAAGTCCCGATGGTCGGCGACCTCCATCCGGAACGTAGAGACGGCGCGGGTCTTCTCGTTCACGATCCGAATGTCGACCGGCACCATTCGGGAGGCTTCCCCCGTCTTCCCCGCCACGCAGGATTGGCGGTCCTGGGTCAGTCGTCCCACGACCTCGACCGGGCTGCCGAACTTGAAGGATCGCTGCTGGCTGGGCAGGACGTCGTGGATCCAGGCGGTCGTGATCGGCAGGCTCAGCTCTCCCATCTGCATCATCGGGTGACCGAACGCCAGGACCTGGTCGCCCTCGACCCACGTCACGGTGCCGATCCCGGTCATGTCGAGGTCCCCGCGCATCAACTGGACACCGATCGCGGCGCCGGGCACGAGGGTGAGCTTTTCCCCCTCCCGTCCGGATCCGCTTCCCCCGGCCATCGGCATCAGTCCCCACGACTCGAGTTCCGCCCGAAAGTGCTCGACGGTCATGCCGGTGAAGCCGCTCATCATGACCGGCGTCCGGACCGGGACCAGATGGGTTCCTCCCAGGGCGTCGCCGCGCCGCGCCGGAGCCGAGGCCTGCTCCTCCAGCGGCCGCGCCAGGTCGGCGAGCATGTTCTCGATGGGAGTGACGCCTGCGATCGGATCCACGGAAAACCCCCAGCCGTAGGCGAGCGCGCCGACGAGCTTTCCCTCCAGGTAGATGGGGCTTCCGCTCATCCCGGCGATGACCTTCGCCCGCTCGAGAACGGGATGGGAGCAGCGGATCAGGATCATGTCCTGCTTGGGCATGGCATTGCGCAGGACATCGATGACCTCGACCTCGAAGCGCTCGATGGCGGAACCGCGGAAGACCGTGAGCCCGTACCCCTTCATGCCCGAGCGAACTTCCGAGGACTTGAGGATCGGGATCGGGTCCGCTCCGGGGCTTCCGATCGGGAGGACGAGGAGGACGAGGGCCAGGAGCGCCCGGTACGGTGATCCGCGCATGCGCGCAATCCTCCGTTCGGCTCCGGACCCCCGGCGAGAAGACCGCCGGCGAGTCCGTGCAGGTTGGCGAATCGTGAAACGACGGATGATCTTCCGGCCGGATCGGAGCCGACGGATCCCCCGTCCGGCGGACGATCGGCCGGGCGGGGGTCCGACCGCTCGTCCCCTCCGGCGGCACGCTCGGGGGGCGCGACCCGGTCAGGCCGACGTGGACTTCGGTTCGTCCGCGGTCTTGCCTTCCCCGGGTCTGCGATGAACGCCGATCCAGTAGTTCGTGGCCTCGATGACCGTCTGAATGAACTGCAGGGGATCGTTGGGCTTCAGGGTGTAGCTGTTCGCGCCGTATTGGGCCGCCAGCGACTTCTCCTTGTCGTCGTCCAGGTTGGTCATGACGACCACCGGAATGGCGCGGAACCGGTCGTGCGAGCGGATCTCCTTGAGCACGTCGAGTCCGCTGATTCCGGGCATGTCGATGTCGAGGTAGATGAGTCCCGGCGCGGGCGCATCGGTCCACTTCCCGCGGCGGAACATGAAATCGAGGGCTTCCTCGCCGGAGCCCACCTCGAAGACCTTCGGCTCCAGATTGCCGTCCCGCATCGCCTCGCGAATCATCAGGCGGCAATCTTCGTCGTCGTCGACCAGCAGCACGGTGATCATCCCGATACTCCCCCGGGGGTCGTTGCATCGCCGGATGAAGGCTGCGCGCCGCTGAGGGCGCCGACGACGGCAGGGGCCGGGGACGTTCCGGGGGAGATCGGCGGGCCCGAATGCGGCGCCATGGCCGGCGCCACCGAATTCGCGGCGGTCATCGCCAGCGCGGCCTGCCGCAATCCCGTGTCCTCGATCGATTGCGGCTCGGTCCCCGGGGGAGGCGGCGCGAAGGAGGCGGCGGGAATCTCGATCAGGAACCTGCTCCCTTTCCCGGGCTCGGACTCGACGCGGATCCGGCCTCCGTACGTCTCCACGATCGACCGGACATGGGCAAGTCCGACTCCCCGTCCAGGGATCTGCGCCATCCGCGCGTCCCGACCGCGCCGGAACATCCAGAAGATCCGCTCGCGATCGGCCTCCGCGATGCCGATGCCGTTGTCCGCCACCCAGAAGCGCCAGAGGCCGTCCCGACACTCTCCGCCCACGTGCACGGTTGGATCGACTTCGGCGGCATACTTGATAGCATTCTCGATCAGGTTTTGAAAGACTTGCCTGATCCGCGTGGGATCGCCCCAGAGCACGGGCAGCGGAGTTTCCACGACGAACCGCACCCGGCGCTCCTCGATCTGGTAACCGAGCTGGCTGCGGATCCCCTCGATGACCCTCCCGAGCGGAACCTCGACCACGGGCCGGCGCTCGGTACGGATCTTCGAGAGGTCGAGCAACGCCTGAATCATCTCCATCTCGCGTTCGACGTTCGTCTGGATGCGCTGGACGCGATCCCGGACCGTCGGATCGATCCCGGTCCCTTCGCGGCGAAGGATCAGATTCGCCATTCCCGCGATGTTTCGCAACGGGGCGTTGAGGTCGTGGCTCACCGCGCGCAGAAAGTCCTCCTTTTCCGCCATCAGGCGACGCAGGGCATCATTGGCATCCCGCAGCTCCTGGGTGCGCCGGGCGACCTCCTCCTCCAGGCGGGCCCCGCCGCGTTTCAACTCCTCGTTGGCGCGGGCAAGTTCCTCATTCGTGCGGGTGAGATCATCCCGGTAGGCCTTCAGCGCGCGCGCCATCTCGTTGAACGAGTAGGCGACGTGACCGAGCTCGTCGGCACGCTCCACGGGAACCCGGCTGGAGAGGTCTCCCGCCGCCACCCGCTCGGTCGCCTGCGTCAATTGCTGGATCGGTCGCAGGATGATTCGAGCGAAAAAGTTGAAGATGAAGATCGCGCTGGCGACCAGCACGCACATCACGAAGATCGCCCAGTTCGCCGCCTCGCGGATCCGGGCTTCGTTGGCGGCGGTCGACATCCCGACGATGACGGCGCCGAGGGTCATGGCCTCCCGCGCCGGGGTGGGCGGAACGCGGACCGAGCGGATCATGTGCAACTGCTGCGCGGTCGAAAAGACCTCGGCGCCGAGTTCCGGGCGCGACGCCTTGAGCAGGAGACTCGGCACCAGCTCGGAGGGAACGACGCCGCTCGAAGCCAGAATCCGGCCCTGATGGTCCAACACCAGAACATAGCGCACTTCCGGCTCCCGCATGATCCCCTCCGCGAAGCGCGTGAGCTCGGCGTCGTCGCCGAAGGCGAGCGGAACGGTGGCGTTCAGAGCGAACGTGCGCGCGAGCGCCGCCCCGCGGGAGACGAGATTGTCGGTGTAGAGAGCCTGCTCGTGCTCCACGAACCACTGCGTCAGGAGCAGTCCGAGGATGGCGATCAGCAGGGCGGCGGTGACGCTGAACTTGGTCCGCAAGCCCATGGCTGCCCCCGGAAGAATGGAATCGTGCGCGATTCCTTCAGTCTACGGGGGATGGCGGGAGGGCGCAAGCCCTTGTCTCGGGGGAGCGAGCGCCGCGCGCCGGAGATCGGGGACGGGATGGGGTGGAAAGCCCGGTGCGGCCGCCGGCCCGGGTTCCTCACGCCGGAAACGCCGGAACCCGGAGGGCCAACTCGCGTGCGCGGGCCTCCGCGCGCTCCCCGGCCGTTCGGGCCTCGGGCCCGGCGCCGTGCCGCGCGATCCCGGCCGCCGCGAGGGCCTCGTCCAGGACCAGGCCCATCCGTTCCGCCTGCCCCAGGGCCCGCCGCCACAACCGGAGGGCGCGCGACGGGCGCCCGAAACGGACGGCCAACCGCCCGCGAACGAGCAGCGAACGCGGCGCCACGATCGGATTCTGGAAGGCCAAGACGCGCAGGACCAGACTCGCCTGTCGCGCCCACCGCTCGCACCGCTTTTCCCCTGCCGCATCTCCCGCCGCACGGGCCCGGTCGGCAAGCGCGAGGAAAGTCTCGAAGGCCCCGAACACTCCGTGCGCGCAATACGCGGTCGACGGCGGCGTGCCCGACAGCAGCGCCCCCGCATCCCCCGCCGCTTCTTCCGCCCGACCCGCTTCGCCGAGCGCCCACCAGGCGGCAGCCCGCATCCCCTGGCCGAACACCCGGTCGCCCTTGTCCAACGGATGCCGCAATTCCTCCTCCAGCGCGCACACCACGGAAGGGTCGGGGACCGCGCTCGGCAGCGTCGCGGCCAGGTCGCTGGCGAGCGCCCACATGCGCATCTTCGCCGTCCCGTCCCGCTGCGCCGACTCGAGCGAGGACCGGAAGTACCGCCGCGCGGAGACGAACCGGCCGCGGAACAATTCCTGCCAGCCGATCGACGTGTTCGCATTTTCCCAGCGATACCGGTCGCCCAGGCGATCGAAGAGCGCCATCGACTTGCGGTAGTACTTCTCCCCCTCCGCCCAGTCTCCCGT
This sequence comes from uncultured Planctomycetia bacterium, assembly GCA_964632945.1. GTDB lineage: Bacteria > Planctomycetota > MHYJ01 > WSZJ01 > CAZWCX01 > CAZWCX01. Next base: position 124,877 of record CAZWCX010000003.1, on the reverse strand, counting down.
GCTGTAGATGTACACGCCGCGCAGCAACCAGGAATACGCCACCGCCGGAAGGTCGCGACTTTCCGTCACCGTCTCGGCGCAAGACACCGCGCGCGCGCTGTAGAGGCGCGCCAGCGGGTGAAGCCCCGACAGGCCGGCCACGATCGCGACGGTGGCGTACGCCAGCGTCAGCTCTGCCGACGTGCCCGCCCGTTCCGCGAAATTGAGGTTTGCGAACGTGGCGTGAAGCAGCGGCAGCATCGATTGTTCGAAGTAGAAGATTTCCGCCTGGCGCTGGTGCATCAGCGAGACTTCCTGCGCGGCCTCTCGCGCCGCCGCGTTTCGCGCCCGGACCCACCCCGCGGGCAGCAGCAGGTGCAGTCCCTGGCGCACGACCTGCCCGGCGAGCGCCAGCAGCAGCGCAAAGCGGGAGCGCGGGTACGGATGCCGCCAGAGGGCCATCGAACGCGCGAAGTGTTCGCGCGTGCGGCCGTACTCGGCCAGTTTCAGGTAGGCGTCTCCCTGCAGCCGCTCCCACCGCGCGCGCCGACGCTCGAGCGCCTCCCGCGCCCCTCCCCCGTCGAGGGCGAGGGCTGCCCGATCGGCCATCTCGATCGCCCGCGAAAAGAACCCGGCCGCCTCGCGGTTTGCGGAAGCCGCCAGCGCCTGTTCGCCGGCGCGCTCCAGATAGTCCATGGCCTTGACCGGGTCCTCCGCCCGCGTCCAGTGGTGCGCCAGCACCGGAAAGTACGGCGACGCATCCGACGAAAATGCCGATTCGTACCAGCCCGCCACCTCCCGGTGGAGCTGGCGGCGCTGCGCGTGCAGCAACCGCTCGTACGCCACCTCCTGGGTGATCACGTGCTTGAACAGATGCGACGCATCCGGGAACGGCGCCTCCTCCAACACGAGCCCGACATTTCCCAGTCGCAAGAGTTGCCCGGGCAATTCCGGCCGGTCTTCCGCGACCGGGTGCACCGCGTGGAGGGCGCGGTAGGGGAACGAGCGCCCGACGACGCTCGCGACCTTGAGCGTGAGCTGCTCCTTGGCGCCGAGCCGGTCGATGCGCGTCGTGATCACCCCTTCGACCGTGTCCGGGAACTGCATGCGCGCCAGGTCGCCCGCGTCCGGGGACAGGACGCAGGCCCCGTTCTCGACGCGGATCACCCCGGAGTCCCGCAGCGCATAGGTCAATTCCTCGGTGAAGAACGGATGCCCCTCCGCCTTCCTCCGGATGATCTCGGACACGGGACCCGGAAGCGACGGCACGCCGAGCCGCCGGCACACCAGCGTGACCGCTTCCGCCGGCGTCAGGGCCTCCAACCGCAGGCGACGCGCGGCGGCGTCTTCCAGCAGGACCCGGCTTTCCAGCGTCGGCGGGGACTCGATCGGCCGGGTCACCAGGACGAGGAGAAGCGGGTGAACCCGCCGGCGCACGGCCAGGGCGAGCGCCCAGGAGGAGGAATCCAGCCAGTGGGCGTCCTCGAGCACGAGCGCGGTCGGCCGGCGGCCCGCCTGGTCGCGGACGAGCAGCACCAGAAGCTCTCTGAGCGCATCCGCGCGCGCCTGGTCGGTCATCGTGAGCGTTTGTGCGGTTTCCGGAATGCCGATCGGGGCGAGCGACCCGAGCACCGGCGCCCAGGCCGCCAGCCCGGGATCGCCCTCGAATCTCGCCAGCACCCGGGCGGCGCGCGCCGCCTCCGGCACGCCTTCCAGTTCGAGCAACTGGCCGAAGAGCCCCCGCCAGGCATGGTTCGGCGTCGACTGCTCGATCGCATCGCCCGCCCCGACCAGGCATCGCACACCCTGGAGGCCGGCGAGACGAACGAGTTCCTGGGCCAGGCGCGACTTTCCGATTCCGGGCTCGCCCTCGATGACGAGCAGCCCGCCGGGCCCGCCGTCGGCGAGGGACTTCAACTCGGCGGCGACGAGACCGCGTTCGCCGGTGCGCCCCACCATCTCGCCGTCCGCGGCTCCGCGAACGCCCGTGCCGGCCGCCGCCCCATCCCGGCCGCCGTGCGGCCCCAGCGGACGCGCGACCGGCACCGGCTCTTCCTTGCCTTTCACCGGAATCGCCCCCATCGGCTCGAAGGCGACCTGGCGCGCGGCGGCGTCGCGGGTGGGGGCGTCGACCAGGATCCCGCCGTGGGCGGCCGTCATCAGCCGCGCCGACAGGTTGACCGCATCCCCCGCGATGGTGAACACCCGGCGCGCGTCGCTCCCCTTCGTGCCGCTGAACACCCGACCGGAGGTGAGACCGGCCGACCCCGACAGGCCGAGACCTGCGAGCGCAACTCGAATGTCGAGCGCGGCCTGGGCCGCGCGCGCCGCGTCGTCTTCGTGGGTCCGACCGGGCAGCCCCCAGGCGGCCAGGAAGGTGGACCCCTTGTCGTCCACGATGAACTGGTGGACCGTCCCGTCGAACCGCGCGACCACGGCACTCATGGCGGAAACCGCCTCCGCCACGCGAATCGGGGCGGCCTCCCCCTCGTAATCGATACCGTCCACGTTCACGAAGAGGGTGAGGACCCGGCGAAACTCCGCCAGCCACTCGGTTTGGCCGGCGTCCAGTCGCGCCAGGACGGCGTGGGGAACGAAGGCGCGCAATGCCTCGACCGCCTCGGCCGGCGGAACGGATCGCGACGCGAGCGGAAGCGGTTCCCGCGTCCGAACCGACGTCACGCGCATGCATCCGTCCGCCGCCGGACCCAAGTCCAGCGCCGCGCCCGCGAGCCTCGCCGCCCGGGCCGAAAGGGCGACCTCCCCAGGCGCCGCGACCCGTTCGGCCGCCGCCATGCCGACCAACGCCGCGCCGGCCACGTAGGCCTCGCAGTGCGCGCCCGCGCCGCCCGTCGTCGCAAGGAGCACCCGACCCGCGCCGATGCCGACCCGCAGCCGCAACCGCGCCCCCGCGAGCGACTCCAGCCCCGCCACCGCATCCTGCATGGCGCTCCCGCACTGGACCGCCAGGCGCACCCCCCGGCCCAATCCCTCCCCGCCCGCCTCCGCGGGCAACGGCCAGACGGCCAGCGCGGCGTCGCCGGCGAATCCGAAGACGTCCCCGCCGTGCGCCGACACCAACGCGACTTGACGCGTGGTCAGCGAATCGAGGATCTCCCCCAGCCGCTCCGCTCCCGCCGTGCCGGAGGCTGCCAGCCGCTCGGCCAGCGGAGTGAAGCCGCTGAGATCGGCGAACAGCACCGCCGCATCCACCCGCTCGGCCCACGGCGCACGCGGCGGCGCCGGATCGGTCTCCAGCCGGCGCAACACCCAGTCGGGCACGAAGCTCGCCAGGAACGGCGTCATCGTCTACCCCGCGTCGCGTTCAAGGATGAGCAGGAGCACGAGTTGCACGCCGGCCAGGAGCACGCACAGCGCCTTCTCCGGTTCGCTCCGGACGAGCGCCTCGAACGCGGGGAGCGAGTAGCGAATGTACCCGCCGGCGCCGACCGCGCGCAACCCCACCGAGCGGGTCTCGCCCGAGAAGAAGCCGATTTCTCCCACCGTGCAGGGGGGATGAAGGGTCGCCAGCGACGTCGGCGTCGCCGCGGATCGTTCGTCCACCGCCTCGACCTCGCCGTGGTACAGGTAGTAGAAACCATCCGCGGGATCTCCCTGGTGGAACAGGTAGTCTCCCGCGACGAACGTCCCCGGCTCCCGGAGGTGGCCGGCAAAGGCGCTCTCGAGTTCCCGATTGAGCCCGCGCATCGCCGCCTCGGCGTCGAGCCCCCGACCGCGGAAACTCACCCGCGGGGCGCCCCCCGCCTGATCGACCAGGCGCATCCGGTCCTGATTGACCACCCGGTCGCGAAGCAGCCGCATCAGGTTCTGCAGCAGGCGCAGCGTCGTCGCGGAGTCGGCGAACCGACGAATCAGTTCGATCGGGTTTCCCGGCAGGTGGAGGAGCACCGTGCGCACGAGCGCCCGCGCGGACGCGGTTCGGAGTCCCGCGTAGGACAGCAGGCCGAGTTCTCCGAAGATCTCGCCCGGCTCGATGACCGCCAGCCGCGCGCTGCCCGCCGGCCCGTCGCGGTGGATCTCAATCATCCCGGCGAGGACGACGCAGAGACCGTTCGCGGCGTCCCCCTCCCGAAACAAGACCTCCCCGGCCGCCAGGGTTCGTCGCGCGCCGGAAGAGAGCAGCGCATCCACCTTGGGGCGCTCGAGGCCGGCGAAGAGCGGAATCTCCAGGGCGTCCAACGGGAGCTCCGACGGATCGACGCGCCCGGCGGGCGCGATCGCGCCCGGCGCTTCGGGCACGGGCGCGGCGCCTTTGCTGGCGGTCTCCGCGTCGATCCGGGGCACCGCCGGCGCGCGCGGCAAGACGTCCCGCAGCGGACCCGGTACCGCCGTTCCCGAGGCCGGATCCGCGAATACCGCCCAGCGGAGTTCCGCGCGGGCATGCTCCCGCGGCCGCGCGGCCGTCGGGCTCCCGGCCAGGACCCGCTCCAGGTCCTCGGCGAGCAATTGCGCGCAGGGGTACCGGTCCTTGGACGACTTCTCCAGACAACGAAGTGTCACCTCCTCCACCCCCGGCATCAGGTCCGACATCAGGGCGGACGGGGGCGTCGGAAGCTCGAACAGGATGCGATAGAAGAGGTTCAGGTGTGCGCCGCCGCTGAACGGGAGCTGGCCGGTCAACACGCGATAGAGCAGAACCCCGAGGGCGTAGATGTCCGTCCCGGGTCCGATCGACGCGCGATCCCCCTGGACCTGCTCGGGCGACATGTAGACCGGCGTGCCGAGGATGTGACCGGACGCGGTGATCGTCTGGTCGCTGTCCAGGAACTTGGCGAGGCCGAAGTCCGTGATCTTGAGGAGCCGACAAGGCTCGTACAGGATGTTGGCGGGCTTGAGGTCGCGGTGGAGGATCCCGCGGGAGTGCACGTGATTCATGGCGTGCGCCAGCGCGGCGACGATCGAGATCGCCTGGGCCTGCGTGGGATGATGATCCTGCAGCCAGGCGGCCAGGGTCGGCCCTTCCACGTATTCCATGGCCAGGTACGGGTACTCGCTGTCGCGGCCGACGTCCAGCAGGCGCACGACATTGGCGTGGTCGACCCGCGACAGCGCATCGGCCTCCGCAAAGAACCGCTGCTGAAGGGTCCGGTCCCCGAGGCGGGAGGGGTGAAGGAGCTTGAGCGCGACGGGGCGTTCTTGCGCGAGCTGTCGGGCCTGGAACACGACCCCCATCCCGCCGCGCCCGAGCACCCGTCCCACCTCATAACCGGGTGGAATACGGATCCACTCCCCGGCCGCCGTGCAGTCTGCACAGCTGCGCCGCGTCAGCGCCTCGGACGCCGCGGCACCACCGACGACGGATCGCCAGTGACCCTCGGAACATACAAAGGTCCAGGACATGCCCCCCCCGTCTTCGGCAAATCGGCGGGTGCCTTGATCGGGAGTATAGCAGATTCCCTCGGGACGCACGAACAACAGAATCCCTTGCGTCACACTTCGACCGACACTATCGTCTGGGCACATGACCCGCCGCGCACCGAGCTTGGCAAGGAGGGACCCCATGGATCCGCTGTTCGTCCGACGCATGCTGCACGCGCGAAGGGAAACCCCGCCGACGCCGTATTACCCCCCGCCCAGACCCGCCGGCCCGATCACGCTCAAGGACGACGCCTTTCATTTTCGGGACTACGCATCCTCGCCCGGCGCCTTCTGGTACACGGAGTGGTGGTACTTCAACTTCCACGACCCGGCGCAGGACCTCGGCGGAATCTGCACCATCGCCGTCTTCAATCCCGGCAACCAGTATGACCTCGGGGCCGCTAGCCTGACCGCCGCCGTCTTCGCCCCCGGCGCCGCCTCCACCACACCCGTAGTCGAATACGACCGCCTGGCGTCGTTCGCACCCTCCTACGAAAAGGCCGATATCCGGCTGGGCGCGAGCAGGATCGAAGTCGTGGACGCATCGACCTACCGCGTGATCTCCACGACCCGGGACGGGAGCATCGCGCTCGACCTTACCTACACGCGCCGCGACGAGCCGCAATGGCTGGCGAACGACGTCCATGGACACGACGAACCCTGGGAGATCTCGAGCTGGCTGGTCTACATGCCCTGCGCGAGCGTGAGCGGCACCGTGCGCTGGCAGGGAAAGACGTACACCCTCAGGAACGCCACGGGATACCACGACCACGACTGGGGAATGTGGCACGAGTACGCCAAGACCTGGAGCTGGGCCTACGTGTCCAACCCGGACCGGGAAATTTCTTTCGACCTCGGGTTCCATGCCGCCTTCCAGCTCTCGGATGCGTACTTCCGCTGGAAGGACGTCCGGCTGATCATCCCCGAACAGAACTTCAAGATCACTCAGGACGACTGGGAGCCCTGGGAACTGTTCTGGAAGTACCCGAAGTCGATGACCTTCTCGGCGGTCGACCCCAGCGGCGAGTACCGGGTCGAATTGGCGTGGAAAGTGCAGGACACCGCCGCGATCTGGAAGTACCCCGTCATCGTCTTCGAGCAGAAGGCGAAGTTCTCGGGCAGCCTGTCGCGCAAGAATGGGAGCGACTGGCAGACCCTCGCCCAGGTGGACGACACCGGGTTCTGCGAATACACGTCGCTCTGGATCTGATGTACGGAACGGGGAGGCCGACGATGAAGAATCGCGTGGTGGTCCTGGGCGGCGGGATCGGCGGGCTGAGCGCGGCACACGAACTGGCGGAGCGCGGATACGACGTCGAGGTCTTCGAGCTCAAAAAGATCCCGGGCGGCAAGTCGCGGACCCTGCCGGTGCCGGACTCCGGGACGGACGGGCGGCCGAATCTGCCGGGCGAGCACGGGTTCCGCTTCTTCCCGTCGTTTTACGTGCACCTGCCCGACACCATGAAGCGAATCCCCTCGGGAGCGGGGCGGACGGCGTTCGATCACTTGACGCAAACCACGCGACTGGAACTGACGCAGTTCGGGAAGCCTGGCATCGTCGCGCTGTCGCGGTTCCCGCAGTCGCTGGCCGACCTCAAGGTGATTCTCAAGGACCTCTTCGGCACGCACATCGACCTGCGCCCCGGCGAAGCGGAGTTCTTCGCCGAGCGGATGTGGCAAGTGATGACCAGCTGCGATGCGCGCCGCTACGCCGAGCTGGAGATGGTCTCGTGGTGGGACTTCGTGGGCGCGGCCACGCGCTCGCCCGCCTACCAGAAATTCCTCGCGGAGGGGTTGTCGCGGTCGCTCGTGGCCGCGCGGGCCCAGGAGGGCAGCGCGCGCACGATCGGACAGATCCAGGTCCGCCTGCTCTTCGGCCTGTTCGAGCCCGGATCGAGCACGGACCGCGTGCTCGACGGCCCGACCAGCTTCGTCTTTCTCGACCCCTGGGTGCAGCATCTCCAGGGACTCGGCGTGAAGTACCACCATCCGTGGCAGGTGACCTCGGTCGACTGCACCGGAGGAACGATCGCGAGCGTAACCGTGCGGAACCGGGAGGACGGAACGGAGCGACGCGTGACCGCGGATTGGTACGTCTCGGCGCTCCCGATCGAGGCCCTGGCGCCGCTGATCACGACGCCGATGGAGACGGCGGATCCGGGGTTGGCGGCGGTGAAGTACCTGGCCGCGAACGTGCGCTGGATGAACGGCATCCAGTTTTTCCTGACCGAGGACGTGAAGGTGATTCACGGGCACGTGCTCTATGTCGACTCGCCCTGGGCGATCACGTCGATCTCGGAACCGCAGTTCTGGCCGGCCTACCCGCCCGCGAGCTTCGGGGACGGGAAGGTCCGCGGCATCCTTTCGGTAGACGTGTCCGATTGGGACGCCGCGGGCGCCTTCGTGAAGGTAGCCGCGAAGGACTGCAAGACCCGCGATGAAATCGCCCGCGAAGTGTGGGAGGAGCTGAAGGCGAGCCTCAACGTGGGGGGAAAGACCCTGCTGCGCGACGACATGCTGCACTCCTGGTTTCTGGACACGGACATCATCCTGCCGCACGACGGGCGCCCGCGAAAGGACGTGAACCTGGAGCCGCTGTTCATCAACAAACCCGACTCGTGGCGGATGCGCCCCCCGGCGGCCTCGCGGATCGGCAACCTGTTCCTGGCGTCCGACTACGTGCAGACGAACACCGACCTGGCATGCATGGAAGCCGCGAACGAGGCCGCGCGCCGCGCGGTGAACGCCATCCTCACCGCGTCGGGTTCGAGCGCAGCGCCGTGCCGCATCTGGGACATGCCCATGCCGCTGATCTTCGCCCCCTGGCGGCTTCACGACGAGATCCGGTTCAAGGAGGGCAAGCCCTGGGACGGGAATCTCCTCCTGTGAGGACGCCGTTGCAATCCGCGCGGCCGCGGGGTACCATCCCGCCATGACCGCCCCCCCCCTCCCCCGCCGGTTCCGGCGCCGCCGCGGCGTCGCGCTCATCCTCACGCTCCTCGTTCTGAGCGTGCTGGTCGTGGTCGTCGCCCAACTCTCCTTCAGCACCAAACTCGACGTGAAGATCGCGCAGAATTACCGCGGGGACGTGCAGAACACCTACGCCGTCCGGGCCGGCATCAACTACGCCAAGCTGTTCCTGAAGGCCGACATGGAGAATGCCGGCGACGTCGATTCCCTCCACGAGACCTGGGCGCGCACCTTCGAACCGGTGATCATCGGCGACGTCGAATTGATGCTTTGGATCGAGGACGAGGACCGCAAGCTGAATGTCAATCTCCTGGTCGACCAGAACGGCGCCGTCATTGCCCGAAACAAGGAGATTTACGAACGCCTGCTCAAGATCCTCCGCGTCTCCGACAACACCCTGGCCGCGCGCCTCGTCGACTACCTGGACAGGAACACCGACGGTCTGTTCGAGAAGGACGCGAAAAACGCCGCTCTCTACAGCACGCGGGAGTTGCGCCGGATCGAGGGGTATACGGACGCGATCCTCTTCGGCGGCGACCCCTCGAGCCAGGATGCGCTGCCCCTGCTGCCGCACATCACCGCCTGGGGCCCTCCGCAGATCAACGTCAACACCGCATCGGCGGAGGCGTTGCAGAGCATCCACCCGGAGATGTCGATGGAGGCGGCGCGGGCGATCGTGAACTGGCGCGCGATCGAATCGGCGCCCGGGAAAGGAAACACCTTCCAGCAACTCCCGGGCGATTTCTCCAAGGTCCCCGGATTCCCCAAGGACCTCGGCGCCAAGATCGCCCCCCTGCTCACGGTGAAAAGCAGTGTCTTCCTGGTTCATCTGCGGGCGAGGCAGGGGTCGATCGAGCGCAGGGTGCAGGCGATCCTGCGGCGGGAGCAGGGAATCGTGAAGATGATGGCGCTCTTCCAGGACCAGACGTTTCAGAGCGTCGGCATCCTGGACGAGGAGGGGGAGCGGGAAGGGGAGAAGTAGGGCGGCCGGGCCTCAGCTGCCGGAGCCTTCGAAGGGCTTCGAGGACTGGATGGCCTCGTGACCCGACGCCATGACCTTCTCGACCATCGGCGCGAAGAGCTCGACCCCGAGCGTCACGGTGGCGATGATCATCAGGATCGTGACCAGCCCCGCCTCGGAGACGGCCTGGCCGCGAACTTTCCTCCATCGATCGCGAAAGACGCGCATGGTGTTTCCCTCGAGAATGGGCCATAGGGACGAATCCCGCAAGATCCGCCCCGGCGACTCACACGATCAACGCCCCCAGTCTAGCACGACCCGGGGCGATCGTCAAGGCCGGTCGCGACCGCGGGCGCGGCGAAAGGCCGAAATCGGAAAGTGCCTTCCCCAACCGTGAGTTGCGGCGCCTCGATGGGTGCGCGCACCTCCGAGATCCGTCCCGGCCGGCCCCCGGCGACATGCACGTCTCGCGCCAAGCCCAGTCCAGGACAGGAAAAATGTTTTGACACCCTGACGGCCATCCCTATAATTGTGTCTCCCCTATTCCCCCCACGCCGGTCGGGCGCGTCCCGGCCCGGTGCGGGCAGGGGTTTCTCCCACTCAACCGACCCGAACCCCCCGGAAGGGCCGTCATGCGCCGCCCCTGGATCGTCGGCAATTGGAAGATGAACACGACCCTCAAGGAAGCGGTCGGGATCGTGAACCACTTGCGCCGCTCGCTCGATGGGGTCGAGGGGGTGGACGTGGGAGTCGCGCCGCCGGCGGTGTACCTGATGGACGTCAACGACCAGGTGCGGGACACCGCAATTCGGCTCGGCGCGCAGAATCTGCACCCTGAGACCAAGGGAGCGTTTACGGGGGAAATCTCCGGGGCGATGCTGCGTGACTGCGGATGTTCGTTCGTGATCGTCGGACACTCGGAACGCCGGCATCTGATGGGCGAAACCGACGACGCGGTGGCGCGCAAGGTGGTCGCGGCCCTGGGGGCGGAATTGACGCCCATCCTTTGCGTCGGGGAGACCCTGGAGCAACGGGAGCGCGGCGTCACCGCCTCGGTCATCCGCACCCAGATGGACGCCGTGCTGCAAAAACTGACCGCCGCCCAGGTCGAGCGGATCACGGTCGCCTACGAGCCGGTCTGGGCGATCGGCACGGGCCGAACGGCGACGCCCGCCCAGGCGCAGGAAGTGCACAAGCAGATCCGCGACCTCGTCTCCGCCCACGCCGGGTCGGGGGTAGCGCGCGACCTGCGCATTCTCTACGGCGGCAGCGTGAAGTCCGACAACATCAAGAGCCTGATCGCGGAAGCGGACGTCGACGGCGGCCTGGTGGGAGGCGCCAGTCTCGACCCCGAGGGGTTCACCGCGATCGTCAAGGCTTCAAAGAAGTAGTTCCGGATCCGACGATTGGAGCAATCCGCCATGATGGCCTTTCTCGGCGCGCTTCTGACCATCATCTTCTTCCTCGTCTGCGTGCTGATCACGCTGATCGTACTCGTCCAACCGCACCACGGCGAGGGCCTCGCCACCGCCTTCGGCGGCGGCAGCGGCGACAGCTTCTTCGGCACCAAGGCCGTCACCGCGGCGGCGCGCATCACGATCGTGCTCGGCTCGCTCTATGGCGTGCTCGCGCTCGTGCTCAATGCGCGGCCGTTCCAGCAGGGGCGCTCGCTCGTCACCCCGGAAGACAAGGGGGGCGTGGAGGCGCCGCTGAACCAGGGCCCCGGCAGCGGGTCCGAGAAGGGCTCGGGTGCGCCCAAGGACGGCTCCAAGGAGGGCGGGACCGATCCCGTCGAGAAGGACCCCGGCAAGTAGGCCAACCGCCCCCTCACCCCCGGAGACCCGGATGAACAGCATGACGGGCTACGGCCAGGCCTCCTGGTCGGGGCCTTCCGTTGCCGTCGACGTCGCGATCCGATCCGTGAACAATCGATTCCTCAAGGTGGTCACCCACCTGCCCGAGGATCTCGACACGCTCGGCCCGGAGATCGAGGAGATGCTCCGGCGTCATCTCGATCGCGGCACCGTCCATGTGGACGTACACGTGCGCGAGACCACGGGACGCTCTGCGGTCGTCCTCAACGAGGCCCGCCTCGGCGAATACATGAAGCAGTTGCGCGGCGCACTGAAGCGCGTGGGCGTCAAGGAAGAGCCTTCCTTGCAGACGCTGCTTTCCCTTCCGGGGGTCCTCGATACTCCCGGGGAGGACGCCGACACAAAAGAACTCGGACCCCGCGTGCTCAAGCTCATCGACCAGGCCGCCAGGCAACTGTGCGCCATGCGCAAGCGCGAGGGGGATCGGACGCGAAAGGAAATGGAACGTCTGCTGGCCAACCTCGACCGCTGCGTCCAGGAGGTGCGCAAGCTGGCGCCGCAGGTCCCGGTCGAGCACCAGAAGCGGATGCTGACCCGGATCAACGAACTGCTCGCGGCAGGAGGCGGACCCGCGGTGACGGTGAACGATCTCTCCCGCGAACTCGCGGTCTGGGCCGATCGCTGCGACATCAGCGAGGAGATGCAGCGCCTGGAATCGCACCTCGAGGAATTCCGCGCCCTGCTGCGCAAGACCGGCGAGGCCGGCAAGAAACTCGACTTCCTCACGCAGGAGCTCCTGCGCGAAGCGAACACGATCGGGTCCAAGGCGAACGATGCCCGCATCTCAAATCATGTGATCGACATGAAGTGCGACATCGAGAAATTGAAGGAACAGGTCCAGAACGTAGAGTGACGCCATGACGCTGCCGGGGCCGAAGCTGGTGGTTCTTTCCGGCCCCTCGGGGTCGGGCAAGACCACGATTGCCAAGCGCCTCGAAGGGAATCCGCGTCTGCGCCCTTCGATTTCGGCGACCACCCGGCCGATGCGGCCGGGCGAGAAGGACGGCGTCGACTATTACTTTTTGACCCATGAACAGTTTCGCGCGTGGATCGATCAAGGAGAGTTCATCGAACACGCGGAGGTGTTCGGCAACCTCTACGGGACGCCGCGCAAGGGACTGGAGGCGATCCGGTCCGGGGGACTGCACCCCCTGCTCGACATCGACGTGCAGGGGGTCCGGGCGTTGCGCGCGCTCGGATATCCGGGTGTTTACGTGTTCCTGACGGTCCCGGACCGGAGGGAGTTGCAGCGCCGCCTCAAGCAGCGGGGAACTGCGCCCGATGAAATCGACCGCCGGGTGGCAAGGTACGATGCCGAGATGGCGTTGCGCAAGGAACTGTACGATTTCGAAGTGGAGAACCGCGACCTCGAACGTACGCATGCCGAGGTCGAACGG
>CAZWCX010000003.1:36391-112307 GCA_964632945.1 uncultured Planctomycetia bacterium | reverse complement strand
AACGGATCGTCCGCGAGAACCTAGATCGGTAAGCCAGGAGAGGAGCGCCCATGGAGAATCGGGACAGCCGGGTTCGCATCGACGAGGCCTTGGAAAAGGTCGGCGGTCGCTTCAAGCTCACCGTGCTGATCCAGAAGCGGGTGCAGGAGCTGAACAAGGGCGCCCCGCGACTCGTGGAATCGGATTCCAAGAACCTGATCGACGTGGTCGTCGAGGAGATCCTCGCCGACAAGATCTTCCTGGAAGCGGACGAGACGGTCGGCCAGATCCCGACCGCGTAAGCGCGCGGGTCCGCAGGCGGGAACGGGACGTGTTCGGATGGCGGCGCGCCGGGGCCCTCCCGGCCGCGCGGCCGTCCGGGCACTGCGGCCGGGCGCATGCCCCCTCCGGGCGTCGCCGGCCGTCCCCGTGCCGGCCATGGGAGTGCTGCTGATGCGCAAGCCGTCGGAGCGCCGCCTGATCGTCATCGGCGTGAGCGGCAGCATCGCGGCGTACAAGGCCGCGGAGGTCGTCTCGGCGCTCGTCAAGAACGGCCGGGAGGTCATCGTCGTGATGACGCGCGCCGCGACCCGCTTCGTGGCCCCCCTCACCTTCGAAGCCCTCAGCCATCGTCCCGTGGTCGTCGACCTGTTCGACAGCCAGGCCACCCTCGGCACGGAACACATTTCATTGGCAGACCGCGCCGCGCTTCTCGCCGTCGTTCCCGCGACCGCCGACGTCATCGGGCGCCTGGCCCATGGCCTCGCCGACGACATGCTCACGACCACCGCCCTGGCCCTGACGGTCCCCCTCGTGATCGCGCCGGCCATGAACGACAACATGTGGGCGCACCCGGCGGTGGTGGAAAACGTGCGGACCCTGAAGCGGCGGGGGGCGGTCTTCATCGAGCCCGAACAGGGCATGCTCGCCTGCGGCCACGTGGGAATGGGCCGCCTCGCCGCCCCGGAGCGGATCGTGGCGGAACTCGAACGAATGGCCGATCAGGCCGCCGGAGGCAGTCGGGGACCCGCAGGCAGGCGCCGGAGCCGGAGGAACTAGTCGCTCTCCCCCGTCCGTCCACGAGGGTCCCTGCCCGGCGTGTCGGACCTCCTCCTCACGCTCGGCGCGCGACCCAGCCCGAGGTACCGGTCGCGCGCTCCCGCCCGATCCCCCCCGAAGGGTCTTTACGCGCAGGCCCGGAACGGTTCCGTGCCGAGAGGTGCGGGAATCGCCGCCCGTGCCCGGCCTTCTGCCCCGCCCGATCCGCGCGCATCGCGTCCCCCGGGACGGACCGGAATCGTCCGCTGCGCGCGCGGCCGCGGCCGTGGCGCGCGGACCTTAGGCCCCACCGGCCGCTCCGGCCAGGTCTCCGCCCCGCTCCGGTGCCTTCTTGAACAGGCGGGTTCCCCGGGCGAGCAGCTCGCCGAGCTCGTCGGGCGGCACCGGGCGGCAGAAGTAGTGCCCCTGCATCATGTCGCAGTCGAGCGCGAGCAGCGTGCGCAATTGCTCTTCGGTTTCCACTCCTTCGGCCACCACCCGCATGTTCAGGCGATGGCCGAGGGCGATCAACGCGGTCGCAATGGCGGCATCGATCGGATCGGTATTGAGATCCTGGATGAACGAGCGGTCGATCTTGAGCGAATCGAGCGGGAAGCTCTTGAGCGACGACAGCGAGGAATAGCCGATCCCGAAGTCGTCGATGGAGATCTGCACGCCGATCTTCTTGAACGCCTTGAGGACCCGACCGGTGTATTCGGGGTCCTTCATGGCGATACTTTCGGTGATCTCGAACTCGAGATACTGCGGGTCGAGGCCGGTCTCCCGCACGATCCTCACGACGACGTCCACCAGATCCGCCTGCTGGAACTGGCGGGCCGACAGATTGACGGCGACCCGGACCGGCGGAAGTCCCGCATCTTGCCAAGCCTTGTTCTGGGTGCAGGCGGCCCGAAGGATCCACTCCCCGAGCGGGACGATCACGCCCGTGTCCTCGGCAAGCGGAATGAACTTGCTCGGCGCGACCAGCCCCAGATCGGGGTGCCGCCAGCGCGCCAACGCCTCCATGCCGATCATCTTCCCGCTGCGGATGTCGACCTGCGGCTGATAGTGCACGACGAACTCGCCCTGTTCGAGCGCCCGCCGCAGGCTGTTCTCCAGCGCGAGCTTCTCGAACGCCTTGGCGTTCATCGCCGGACTGTAGAAGTGATAGCTGCTGCGCGCGGTCTCCTTGGCATGGTACATCGCGGTGTCCGCGTTCTTGAGCAGCGTCTGCGGATCCTCCCCGTCGTACGGAAACAGGCTGATCCCGATGCTCATCGAGACGTGCAGGTCGTGGCCGTCGAGGCGGTACGGCGGCTTGATCGCCTCCAACACGCGCTGGGCCATGCGCGCCGCCTCGCCGGCGTGCGCGATCCCCATCTGCAACAGGACGAACTCGTCGCCGCCCATGCGGGCCACGGTGTCGGCCGGCCCGATGGAGGCCTTCAGACGGTCGGCCACTTCCTGAAGCAACCGCTCCCCGACCGAGTGCCCGAGCGTGTCGTTGACGAGTTTGAACCGGTCGATGTCGAGCAGCAGGACGGCGAGCACTTCCTGGTTGCGCGACGCATGCTGCACCGACTGGGCGAGCCGGTCCTTGAACAGCGCCCAGTTCGGCAGGCCGGTCAGCGAATCGTGGAGCGTGATGTGCCGGACCTTGGTCTCGAGGCGCTTGGTCTCGGTCAGGTCGGTCGCCACCCCGATCACGCCGGAGATCCGGCCGTCTTCCCCGAAGAGCGGAACCCACTGCGTCTCGTGCGTCATGCCGGCGCCGGGCCCCGCGGTCACCTCGAAGATCGAGGAGAACGATTCCCCCGCCAGCGCGCGCCGCGCGCTCGCCACGACTTCCGGGTCGTCGCGGTAGACTTCGAAGACGGACCGGCCGACGACCTCCCCGGGTTCGACGCCCAGCGCCTTCAGCCCGCGGCCTTCGGATAGCGTGAAGACCCCGTCGAGGTCGAGCGCGAACACCACGATCGGGGCGTTGCTGACGACCGTACGCAACCGCTCCTCCATCCGACGCAGACCCTCTTCCGCCTGCCTGCGGTCGCTGATGTCGGTGGCCACGCCGATCACGCTCTGGACTCGCTGGTCGGCGCCCTGTATCGGGGCGCAGCGGAGGTCGAAGGTCCGTCCCTTTCCCGGCCCCGCCTTGAATTCCATCGAGGCGTGGATCATCTCCCCCGCGAGCGCCTGCCGAAGCAGGTTCAGCAGGGCGGGGTCGTTGCGGTACAGGTCGTTGACGGACTTGCCGATCAATTCGCGGGGACGCATCCCCAGGGCCTCGAGACCCTTCCCTTCGACGAGCGTGAACACTCCCCGATCGTCGAGGGAGAAGAGAATCACGGGCGCGTTGTTGACCAACGTCCGCAAGCGGCCCTCGACCCGGTGCAACTGCTCCTCGGCGCGCCGGCGCTCGGTGACGTCGACGAGCACCCCCATCATCCGCGTGACTTCGCCGTTCTCCACGATCACGGAGGTGACATCGTCGATCCAGACGATCCGCCCGTCCGCCGCGATCATCCGGTAGACGAACTGGTGGTCGCGCTTCTCGGTGGTCGCGCGCTTGCAGAAGCCGACCGCCTCCTCGCGGTCGTCCGGATGGACATGGTCCGCCCAGAAAGTCGGCTCCTCCACCCAGCGCGCCAGCGGATAGCCGAGGATCCGCTCCGCCTGCTTGCTCACGAAGGTCATCCGGAAGGTCTTGGGATCCGCCTCCCAAACGATCCCGTCGATCGAGTGAATGAGCGTTTCCAGGTTCCGCTGCGAAAGCCGCAGGGCCTCGGAGCGGCGCCGCATCTCGGTGACGTTGCGCGCCAGGACGAAGACCTGGTCGTTCGACAACGGAACGAAGCGCGCATGGAAGTACTGCTCGCCGTGCTGAAGAGGAAGCGAGAACTCGAATTCGACCGGCGCCCCCGACGCCAGAGCGGCCTGAATCATCTCCAACATCCGCGCCCCGACCGGGGGCGGCAGGACATCCGGAATGCGGCGACCGAGCAACTCCTCGGCGGGAAGCATCAGATCTTCGGCGTGGCCGGCATGCACGTCCAGATAGGTCCCGTCCGCGCCGATCCGGAAATAAAGGTCCGGCGTGGCGTGCACGATCGCCTGCAATTCGGTGGACGTCCGCCGCAGGAGGGCGTCGATCCGCTTTCGTTCCGTGAGGTCCCGCACGATGCCGCACAGCGCCTGTCCGCCCGCGTGCGTAAAGCGCGTAACGCTCACCTCGACATCGACCAGGTCTCCGCCCTTGCACCGGTACTTCCGCTCCGCAACGAACGGATCGCCGGTTTCCACCACCCGCATCGCGTTCGCGTGCACGATGGCCGGGTCGTGTTCGACGATGTCGTAGAGGCTGAGTGTCGCCATTTCCTCGGCGCTGTAGCCGAGCATGCGCTGGAGGGCCGGATTGCAATGCAGCAGGCGCTTGCTGTGGGGCTCGATCAGCAGCACGCCGTCGGGAGTCTGGTCGATGATGGCCCGATAGATTGCATCCAATGCACTGCCGGATGCGATGCCGAGCAACTCGGCGATCGGGGCGGCCGATCGGGCCGCGTCGAGCGAACCGCGCGAATCGTTCACGGGTCATCCCGGGGTTGGGATGGGCGGGTCCGGCCCCCTCCAGACCCAGTCAGGCCTGTCTACCATAGCCCACCGCGGTATCGCAGGTCAACGCCGAGTTGCAATTACGGGGGCGTGGAGGGAAACCCTACTCCAGGATCAGGCTTCGGCTCACGAGCTCGAAAAGCTCCTGCGCCTCCCGCGCGTCGTCGAACCCGTAGTCGACGGAGACCCGGTAGGGCCGTTTCCCGTGCGTGGGATAGTAGACTTCCGTGACCCGGGCTTCGTCCAACAGGCGGCAGGCGACCTGGACACCGGTCACGGTAGCCCCGGCGAGGGTGGTCGAAATCTCCTCCCGTTCGATTTCGGTGGCCCCGCCGGTCTTCAGGGTCGAAAGCAGGGTGGCGGCGTGGCGCTCCAGGGCGTCTTTCCGGTCCACGGTTCCCGTCATCCGGTGGACTTGGACGACCGGACCCGCGGGGTGGCGGATGCTGGCCGCGATCTCGTCCTCTCCCTGGTCATACAGGACCGAACAATCGACCGGATAAGAGAAGCGAAGCCCGGCGCGATCGAACCGCTGGACCGGACTCTGGCGGGCGCTCAGGGTGTGGGACTTTCCGTCCGCATGGGTGCAGGCGACCGAGATCGCCTGGCCGGTGGTGAACTCGACCGGCCGGCCATCGATTTCGAGGACGAAGGTGCGGTCCAGGTGCGGTTCGGCCAGGAGCGCGGCGGCGGCAAGGCCGGCCAGCACGAGCGCGCCGAGACCCACGCGTCGGGAGGAAGGAATGGTCACGGGCAATCCCTCACGGTTCGTAGTTGACGACCAGCCATCCGCGGCCGGAGAGACGGAAGCTGAAACGAAAGAAGTCCTTGCCGCTGGCGGGATCCTGGAAGGAAACCGCGGCCTTGTTCCCGCGAATGACCGTCTTCAGCAGCGGCCGCAGGATTTCGACCGAGCGCGCGGACATGCGCAGGTTGGCGTCCGCCATGACCCGGTTGCGGAACCAGGCATTGAAGGCCGAGCGGGAGATCGCCTTCGCGCGACCGTCGCGCTGGAAGCTCCCGTACAGGGCATCGTAGTCGCACTGCAGGTCGATCAACTCGCGATTGTCCGAGACGACTCCCTTGATGAAGGCGAGGACCACCTCGTGCGGCCCGGGCAGACCCGATCCGCCGCCGAGATCGCTGTCGGCCTGCTCGGCGGTCCCCAGGAGGGCGACGATCCCTTCCTTGCCGTCCGGGCGAATCTCCGCCCATTTCACCACCTGCCGTTCGTCCGTCATCCAGACGCGTCGACTCAGAGTGCCCTGCTGCAGGAGGAGCCGCAGGCAATCATGGTTCTGGTCGCGCACCGGAATGATCTCGCGATCTTCCACGTCGATGCGCAGGGGTACGGGGCCGGTCGGACCGGCGACGATGTACTCGTACGACTTCCCGACCAGGGGCTGGACCGAGGCCGCCACCATGAACATTTCCGGCCCCTCGAGCCCGGCGAGCAGGAAGGCGCTCTCCTCGGGCCAGGGGTAGGCGGTTTCGCGGGCCGCCCCGGACGGGTCGACGCCGACGCACTGCACCTGCGCCCCCCGAACTTCGAAGGTCCGCGAGCGGCTCTGCCCCCCGGTCAGGTTCTCCTCCTGGGTGGTTTCCCGGAGGTAGAGCGGCTTTCCGTTCTTGGCGTACTGGGCTTCCCAGCGAAGTCGGACCGTCGGCGGCGGGACTTCGAGGAGGCTCTCGACCGCGAGCCCGACGCCCTCTCCCTCCGCCGTCTGCACGCGCTTGCCCGCCAGGTGGACCCGGCCGATCCGGGTCTGATTGGCGTAGAGCCCCCACCAGCGCTCGCCCATGAGGGAGTCGAGGGTGGGGATGAGGACGTTCTCCGCCGGCCGGGGTGGGAGCGCCTCCGGCAGGGCGTTCATTTCGAATCCGCCGCCCTCCTCCCGGCCGCTCGGCGCGGCGCACCCGGACAGGAGCGCGAGGAGCCCGGCCAGGCCCGCAGCGGCGAGTTTCGACGCGCGGACGCGACCGGCGGCGCCCGGGCGAAGCCGCGGGAGCCCCGCGTCGCCGGGTAGGGAACCCGCCGCCCGCGAATCGTCCGACGCACCGCTTGCCATGGTCGCTCCGACCCTCACATCTCCCCCGCGCTTTCGCGGTCCGGGGGGTTCAGGAAATCCGGTTCCCGTCCGCGTCGTACCGGTACACGCCCTTCCGGACCTTCCGACCCAGGCGTCCTGCCTTGACGTACTGGACCATCAACGGAGTGGGGCGAAACCGATCGCCGAGCGTGCGATGGAGGAACTCGAGGATGCTCAGGCGCACGTCCAGTCCGACCAGGTCGACCATTTCGAACGGGCCCATGGGGTGATTGAGACCGAGCTTGATCGCCTTGTCGATTCCCTCCGGGCTCGCCACGCCTTCCTCGAGCATGCGAAACGCCTCGTTGCCGATCAGCGCGTTCATCCGGCTCGTGACGAAGCCGGGCGACTCCCGCACCTCGACGGTTTCCTTGCCCATCCGGCGTGCGACTTCCAGGGTCGCATCCAGGGTCGCCGCCGCGGTTTCCAAGCCGCGGATCACCTCCACGAGCCGCATGAGGTGGACGGGATTGAAGAAGTGCATGCCGATGAAGCGCTCCGGACGGCCGCTGGCGGCGGCCATCTCCGTGACGGAGAGCGCCGAGGTGTTGGAGGCGAAGATGGCCCCGGGCTGCGCCGCGGCGTGGGCCTTCCGGAACAGGTCGATCTTCAGCCCGATCTCCTCGGGGACGGCTTCGATGACCAGGTCCGCGTCCGCGACGGCGCGCGCGAAGTCGGTCTCCGTGGACAGGCGTCCGAGCGCGGCGTCCATGTCTCCCGCCGCGATCTTGCCCTTATCCACACCCTTGCGCAAGTTGCCGGTGATCGTCTGCACGGCACGGTCGAGCGCCTCGCGCGAGACATCGAAGAGGACGGCGCGGTATCCGCCCGCGGCCGCAACCTGCGCGATGCCGTTGCCCATGGTTCCGCCGCCCAGGACGGCGATCGTATCGATTCCCACGCGTCTTCCCCCTCCCCTTACGTCTTGCTCGGGCCCGGGTGCGCTCCCGACTCCCACGAGGCCTTGAATTGCGCCGATTCCACCAGGTAGCGGACCGACGCGATGGTCTCCTTGTAACCCGGATCGAGCAGCGTCACGAAGAGGATGGAGTGCTCGTCCGGGACTCTTCCGTCCGGGGGCAGATGGGCCGGATGAGTGGCGATCCCGAGCCGGCACACGGTTCCGTCCCCGCGCTCCTCCAGCGTCAGGTCGAGGATCTGGGCGATCGGGAAACACAACACGGCCACGGGCCGCGGCGTGAGGATCGGCAGCCAGCGGCGGTAGGACACCAGGTACAGGGCGTCCCGCGTGCAGAACAGGCAGCGCTTTCCCACGCCGACGATGGTGTGGAGGATGGCGGTATCCCGGATGTGCGCCCGCAGAATCTGTTCAGCGACCTTGGGGTCGGTGGCGAACCAGGGCATGGGGCACCTCCGGGGTCCGGGAACTCCGGGCCGGGGGACATTGTATCCGCCCGCAGGCCGAGGGACAAATGACTTCATGGCAGAAGAGACGGGCGCGGGCGGCGCCGGGTCAAGCGGTATCCATTGACGGGTGTGGGTTCCCGTGGTAGGGCTTGGCGACGTCCCCAGTCGCCCGCCGGAGGAGCCCCGATGCGCGCCGTCCGAATCCACGAGCATGGCGGTCCGGAAGTTCTGCGCGTGGACGACATTCCGGAACCGACGGCCGGTCCGGGCGAAGTCGTCCTCAAGGTGCATGCCACGTCGCTCAATCATCTGGACCTGTTCGTGCGCCGGGGGATGCCGGGGGTGAAGATCGCGTTGCCGCGCATCCTCGGCTGCGATGCCTCGGGGACGATTGCGGCGCTGGGCCCCGGCGTGGCGGGAGTGGCGGTCGGCGACCGGGTGCTGGTGAATCCCGGCATTTCCTGCGGTCACTGCGAATTCTGTGCGGGCGGCGAGGGGAGCCAGTGCCTGACCTACACCCTGATCGGCGAGCACGGCGACGGCGCCTATACCGAGCGGATCGCGCTGCCGGCGCGCAATTGCTACCCGATTCCGGAGTCGCTGTCGTACGCGGAAGGGGCGGCGCTCCCCCTGGTGTCGCTGACGGCTTGGCGAATGCTGGTCACGCGGGCGCAGGTGAAGGCGGGAGAGGACGTCCTGATCCTCGGCGCGGGCGCCGGGGTGGGGACGGCGGCGATCCAGATCGCCAAGGCCTGCGGCGCACGGGTGATCGCCACGGCCGGCACGGACGAGAAACTGGAGCGCGCGCGGGCACTGGGCGCGGACCTGGTGGTGAACCATGCCCGGGAGTCGTTCGACGCCCGGGTGCGGGAGATTACGCGCAAGCGCGGGGTCGACGTGGTGGTCGACTACATCGGTCGGGACACCTGGGCGCGCAGCCTGCGCAGCCTGAGACGCGGGGGGCGTCTGGTGACCTGCGGGGCCACGACCGGATTCGACCCGCAGGAGGACCTGCGACACATCTTCTACCGCCAGATCACGATCCTGGGCTCGACCATGGGCTCCGGACGTGAGTTCCGGGACATGCTCCGTTGCGTGCAGAACGGCGCTCTGCGCCCGGTGGTCGACCGGGTCCTCCCCCTGGAACGCGCCGCCGACGCGCATCGGGCGCTCGAGGGTCGGGAAGCCTTCGGCAAGATCGTGCTGACGCCCTGACGCCGCGCGGGGGCGACGCCTATCTTCCCTGGAAGCGCGGCGCGCGCCGGGCCAGGAACGCCCCGATTCCTTCGCGGGCGTCGTCCGAGCGGATGCAATCCATCTGCGCCCGATGCTCGAAGTCGATGGCCGCGGCAAGTCCCTCCGCCTCGTTCCGGTAGACCGCCTCCTTCGTTCGCGCATAGACGAGCGGGGGACCGGCCGCCAGGCGTTCGGCCATGGCCTTGACGGCCTGCTCAAGCTGATCCAGCGGCACGACGCGATTGACGATGCCCAGCCGGGCGGCTTCGCGGGCGTCGATCATTTCGCCGGTGAGGAGGAGTTCCACCGCGCGCGCGGTGCCGACGATGCGCGGCAGGAACCAGGTGGCGCCGAAGTCCGGATGCAGGCCCAATCGCACGAAGGTCTGCCCGAGGTGGGTTTCCTGCGCCGCGATCCGAAAGTCGCACGCCAGGGCGAGGTTGAACCCCGCCCCCGTAGCCACGCCGTTGATCGCCGCGATCACCGGTTTGGCGGCGGAGCGGAAGCCCAGGACCACCCGCTTGCCGGCGTCGAGAAACTCGCCCAGGCCGGCCTCGTCGCCGCGCTTCCACGCATCCTCGATTTCCTGGAGGTCGCCGCCGGCGCAGAATCCACGCCCCGCTCCCGTCACCACCATGACCCGCACGTGCGAATCTCCGGCCAGCGATTGCTGGGCCAGCAGCAGTTCCGCCATCATGCGGGGGGAAAGCGCATTGAGCTTGTCCGGGCGGTTGAGCGTGAGCGTACCCACGCCGTGCGAGACCGTGCACTTGACCAGCGGCTCGGTCATCCAGGCGCTCCGGCAAGGAACTTCGGGCAGGAGGATCCTATACCGCCGCGGGGTTCCGGCGGATCCCGAGGGAGAGCATCTTGTACGAAATCATCCGCTCGGTGATGCCCAGCGCCCGGGCGGCCCGCGCCTTGACCCAGCCGTGCTTCTCCAGCGCCGCGGCGATCATCGTGCGCTCGACGCCTTCCACCGCCTCGATCAGATTCGAGGTCGGCGCAGGCATGTCGACCGCCGGCTCGCTGTTCAGGAGCGCGGGCGGCATGTGATACGGGTGGATCACCTCCCCGTCGCACAGGAGGACGGCGCGCTCCATGGCGTGCTCCAGCTCCCGTACATTGCCCGGCCATGAATAGCGCCGGATCACCGCGAGAGATTCGGCCGCCAGCCGGACCGGGTTGCGCTTCTGGCGCCGGCACGCGGTGGCCAGGAAGTGTTGCACGAGTTCGGGGACGTCGGAGGGGCGCTTGCGCAGGGGCGGCGCTTCGATGGTCAGGGCATTGATCCGGTAAAACAGGTCCTGCCGGAACCTCCCCTTCCGAACCCCTTCCTCGAGATCCTGGTGCGTGGCGCAGATCACGCGCACGTCGACCGTCACCTCGCGGTCGCCGCCCACGCGTTTGACCTGGCGCTCCTGGATCGCGCGCAGGATCTTGGCCTGGAGCGGCAGCGGCATGTCGCCGATCTCGTCGAAGAACAGCGTCCCGCCGTGCGCGCGCTCGAAGTGCCCGAGGTGACGCCCGACCGCGCCCGTGAACGAGCCCTTCTCGTGCCCGAACAGTTCGCTCTCCGCGAGCGATTCGGTCAGGGCGGCGCAGTTGAGCGCGATGAACGGACCGTCCCGGCGGTCGCTGCAGAAGTGCAGCGCCCGGGCGATCAGTTCCTTGCCCGTCCCGCTTTCTCCCTGCACCAGGACGGCCACGTCGCTGGGGCCGACCTTGCGAATCAACTCCCGCACCCGCTCCATCGCCGGCGAGCTGCCGACCAGGTGCTGCGGCGCGTAGGATTCGCGGAGATCCGCCTGCAGCCGCGCGATTTCGCGCCGGTCCTCGACCAGCCGGAGCGCGTTGCGCACCGACACCACGATGCGCTGCACGTCCATCGGCTTGTACAGGTAGTCGACCGCGCCCAGCTTCATGGCCTGCACCACGTCCTGCACGGCCTCCGAGGCCGTCAGCACGATCGCCGGGAGGTGGGGATGCAGATTGCCGAGATCCCGCAGGATGTCCAGGCCGGACACGTCCGGCAGATTCAGGTCGACGAGGCACAGGTCCGGATGCTGCGTCTGCAGCGCCTGGAGGAACTCCCGGCCCGTCGGAACCACGTCGACCGCGATCTCCTCGCGCGCCAGCAGCGCCTGGACGAGCCGCCCCAGGTCGGGGTCGTCTTCCACGTACAGGATTCGGTCGGTTCCGCTACGGTTCTCTTTCATGGCTCCCCTATTATAGCAGCGACAACGGAACGTACAACGCTCCGTTGACGGCTTCGACGGGAAGCGGCACCGTCCGAGCGGGGAGCGGAGATTCCGGCCGCCGGCGATCGTTTCTTCCCCCCCGGGCCGGCTTCCGGTACAATCCCGGGGTGTTCGGGTGGAGGGCACCGGCGGTGACGGACGATATGCGACCCCCGGAGGCATCCGGAGCGGCGGAGCGGGAAGACGCCGGAGGGTTCGGGGGAGAGTCCCGCGTGGAGACGCGGATCGTCGTGGCGCGATTGCGTCCCACCCTCCGCCGGCTTCGTCACGAAGCCACCCTCGACTCCGCCACCCTCGCCGGCATCCAGGATTTCGCCGCCCAGGTGGAGGATCGCAGCGGACTCCCGCGCGGCCACTCCCAGCGGGTTGCCGCCCTGGCCGAGAAGTTGGGCGTACAGCTGGAGCTCCCCCTCGTCCGCCTGCGTCGCCTCGCCCTCGCCGCCGTCCTTCACGACGTCGGCATGATCGAGATCCCCGAGTCCGTGCGGATCAAGTCCCAGCCGCTGACCCGGGAGGAATTCGATCTCGTCAAGGCCCACACCGCGATCGGCGAGTCGATCCTGCGTGAGGGCGACGGGGACGAGGAGATTTGCGCCGCGATCCGGCACGCCCACGAGCGGTTCGACGGGGGCGGCTATCCGGACCGGCTGGGCTCGGCCGACATCCCCATCCTCGCCCGGATCATCGGCGCCGCCGAGGCGTGGGACACCATCGTCATGCCCCGCTGCTACAAGCCGGCCGTCCCCACGTCGGTCGCGCTCGAGGAACTGTGGCGCTGCCGGGGCACGCACTTCGATCCGGAGGTGGTCGACGCGCTGATGGACGTGTTCGCCCAGGGGGGGCTGCCCCTGATCGCGAACACCCAGGGTTGATTCGCCCCCCGGTTCCCGCAAGCCGCCGATCCGCCCGACTCACCCGCCGATGGCATACATCGCCCGGGCGGGCTGAACGAACTCGGTCTGCCCGATCAGGTGCCCCGGCCGCTTCATCCACACCGCCTCGAGAATCCGGTGCGTCAACTGGGCGTCGGTCTCGCCCGCCCGCATCGGGGTCTTGAGGTCCAGCTCCTCGGTGGCGAACAGGCAGGTCCGGAACTTCCCGTCGGCCGTGAGCCGGAGCCGGTCGCAGGTGGCGCAGAACGGGCGCGTTACCGACGCGATGATGCCGAAGCGACCGACGCCGTCGGCGAAGGTGTACTCCCGCGCCGGGTCGCACGGATCGTTCTGCAGCGGCACGATCGAGTGAACGCGCGCCACCGCATGCTCGATCTCGTCGGCGGAAAACACCTTCCCGCGATCCCACTCGCGATCCCCGTCCAGCGGCATGAACTCGATGAATCGAACGTCCCATTCCCGCTCCCGGGCCAGGCGCGCGAACTCGGGAACCTCGTCGTCGTTCACCCCGCGCATGACCACCATGTTGACCTTGATCGGTCGAAAGCCGACCCGCTCGGCCTCGGCGATCCCGGCCAGGACGTCGTCGAGGAAGTCGCGCCGGGCGATGCGCAGGAAGCGGGCGCGATCGAGGGTATCCAGGCTGAGGTTGAGCCGCCGCAGCCCGGCATCCCACAGCGGCTGCGCGAACCGCGCCAGGGCCTGGGCGTTGGTGGTCAGCGTGACCTCCCGCAGTCCGGGAAGGCGGGCCAGCCGCTCGCACAAGGCCGGCACGTCGCGGCGCACGAGCGGCTCCCCGCCGGTGAGTCGGACGCGGTCGATGCCCAACCCGACCATGAGCCGGGTCAGGCGCTCGAATTCCTCGTACGTCAGGACTTCCTGTTTGGGGATCCAGGCCACCTGCTCGGGCATGCAGTAGACGCAGCGGAAGTTGCAGCGATCGGTGACCGAGATGCGCAGGCGGCGGTGGATCCGCCCGTATCGATCGATCAACCGTGGTACCGCGTCATCCATGACCGGATCCCTTCCGCGAAGGGGCCGAACGCCGCTGAACTAGCGGCAGTTGCAGCTCCCTCACAGAGAATGTCCCGACCCGCCCGCGTCGGCGGCGGGACCGTTGGAACGTGTCCCGAACAGCGAGAGCAGCTTGCTGACCTTGCCGCTGCCGCACTGCGGACATTCCACTTTCGCCTTCGCCGTGTGGACGAAGGCCTCGAACCGGTTCTCGCACTTCGTGCACGTGTATTCGTAAACCGGCATGCGGGAGCCCCTTTCATCGCGCCGCCGCCGGCCGGCTACGCGCCGGACCGGGAGGCGACCCGGCCCTCTCACACATCGAATGCGGGTTGCCCTTTGGGCTTCCCGCCCGTGAAGGCGGCCTTGAACCGATCCATGATACCCGGTTTGGCCGGCGTCGCCAAGGTCAGGCGCGCGACGTTCCCCGCCAGGCTGCGTCCGATCGCGCGGAAGGCGTCCGCCTGCGGACTCTTCGGATTCTTGACGACGATCGGGGTGCCGGTGTCTCCGCCCACCCGGATCTCCAGGTCGATCGGGACGGCGCCCAGGAACGGATGATTCCACTTCTCCGCCGCCCGCTTCGCCCCGCCGTGATGGAAGATCTCGTGCCTCGCGGTGCAACTCGGACACACGAAGTAGCTCATGTTCTCCACGATTCCCAGGATCGGTACGCTGACCTTCTGGAACATCGCGATCGATTTGCCCACGTCCAGCAGGGCGACGTCCTGGGGCGTGGAAACCACGACCGCGCCGGTCAGCGGCATGTTCTGGGTCATCGACAATTGCACGTCGCCCGTGCCCGGCGGCAGGTCGATCAGGAGATAGTCGGTGTCCCCCCAGTCCACGTCCGAGGTGAACTGCTTGATCAACCCGTTCACCATGGGACCGCGCCAGATGATGGGCTCGTCGTCCTGGACGAAAAAGCCGACCGACATCACCTTGACGCCGTGCAGCGTATGGGGGACGATCTTCTTGTCCGCGGAAACCGCGGGAGGCACGCCTTTGGGAGCCCCCATCATGAGCGGGATGTTGGGCCCCCAGACGTCGAGGTCCATCAGGCCCACCCGCGCCCCCTCCAGGGACAGCGCGCAGGCGAGATTGGCGGAGACGGTGGACTTTCCCACCCCTCCCTTGCCGCTGCCGACGGCAATGATGTGCTTGACTCCCTTGCCGAACGGCGTGCCTTCCAGGAGGGGGTTCGCGCGCACGGCGGCGGCCACCCGCATCGACACATCCTTGACGCCGGCGACCGCGCGGGCCGCCTTCTCCGCCGCGGCCTCGAGATCCTTTCGGGCCGGGTGAGCCGGCGTCACGTGTTCGAGGGTGAACGAAACCTTGCCGTCCTTCACCTCGACGCCCTGCACCATGCCGAGCGTCCCCAGGTCCTTGCCGATCACCGAATCCACGACCCGGGATACCGCGGCCGTCACCGCATCCTTCAGCGTTGCATCGGACATGCCGTCCACTCCGAGTAGAGGCGCGAACCCCGCGGTCCGCTAGGTCTGAATGACCGGCAGCGGCGCAATCCGGTCGACCCCGGCCTCGTCCCGCTCATCCTGGGTGATCTTCATGGCGCAGAACTTGGGGCCGCACATCGCGCAGAAGCGCGCTTCCTTGAAGCCCTCTTGCGGCAGCGTCTCGTCGTGCTTGGCGCGCGCAGCCTCCGGATCGAGCGCCAGTTCGAACTGGCGTCGCCAATCGAAGGCGAACCGGGCCCGCGACAGTTCGTCGTCGCGGTCGCGCGCCCCGGGCCGGCCCCGGGCGATGTCGGACGCATGCGCCGCAATCTTGTAGGCGATCACCCCCTGGCGCACGTCCTCCCGGTTCGGCAACCCCAGATGCTCCGCGGGCGTGACGTAGCAGAGCAACGCCGCGCCGGCGGTCCCCGCCATGGTCGCGCCGATCGCCGAGGTGATGTGATCGTAGCCCGGGGCGATGTCGGTCACGAGCGGTCCCAGGACGTAGAACGGCGCCTCGTGGCACACTCGCTGCTCCCGGACCACATTCTCCGCCACCAGGTGGAAGGGAATGTGCCCGGGCCCCTCGATCATCACCTGCACGTCCCGCTCCCAGGCCTTCCGCGTCAACTCGCCCAGGACGTCGAGCTCGGCGAATTGCGCCTGGTCGTTGGCGTCCGCCAGACACCCAGGACGCAGACCGTCCCCCAGGCTGAACGACACGTCGTACCGCTGGAAGATGTCGCAGATTTCGTCGAAGTGCGTGTAGAGAGGGTTCTGCTCTTTCCGGCGCTCCATCCAGTGCGCCAGGATCGAACCGCCCCGGCTGACGATGCCGGTGATCCGCCCGTGCGTGTAGGACAGGTGCTCGCGCAGAATGCCCGCATGGATGGTCATGTAGTCCACGCCCTGGCGGGCGTGGAATTCGATCGTCTCCAGCAGGATCTCGGGGGTAAGCTCCTCGATCTTGCGAACCTTGTTGAGCGCCTCGTAAATCGGCACGGTCCCGATCGGCACCGGGCTGTGCCGGAGGATCGCGTCGCGGATCTGCGGGATGTCGCCGCCGGTCGAAAGGTCCATCGCCGTGTCGGCGCCGTACTTGACCGCAATCTGCAATTTCCCGAGTTCCTCCTCGATGTTGGAGGTCGTCGCCGAGTTGCCGATGTTCGCGTTGATCTTGCAGTCGAAGTTCTTGCCGATGATCATCGGCACCAACTCGGGGTGGCGGACGTTCGCCGGAATGATCGCCCGGCCGCGCGCGATTTCGTCGCGGACGAACTCCGGGGCCGCCTTCTCCTTCTCGGCGACGTAGCGCATCTCCTCCGTGATCACGCCTTTGCGAGCATAGTGCATCTGCGTGACGTTCGGGCCGGAACGCTTCTTGACCCATTCGGCGCGCATGGTTTTCCTCCCTTGGGACCCGGGTGCGGGGTCCGCTGCGCAGATTGAGGCGGGATGCTGAAACCGGAGAAAGAGTAGCACGAGGCTCGGAAAGCAGGCAAGCGAAAAGTCCAGGCCGGGCGCGCGTGGACGCCATCGGTGCGCCGGCGCCGCCGGCGCTCGCCGATCATCTCTTCCGCGCTGCCGGCACTTCCCGTATAGTGAGGGGTCCAAGCAAGGAGAAGCCATGCACATCCCGCGCCTCGTCGCCACGGTCCTGCTGCTCGCCTTCGGGGTACTCGCGACCCCCACCGGTGTGGAAGGGCAGGAGCCGGAACCCAAGAAGGAGCCCGAAAAGCCGGTCGCCGTGCTTCCCTCCGACCTGCTGCTGCGCGAGGACCAACCGTGGGGCAAGCCGGACGTGACGGCGGCGGCGCTGGTGCCGCTGCTGGCGGAGGCGGAAAAGTGGCTCGCGGAAGCGTCCGCCGAGAAGGTGCCGGAGGGGCAACAACCGCCGCTGAAGGCCCCGCTCGAACAGATGATGGCCTCGCTGAAGGAACTCGCGTCCCTCCTCGAACGGCAGGCCGCGGTGGCGAAGCCGCCGGAGGACCTCGAGGCGCGATTGAAGCGCGCGCAAACCGAGTTGGACCGGCTGGTCAAGGGCCCGCCGCCGACGTTGGTCGAGGGGAGCCTCGACACCAAGAGCATCGAAGCCGCCGTGGCGGTCGTGACGAATCTACGCGCGGAGGAAACCAAGGCCCAGGAAACGCTCAAGCGGCTCGAAGACCGGCTTGCCGCGGGTCCGGACGAGCAGAAGAAGGCCACCCAGCGCCTGACGGAGGCGCGGGCGGCCGCCACCGCCCTGCAGGCGGTCCCGGCAGACCTGACCGGTACGGCGAAGCTGGCTTCGCAGTTGCGGTCCCAGAACACGCGACTGGCGGTGCGCACAGCGGAGAAGCTGGGCGAAGTGCTGGCTGCGGAGGTCAAGCTGGCCCAGACCATGATCCCGCTGCGACGCGCCGAACACGAACTCGCGCGCAAGCGGGTGGAAGTCCACGCGGCCGTCCTGGAGAAACTCCAGGCCGAACTCAAGGACGAGCTGGAACGGCGGCGCCAATCGCTCGAATACCAGGTGCAGACCGCCCGCCAGGCCTACGAGGAGGCGAAGAAAGCCGGCGAGCCGTTCCTCATCCTGCGCACGCTGCAGGACCTGTGGCTGGCCGGTCAACGACAGAAGACCCACGCGAACGAAGAGGATCTGAACCGCGTGCGGGGGCAGCTCCAGAAAGAGCGGGACTTCCTCAAGAACGAGCAGACGACCTTCGACAACCTGCGCCGGATCATCGAGAAGGGTGGGCGCCGCGGCCAACTCGTGGCTGAGCGACTGCATCCGATGTACCAGCGGGTGCAGAAGGACATTCGCAAGCGCAAGTCGGACGGAGTGGAGCCCATCTCGCGCCGGCTGGCCGAACTCCAACTGGACCGCGCGGAGCTGTCGATGCTCGACCCGGGGGCGGAACTGTCGCGCGAGTTCGACCCGGCCGCCTTTTCGCTCCGCCCCTACCGCCTGCAACGACTGCAGGATGACCTTGCCGGCCACCAGCGGGAACGGACCAAGGTGATCGGCGAACGGCTGACGCTCCTCAACAACCTCGCGCAGGAATACACGGAACTGGAAGGGGTGATGCTCGAAATCGACGAGCATCTGCGCTCGAAGCACGACTTCATCCTGCAGCGGCTGTTCTGGATCCAGGAGGATGCCCCGCTCACGTGGGAGGTCGCACGGCAGGGGCTCGAGCAGTTGCGCACCCTGGAGGGCAACCTCCGCAGGTCCCTCGCGCAGGAAACCCCGCTGGAAAACTGGCTGCGCGGCCTGCGCGGCACCTGGTCCGGGTACCTGCTCCTGGCCGGGGTGGTATTGATGCCGGTGGCAATCTTTGCGGCTCGCAAGCGCCTGGACCGCATCATCCGGGTCGCCCCCGGGGCGGCGCCTGCCGTCGAAGGAGGCGTCGCGGGTCCGGGACCCGAATCCCCGGAGAGACCGGGGACGGGTGCGCCGCCGCTGCCGGCGCCGAGCGGCGGGGCGGATCCGTCCCCTCCCGCCGGAACGACCGACTCGACGGCGCCGGCGGCCGGCGGACCGGAAAAGGCCGCCGCGCCGACGGGCCCATCCCCCCATCCCGCCCATGGAAATCTCGCCGTGCTGTCGGCCGGACTCGTTTCCGCCCTGCTCTGGCCGGGATACTGGCTGCTTCTGGCCTACCTGGTCGGCGGCGGGGCGTCCTCGACCACGATGGCCGCCGCCTTCAGCGAATCGCTGATCGTGGTCGCCGCCAGCATCGGGCTCTATACGTTCGGACGCGCCGCGTTCGCCCCGTCGGGCATCCTGATCGGCCACTTCGGACAGCCGGAACGGCCCGGCATCGGATTCTACCGGTTGCTCCGGTTCTCCGGATGGCTGTCTCTGTTCCTGCTCACGCCGGCGATGCTCTTCCGGCATGTCGCCGTCGGGGCGCCGGCGACGGGCCGTATCTTCTATACCCTTTACGAATTCCTGATGGCGATGCTGCTGACCCTGAAAATGCGCCGGGATGGGCCGATCGTACCGTACCTCTTCGGACCCGCCACGCCGGATGCGCGCCCCGGGCTGGCGTGGCGCTGGTGGCGCTCCGCCCATCTGCTCGGCGCCCTTGCCCTGTTCGGCATCGTCGCCATGGACGCGCTCGGCTATCGGTACGGCGCGCGCGTGATCTCGTACAACGTGCTCAAGTCGGTCGCCACGGTGCTGGTCTTCGTCCTGCTCTACAACGTGCTCATGAGCGTCGCGCGGCAACGCGCGGCCATCCTCCGGCTGGTCCGGAACGGCGCCGGCGGGGACGACGCCTCCCTGACGCCGGAAGCGCGCGGGGCGGCGGCCGAAAACTACGGCAAGTTCCTCCGCCTCGTCCTCGGCCTCACCGGCGCCCTTGCCCTCGCCTATTACTGGGGGCTCGGCAGCCAGGTCCTGAAGTCCCTGGACAACATCGTCCTCTTCGCCGTCAACGCCGAGGCGAACGTCTTCCTCACCCTCGGCGACGTCCTCCTCGGGATGTTGACGATCCTCGTCACCTGGGCCGTCCTCGCCAACCTCGACGGCGTGTATGAGGTCGTGCTCTACCCGTACTTCGAGTGGGACGCGGGGCTGCGCTACGCCATGCTCACGCTGTCCCGCTACGGCCTGTTCTTCGCCGGATTCGCCGTGACGCTGGCGCTGATGCACGTGAACCTGAGCAGCATCCAGTGGATGCTCGCGGCCGCCAGCGTCGGCATCGGCTTCGGACTCCAGGAGATCATCGCGAACTTCATCTGCGGGATCATCCTTCTCCTCGAACGCCCCATCCGGGTCGGCGACATCGTCACCATCGGCGAGACCGCGGGGATCGTGAAGAAGATCAACATCCGCGCGACCACCGTCGAGAACTGGAACTCCGAGTCGATGATCATCCCCAACCGCGAGTTCATCGTCGGCAAGGTCATCAACTGGACCCACTCCGACAAGGTCACGCGCCTGGCGCTCAACATCGGGGTCGCCTACGGCACCGACCTCGACCGCGCCAAGGCGATCATGCTGCGCGCCGTGGAACAGCATCCGCTGGTGCCGAAGTTGCCGGCCCCGGCCGTGCGGTTGGTGAAGTTCGGCGACTCCTCGGTGGATTTCGTCGTCTTCGTCTACGCCACGGAGCCGGCGCACCGGCTGACGATCCAGGAGGAGATTCTCGGGCGCGTCTACCGGGACTTCGCCGCCGCGGGAATCCAGATCCCGTTCCCCCAGCGCGACCTCTATCTGCGCGGACTGCCCGACGAGTTGGCGAAGTGGCTCGGACGCGATCGTCGGGAGACGGACAGCCCGGCGCCGACCCTCGTCGCGCCTCCCCCAGCGCCCGCCCTCGAGGATCCGGAACCGGAACCTCCCGTCCCGGCCGTGGCCGGACTGGACGTCGCTCCCACGGATGCTCCGCCCTCGCCTCCCCCGGCCGGGGGTCCGCAAAAGCCCGCCGACGCGCCGGACCCGCACGAAGAGGGGCGCGGGGCGCGCGGACGAAAGCGCGAACGCAGCCCGCGCCGGTGAGCGGAAAGAGGCGTGCGAATGTCCCTTTACGCCGGGCCCTCGCGATGTTAGGATGAAGGCTCACACAGGGGGAAATCCGGTCGGAGGGTGCGCCCATGCGCACGCCGCTCCTCGCCCTGCTTTCTCTGGTTCTGCTCGTCTCCCCCGCCCTGGCGCTGACGGTCGACGAGGTCGTCCAACTCTCGCGCGCAGGCCTGACCGACGACGTCCTGATCGCCCAGATCGAGGCGGACGGCCCGCGCCTCGTGCCGACGGACGCGGACTTGAATCGCCTGCGGCGGGAGAACGTGAGCGAGGCGGTGATCCACGCGCTGCGGGGCGACACGGGCGGTCCGCGAACGAACACGACAGACGCCCTCGACCCGGTCGATTCCGCGCCCGCGCCCTCCCCGGCGGCGGTCGAGGAAGGCCCGCTCGCCCCCGGCCCCGGAGAGACCCTGCTGGTCCTGCGCAACGAAGATCGGCGCACGATCGCCGCCACCGTGGATGCTGCGGCGAAGATCGTCGAATTCCACGACGGGCCGGGAGCGTCGCTGGCCCCGGGTCAGACGCGGCGAATGGCGGTGCCCTACGGCGTCTACGCGGTGCGTTGGCGCGGCGAGGCGAGAACCTACCGGGTATCCACCCGGGCAGGCGAGCGGACCGACCTCCTGCTGCTGACCATCGACGCCCCCGAGGTGGAAGGGCTCCGACTGCGCGTCCTGCGCAATGGGCGCGACTTCGGCAGCACCACCCTGCGCCTGGCGGCGAGACCTCCGGCCCTCGTGGAAGCCAGGCCCCCGCGCACGACGGTCCTCGGGCCCCAACCCCCGGTGGTGATTCGGGAAACCGTGGTCGTCCCCGCGCCCACGCCGGTCTACGTCGATCCCTACCCGCATGCCGACTGCCAGACCTATGTCCCGGTGGCCCCGGTCCACGGGTACGCCGTTCCCTACACCTACGGGACCTACTCCACGTCGTTTCACACGATCCAGCACGGGCCCGGGCATGCGCACGGCGCCGTGTATTACGAAAACGGATGTGGGCGCTGATCGGCGCGCCGTGCGGAAACGGCCGAATCCCGGCGCGGAAAACGGTGCGGGATGGGAACGCGGCCGGGCCGGCCGATGCCGGATCGCCCTCCCTGGACCGGTCGCGCAGAGAATGGGCGGGGCGAACCTTGCCCGACCTTGACGGAGGAACCCCCATGAGAGCCTGTTCGGTCGCCGGCGGCTTCTTGCTCTGCCTCTTCCTCGGGATGTCGGCCGATGCCCTGACGCGCGAAGAGGTGGTCGAGTTGTCGAGAGCGGGCATCACCGATCGCGTGATCCTGGAGACGATGCGGGTCGACGGTTCCCGATTCGCCCTGTCCGCGGCCGATGTGGAGCAGTTGCGTTCGGCGGGGGTGTCGGAAGCGGTGATCGCCGGGATGCAGGCGACCGCGGCAAGCCCGGCAAGCGGCGGTCCGGTGAGGACGCCGGCACCGGAGCCGGACTTTTCGCCGCTCGACCGGGACTCGCGCCGGGGCGCCCGGCGCGCGGCGCCGGTCCCCTCCCCGACCGCGGTCCCGCCGCTGCCCTCCGCCGACGCGACCGCAACCCTGCGGCTGGCGAATGACGACGACCGCGTGAAGGGGTACTCCTGGGACCCGAGCCGTCGCCTCCTGCAGTTCTTCCCGTCCGTCCCGGCCGGGGCGAAGGCGCTCGACCGCGGCGCGTCGGCGACCCTGGAGATTCCGCACGGGGTGATTTCGGTGAATTGGAACGGGGAGTGGGGTCACTATCGGATCACGCTCCTCCCGGGCGCCCGCATGGAAGCGCGGTCGTGGCCCGGCACGGCCAACGGCAGCCCGGCCGTGCGACTCACCGTGCTGAGGGACGGCGGACTGTACGGCGCAACCAACCTGAAGGTATTCTACGGTCGCGCGCTGACGCCGGTTCGCGCCGTCCGGGTCTGCCCGCCTTGCGCGCAGTGCCCGTGAGCGGGCGGGATGAACCCCGGCTTCAACCCTGCGTCGCGGGGGCGGGCGGAACCGCCGTGCGAACGCAGTCGCGCCCCTCGCTTTTCGCCCGGTAGAGCGCTTCATCCGCCGCCTTCAGGATCGAGGCGGGCGTCGTCGCATGCTCGGGGTACGCCGCCACTCCGACCGACAGGGTGACGGGCCCGAGATTCTGAGTTCCGATCATCACCGCCACCGCGCGCACGAGTCGAAGGAGCGCCTCCGCACGCACGAGGGTCTGGTCGGGAGAGGCCTCGGGCAGGATCGCGACGAATTCCTCCCCGCCGTAGCGGCAAACGACGTCCGAGTCGCGGAATTGCCCCCGCAGGAACTCCGCAACCGCGCGCAGCATCGCATCGCCCGCGTCGTGACCGAATTGGTCGTTGAACTTCTTGAAGTGATCGACGTCCAGGAGAATGACCCCCAGCGGGCGCTGCTTGCGTGCGGCGCGGTGCACCTCCTCCGCCAGGCGCGCCTCGAGATGACGACGATTGAAGAGGCCGGTGAGCGGGTCGCGAATCGACTCGGTGCGCAGCGATTCCCGGGTCTTGAGGTTGTGGATCGCCAGCGCGATATGGTCGGCGAGGCGCCGTCCGAGGTTCACCCGGAATTCGGGCAACCCTTTCTGCGCTCCGGGCCCGTTGACCGGGCAGGCCACGTGAAGAACGCCGAGGATCTCCTGGTCCGCCTTCAAGGGGATGCACACGTACGCGGATGGACGCGGATCGGAGAGGTGATCGCATGCCGGCCCCGGCTCCGCCGCCAGGAGTCGGTGCATCTCGCCGGTCCGGATCGACACGCACGCCTCCCGCGCCCATCCGGCGGGCGGTGGGGGCGAGACGGATTCTCCCCAGCGGGTGGCGATCGCGATGCGAAGCGGATCGGCGCAGGGAACCAGGACGGCGCCGTTGAGGTCCGGGAAGAACACCTGGGCGAACCGGCCGACCACGCCGTAGGCCTCCTCGACCGAGGTGCACTGGCGCAGGAGTCCTCCCATCTCGTTGAGCAACGCAATCGCCCGAGTCTGGTGCTGCACGCCCCGGACAATTTCGGGAGGGGCCTCCGCAGGTCCGTCCTCCGCAGAGGATTCCACGGGGACCGGAGGCGGCAGTGCGATCGGGTCCGGGGCCGAGGCCGGCGGCGCGGCGCCGGTTCCGCTCGCGGCGGCGACCGGATCCGCGGGGGAGAGGATGCGCCGCGGCCGACGCGTGACCAGGGCGAAGATCAACACCAGGAACAGGAGCGATGCGCCCGAGACCAGCGCCACCACGTTCCGGAGCGAGGCGCGCGAGGCCTCTGCATAGAGGAGTCCGCGCGGCGCGGCGACGGCGACCGTCCCGGTCTCTCCCGGGGGCCCGCTGAACCGCGCCAGAGAGCACACGAGCAGGGTGCCGTCGGCGACCGCCACCTCGCTCACGCCGGCGGTCCGCCCGAGCATCCGAGCGACCAGGTTCTGGAGTCCGCCGCTGGGATCGTCCGCGGACGAAGTGCGCGGCGAGCGGGCGAGCACCAATCCGCGGGAATCGACGACCAGTCGCAGAACGCCCGCGGCCTCGTTCGCGTCCATCCCGAGGACCGCCAGGTCTCCGAGGTCGACCATCGCTTCGAGGAAAACGGGCCCGGTCCTCGGCACCTCGGGGCCGGGCAGCGCGCACGGCAGGTAGGCCCGACCGTCGGCGGGGTCCAGGCCATATCCGCCGACGGCAAAGCCGCCGGCGCGCTGCGCCGCCGCGATCCAATCCCGCGCGACCGGTCGCGCCGGTTCCCGGGACGGGCGCGATCCCGCAAGTACCGTCCCGTCCGCGGACACGATCGAAAACTCCCGCACGTGCGCATGAGCCGCCGTCAGCTCCCGCAGGAACTCCGAGGTCCGCGCCCAGTCCCCGGCGCGCAATTCGGGGACCCGCGAGATGGTCACCAGGACGTCGTGTGCCGAATTCAAACGCGCGACGTGGAAATCGCCGACCCGGCGCGCCAAGGCGTCCGAAACGTCGATCAAGCGCTGGACGGCCAGCCGCTTCTGGGCTTTGGAGGAGAAAAGCAGGATCGGAAGCCCGGCCGCGAGCAACAGGACGGGGAGAAAGACGATCAGTCGGGAGGAGGAAAGTCGGAACACCCGGTGGACCCCTCCCTGCAGAGCGGGACGGCTCGCGAAAGGCAGGCGCGCAGCCGCCCCGCGCCCCTATATACCCGCGCCGGAGCGAAGGTGTCAAGGCGGGTCCGGTACGCCTCTCAGTTTCGGAACGCGGAGAGAAGCGTCAGCGCCAGCAGGGTGCCCGCGAATGCGATCGCCGCGGCGATCCAGGCGGCGCGAGAGAGGCGCCAGGGCGTGCCTGTCGCGGGAGCGATCCTCCGCCCCGCTCCGGTCGCGCCGAAGGCCGGGGCGGGAGCCGCGGGTCCCGTGGATCCGTCGACCGCGGCCGCTCCTTCCGGGGGCCGTGAGTCGTCGGGCCCGGAAAGTGCGGCTTCTGCTCCGGGGACCGTCGGCACGGCGGCCCCGGTCGGCGCGGCGACCCCACCGGCGGCCGGCGTCGCAAGGGGTCCGACGCTCTCGGCCTCTCCGCACGAGAACGGGGAGACGACCGCTGCGGAATCCGCGACCGGAGGGCCCGCAGCCGACGCGGAATCGGGCACCGAGGACACGCCCGATCCTGCGCGAACCTCCGAAGGAGGCGGTTCGGATCCCGCTCCATCCACCGGGACCGGCGATTCCTCCACCCTTTCCGGTGCGCGCGACGCAAGCGCTTCGCCTTCCCTCGCCGCCGATCCGGCGCCGGGAGCCGACGCATCCCCGACGGCCGCCGGCGCGCTGCCCTCTTCCGCGAACGCAGGAGTCGGCGCGGAAGGAGCGATACGCACCGGCTCCCGCACCTTCCCCCGCCGTACTTCCGCGAGGAACTTCCCCGCCGAGCGGGGATCCACGATCCGGTCCGCGGAGTCTTGCGACATCAATCGGCGAACGAAGAGCGCGAACCCATACGACACCTCCGCCCGGACCGCGCGCACGTCGGCAGCCGGTTCGGCCAGGATCCGTCGCGCCACCGCCTCCGCCGAGTCTCCGGGAAAAGGCGGCTCTCCAGCCGTCAGATGGTAGGCGCAAGCGCCGAGAGCATGGAGGTCGTCCGCGATGGTGGCCGGACGCTCCCCCCGCAATTGCTCCGGCGACCGGTAGGCGGGCGCCCGCAGGGCAAACTCCCTTCCGCCGCCCGCTTCGGTCGCGGCCGCCGGCGCGAGGGCGGGTTCGAGCAACACGACCCCCCCGGAGTGCGCAAGCAGCAGCGTGTCCGGCCGAAGATCCCGGTGCGTCAGGCCGCGGGCCGACAGGTGCGCCAGCCCTTCCAGCGCCCGCCCGATGACGGCGAGGCAGGACTCCTCCGACATGCGATCGCCTCGAGACAGGATCCGGGAAGAGGGTTCTCCTTCCTGCGACTCCGTAACCCGATACAGGGCATCGCCGGAGTCTCCGGCCCAGCGCACGCGGGCGATGGCCGGGTGGGCCGGCAGGGAAACGAGCGCGGCCCCCTCGCCCAGGAACCGCCGCCGGTAGAGGGGTTGCTCGCTCAGGGCCGGAGCCACGCGCCGGATCTCCACCGAACGGTTGTCTGCGATCCAGCGCCCGCGAAACCGCTCCCCCAGCGGATCCCGATCCAGCGAGACCTGGATTTCCACCCCCGGGGGCGCGGGGAGCATGGCGCCGGAGGGGGCGCCGTCCTGGATGGCCCGGACCTGCGCGGGGGTGAGCAGTCGGCGCTCGAGGAGGAGATCCCAGAGCGGCGCCGCCCGCTCGCGCCCCGCCCGACTCTTGCGTTCCTGCAGGCAGGCATTCACGACGTCCCGGGACAGCCACTTTCCCTGCAGGACGCGCCGCGCAAACAGGATCTCCTCTTCGGTCATTCGAGTCGCACTTCAACCTTGAAATTGGGACCGCGGATGTCGGCCACCTTCCCCACGACGCCGCGAGCGACCTCCTCGAGCACCCGATCCATGTCCACACCCTGCTCCTTCATCTCACAGCGCGCCTCGCGCGGGATGTTGCGCAGGGCGAAACGCGCCAATCCAAGCGGCAGGCGAATGTCGAGTTGCGTTTCCGGCCCGTTCAGTCGCACGACGTGGACGACGACGTGCTCCGCGCTGCCGGACGGCCGCGCGGAATGAGCCTCGGCAATCCCGGGCGTCCGGGCCTCGCCGGCGTCGCCGGATGCACGAGGGCCGCCCGAACGCAGCGCCTCCAGGAGCCGCGCCGCTTCATCCACGGAGACCGTCTTCGACTCGACCATGCGCAGGACTTGAAGCACATCTTCTTCCATGTTCGACCTCCCTGGCGCGCGGCCTTTTCAACTCCGTCCCCTCTTCCCGCCGGGGCGAGGACGGCTCAACCCCGGTGACCCGTGCTCCGCTACCCTTCCACTCCGCGCAGGATCCTGAGAGCCTCCTCGACTCCGATCTCCTTTCGCTCCAAGCGGTCGAGCGCCTCTTTGCGCCGCTCGGCGCCCCCGGAATCCCCGGCCGCGGCAACCGCCTCCCCCCCGCCGGCCCCGGCAGGCGCCGGCACCAGACCCATGCGCTTCAAGACGCCATCGAGCATGCCGCGCACGGTCGGATACGAAATGCCCAATTCACGCTCCACATCCCGCAGAACGCCGCGACAGGAGAGGAAGATCCGGACGAATTCGACCTCCTCCGCGGTCAACCGGCAGAAGTCGCATTGCTGAAATCGGCCCCGGAGTTGCAGTCCACACGCCTCACAGTCCAGTTTCCGGATCCGAAGGTCGGATCCACAGCCCGGACAGGGGCCACGGAGCCGGGTCGCGGCCATGATGGAATGCCCTCCTCGCTCGGGGTAGGACTCAATCGCCCATCGGTGACACGTCTAGATCGATGATTTGTACATTCACAAATCAAATAGAACTCTCAGTATGGTATATATCTTAATCATTAAAGTCAATAAGTACTTCACCAATCTCCATGGACGAGAAACCTCGCCGGACCGCGGACGAACTTGATTTAGGCAAATGTATTGTGTAGCATGAGATGATCCACTACCCGATCTCGACGCGCCCGTGGAGCCCCGGAATCCCCGGAAGTGCTGATTCGGACCCACGCAAATGATCACGCTTTCGGGCGATCCCCGGATCCGACGGGAACGTGCCCGAGCCGCGCTCGAAGGACTCTCCCTGGGGGATGCCTTCGGGGCGGCGTTCCTGGCACCGCTGCCGACTGCGGAAGCGCGGATCGCCCGTCGCCGGCTGCCGGCGCCCCCCTGGCGATACACCGACGAGACGGAGATGGCGTTGGGGCTGTGCGAGGTGCTGGACCGATTCGGGCGAGTGGATCAGGACCGGCTCGCCGGGGTGTTGGTGCGTCGCTTTGCGAGCCACCCGGATCGCGGATACGGCGCCGTGACCCGTCTCACGCTCGAGGCGATGAGCCGCGGCGAGACGTGGTCGAGCGCGGCGCAGGCGGCATATGGCGGCCCGGGGTCGATGGGCAGCGGGGCGGCCGCGCGCGTCGCGCCCCTGGGGGCCTACTTCGCCGACGACTACCTTCTCGTGGTCGAGGAGGCCCGACGCTCCGCGGCAGTCACGCACTTTCACGCGGAGGGCGTGGCGGGTGCCGTGGCGGTCGCGGTGGCGGCGGCGTTCGCCTGCCGTTCCGCCGGCCGGACGGAGGCGACCCGCGGACGCGAGATGTTGGAGGTCGTCCTCGGACTCACACCCGACGGGGAGACCCGTTCCGGAGTCGCGGTCGCTGCCGGGTTGCCGGCGGGCATCGAACCGCGCGCGGCGGGTGCCCGGCTCGGGAATGGAAGCGACGGCAACGCCCCGAAGACGGTCCCATTCAGTCTCTGGACGGCAGCGCATCACCTGGACCGGTTCGAGGAAGCGCTCTGGACCGCCGTCGCGGGCCTGGGAGCGTGCGACACGATCGCCGCCATCGTGGGCGGCATCGTGGCGACCTCGACCGGCGTGGACGCGATCCCCCTTGAATGGCGCCGCTGCCGGGAGCCGATCCCGGGGCGGTAGTCGCAGCGCCGGGCGCGAGAATGGACCGGGCCGAACCCGGGATCTCGCGAGGTAATCGCTAGCCCGGATGGTTCACGAAGCCGCTGACGCGACTTCAAGAGTGACCGGGCTAAGGGGTCCGAACCCCGTCTTTTGCCGCATTGGTGTGTGCGCGGTAGCGTTCTTCCTCCGTTCCGCTCCCCTTCGGGATCGTGTGCACGGAACCGTCGAAGCGCATTCCGTAGTAGTCTTCGTCTGCGTGGTTTTCGTTGCCCGCGGGGATCAGGTCGCCTGCGACATAGACGTCCGGCTGGACGCGGTCCGTGAGCAGGCCGCCGGGAAAGACGGTCTGGTTGGCCAGACGGGGACCGGCGTAGTGAAGGGTCAAGGGACCGGGGTTTCCCCCGTGCACGGGGCAGACGAAGAGTCGATCCTGGCCGGGACGCTTCACCACGGAGCGCGTATTGGCCTGCCCGTCCTTGGGGGCCCCCTTGGGGATCTGCCACAGGTGGCTCCAGAAGGCTCCGTTCGGCCCGTTCGAGACTCCCGGCCCCGTCCCATCCGGCTTGCGGTCGGTCGGATAGTGCGACTCCCCCCCGAAGCGGGCGGCGTAGGCGTGGAGGGCGCTCGAAAGCTCCCTCAGGTTGGCCCGACACGCTTCATTCTTCGAACCCGCGCGCGCGCCCGTTGCCGCGGACGCCAGGAGCGCGACCAACATCAGCGTGGCGATCCCCGTCATCCCCGCACCGGTTCGATTCATGCCTCCGACCCTCCCGTGGACTTGCGAAACTTCCCCAGCCAGGGCAGGAACCGACCCACCCGGCGTCCGTAGGTGAGATACTCTTCTCCGTACGCGCGTGTCAACCAGGCCTCTTCCGCCCGCACCTGGCGGCGCACGCCGAGGACCGTGCCGATGAACAGCAGCACGGAGATCCAGGTCGGCAGAAGGGCCACGGCCCCGGCCAGGGCGATCAGCAGGAAGAGGAAGATCGGATTGCGGCTGTGTCGGTAGAACCCGCCCGTCACCAATCCCGGGCGCGCCGCTTCGTCGATGCCGACGCGCCAGGACGCGCCGAGTTCGAGTTGGGCGGCAACCAGGAGTCCGGTCGCGGCCAGCACGACGGCCGCCCCCGCCCAGGCCAGGGCGCCGCCGTCCGGCGGCAGGGGGAGGGCGACGGACTCGAGCCGCTCGGGAGAGAGCGCCGCCGCCAGCGCTTGGAGTCCCAGCAACGCCGCCAGGAGGAGCAGCCCGGCATCCCGGAGATTCTGACCCCAATCGCCCCGGAACAGGATCAGCCCATGGTGGCCCCAGCGGCGCTGCTGGATCCAGGCGCGCCCGACCAGGGCCACCCCGCCCAACAAGGACAGCGAGACGAGCGGCAGCCAGCGCCGCACCTCCCCCTCCACCGCTATCGGGAAGAGCCGGCCGCAGCGGGCGCGACCTTCCCCGCGTCCGCCGCCGAAAGCCGCGACACCGTCAGCCCCGCCTTCTCCAGCAGCGCCACGATCCCCTCTTCGCCCGGAAAGTGCCCGGCGCCGACCGCGAAGAAGAGCACCCGGTCCGGCATCTCCTTCCGCTTCGCCTGGATCCGCTCCGCCATGCTGTGATTGCGATCCAGCAGAATCGCCCGGTTGAACTTCTCCGCCAGTTCCTCGTCCATTCCGGCCGGGTCTTTCAACAGTTCCCCGAGCCGGTCGGAGTCGCCCGCAACGTACGTCGTGATCAGCGACTCGATCGGTCCCTTTCCTTCCGCGGGCGGCTCTTCGAGGCTTTTCAGGACCACGTCCAGATAGCGGTGCGTCTCGGTCTCGGTCAACGACTCGAATGCCGCCACCTGTTCCTCGACCCGCTCGAGACCGCCGACCTGCTTGCCCGCCTGGGCCGAGCGCAGGTAGAGCGCCTTGTCCATCGGCGGCTTGAACGCCATCACGGAGAGGTAATCGACCACCGACAGGTTGCTGGCAAACACCCAGGGTTTGAAATTCGAGAACATCTCGATGGCAAGGCCCTTCTTCTTCAGCACCGTGGATGCGCGGGCGTAGAGATCCTTGGGCAGGATCCCCTGAAGCGTCTGGCCCGGCGGAAGCATCATGAGCGGGATCATTTTCATCTGGGCGGCATCGTCGAGTTCGAGTTCTGCGTAGAAGGCGTCCGCGGCTTCCCACGCTTCATCGACGACGGGATGCAGGGCGAGCACGCGGTCGTCGGGCAGGTGGATCGTTCCCAGCAGGAAGCAGGGCGTGTCTCCTTCGATTCGCCAGAGGAACGGCCGGCTGGACGGC
Organism: uncultured Planctomycetia bacterium; assembly: GCA_964632945.1. GTDB lineage: Bacteria > Planctomycetota > MHYJ01 > WSZJ01 > CAZWCX01 > CAZWCX01. Next base: position 81,608 of record CAZWCX010000003.1, on the reverse strand, counting down.
TCGATCTTCGCGGCCGCCGGGGCCTGGGCCTGGGCGGCCGAGGGGACCCCGAGAAACCAACCGGCCAGGCCGGCCAGGACGAGCCGGAGCATGATGGGTGTGCGTCGTGCGAACATGCGGGTCTCCGGAAGGGAGGGGCCGATGGGACGGAAGGAACGAGGCTACCCCGGCGACCGGGCCGCGTCAAGAGGCGGCGGCGCCAAGTCGACCGTTGCGTCCGTGGCGGAACTCGGGAACCAGCAGGGCGCTGGCCAGCAGAATCAGTGCCGCGGCGCCGTAGCCCAGGGTCGGCAGGGCGATGTGCGCGGCGAGGTGAAATCCGAGCAGCGGCGCCAGGAGACCGCGCACGCCGGTCAGGAAGGTGTGCACCGACATGTAGTCGGCGACGAGGTGCGCGGGCGCGATCTTGGTCACCCACAGGCTCCAGGCGACGTCCCCGCCGGCGTTGGCGATCCCGATCAGGACCGCCCCGAAGACCAGCCACGGCATCGTGTCGCCGAGGAAGAAAGCGACGATGCCGGCGACGAAGCCGAGATTGAGGATCACGCGCAGGATGAAGAAATTGATCCGGTCGAAGAGATGTCCCCAGACGGGGGCGAGGAAGAGCCGGACGGCGCCGGGAATCACGCCGGTCAAGAGCGCGATCTGATCGGTGGGCAGCGACAGGCCGTACCGGGGATTGGCGAGGTACTCCACGCGGAGCGGCATCATCATCAGGTTCGCAAATCCCATGAACATCCAGGACACGAGGGTGATGCGGAAGAGGCGGTCGTCGCGCACGTAGCGGAGGGCGCGGAAGGGGTGCCGCCCCCCATCCTCGCTGAGGGGCCCGGTGGCGCAACCCAGGAGACATCCGGCGGAAAACACGAAGGCGAGGGCGTAGCCGAGCAGCAGCCAGGGAAATCGGCCGATATCGGCGGCCAGGGCGCGCCCGGCCAGCTCGCTGCACACCGCAAAGCTGGCGACCCGGATCATGACCGTGCGGGAGAACCACTTCCCGCGCGCGTGTTCCGGATAGTTCTCCTGATACATCTGGGTGAGCAGCGGCACCAACGCGGCCGAGGAGGCGGTGGCGACGACTGCGCCGGCGACGAACACCGGCAGGGCCGGCACAGCCGCGGCCAGGAAGAACCCGGTTGCGCCCACGCCGGTCAGGAGCGCCGCCGCGTGCGCCGTGCGCCAGCGCAGGCGGGCCACCCAGGAGACCGTGAGCGGCGTGAGCAGCAGGCCCAGACTGCCGGCGGCGGCCAGGAACGCCTTGACGTTCGGACTGGCATCGTACGCGCGCACGGCGATCAGGAGCAGAAAGGTGGTCCCCCCGGTCTCCAGAAAGCCGTGCGCGACGGCACGGAGCTTCTCGGCGGCGTAGGTGCGTTGGCTGGCGGAAACGGACATCGTGGGCGGAGATCGTACGGGAGGCGTGGGCGGGCGTCAAGGCGACGCCGACTCCGCGCGCGCAGGATCGCATCACCGGCCCGGGCCGGCGCGCCGTCCCGACCCCTTGCACGACAGGCAGGGACGGTCTCCGGCCCCCGCGCAATCAGGGCAGGGCATGGCGACCTCGCCGGAGGCGTCGCAGCGGAGGCACTTGGAGATCCCGGTTCCCCGGCAGTGGGTGCAGGGGCGCGCCCCTTTCTTGTCGCAGGCCGGACACGGCACGTGGTCCGTGATCAGGATCGTCTTGGCCCCCTTGCAGTCGGGGCACATTTTCCCCCCGACCCGCCCGGCCGTGCCGATCTGTCCGTCGCCGCCGCACGGCCCGCACATCCCGTAGCCGATCCCGAAGCCGGTCCCGCGGCAATCGGGGCACCGCTTGGGCGCGCAGGTCTGGCACTTGACGCGCACCCGCTTCGGGACCGTGCCCTTGCCGACGCAGGACTCGCACTTCGCATCCCGGCGGCCGCTGCATTTGGGGCAGACGCCCGTCCGCGCCCCCCGGCAGTCGGGACAGACCCCGCGGACCGACCCCCCGCCCGAACAGGTCGCACAGGCGTCCCCGCCCATCCCCTCGCAGCGCGGGCATCGCTCGTCCGCGCCAACCCCGGCGCGATCGCCGAGCGTCACCGGAGTCCGTTCCAGTTGCAGATGCCAGGTCGCCAGGAGATCCCGCGGCACGGTCCGCCCGCCCCGGAACGCCTCGAGGTCGTCGCGCACGATGCGCAGGAACGACGCCAGTTCCGCCCGCTCGGGATCCTTCTCCGCGCGGGCCAGGTCTTCCGGGTAGTCGAAGCGGCCGTTGCGGACGAAGAACTCGAGACGCTCGAGGGCTTCCGGAATCCCGGCGCGCACGGCGCGTTTGAGCGCCGCGATTTCCCCGTTGAGGGCCACCACCCGCTCGGGATCCTGTGCAAACTCGAGCGCCTCCCGGAAGGCCGACAGCGCCGCGCGCCACTGTCCCGCATCGCGCAATTCGCGCGCCCGCGCCTGCCCCGCATCGCCCGCGACCCGCCGCGTCCGCGCCAGGGACTCGCGCGCCGCGTCATCCAGATCGGGTAGACCGAACCCGCCCGGGTGCTCCACCGCGCGCAGGGCCTCGGCATACCGTCCCTGCTCGCGCAAGCGCGTCGCCTCCGCCTGCTTCGACTCGAAGTCGCGACGCGCCGCCTGCGCCAGGGCGCGACCGGCCTCCGCCAGCGCCTCCGACAGTTCCGGCTCGGCCCGCAATTCCCGCTCGTGACGGGATCGGAATCCCGCGAGGAGCGCGGTCGCGGCGTGCCATTCGGCGCGCTCGAGCCCTGCGGAAAACCGTCGTCCGGTCTCCTCCCACTCCGCCCGCACCCCGGTCCCGGCGTCGGGGACCGCCGGGCGCGTCCCCGGGTCCGTGGCCCCCCCGGAAACCGCCGGTCGGACCCCGGTCGAAGGAGGCGGTCCGCCTCCTCCCGGACTCGTGGGGGTGGAGACGGGTCCTCCCGGCGCGGAGTTCGCCGGTCGCACCGCGCCGCCCGCGGCGGTGACGGGACGCACCGACGCCGGGCCGGCGGTCCGGCTCGATCCGGGTCCGAACGCCCACGCCACCGCCAGGATGCACGCCCCGGCCGCCGCGGCGGCCGACCAGCGCCATCCCGCGCCGGCGGACCCGGAGGGACGCAGCCCAGAAGGAACCGCTCCCGCGGGCGGCGCCGCGGATCGGGCTTCGACCAGCGCCTCCCGGGCAGCGGCGGCCGAAGGATAGCGATCGCGCGGATCCTGGGCGAGCAGGCGCCAGAGAAATCGCCCGACCGGCGCAGAGACCGAGTCGGGCAGCGACGAAAGCGCCTCGGCCTCGTTCTTCGGCAAACGCCCCGTCAGCATCTCGAAGAAGACGACGCCGGCGGCATAGAGGTCCGCCCGGTGGTCGGAGGTTCGTCGCGCGCGCTGCTCCGGCGCCATGTACTTCGGCGTCCCGATCGTTCCCACCGTCAGATTCTTCCCGGCCGATCCCGCCTCTCCCCCTTCCGGGGTCTCCGACCGGTCCAGGTGGGCAATGCCGAAGTCCGCGACCTTCACCTGCCCTTTGCCGTCGAGCAGAACATTTTCCGGCTTCACGTCGCGATGCACCACCCCGCGCTCGTGCGCGTGCTCCAACGCCGACAGGATCTCGTCGGCGATCCGGCAGGCCTCAGACAAGGGGAGGGCGCCCCGGCGGATCCGGTCGCGCAGGCTTTCCCCGGCGACGAACTCCATGGTGAAATAGAAAACGTCCCCATCGACGCCGCGATCATAGATGGCGACGATGTGGGCATGGCTCAGGTTGGCCAGGCTGAAGGTCTCCCGGTCGAAACGCGCAACGAACCTGGACTTCCCGGCCAACCGGGGGGCGAGAACCTTGAGCGCGACCCGACGACGGAGCGAGAGCTGCACCGCTTCGTACACCACGCCCATGCCGCCGTGACCGAGCCTGCGGACGATCTCGTGCCCCCCCAGCAGGGTGCCGGGCGGCAGCGTATCCGGGTTGGCCGAGCGGTCTGCCATGCGGGACCGTCCCTCGTGCGCCTGCGCATCCACCCTCGCGCCGCACCGCCGCGGCACGGACGATGGATGGTCCGCTGCGGGATCGAAGCAGCAAGGTCCGGGCTCCGGCGATCCCCCGTTGGATTGACTCGACCGGCCGGGCGAATTCCGGGTCCCCTTCCCGGTCCGCGAGCTCCCGTCGATTTCGGTCGCCTGCGGCCTCGTCGGGACGGTTTGAACGCGACGCCCGAGTCGCCCGCGAAGCCAAGAAAACCTTGCTTCCCGGCCTCCTAATTGAAGTACGCCCGGCAGGAGTCGAACCTGCGACCTGCGGTTTAGGAAACCGCCGCTCTATCCAACTGAGCTACGGGCGCGTGGGGCCGATGATACCCCTGCTCCCCGGGACCGCGCAAGCGGAACCACGGGGATCGCAATTGACGTCCCCTTGCGTGATAAGGTAGAAGCGCAACCATGAAACCTCCCGCAACCACCCCGATACCTGCGCGAGCGGAGTCGCTGCCCGTCCTCCTGGTTGACGACGAGAAGCCGATCCGCGACATGTTCGCCGGCGCTCTTGAAAGCGCGGGATACCGCACGCTCCAGGCCGCAGATGGTCGGGAAGCCCTGGATCTCCTCGCGCGCCAGCCCGTGGCGATGATCCTGCTCGACTGCCAGATGCCCCGGATGAACGGCCTGGAGTGCCTCACCGCACTGCGTGACCAGGAGGCCACGCGGTCCCTCCCGGTCATCATGGTCACCGGTTTGTCGGAAGTCGAGGATCGGGTCCGGGGCCTGGCCACGGGCGCGACCGACTACCTGACCAAGCCGGTGTCCCTTCCGGAACTCCTCGCCCGCGTGCGCGCCCATCTGCGCGACCGGGCGTATTGGACCGAGGTGATGGACCGGGACCTGCGCGATCGGCGAGCGATCTGCGCGACCCTCTCCCGCATCCCGTCGGAGACGGGTCCGGCAGAAGTCGCTCAGCAGATGATCGACCGCTTCGCCGGCATCGTCGGAATCCCCTCGGTGGCCCTGCATCATGCGATGGAGAACGGAGCGATCCGCACGCTGGCCTCCCGGGGCGCGCTGGCGCGGATCCATCCTGCGGGAACCCTGCTGCCGGACAAGGTCGTTTCCCACCTGCGGGATCGATTTCAGGGTGGGCCATGGGTCGAATCGGGGCCTGCGCCCGGGGAGCCCGGGGACGACGCTGCGCCTGCGGATCTCGGCATCCGCGCCAGCGCATTCGCTCCGATCGAGCACGCCGGGGTGGTTCTCGCGCTGCTCCAGGTGGCCGTGACCTCCGCCCGATTGCAGTTCCCGCGCGAGGAACTCGTCCATCGCATGCCTGCGCTCATCGACTTCGCCGGCTTCGCCGGCGGTCTGCTCGGGCCGGGTCTTGCGCGCCACGAGCATGTGGAGAAGGCGCGCGAGGCCATGCGCCGGATCATCGAGGGCAAGCAGTTCACCCCGGTGTTTCAGCCCATTGCCCGCATCGACGAGTTTCGCGTGGTCGGATACGAGGCCCTCACCCGGTTCAAGGATGGCGTGCGTCCGGATCTCCGTTTCGCCGAGGCCGCTTCCCTGGGACTTCGGTCGGAGCTGGAGATGGCCTGCCTGCGGGCGGCGGACTCCGCGTCCGAGGTGTTCCCTGCAAACCTGTACCTCAGCATCAACGTATCCCCCCGGCTCATCCTGGAACAGGGCCCGCTGCGTGATCTCCTGCGCAACTGCCCGCGCGAACTGGCGCTGGAGGTCACCGAACACGAGCCCGTGGAGAACTACGCCGAGCTGCGCAAGGCGATCGAGGGACTCGGCCGCGAAGTCACCCTCGCGGTGGACGACGCGGGTGCAGGCTTCTCCAGCATGCGACACATCCTCGAACTGCGCCCGCAGCTCGTGAAGCTCGACTGCGGTCTCGTTCGCGACATCCCGTCCAACACCGCGCAACAGGCGCTCATCGCCGGGATGGCCTACTTCGGCAATCGGACCGAGTCCCTGATGGTGGCCGAAGGGATCGAGACCGAGGCGGAGCTCGCCTGCCTGCGCTCCCTGGGAATCACCCTCGGGCAGGGGTATCTGCTCGGCCGACCCAAACCGGCCGGTGATTGGACGAAGTGAAGCGGCGCGGCCGATTCCGGGCTCCCCGCACTCAACCGGCACGGATTGCCCCCGCTCGGCGCGCGTGCCGGGCGGGAGGACGGGATTCGAGGTCGCTCCGAGGCGATCCTCCGACCGCGGGGGCAGGTCGCTGCGACCGGGTCGATCGGGGCGGGGAGGCAAACGTTCGCCCCGATCGAAGCAAGGCCGGTCGCGCGAACGTGACGTGTGGCGGGGCTTGCACCCGTCCTCCGGCTTCTCAGCGCGACCGGATCCTCGCCGAGCGCTCCGACCATCGTGGGTCTGCACGCAGGCCCGCCAGGTCCGGGTCTTGGGCCATCGGCGACCACTCCCCCGCTCCGCACTCGATCGCGCGATCGACGTGGTGGAACGCCTCATCCAGGAGTTTCCCGGCCTCCGTCGGGGTCACGCGGGTCGGAGGCGAATAGGGAGCCCCCTTCCCGACGGCGGCACGAGCGAGGATTCGGGCGAGGATCGCGTGGGAGGAGGCGACCAGCCGGACGTCGGTGTCTCCCGTATCGCCGGTGCCTTCGGGCGGCCCCGCCGAAGCCCGCATGGCCTCTTCGAGACACGTGCGGGCGCCCGCATGGTCTCCGGATTGGAACCGCAACAACCCTCGGCCGATCAACAGCAGCACTTCGCGCCGGGCGGGGTCGGCGATGACGGCGGCCAAAGACGCGCGAATTTCGGCCACGACTACGGGGAGTACCCGGGAAGCGGGATCGCCCGAATGCAGGGTTTCCGCATCCCTCAACGCGGAACGCAATCGCGGCGAGGGGTCGCCGCCGCGGGACCATTCATAGGCCGCCCACTCCCGCTGCAGGTCGACGCGGGCAGACCGACCGGGTCGGAACCCGGAATGGATCTCGAGGGCTCGCGTCAAGTACTCGTCGCCCGCCCTGTAGGCGGACGTCGGGTCTTGTCCGCGCGTACGCAGGTAGGTGCCCCGGAGGGCGGAGAGCCGCCCGCGCGCGGACCAGGCATGCACGAATTTCGGATGCAGGCTGACCGCCTTTGCCAGCGCCGAATCGGCGCGGTCCAAAGCGACCTCGGGATCCCGCTCCATTTCCAGGTCATCCTGGGCGATGCGCAACCAGACGCCGCCAACCCCCAACCACGCCCCCGGATCCCGGGGATTCACCTCCGTGACGTGCTGGAAGGCCGTCGCCGCGCGAGCCAACCAGGGAACGGACTCCTCCCCGCAAGACCGGGCGTGGGACGCCATGGCCGACCGGAGTTCGCCCAGGGTGGTCCAGGCCGTGAGACTGCGGGGTGCAAGGCGCACCGCTTCCTCCAGGTACTTCCCGGCCCGTTCGAAATCCCCCGCCGGATTCTCCCCCCGATTCCGCCGGGCCTCCGCCCGCAAGAAAACCGTCGCGCCGAGGCTCTCCTGGACCCGTGCGGAACCCGGCTTCAGCTGGAGGGCGCGCAGCAACGAAGCCTCCGCGGCCTGCAGCGGAGCGTCCGAAGGCTGCCCCTGCATCTGGGCGTAGGCGGCGGCGGATACCGCCAGCTGGCCACGGTTCTCCCAGGCAAGGAAGTACTCGGGAGCGCAATCCACCGCCCGGGTGAAGTCGGCGTCCGCGAGTCGGAAGGACTCCGTCGGATCCTTACCCGTGCCCATGGCAAACTGACCGCGCGCCAGGTTCAGGAAGCCGCGCAATCGCCAGGCTTCCGGATCGCGGGGCGCGCGGACGAGCGCCTGCTCGAGATCCGCCTCGGCTGCAGTCCAGAGCTCGAGAGGATCGCGACCGCGCTGGGCCCGCATGGCCCCGCGGTCCAGGCGCAGGCCACACCTCTCGATCCGCGCTCCCGACAGCGTGGAGTCGGTCTTCAGCGCCCGATCGAGCTCCGCTTCCGCCTGGGCGAGCCGAGGCTCCGGGTCGACTCCTCGCGCGTGGTCGCGCATCGCCCGTGCACGTTGGAGTCGACCGGCCAGCCAATTTCCCAGAGGGTTCCTCGGCTCGAGCGCGGCGGCCCGTTCGAGATCGGCCTCCGCTCCCGCCCAGGCGGCGGAAGGATCTCCGCCGAGGTCGCCGATTCGGTTCCCCCGATCCGTGCGCAGAAGCGCCCGTTCGCGCAAGGCGTCGACGGAAGACGGATTCAATTCCAGGGCGCGGGTGAAGTCGGCCTCGGCCGCATCGAAGTCCTCCGGTGCGACCGTCGCCCTGAGGAGGGCCATGCGCACCTGCGTGGCCCGGGCGATCGCTCGCGCCAGCCATGCCTCGGCCAGGTTCGGATCGATGGCGATCGCCTGCCCGGCATCTTCGAGCGCGGCGGCCGCCCGAATCGTGTAGTCGCCCGTCCACATTCGCGCGATCTGGGATCGCAACCGCGACCGATCGGCCAGGGCGTGCGCGTCGTCGGGCGCGCGCCGGAGGGCCTCGGTGAGGTCCGACTCGGCGCCCTCGAACCAGGACTCCGCCCCATCCCTGCCGTGCCTTGCGCAGGCGAGGCCAAGATTGCGCCTGGCGTTCGCGCGCGCCCGCCACGGCATGCGCTCGGACGGCGCCATGCCGATTGCACGACTCGCGGCGCCATCGGCCGACTGCAGCAGTTCGAGCGGATCCTCGCCGCGCATGGCGCGCAGGATCGCGCGATTGTTCTGCACGATGGCCTGGCCGATCCATCCGAACACGGACCCCGGGTCCAGATCGCGGACCCCGGCAAAGACCGTTTCGGCCTGCTGCAACCGACCCTCCCCGTCGCCTCCCGCCTCCCCCTCCCAGACCCCCCAGTCGTTCAGAAGATGGCCCAGGATCGCCCTCGCGCGCACGGTACCCTTCGAATCCAGGGCGATGGCGCGAGTCAGGTCCTCCTGGGCCGCGGCGAACCGGTCCGCGGGAGTACGTCCCGCCTCCGACGCGAGAATCCCGCCTTGACGAAGCGCGTGGGCGCGGGCTTCGAGGAAAGGCGCATACCCCCGATCGAACGCGAGCGCGCGCGTATAGAGTGCGACGGCCCCTTCGGCATCTCCGGCGTTTTCACGGATCCGGCCCAGGGTCAACCAGGCCTCCTCCAGTCCGGGGTCGTCCCGGACGCAGGCCTGGAGAAGCCGGACCCCCTCGTCCGCCCCCCCGGCCGCCGGATCTGCGGCAACGCGCACCAGCGCCCGCAGGCAGGCGAGGCGACCTTCCGGCAGGACGGGGGGTTGGGCATGAGCCGCGATGCGCTCCAGGCGCTCCAGACCCGCGGTCAGGACGCCCTGCAATCGCCTGGCCTCCGGGTCGGCGGACATCAATTCACGGTCGCTCGGCGGACCCTCCCGGTCGGCTGCCCGGGCGGCTTTGCTTCCCAGGGTCACCGAATCCAGCCGGCCCGTTCGTTCCCACCACCACCGATGGCGCAGATCCTGGAGTCTTGCCGCGTGCAATCTCAGCGTCAGGAGCAGATGCTCCTGGAGGCCTCCAACGTGGCTCGGTTCCTTGCCCAGCGCGGTCTCCTGCTGCTCGAGCGCCTGCCGGAATCCGGAGAGCGCCCGGTACATGCGGCCCAGGTGAAAGTGCGGTTCCGCCGACGACGGGTCGTCGGCAGCGACCGCTTCGGCCGCCTCCCGCAGACGCTCGAAATAGCGCTCCGCCAGCGACAGGGAGACCCCCTGTCGCCGCAGTTTGATTGCGGTATCGACGATGACGGAGGCCTTCTCGCGCAGCATGGATCGGAGCGCGTCGGCCGCGCGCTCGCGTTCGAGGTTCACGCGGGCGCCGTGCTCCGCTGCGGCGCGTTCCGCCTCCGCTTCGGCTCGCGCTTGCCGGGCGGAGCCATACGCCAACCCGGCCATCCCGATCGCCGCGAGCACCACTCCCGCGGGCCATGGATTGCGCCGGATCCATCGCCCGCCACGCTCCCATGCCCGCTCCGGCCGAGAGTGAATCGCCTCACCGCGGAGGAATCGGCCCAGTTCCTCGCAGAACTCCCGGGCGCTCGAGTATCTCGCCTCCGGCTCCTTTCGCAGGGCGCGCAGGCAGATGGTCTCCAAATCGATCGGCACGTGCGGCGCCTTGGCTCGGGGGGAAGGCGGTTCGTCGCGGAGCACCCGATTGAATAGCTCGCTCTGCGCCGTGGCTTCGAAAGGAGCGCGACCCGCCAGTAATTCGTACAGCATCACCCCCAGGGCGTAGACGTCCGTCGGAGGGCCCATCCGATCCAGATCCCCGCGAATCTGTTCGGGCGGCATGTAGTGCGGGGTCCCCATCATGTGGCCGGTCGCCGTCAACCGGGTGCCGGTCCCCAGGCTCTTGGCCAGACCGAAGTCGGCAATCAGGATCCGATCACCCTCGCCCAGCAGCACGTTCGCCGGTTTGAGATCGCGATGGATCACGCCCGTCTCGTGGGCCACGGCGACTCCATCCGCCACCGAGTGCAACACCTGGACCCGCGAGCGCAGGTCGGGAAAGCGGCCCGCTTCCAGCGCATCCCTCAAGTTCCCGCCGCGCACGAGGGCCATCGAGTAGTAAACCACGTCATCGATCCGACCCACATCATAGACGGGGATGATGGCGGGATGTCGCAAACCTCCCGCCGTCCGCGCCTCCCGGATCAACCGGCTCACACTGTCCACATCGGTGAATTCCTGAATCATGAGAGTCTTGAGCGCGACCTCGCGTCCCAGCTCGTTGTCGAGGGCCCGGTACACCACGCCCATGCCCCCCCGGCCGATCTCTTCGAACAGAAGGTATTTCCCGAGCATGGCGCCGGCGCGAGGCGAGGCATCGGGCCATGCCCTCCCGCCGATCGGCCGTCCGGCGGAAGTTGCCGTGTCGCTCGGCCCCGCGGTCGGCCGGGCCGGCGGCTCCGGGTCGCCCTGGGGTTGGCATGCTGCCGGTTCAGGCCTCTCGTCGCGGATGGCCCGCACGCCGGTCCGCGTTGTGTCCGCGCCGGCATCGAGTGGATCGCCTTCCTTCGGCGAAGGGTCCGTCCGGCACTCCGGGTCTTCCGATTCCAATTCCCGGAGTCGATCCCGATCCAATCCGGGCTCATCCAACAGGACCGCCGTCAGGCGTCGATAGGTTTCACCGGCCTGTTCGCGTCGTTCCGCGGAAGCCAGGATTTCCTCCACCCGAGCCGCGGGCACGATCCCGCGCGCAACGGCACGCCGAGCGAAACGGCGGCGTGCGAGCCATCGGGGAAACGCCGGGTCCAGGGCGCGGAATTCCGCGGCGAATCGGGCGTGGATGGCCTCGATCTCGACGGCCGTGAGATTCAATGCCCGCATCAGCGCCGCCTCGAGCGGGACCTTTCCCTCCTCGATGAGCGACTCGACCTCCCCGGCGGTGGTCCGCCCGGTCTCGACCAGGAGCGCGACCAACAGAAGGTCCGTCAACCTCGGCATCTCGCCTCCGCAACTTGCGAATCAGGTCACTCGGGAAGCGCAGGATCCGTTCCTGCGTCGCAGGTCCGTCGTGCCTACTTTCCTTCGCTCGGATCCGGAGTCCCGAGCGCCCGTTCTCTGCGTTCGACGAATCGGCCCACGGCCGCGACCAGGGCTTGCCAACGATTTCGTTCGGAGGCGGGCGCATCCGCGAAGCTCCGGCCGAGGTCCGCCTCCGCCTCGGCGAGCGCGGAGCGGCACGCATCGGCTCCCGGGATTCCCGCGACCGCCGACAGCAGGCTCGCGAGGATCCGAATCCGTGCGGAGTCCGCGGACTCCGGGGCACGATGGCAGGCTGCCGCCGCGTCTTCCTTCGCTTTGCGGAGCGACGGGCCGGGGTCGTCCCCGACCCTCGCGGCCTCGCCGGCCAGGGCCAGGTGCAGGCCGGCTCGTCCCAGGAGAAGACGCAGGTGGCCGCGATCGCGCTGCAGTGCACGGTCGTACCATTCGAGCGCGGATCCCCGATTCCCGGCGCGAGCCTCCAGGAACCCGAGCAGCTCGATCGATTCCTCTCCTGCTTCCCCGGCCACGAGACGGGCGCGAGCGTCGGCCCAGGCTTCCCCGGCCCCCTGCGGACTTCCCCGGACGATGCGGATCAGGGCGTCGATCCAGACCCCGGCAGGTTCCGATCTGTTTCCGGAGGTGGATCCCGTGAAATCGAGCGGAATCTGCCCGAGGAGGGGTCGAAGTCCCGCGCGGACCGCCTCCTCCCCCCCGCCCGACTCGCCGGGGGGGAGCGTCGTCAGGTCCGGAAGAGTCTCGACTGCGAGGCGTTCCACCGCCGTGGCCCACGCCTCGATCTCCTGGCTGCGCGCCGCGTCGAGGATCCGGTGGAACTCCTGGAGCACCCGCTCGTAAAGCGCCGGACGATGGGTGGGATCCCGGTGTAGCGCATCCTCGATCGCGCGACGGGCCTCCTCCGGGCGGTCCAGGACGCGCAGCATGCGGGCAAGAAAGAGCCTCGGCTCCGGACGGCCCGGCTGTCTTTGATCCAGGTCCGCGGCCGCGCGCTCGAGACGCGCGAGATCGTCCGCACCTTCGGACGCGGACAGTCCGCAGCGGCGTTGTTCCGCGACCGATTCGAGGTACAGTTCCGCCCGCTCTTCGAACTCCGCCCGGGCGCGGTCGAGCGCATGGCGCTTTTCTAGACTTGCGCGCTCCGCGGCCTCCTGGTGCCGCTCCCGCACCGCCTCCGCGGCGCGGCCCACGCGGTCGAAGCCGGCCGCCCCGCCCAACCCGATCACGAGAACCGCCGCGAGCGCGGTCTTCGCGGGGCGCCGCCGCACCCATCGCAACCCGCGCTCCCACCGACTTTCGGGTCGGGCTTGAACCGCCTCGCCGCGCAAGAACCGCGCAAGATCGGCCTCCAGATCGACGGCGGTCGCGTACCGCGCCGACGCCGTCTTGCGCAGGGCCTTGTCGCATATGCACACGAGGTCGCGCGGCACGTCGGGGGCCACTCGCCGCAAGGCGGGCGGATCATCTCGCGCGATCCTCATCATGAACTCGAGCTTGTTGTCCGCCTCGATCGGGAGTCGTCCCGTCAGCATCTCGTAGAGGACGACCCCGAGGGCATACACGTCCGCCGCGGGGCCGACGGCGTCGTGGGCGCACTCCACCTGCTCCGGGGACATGTACTCCAAAGTGCCGAGGAATTGGCCCTCTGCCGTGAGGGGCGCCGAGTCGTCCAGATTCTTGGCCAGCCCGAAGTCGAGGACGAGAACCCGCCCGAATTCGTCGATCTGCAAGTTCGCGGGCTTGATGTCGCGATGGATCAGGCCGCGGCCATGCGCATAGCCGAGGGCCTCGGCCACCTGCCGCACCACCTCCGCGCAATCCCGCGGTCCGGCGAACCGCCCCGCGCGTCGGGCGGACGTCAGCGTCTCTCCCTTCAGAACGGGCATGGTGTAGTAGGGCGTTTCCTGCAGGATTCCGACATCGAAGATCGGCACGATGCCCGGGTGGTGCAGCGTGGCCACCAGGCGGGCCTCCCGCAGCAGCCGCTCCGCGGCCTCCGTGCTCGCCCGATGCTTGAGCAGCGTCTTAAACGCCACCTCGCGGCGCAGCTCGGAATCCCAGGCTCGGTAAACCGTCCCCATCCCCCCTTCTCCGAGCACGGAACGGATCTCGTATCGTTCCGCCGACGGTTCCGCGACCGGCGGGTCGGGGAGATCCGGAGCGCGCTCGCCTTCCCGCAGGGGGACCCAGGATTGGAGGCCCGGGCCCGGGCCCGATGCGACCGTGGAGTTTCCGGGCGCCGGCCTGCACGCCGGTTCGCCGGGCGTCCTGCTGGCTCGCTCGGTCCGAGTGGATAGATCCTTCTCGCGGGAAGACGTGCGGGTCTCGTCGCCGGGTGCGGTCTGGATCTCGCCCAGGGCCCGGCGAAACCCGGCCAGGCCCTCTCCGTCGAGGGTGCGGTCCAGATGTTCGCGCAAGAGCCGGGCGGCCTGCTCACGCGTCACGGCCCCCGAGCCAAGTCCCGATGCGGCATGGTTCCACGCGCGTCCCCGGACACACAGACGTTCGTCGAGACGAGTCAAGAGCCGCTCATGATCCCGGTAAAGGGCGGCGATCCGATCGGGGGAGAGAATCCCCTCCTCCATGAGGTCGAGGTCCAGCCAATTCCCGTCCCGGCGGCTCGCCCGGGTGCAGGCGGTTGCGCACTGTTCCGGCGTGATCCACTCGCGGGATCGGGCGATGGCCAGCAGAAAGATGTCCGACGACCTCAGCATCGAGGGAACCTCCGCCGCAAAGCGCCCGGGTGATGCGACGTCGGGGAGATCCAGGCGACCCCTGAGGATATCGCTCCGGCTGCCCCGCTTGCAAGGCGCGGAGGCGCATCGGACCGCAACCTCGCGCGCCGCACCCCGCTACGTTCGACCGCCCGCGAATCGCGTCCTTCCAGGGAGCCGCGCAAGTCCGTCGCGGGGACCCCTCCGCCGCCGGGCCTGCGGCCGCCTCGCGAGCCTCCCGCCGGTCCTCACGGAGCGGCGGGGGCCAGCCCGGACGGGGATCGGGGCGACCGCCGCATTTCCCGCCAGTCCCGGATCGCCTCGGCGAATTCCCCGGCGCTGCGGGGCCGCTTTCCCGGGTCCGCGTCGATGGCTCGGGCGCACAGGTCCGATAGCGCCCGCAGAGGATGATTCTCTTCCGATCCGATTGCCTCAAAGCGGCAGGGCGCCACCCCCCGGTCGGAACCTCCGCGTGACAGAATTCGCTGCAAGATGGCCCCCAGGGAATACACTTCACTTCGAGGGTCGCTCCACGCCCCCGCCCGCGTTGCTTCCGGAGCCCGGTACGGCGCCGGATCCGGGGCGGGCGGCGACAGCATTCCACCGATGGGAACCGCGCGACCGTAGTCGACCAGGTATGCGCTCCCGGAAGTCGTGACGAGGATGTTCCGGGGATCGACTTCGCCGTGGAGGTAGCCGGCGGCATGCAGGCCATGCAGACCTCGTGCCGCTTTGCGCAGGCATTGCACGAGAAAGCTGAGCGACGCGAGCCCGCCCGACAGGGAGGCGTCCAGCTGAAGATACCACTCCAGAGAGTGGCCCGGGACCAGGGTCATCGGCAACACGACCCACCGGCCGATCCGATCCAACGGGCCGATCTCCAGGAGGTGGGGGGACCGGATCCGCTCGCCCACGACCGCCTCCCGGCAGATCCGGGCCAGTTTTTCGAGCACTCCTGCCGACGATGCGCCCGAGTCGAGCGCCAGGGCCTTTGCCGCCACCTCTGCCCCGGTGCGCAGGTCCACCGCCCGGTACACGAGGCATCCCGCGGCACCCGAACCGATTCGTTCGATCCACCGGTAGGGTCCGAGTTCGTGGGCCAGCGGGACCCTGCCGCCGAACTTCTCCGGCGAGACCAGGACGTTCCTGCGGATCTCCCTGCGAGACTCTCGGACGAACAGATCGCGGAGCAACCCGGTCTCGAGGGACCGGTCGAAGTCCAACCGGACCGGCAGGCGAACCACGCCGGGTTTCAGGACGGACCCGCACCAACGACAGGGCGGATGCGCCTGCCCCACCCGTTGCCCGCAGCAGTTCGGACATACATGGAGGCTTCTCGACGAGATGAGCCGTTGAGCCGCGCGGCGCAGCTGTTCCAAGTCCGGGGTCACACGCGGATCCCGGCGAACCAGAACCACCTCCATGGGCAGGCCGGCAGCCTCCGCCTCGGCCATGGAGGCTCGAACCACCCCGGGGTCCATGCCCCGGAACCGGCACAAAAGCAGCCCAAGAACGAATGACTCGGCGCTCGTCGTCATGGCAATTTCCTCCCTTCATTCCGACCTCAGGAAATCTCCGACCGAACCCTCGGCCGGCAAGGGTGGCGTCGGGATCGACGAATTCGACCACCCGATGCCGAGCCGCCACGTCCCGTCAATCGGCCGGATCGCCCCGGCCCGGGGCGACAGGGACCGTCCCCGGCGCAGGTCCGGGTCGGAGTCTACCCTCCCGATCTGCGCGATAGAGGTCGACCAACTCCGGCGGAATCGGCCGGCCGAAACGATCCAGCTCGAATCGCTCGGATCCGATCTCCATTCCCACGCCCAGTCCCAGGATCTCCGAGATGTCGAAGAACCCTCCCGCGCGTGCCGAACCGGTCGTGTCGCCGCGGGCCACGAGTTCCATCTCCCCTCCCACTCCGAGGTCGAGCGATCCCGACCGCTCGACCCAGAATCGACGATTCCACAACGTCGCCCCCCCGAAGTGGCTACGGACCGAGGTCGAGACGCCGGCCGCGACCGCGTGGGACTCGGCCGCCAGCCGCACGGCGAATTCCTTCATCCTTGGCAGCGATTCGAAGCCCTCGAAGTCGAGCGAACCTGGGTCGAAGCCGGCTTCTCCGGCGGTCATCGTGAAGGTCACCTCGTCTCCGGCGACCGTCGGATCACCGCGAAGGAACGAGAATTCGACCTGACCGAGCCGAATTTCGGCGGTGAGCTTGGGGCCCGAGTTTCCGGTGCCGAGGGAGATCGCCCCTTCCGGGCCGGTCGACCGCGCGCGAATCGAGAAGACTCGATGCCCGCGAACCGAGTGGATCCAGAGTTCGTCTACCTCGACCGGACGTGCGACGCCCCCTCCGTCGATCGGCCGGCGAAAACGGAACGACCGATTCCTCTCGATCCGCAGGTCGGCAGAACGGCCGTCGAAGGACCTCTGGACGCGAATCGTTTCCATCCCCTCGTCTCCGGGAAGGTGAACGACGGCGCTCACGGTCTGTCGCGGTTGATCCGGCAGGATCGTCCCTTCCAGGATTCCGCGGAAGCGGCGCACCTCGAGATCCCCGTCCGCCCCGGCAAGGTCTGCGAGGACGCCCTCGATTCCGGCCGCGCTCCGTCGCCGGAGATTGTCGATGATGGACCCGGCGGCCCCGGTTCCTCCGGGGTGGCGCGTTCGAATCGCCTCGGCGAGCTCCGTCATTCCCTCGATGGACGCCCTCACCTGCCCCAGCGCCAGGTTGTGAGCGAACGACTCCGGCGGCGCGACGGCGAGCAGGTCGCGCATGGCGAGCGCGACGGACTCCAGGCCATCAGACTGCTGCAGCCGCGCCCGCACGTCCCCAACGCCCTCGAGCAGGTGGTTCCCGGCCGCTTGTGCCCGCTCCGCGAGCCTTTCCAGCGCGAGATGTTCGACCGCTTCGCCGGAAGCCCGGAGCCGGTCGCCGAAGGAAATCAGCTCCCGTCCGGTCTCCTGGAGGGATGCGAGGCCGGTTTCCAGGTGCCGGCGCGCATCGGCTTCGCTCCACTCGGGGTCCTCCACGATCAGGAGTCCATCCTCCTGCTCACGGGCCCGCCGAATCAGCGCCGCGAATTCGCCGAATCGCTCCGCCGCCTGAAGGGCCCGCTCGAGCAGCGTCGCGGCCTCGCGGCCGAGGGCGAGGGCCGACGCCCGCAACTCCGCCTCAGGACCTTCGTTCGCCTCGGGAAGAGCCCTGGCCAGCGCCTGCGCCTCCGCGACCCCTTCCCGTGCCCGATCCATGGCCCCGGCGAGATCCAGGTCCGCGCCATCCTCTCTTCCGGCGCCGGGATCCCCGAGGCACGCCAGCAGGTCCTGCAACGGCTGCAACCGATCCAGGATCTCCCCGGGCGGGTCAAGCCCGGGCCGAACCTCCGGTCCCTCGCTTCCCGCGGAGGGAGTCGAACCGCTGCCGCCTGCGCCCCCGCGCCCTCCGTCCTGCGGCGGTTCGGTCGCCGCATCCAGGATCCGATGCAGACTCCGTTCCCCGCCATCCCCCGCGCCGGTCGGTTCCGCCTGCCCCGTCGCCGCGCCGGGTCCTCCGGCCGTGCGGAGGCCGGGAGCCCAATCGTCCGGCGCGCCTTCCATCCACACCGGATCCGCGGCCGTCCGCCGCGCGGAGGCGCCGCCGTCGAGGATCCGAACGGTATCTCCCGCCCGAGCGGAAAGCGCGCGTGCGATCACGAGCGCCCCGCACCCCGCCATGCAGGCGATCACAACCGTGAGCAGAATCGCCTCCGTCAACCCCGCGGCCCTCGAGCCGCCGTACCCGAACGCTTTCATGTCGAATCTCCTGCCTGGTTTCCTCATCCAAGTGTCGCCATCCTCTCCCGGTTCTCGCCCGCCCTCACCGCCCGAGACTCGCCAGGACGCATTCCATCGCGCGCCGGGTGATCGCCCAGGTCTCGTAGTCTCCCACCCGGTCGGGGCCGACCCCGCAGACGACGATTACCGCCTCCTCGTCCCGAAGCAAGAGCGTGCGCACTTCGCAGGGGCCCCTTCCCCCTTCCACGCGAGCGACCTCCAGGAATCCGCGCGCGGATCCGGCACCGGCCGTCTCCGTCGATTTCGAACCGTGCCGTACCGGTCCGGGGGAGTAGCGCCGCAAGACCGCCGACCGAGCCCGGGCCGCCAAGGCTTCTTCCGCCAGGTCCTCGTACCGCTTCCGATTCCACACTCGAATCGCCATCGCGGCTCGGCCGGGCGCCCGCCCGCTCCAGGTCAGGTCGATGCCGTCGGCCTGAGGCTCCGCCGAGTCCGGCGGAGACATCGACCAGGACTCCGGAAATGCGAGGGACCGCCGGACCCCTCGTTCGGCGTGCCACACCTGCATGACCTCCGCTTCCACCGGTCCGACCCATTCCGGCTTGGACCAGGAGAGAATCGGGATCGCCAACGACTGCGCCAGCCCCGCGTAATCTCCCTCGGGGGCGGAGGCGGAAACGAGGTACAGCATCCAGCCGTCTTTGAAGGCTCCCAGACGCAGAAGCCTCGACCGGTCGCCGCCCGGATCCCGGACCAACCAGTCCGCCGCCGCTCCGCCCCGACCCACGCCGATGCGCCCCGCCACCCATTGAAGCCCTTGCTCGCGGACGAACCACGCCAACCAGTCCACGGCGCTGACTTCGAAGGGCAGACGCGTCGCGAACACGACGACCTCCGCAACGCCGAAGCGGAGCGCCGGCGAGCGAAATCCTCCCATGCAGAGCAGTCCGTCCCGGGCCGTTCGCGCCTCGACCGCAACCGGGACCGGACTCCAGCCGGCGGCGATTTCCAGCGTGCACGCCAGATCCTCCTCCTTTCCCAGGGGCAGTCGATAGGCTCGGAATGCCGCCTCCTCCGCATGGACCAAGGCCTCCCGGTCCAGCGGGAAGGGGAATCGACCGGCCGCCTGCCGACGGTCCGGAGGGCCCCGTCGAACCCACGCGTCGACGACTTCGAGCACCTGCGGCAGACTCCGCCGCTGCTCGGGCACGTGACCGAATCGGCGCATGGGTGCCCATCTCGGTCCCGGCGCAGTCGCCACCCCGGTCTCCGGGAGGAAAACGGCCGGCGCGGTCGCGGCGGGCGGGTTCGCGACGCCCCCACGGAACGGATTGAGCGCGTGCGTGGGGAGATCGCCGGCGGCAACCTCCGCCCCGATCCCCGCACCCCCGGCGTCCGACTCCCAACCCAGCGCCGGAATCCACACCTCCCTGAGTTCCGCAAGGAGGACCGGATCCGGTGTCCCGTCGGCGTCTTCATCGCGCCACCGGGTGGGAGCGGATCCGCCGCGGACCCGGGACGACGCGGCCGGGAGGCCGGAATGGAGCAGCGAACGCGCAGCCGCCACGCGACTGCCCACCGGGCAGCGATCCAGATACTCGCGCAGATCCCGCCGTCCCTCGTCCGGCCGGCCGAGTCGAAGGAGCAATTCGCCGCGGAGGAACCGAAGGTCCCCGCCCACCTCCTCGATCCGGAGCGCGGCATCCACATCCGCGAGCGCCTCTGCGAATCGCTCGGCCCGCGTGAGCGCTCGCGCGCGCAGCCGAAGGGCGATTCCCAGGTCCGGTTCCTCCGCCAGTACCCGATCCAGGAACGGGAGCGAGTCGGCCACCTTTCCGTCCGCGATCCGCGCGGTCGCGCCGACAAGCCGGGCGTCGATCATCTCCGGCCACAGTTCCAGCATCGAATCGGCGGCCTCGCGCGCGGCCTTGGCATCGCCCAGGCCCAGATGCGCAAGCGGCTGCACGATCCTCAGGTAGGGGTCGAACCGGCGACGCGGATCCGCCCGCGCGAAGGCAAGCGCGTCGGAGAACCTCCCCCGCCGCAGCAGGTCCCAGGCGCGGAGTTGCACGCACTCTCCCTCCCTCTCCGCCCCGTCGGTGGATCCGACGCCCGGTCGGCATCCGGATCCCGCTCCCCCTCCCATGAAGTCCAGAGCGACGGCCGCCACGCGCCCCTCCCGGGACTCCGGCCCACGAGCGGCCAAGCCGTCGAAAGACCGCCAGGCGGTTGCGAGCTCGCTGCGCCCCTCCGCACCTTCCCGGCGTCCCCACAGCCAGGCGGATACCATCCCTTGCCCCAGCA
Source organism: uncultured Planctomycetia bacterium (assembly GCA_964632945.1). Taxonomy (GTDB): domain Bacteria; phylum Planctomycetota; class MHYJ01; order WSZJ01; family CAZWCX01; genus CAZWCX01. The sequence continues at coordinate 61,373 of CAZWCX010000003.1, read as the reverse complement.
CCGCCTCTCGGGGCGGCGGACTCGCGCCCAACGCCCCGGCAAAGGCCGTGCGCGCCGCGCCCGCATCTCCCTGCGACCAGGCGAATCGTCCGATTCTCACGCGGACCTCCGGATCGCCTCCCCAGCGCAGTTCGGCCAGGGTGAGACTCTCTCGCAGCCCCACCCGCCGAACCCGATACACGTCCGTGGATCCAGCGGCCGCCATGGCGTCGAATTGGAGATCCAGGTCGCGAAGGCAGCGGGCACGGGCGCCCCTCGCCCACGACCACGCGAGCGCGATCGCCGCAACGCACACGACGCCGATCGCCGCCACCTGCCAACTCTCGGACCTGGGTCGGCCCCTCCTGCGGACCGGGATCGGGGGCTCGCTACGGTCGGCGGACGTCCGCGGAGGGGTGCTCCGGGCCGCAACCGCCTGCGGGGAAGGGAGCCGGGGATCGTTGCGAGGATCCGCCCCCGTCCCTTCCGCGACTTCGGCGAGCCGGGGCGGTTGAACGGGCGACCGCTTCCGAATCGCTCGTTCCACCTGGATCGAGAATCGCACCTTGCGCGGCAGGCGCAAGACCCCGCGCTCCAACCGCCCCCCGCAGCGCGCGCACACCTTCCCGCAACTCGGCGGTCCGATCCTCTGGACATGGCCGGCCGGACAGGCGTGAAGCTGGTCGAAGCGGACCAGGGCCCGACCGATTTCCTGCAGGCGCAACAACTCCGATCGCATCCCGGGGTGGCGCAGGGAAATCACCTCCAGCAGCGGGACGCGTCTCCGCTCCGAGGCAGACAAGCACCTCGTGACCTCCTCATTCGACAGCGGACGCAGACGAAGCAGGAGGATCGCGAGCGTTCGATCGAGGACCGCTGACATGGCCGTCTCCTTCCGTATCGTGGACCGCATCTTCGACTTCCCGACCTGCGGGACGTCCGCGGCATGCGCCCGACGCCGCTCGCGACCGGTCGCTCGAGCGGCGCCCTTGCCTCCCCGTGCGGATGAGTGCGCCGATCGTTTCGGGGCGGGATTTCATCCGCGTCGAATCGTCGGGGGGCGACCCGCCGAGAAACGGTCGCGACGGAAGTCCGTACGGTCGAGGGCAGCGGGGACTGGAGTCCTCGCGAGGACCGTGTTCCCAGAGCAGGAGGTTTCGCCATGCAAGGAACTGGAATCCTCGGACTGGGCATCGACCGGCCGGGCGGCCAGGCGCATGCCGTGCTGGCCGGGTCTCACCGCGGCCGCCGCGGGGGGGTGGACGTGCTGATCGCGCTTCTTTTCACCCTCCTGATCGTGACGGAGACCGCGGAGTTCACCCGCCTCTACCGGGATCTCTCCGCCCAGTGCGACGCGGAAAGTCGGAGTCTGAAGAAATCGCTGAAGCAGACGCAGGGGTACTTCACCATGTACTCGAACAGCGACGCCAACCTGGCCTTCGGCCTGATGGAGCGCGCGGCCTTCTATGACTCCGCAAAAACCACGGGAGTCGCGGAGGGGGCGTTTCTGATGCAGACCGGAAAGAAGAAGAAAACGAAGGTCCACACCGTGACGCGGGCGAAGATGGAAGAGGATGCGAGTGTGGCGAATCAGATCGCCAAGCACCCCAGCCAGTACTCCAGCACTTCGGAGGGGACCATCCTGATCTTGCGCGGCGCCTTGATGCTGCAACTCGCGCTGGTGAAGCAGACGAGGGAGAACGCCGATTTCCTCGCGAGTCAGAAGGGGGTGACGCAATGAACCCGCGGCCGATCCTGGTGATCCTCGCGGCCCTGGTGGGGTTCGGAGTCGGCCTCCGGGAGGCGTTGCGCCCTCCCGCCGGCAGCCAACTCTCTTCGGCCCGGGCACGGGATCCCCGGGATGGCCGGACTCTCCGGACGCCGGGGGAGGCTTCCCCCGGCAGGAGAACCACGATCCCGGCGAAGGAGGAACCGGTTCGATCCGCTCCTCCAGACCCGGGAACGACGGGACCCTCGGGGCCGAACCGCCCCCTCCCCGATCGGTGGGAGATCCTGGTGGGCTGGCGCGAGGCCGAACCGACCCAATGCGCCGGCGCCCAGGCAGGAATCCTCCGGGAGGCATTGCGCGCCGGCGTCGTCACGATCGCGGACGCCGGGGGCCTCCTCGCGTCGGAGGATGACCCGTACCGCGCGTCTTTGCTGCTCCTCATGCTCGAAGCCGACCTGCCCCCCGGAGCCGACTGGATGTCGCTCTTCCGGTCCATTCGGGACAATCCGGATCCCGACGTCCGATGCGCGGCGTACCTGCGCTTTCCCTATTCCCACCTCCCGGCCGGACCGGACGACGACACCTGGTGGAGCGCTCTGGCGGACGAACCCGCCCCTGAAGCCCGGGCCGCAATGCTCGAAAACGCCGGACGCACCGCCCGTCAGAGCGAGCGGGAAGTCCGGGCGTGCCTCGGGGCGACGACGGACTCCGACCGGGAGGTGCGCATCGCGGCGCTGCAAGCACTCAGCGACCTGGAGGAGCCGAACGCTGACTTGCGCCAGGGTGTGCGTCGGGCTGCGGCCTCCGATCCCGATGAGGGGGTTCGACGCGAGGCCCTGCGCACCATGGCATCCTGGGGTCGATAGCGGCTCACGAACCCGGCGCGGGCGGGGAGGATCTCCGGGATCCAGGGTTACCGCGCGGACGGAGCGGCCGGGATGCGCGGTTCAGGACCCGCGCGCGCGGTCCAACTCCCGGTCGACCGCCTCTTCGGAACCCACGGTTTCCCCGATCCTCGCCCGCAGCAATTCCTGAAATGTCTTGCGGCAGTGATGCAGGTAGTTCCGCGCCATGGCCTCCGTAATGCCGACCTTCTCCGCCACGCCCCGGTAGGTCGGCGCAGGATGCGACTCGTCGTGGAGAAACTCCGAACAGCGTCTCACGTCCACAGGAGCGTCCGGCTCGAGGCAATAGAGGCGAAAGACCTCGAATTGGACCGACTTGTCGGACTGCTCGAGTACGCGCCGGAGGTCTTCGATGGCCAGGGCGAAAACGGTCCGAAACCACTCGCGTTCGAAGGCCATTTCCGGCGTGTCCTGTATGGAAGGCAGGTCGTACGCGGCCAGGTCTTTGCCCGGGGCGTCCAGTCGAACGACGCCGTGGATGGCGCGCCGCGTCCGTTCCGAACGCCGGGCGTCGATGAGGAAGTGCTGCAGCGCGCGCTTCAAGTAGCCGCGAAAGGTCCCGCGCCCGGGTTGCATGCGCGCGAGATAGTCCTTTTCGAGAAACCTCGCGAAGAAGGCTTGAGTCAGGTCCTTCGCATCCTCCGAGGACAGCCTCCAGGATCGGCGGATGTAGGCGTAGGCCGGCTTCCAGTAGGCTCGACAGAATTCCTCGCGCGTAACGCGCCCCCGGGGAGTCTGACCTTCGCCTGAGGTGAGGATCTTCGACCACCGGGTGGTTGGAAAGCGGCTGTTCGGCCCACCGATTGAAGTGTCCGAGGACTTCATCAAGCGACTCCGGAATGAACCCGCCTGGGCGCCGGCCCGCCGAAACGGTAGCACATCTCCCGGTGGGGATCCAATCCGAATCCCGGCGACGCCCGGGCGGGGGGAAGGCCCGATCCCCCTCGGTCCCCTCCCCTGCCGCCCATCCCGACTTCGCGGCGGGTCGTCCCGCGGTGCGCGGCCATCCGGGCGTCGCTGCCGAGATTCTGCGAAACGGATCGCCGCCCGGTCCGCACAGGGGAGTGCCTGCCGCGCCGGGCCGAGCCGGCTGAAACCGACCCCCGGAGCGAGCGGCGATGGATCTTCACCCGCCCATTCAGGAGGCAAGACCATGCGAAGGCACTCCCCCCCGCTTCCCCAGCTTCGATCCCGGCACGGCCAGGGCATGTCCGAGTACATCATCATCGTGATGATGGTCGCGATCGGTTCCTTGTTCGTCGTCACGCTCTTCGGCCGGAAGATTTCGAAACTGTTCAGCGCGGCCACGCAGTCGCTCGATGCGGGGCGACCGATTCAGTCGAAGTCCGGCGGCTCGGCGTCGACCGATTTCCACCTCGGAGAGATGGACCCGAATGCCGAAAATCCGCTCGGCGGCGGGCTGCCCGCCCCGGAACCGGCGGGGGAATGAGAAGGTCCGCAGGCCCGGGCCGGCACGACCGGTCCCGGGCCCCTGAAGGAGCGATCGAAATGCCGACGTCATCCGTTCCGGGTTCCCACACGTTGAAGTGGATGGGGTACGCATTCAAGGACGACCTCACGCAATTGTTCAACGCGCGCTACCTGCGCGCGCGATTCGAGCAGGAATCGGCCGGCGGTGCTCTGACGCTGATCGTCCTCGACCTGGACGGGTTCAAGGAGATCAACGACCGTTTCGGACATGCGATGGGAGACGCGGTCCTGCGCCGGGTGGCGTGGATCCTGCGCGAGTCCGTCGGCGTCCGGGGCACCGTCTGCCGGCTCGGAGGGGACGAATTCGTCTGTCTGCTGTCCGGCTCCGATCCGGCCGCGCCGACGGAAGTCACGGCGGATTTCGCGCAGGGCCTCGCGCGCTATCCCGGCTCGCTGCCGATGCCCGGCTTCAGCGCGGGCTGGGCGACCTTCCCGGCGGAGGGAGTCGACCTGGAGGGGTTGATCCGGTCGGCCGATGCGCGGATGTATGCGCACAAGCGGGGCAAGCAAGGGGTGATCCGGTACGGGGATCTTCCGGATCCCGCATAGCGTCGGTGCTCACCGCCTCCCCCTCCCCGGGCGTCCGGCCCCGGGGAGGAACTCCGCGTGGACTACTCGCCTTCGTACTGTACGAGGCTGACCACCTCGTGCGGCGCGAGCCGGCCGCGACCATTCAGGAAGGAGAGCTCGATGATGAAGGCGCACGCCGTGACCCGACCGCCGAGTTCGTCCACGAGCTTGCACACCGCCTGAGCCGTCCCGCCGGTCGCCAGCAGGTCGTCGACCACCAGGACGTTCTGACCCGGGCCAACCGCGTCCTCGTGCATCTCGATGGCGTCGACGCCGTACTCCAGCTGATAGGCCGCCGCGCGCCGTTTCCACGGCAGCTTCCCCTTCTTGCGCGCAGGGGCAAAGCCGACGTCGAGCAGGTGCGCCAGCGGCGCGCCGATCAGGAAGCCGCGCGACTCCACGCCGACCACGAGGTCCACGTGGCGATCGATGAAGTGGGAGGCCAGCTTGATCGTGGCGTAGCGGAACGCGGTCGGATTGTGCAGGATCGGCGTGATGTCCTTGAACATGATCCCGCGCTTGGGGAAATCCGGCACGTCGCGCACGAACTCACGAAGGTCCACGGGCGATCTCCTCGTCAAGGGTCCGGGGGAACGTTCGGGAAGGCGCCGGCGCCGTCAGGCGTCGGACTTGGGAGGCGCGGGAGGCCGTTTGCGCGGGGATTCCCCCTTGGTCTTGCGCCGGCGGCGGGTCGTCCCGCCCGCGGCGGGAATCGTGCGGGTGGGCGGGTCCTCCCCCTCCTCCGCCGGGGGAGGCGCGGGCGGCAGCGCCTGCGCCGCCGGGGCGGCCTTCTTGCGACCGCCGCGTCGCGCGGGGGCGGACGGCGCCTCGCCCTCGGGCGGAACCGGAATCGATCGGCCGTCCGCGCCGCGCCGATAGCGCCGCGAGGTGTTGCCGGCCTCGATGATCACCTTGTACATGCGCTCGAGCGCTTCCTTCTCAATCTGCCGCACCCGCTCGCGCGTCACCCCCATCTTTTCGCCGACCTGCTGGAGCGTCATTCCTTCGCCGTCATCGAGCCCGTAGCGCAGGCGCAGGACCTGCGCCTCGCGTTCGTCGATCGACGTGAGCAGCGTGCGCAGCCACCTCCGGTCGATGTCGCTCATGGTGTTGTCGGGCGCCACGCCCAACGCCGCCTCCCCTTCCACCCCCCCGGAGGCGAGCATCACCTCCAGGCTGATCGGTCGGGCCGAGGACTGGGACGTATTGAGCGCCCGCCGCATCAGGGCGAGACTCTGCGGCGACATGTTGATCTCGTCGGCGACCTCCGCCATGAGCGGATGGCGGCCGAGTCGCTGCGACAGTTCCGTCGACGCGGCCTTCCACTTCGAGATCATCTCGACCATGTGCGAGGGGATGCGCACCGTCTTGCCGGTGTTGACGATCGCGCGCCGGATCGACTGCCGGATCCACCAGGTGGCGTAGGTGGAGAAGCGGCACTCCTTCGCCGGGTCGAACCGTTCGAGCGCCTGGAGCAGGCCGACGTTTCCCTCTTCGATGAGGTCGTTGAGAGAGAGTCCCCGGTTGACGTATTTCTTGGCGAGGCTGACGACCAGACGAAGATTCGCCTTGATCATGTTCTCGCGCGCTTCGCGGTCGCCGGCACGCAACCGCCGCACCAGGTCCTTCTCTTCCTCCGCGGTGAGCAGAGGTACTTTGTTGACCTCTTTCAGGTAGGTCTCGACACCCGTCTCGCGTCTGATCGCCGCCTCCCCCTGGATCGCCGCACCCGAGGCGTGCGGAGGCGCGAAACCGCGCGCCTCCGGAACCCCATGGTATGCGGGCGGGCGGGCGAAATCAAGATGGAACCGCCCGGTCCGTCCGAACCGGTCCGAGGGCGGGCAGGCCTACCGCTGGGGCACCGCGTAGAAGGCCGCCACCGCGTCGGCCACCTGGTCGATCTGCGCCGGCGTCATCTCCGGGTACATCGGCAGGGCGAGCACCTCGCGCGCGGCCTTTTCCGTGACCGGGAACGCCCCCTCGGCGAGGCCGAGCGAGGCGAAGCACTTCTGCCGGTGGAGGGGGATGGGGTAATAGACCTCGGTGCCGATCCCCTGCTCGGTGAGCCGCGCGCGCAATTCGTCGCGTTGCGGGACGCGCACGACGAACTGATGGAAGATGCAGGCATTCCCGCGCGTCTCCTGGGGGGGCAGGACGATGCGGGAGAGGGAGCGGGCGCGGAAGGCCTGGGCGTAGCGTGCGGCGTTTTCCTGGCGGCGCCGGGTCCAGGCATCGAGCCGTTTCAGTTTCACGCGCAGGACCACCGCCTGGATCGCGTCCAGGCGGCTGTTGATGCCGACGACGTCGTGGACGTAGCGGCGGGCCGAGCCGTGGACGCGCAGGATGCGGAGCCGCTCCGCCTGGCGGTCGGACTGGGTGGTGAGCAGGCCGCCGTCGCCCCATGCGCCGAGATTCTTGGAAGGGAAGAAGGAGAAGCAACCGATGTCCCCGATGGTGCCGACCGCGCGTCCGTTCCAGCGCGCGCCGATCGCCTGGGCGGCGTCCTCGATGACGGGGAGCGCGTACTCGGTACAGAGGCGCCCGATCGCGTCCATGTCGCAGGAAAGACCGTAGAGGTGGACCGGAATGAGCGCGCGCAGGCGGGCGCCGCTCGCCGCGTCGACGCGGGAGCCGTCGGCCGCCGCGCGAGTGCCCGTGCGCAGGTATTTCTCGAGCGCGACGGGACAGAGGTTGAAGGTCTTTTCGTCGATGTCGACGAAGACCGGGCGGACGCCGATGCGCGCGGCGGCCCCGCCGGTGGCGAAGAAGGTGAACGGGGTGGTGACCACCGCGTCGCCGGACTGCGCCTCCAGCGCCATCAGCGCCAGGAGCAGGGCGTCGGAGCCCGAGGCGCACGCGATGGCGTGCTTCGCCCCCAGGTACTCCGCGATTTCCTTCTCGAAGGCGGTCACCTCGTCCCCGAGGATGAACTTTTGCGACGTGAACACCTTGTCGAGCGCCGCCAGGACCTCCTCGCGGTACTCGGGATACTGGGCCTGCAGATCCAGAAGCGGGACGCGCATGGGATCTCCCTTGCGAGCGGACGGACGAACGGGCCGGCCGACCGGCCCGACCGAACGGCTATCCCTACCGCGCCGGCCTCCCGACCGTCAAGGATTGCTCGATGAAGATCCGTAACCAGGTTTCGAAAACGAGCAGGGCCCAGAGGCGGTGGCTGTGGTCCGCGCTCCCCTCCTGGTGTTCGCGCACCAACCGCTCGACCTCGGACGGGTCGAAGTAGCCGCGGCCGCGCGCCCGCGCGTCGAGCAGGAGGTCGCCCACCATCTCGCGCAACTCGTGGCGGAACCAGCGGGCCAGGGGCACCCCGAAGCCCTGCTTCCCCCGGGCCAGCGTCTCCGGCGGAAGCAGGCCGGCAAAGGCGGTCCGCAGGATCCGCTTCCCTTCCCCGCGCCCGATCTTCAGCCGGCTCGGGATCGCCAGCGCCAGTCCCACGACTTCGGGATCGAGGAACGGAGAACGCGCCTCCAGGCCGTGGGCCATCGTCGCCACATCCACCTTGGTGAGCAGGTCCCCGGGCAGGTAGGTGAGCAGATCCGCATAGCCGGTCCGGCCCGCGGGGTCCAGGACGGGGGACTGCGCAAAGGCCGCATGCAGGACGGCCGCGAACTGCTCGGGATCCTGCGGCGCCGGCCGCCTCATCAGGCGGCGCCGCTGCGGCTCGTCGAAAACGGAAATCCACTCCAGGTAGCGCGCCCACGGAGCGCGATCGAGCGTCGACAGGAAGCGGTAGCGCTTGCGCGAGCGGGACTCCCGCGAGAGGAAGGGCCAGAGCGCCGCCCGCGCGACGCCTCCGAACATGCGCCGCACGAACGCCGGCAGCACGTCCATGCGCCCCGCCCAGGCCCCCGCCAGATACCGGGAGTAGCCGAGAAAGCACTCGTCCCCGGCATCCCCGGTGAGCGCCACGGTCACGTGTTTCCTGGTCATCTGCGCCAGGTAGTAGGTCGGAATCGCCGACGAGTCGGCGTACGGCTGGTCATGGTGCCAGACCAGGGTCGGCAGGAGCGCGACCGCGTCGGGGCGGACGACGAATTCGCGATGTTCGGTCTTGAAGTGTTCCGCGACACGGCGGGCGTGCGGCAGCTCGTCCCACTCCGACTCCTCGAACCCGATCGAGAACGTGCGCACCGGCTGCGCTTGCGCCAGCGACGCCAGCCCGGTCACGATCGACGAGTCCAGCCCGCCCGAGAGGAACACCCCGATCGGCACGTCCGCGACCAGGCGACGCTTGACCGCCGAGAACAGCACCGAAAAGACCTCCTGCGCGAGGTCGTCCGGACGCTCGAGCAGGGTCCGATCGTCGGGCGGGATCGGCTCCGGCTTCCACCAGCGCTGAATCTTCAGCCCGCGCGGGTCGAAAAGGAGGTGGTGGGCGGGGGGGAGCGCGTGGATCCCCTTGAACAGGGTCAGCGGCGCGGGGACGTACTGGAACGCGAGGTAGGCCTCGAGCGCCTCCTCCTCCACCTCGCGCGGCGTCCCCGGCACTTCGAGCAGCGCCTTGATCTCGGACGCAAAGGCAAGTTGCTTGCCCCAGTGCCGGTAGTAGAGCGGCTTCTTGCCCAGCCGGTCGCGCGCGAGGAAGAGCGTCTGGGCCGTCTCGTCCCAGATGGCGAAGGCGAACATGCCGTGCAGGGCCTGCAGGGCCGTGGTGCCGTTCTCTTCGTACAGGTGGACGATGGTCTCGGAGTCGGAGCGGGTGCGAAAGACGTGGCGGCGCGTCTCCAGCCCCTTGCGCAGGTCGGTGAAGTTGTAGATCTCGCCGTTGAACACGAGCCAGACCGACTGGTCCTCGCTCGACATCGGCTGGCGGCCGCCTTCGAGGTCGATGACGCTGAGGCGGCGGAAGGCCAAGCCCGCGTATCCGGAGGGATTGAGGTAGATCGCCTGATCGTCGGGGCCCCGGTGCGCAAGCGCGCCGGCCATTCGTTCCAGGACCGCGGGGTCGACCCGCACGTCCGGGTCGAACGAGACGATCCCCGCAATCCCGCACATGCAGCGGCTTCCTCCGCGACACCCGAGCGACGCCGGCGCGGACTATACCCGCCCCGACAGGGGGCGTCAACCCGGACCGGCGGCCGCGGCGAACCCGCGCGACGCCGACCGTGCCGTTCGCCCGCGCGTGCGATTCTTCTCCCTTCGCCCGCAGACGCGTGCTAGGCTGTCCGCCCGCTTCCCGCACCGGCTCGGGCCGCGCGGGAGGGTGTCGGTCCCCCGTGGAGGTCTCGCGCCATGCCCGCCGTTTCCGCCAAGGAATTCCGCGTCAAGGGGAAGTTCCGGATCAAGGATGTCGATTCCTCCCGCTCCCGCCCGTTCAAAGACAAGGAGTCGGCGCAGGAGGCGCTCAAGGAGCTCACCGGCCGGCTGGCCCAGCTCCAGGACGTGTTTTACGCGGACAACCGGCACTCCCTCCTCATCTGCCTGCAGGCCATGGACACCGGCGGGAAAGACGGCCTGATCAAGTGCGTCATGGACTCCTTCGACCCGTTGGGTTGCAACGTGATCAACTTCCGGTCGCCGAGCGCCGTCGAGCTGGATCACGACTACCTCTGGCGCCACTACCGCAACGTCCCCGCGCGCGGCGAAATCATGATCCACAACCGGTCGCATTACGAGAACGTCCTCGTCGTCCGCGTCCACGAACTGGCCCCGGAGAAGGAGTGGCGTCGCCGCTACGAGCAGATCAACCGGTGGGAGCGCCTGATGACCGACCTGGGCACGACCATCGTGAAGATCTACCTCCACATCAGCAACGAGGAGCAGAAGGAGCGACTCCAGTCGCGCCTGGATGATCCGCGCAAGCTGTGGAAATTCAGCATGGGAGACCTGGCGGAGCGCAAGCACTGGGACCGCTACATGGAAGCGTACGAGGACGCGCTGCGTGAATGCAGCACCCCGCACGCGCCCTGGTACGCGATCCCGGCCGACAAGAAGTGGTTCCGCAACATCGCCGTGGCCCAGGTGCTGATCGAGACGCTCGAAGGGATGAAGCTGCGCTACCCGGAGCCGACCGTGAAAAACCCCCGCAAGGTCAAGATCGTCTAGGGAGGGATCCCCGCACCGTCATGCCGACCTGCAAGATCGTCCTGCTGCGCCACGGCATCGCCGAAGAGCGCGAGACCTGGAAAGACCGGCCCGACGCCGACCGTCCGCTGACGCCGGAGGGAGAAAAAAAACTCCGGCGCGTCGCCAAGGCGATGCGCCGGCTCGAGCTCGACTTCGACCGCATCGTCTCGAGTCCGTACGAGCGGGCCCTGCGCACGGCCAAGATCGTCCGCGAAGTCGCCCCCTTCGGCGCTCCCCTGGAAGTGTCCCCCGCGCTCGTTCCCGACGCGGAACCCGGCCGCGCGCTGGACGAAATCGCCGGCGAGGGGGCGAAGGGGTGGCACCTCTGGGTGGGACACGAGCCGCACCTGAGCCGGCTGATCGAGCGGGTTGCCTTCGCCGGGCGCACCCCCTCGGGATTCGAGATGCGCAAGGGGGGGCTCTGCTGCATCGCCATCGAACGCGAGGCGTCGCGCATCCGTGGCGAATTCCGGTGGCTGCTGCCCCCCCGGCTGTTGTTCCGGATCGCCCGGGTTTGACCGCTCCGGGGTCAGCGCTTCCCGCCTCCCCCTTTCTTGCCGCCGTGCTTCCCACCCTTGCCTCCGGGCGGGCAGCCTTTCTTGCCGTCCTTGCAGCCCTCGGCGGACCCGCCCTTCCCGGACTTGCCGGCGGCCTTCCCGCTCGGGTCCGGGCAGTCGGCGCCCTGGTCGCCTTTCCCGTCCCGGCCTTTTTCCTTGCCCGAGTCGGACCGGCCCGTCTTCTTGCAGGCGAGGCGGAGACTCTGGCGCTCCGTCGCATCCAGCCGGCCGTCGCCGTCCCGGTCGAACTTCTGCTTCAGCCGCTCCACCTGCTCACCACGGCGCCGCTCATGGTCGGCCAGCTTCCCGTCCAACAGGACCATTTCCTCCGGATTCAGGCGGCCATCCCCGTCCAGGTCGCATTCCTTCCGGCTCCGCTCCTGGCGGCAGTGCGCCCGCTTGCCGGCAAGAAGCGCCTGCGCCTCCGCACGCTCGCCGTCGTCCAGGACGCCGTCCCCGTCCCGATCGCACTCCCGCGCGAGCCATGCCGCCCAGCCCGCCCGTTGTCCATCCCCGGCTTTCATCGCCGCCCCCGGCTCGAGGACGTCCTCGTCCAGGATCTCGTCCACGGCGTCGGCCAGGCTCGAATCGCCGGCCGCTCCGAAACCGTCGAATTCGGAACCCGCGGCTTCGGGACACGACTCCCCCGGTCCCCCCGCCCTCGCCCCGGGAGCCACCACCAGGGCCGCCGCCAGCGTGATCGCCACCGTCCATCCGTTTGTTCGGTCCATGTTCGCCTCCTGTCGATCGGGGTCGCGCACACCCCCCCATACTCGAGCGGGATCCGTCGTGACCGGCTCCCGGCCGGATTTCTTCCGACCCGCCCCCCTCCGGGCGTTGACAACCTCCCGGGGACCCGGTAGCCTTGCCCCCCGCCCCGGAACCCTGCCCACCTGGAAGGCGACGATGAACCGGACCCTCCGCTGCCTTCTGCTGCTCACCGGATGCGGCTGGGCGGCGGTCACCGCCGGGGGCCAGGAGTCCCCTCCCCGCCTCCGCGTCGCCGGCGAACGCCTGGCGACCTTCGAATGCTCCCTGGACCTGGCCGACGTCGACCCGCGGAAACCCGAAACCCTCGCGCGCGCCAAAGTGGAAACCGACGAGGCCCTCCTCGACCTGATCGAGCCCGGCTTCGCGCTCCTGTTGATCGGCGAATTGCGGGCCGCCTACGTCGACCGGATGGAAGCCGGGGTCCTCGAGGACTGGGCGGAACGCGCGGGAGAGGCCCGGACCCGGGCCGGGGTCGCGTCCGCCGGCCGAACCGTGCGCATCACCCGGGTCGAGGCGCCGCGCGACCGGGAGGACGGCGGGCGGGACTACCCCGTCACCATCACCCGCCGCTCCCCCGGGGATCCGGAAGAACAGCGCCGTTACCGGGTGCGCGTCCGGCCGGGACGGGACGGGGGCTGGATCGTCAGCGAGACGCTGGCCGCCTGCCTCGACTGCCAAGGCTACGCCTGGACGGCGGTCAACCAGCCCTGTGGACGTTGCCGCGGCAATGCCTGGCGTCAGGTTCCGGGCTGGACCCTCGCCGAGGCCCCGGCAGTCGACCGGGCCCCCCGACCACCGACGCCGCGAGACGACCGGGAGGCCGCGGAACAGATCCTGACCCTGCGACATCGACGCTCGCGCGAAGTCCTGGCCCGCTTCGTCGAGAGCGTCCGCCCCGCCCACGAGGCGTACGTCCGGACCTTCCTGGGCACTTCGCCGGAGGAGGCCGGACTGACCCTGCCCCTGCCGGCCCGTTCCTACCGTTTCCACGCCCGGGAGGCGAGCCCGGAGGCCGGCCCGGGGATCCGACGGATCGTCGTGGACGAGACGGTCCAATGGGCGGATGGCGTGACCGGATCGCGCCCCCTGACCGTCCTGCTCCGCGACCAAACCGCAGGCCCCCGGGTCGTCGGGTTTGGCATCCCCTGCGTCCCCTGCGCGGGTTCCGGGGCGTGCCCGACCTGCCGCGGGACCGGAACCGTGGAGACCGCCCCCTGCGGGACGTGCGCCGGACAGCGTCGGTGCGCTCCCTGTGAGGGCGGGGGAATCGCCCCGATCCACCCCTTCACCCCACAATATTGACCGCGCCGCGCTTCCCCGACCGGCCGGCCCGGCACGATCGAGGGCCGCGATCGGACCGGAATCGGGCCGGGAACCGGATCGTAACCTGTGTTTTCAAAAAGGCTTATCTCCTCGATAGGAAGTCGGTGGGATCCGCCCGGGGTGCAAGTCCGTTGCAACCGGCGCGCTCCCCGTGGTACCATGGGAACCGTTTCGATCCGAATCCCTGTCGGCAGAGGTGACTTCCGTGGGCTTTCGTGACCCCCACCCGTATCCGGGCCGCCTGATCGCCGTCGAGGGCGTGGACGGTTCCGGCAAGAGCACGCAGATCCGCCTCCTTCAGCACTGGCTGGAGTCGCTGGGCCACTCCGTATTCTTCACCGAGTGGAACTCCTCGGAATTGGTCCGCGAGGCCACGCGCAAGGGCAAAAAAAAGAATACGCTGACGCCGACGACCTTTTCCCTGCTGCATTCCACCGATCTGGCGGATCGGCTCTTCTACCAGATCCTGCCGCCGCTCAAGGCCGGCATGATCGTCCTGTCCGACCGGTACGTCTTCACGGCCTTTGCGCGCGACGTGGTGCGCGGGGTGGACCGGAACTGGGTGCGGAAGATGTACGACTATTGTCCGCGTCCGGACCTCACGCTCTACTTCCGGGTGCCGGTCGAGGTGGCATGCGAGCGCATCCTCTCCACCCGCCGCAAGTTGAAGTTCTACGAGGCGGGGATGGACCTGGGTTTGGCGGACAGCATGGAGGCCTCGTTCGTCGAGTTCCAGTCCCGGATCCTGGCGGAGTACGACCTGATCGTACAGGAGTACGGCCTGGCGGTGATCGACGCCACCCTGGAAATCCGGGAGCAGCAGGATCACGTCCGGGAGCACGTGGAGAAACTGTTCGTCCGCGCCCCCGTGCGCCGCCGGGCCGTCTTGACCGGACGGCGTCGCACCCGGCGGACCCGGGACGGACTCAAGATCCGATCGGAGCAGCAATGAGCCGCGAATTGCGCTGGTTCGGCGAGGGCCTGCCCTACCTCCCCTACAAGGACGTCAAGGGGAGTTTGATCGCCATTGAGGGGACCGATGGGGTGGGCCGGTCGACCCAGGTGGATCTCCTGCGCCGCTGGTTGCAGGTCAACGGGTACGGCGTCGTGGAGACCGGCTGGACCCGTTCCAATCTGGTGCGCCGGGCGCTCGACATGGCGAAGGCGGGGAACCTGCTCAACCGGATGACCTTCTCGCTCCTGTACGCCGCCGATTTCGCCGATCGGCTGGAGAACGTGATCCTGCCGGCGCTGCGCTCGGGCTTCGTGGTCCTGACCGACCGGTACATCTACACGGCGTTCGTTCGCGATTGTGTGCGCGGGGCGGATTCGACGTGGATCCGCAACATCTTCGGCTTTGCACCGGTTCCCGACCTGGTGGTGTACCTGAAGATCACGGTGGATAACCTGATCCCCCGCGTGATCGAATCGGGGGGGATGAACTATTGGGAATCGGGGATGGACCTGCGGATGGGGGACGACATCTTCGACAGTTTCAAGGTCTACCAGTCCCGGGTTCTCGAAGAGTACGACCGGATGGCGCAGGAGTTCAAGTTCGAGGTGGTGGACGCGAACCGGGGGATCGAGGAGATTCAGGCGGACCTGCAGGAGCGGATCTCCAAGGTTCTGCCGATCCGGGTGCCGGCGTCGCTGCCGCGGGCGGTGGCGGGGGCGACCGGGACGGCGGCGATCGCGACCGCGCGACCTGCGGCACCCTCGCCGCCGACCCCGCCGGTGCCCGCATCGCCCACGCCCCGCGCCGGCGGGGCCGCGACCTCCGGACCGGCCGCGAGCGCCAAGCAGGCGGCGACGGCGTCGGCCACGCACGCCGCCCCACCCGCTCCGCCGCAAACGGCGGGCAAACCGTCGGTCCCCAACGCGCCGACGACCGGGTAGTGGGCGTCTGCCGGGGCGACCCCGATTTGACATTCCGGGGCGCGCTCTGGTAGGTTCGTCCGCATGGCCGACCGCGACGCCGCGTCCCCCGCCTCCTCCGGCGCCGGACCGGAGGATTCCGGCCCCGATCCGCCGGGGCCGGATACGGAGGAAGTTTGTCTCGGCCGCGCCGCCCCCACGATGCGCCTGCCGCCGCCCGACCCGCCGGGGGCGGAACCCTCCCCGCATGACGGTCTGCGCACCGTCCTGCTGCCGCCCGAGGGGGCCAGCGCGGCGGCGGCCACTCACCCCGCCGCCCGCCCCGACCGGGTGGCCGAAATGCGCGACCAGGCCGGCGCTCGCTTCGGCCGCTACCAGCTTCTGTCCGAACTTGGCCACGGCGGAATGGGGATCGTCTGGAAGGCGTGGGACACCTCCCTGCAGCGGACCGTCGCCCTCAAGCAGATCCTCGCGCGCAAGGGTTCCGCCCCCGACTCGGTGGAACGCTTCATGCGCGAGGCCCGGCTCGCCGCCAAGCTCAAGCACCCGCATATCGTGGGCGTCCACGACGTCGGCGTCCACGAGGGGCAGCACTACTTCACCACCGACTACATCGAGGGCACGACTCTCACGCGACGCCTGGCCGAGCGCGCCCCCGTGCGCCAGGTCGCCGAGTGGATCCGCCAGATCGCCCTGGCCCTCCACCACGCCCACGAGTGCGCCGTCGTCCATCGCGACGTGAAGCCGGAGAACATCCTCATCGACGGCCAGGACCGCGCCTTCGTCACCGACTTCGGGCTCGCCAAGGAAGTCGAGCTGTCGGAGGTGTTTCAGCAGCGCTCGCTCACCGTGAGCGGCGCCCTGGTGGGGACGCCCGAGTACATGAGCCCGGAACAGGCGGCCGGAGGCCAGCAGACCGTCGGCCCGCCGGCGGACCAGTTCGCCCTCGGCGGGGTCCTCTACCTGGCGCTGGCCGGGCGTCCGCCCTTCCAGGGGCGCAATCTCCGCGAGCTGTTGAACGCCATCACCGAGGCGGATCCGACCCGTCCCGGCTCGCTCCAGCGCAACCTCGACCGGGACCTGGAGACCATCTGCCTCAAGATGCTGGAGAAGGACCCCCGGCGACGCTACGCCTCGCTTGCGGAGGCGGCGGCAGACCTGGAGCGCTGGGCCGGCGGCGAGCCGATCCGGGCACGTTCCCTGGGCGGGGCGCAACGGGCGTGGAGGTGGATGCGCCGGCATCGTACGGCCGCGGTTTCGGCCGGCGCGGGGCTCTTGATCGCCGTCGGTTTGGGGATCTGGCTGATCGGGGTCCGTGCGGAGCATGCGCGGCGTCTCACGCAGGCCCTGGGCAACGCGGAATCCTCGGAGCGCGCCGCCGGCAGCGCCGCCGAAGAGGCGGTCGACCGCGTCCTCGGCGAGGCGCGGGATGCGTACCTGCAGGCGATCGCGCTGGCGCCGGGACACGCCGCGGCGCAGGCCGGTCTGGACCGCGTGGAGGGGCGGCAGCAGGAGCGCGTGGAGCGCGGGAAGCGGATGCGCGCGGCCGAGGAGCAGGCGCGTACGCACCTGGACCGGGCCCGCAGCCTCCTCGATCCCGCGTTGCGGTATCTGTACGACGCCCGCGCGGAGTATGCGGAGTTGGTCCGCCGCGTGGACTCGGCGCAACAGTCGGTGGAAGCGGCCCTCGCGTTGGCTCCCCACCTGGCGGAAGGACATCACCTGCTCGGCTGGGCCTGGGAGCTCAAGGGGTGGGAGGAGCGCGCCGAAAAGGCCTGGCGAGCCGCGATCGAGCGCGACCCGACCCATGCGCTGTCCCGGTTTCGCCTGGGCCGCCTGCTGCTGACGCGGGCCTTTCTGGCTTCCACGACCGGAATCGATGCGGAGCTCGCCGATGGGCGCACGCAGTCGGCCGCCCTCGCCGAGGAGGCGCGGGCGCAGTTCGAGGCCGCCGCGGTCGGGCCCGGACGCGCGGCGCTCGAGTCGGAATCGCAGACCTGGCGGGACGCGAGCCTGGCGCTCATGGCGCTCGTGGAACGCCGCTACAGCGACGTCCGTGAGGCCTGCAACCGAGCGCTCGACCGCGACGGCGAGGAGGGGAAGGAAGAGGTGCAATGGCTGCTCGGTTGCGCGCAGACCGAGCCGAAGCTGGCGCTGCACGCGTTCACGCGGGCGCTCGAGAGGCGCCCCAAGTTCGCGCTCGCCCTCTACTGCCGGGCCTTCACCCTGGCGGCGGCGGGCCGGTTCCACGAAGCGCACGCGGACTACTCGGCAGCGATCGAAATCCACCCGCGTCTGGTCCCCGCCTGGATCAACCGCGCCCGGCTCAAGCGGCGACTCGGCGATCCCAAAGGCGCGCTGGCGGACTGCCAGGCGGCCCTCGCGGTGGATCCCGAATCGGTGTGGGCGCGACAAAGCCGCGGCTGGCTCCTGCACCAGCGCGGGGATTGCGCGGCCGCGCTCGCCGACTACGATTTCGTGGTCGAGCGCCAGCCCCGCTGGGTGGAAGGGCGGATTTGCCGCGCCTTGGCCTGCTACGCGGTCGGACGGTTGGAGGAGGCCGCGAAGGAATTCGATCGTGCGCTGGCGTTGAACCCCGAACGGGCGGATGCCTTGCGCGGGCGCGGCATCCTGCTCCTGGCACAGGGCCAGTTCGCCGCGGCGGCCGCAGACCTGGAACAGGCGGTCCAGACCGCCGGGCGAGAGCGCGGCGGCGATTGGGCGGAGAGCCGCGACCTCGCCCAGCGGGCGCGCCAGGCCGCCGCGGAGGCGGAGCGGAACCAGGCCCCGGGATGGCTGCGCGCCCTCGCCGGCGCGACCGCCGTCCTTCCGCGCGGCGACTGGGGCGCCGCGCGCGAGGTCTTCGAGCGCGCACTCCTGGAGGGCGACGCCGCTCCCGATCCCACCGGCGCCTGGCGGGACTTCCGCATCGCCGGCCACTACAACCTCGGTTGCATCTACGCGCAACTCTCCCTCGGCCCGCGCATGGACGACGGTCAGCGCAAGGCGCTCGCCGAATCGGAGGCCGAGCACCTGCGCGGCCTGGCCTTCCGGTCGCTCGAGGCCGCCGTGCGTCTGGGCTGGAGCGATGCGGGACATCTCGAGAAAGACTCCGATCTCGATCCCCTGCGCAAGGACCCCCGGTGGCCCGCCTTCGCCGCAAGCCTGCGCCGCTGACCCCGCTCCTTCTGGCCGCCGCGTCCCCACCGTGCTACACTCCCGCGATGCCCGTACCCACTCCCGGATCTTCCCCGCTCTGGCTGGCCTTTGGCCTGCTCTGCGCGTTCTTCTACGCCAGCCACGGGGCCCAGACGAAACGGTTGCTCCGGGAGGTCGACAACGTCGTCCTGGTCTGGGCCAGTTCGACCTTCGCCCTTCCGGTCACCCTCGGCTATTCTCTCGTCGAAGGATTCGCCGCCCCCACCGCGGCCTTCGGATGGGCGCTCGCAGGCGTGGTCGCCATCAATGCCGCGGCCAACCTCATGTACAACCACGCGATTCACCTCTCCGACCTGTCGCTCGTCATCCCCCTGCTCGCGTTCACCCCGGTCTGGATGCTCGCCACTTCGCGCTGGATGCTGGGCGAAACCGCGGGCCTCGCCGGGACCGCCGGCATTCTCCTCATCTGCGCCGGCACGCTCGCACTCCGTCCGGACCCGGCCGGCGGTTGGCTCGGGCCCATCCGCGCCCTCGCGCGCGACCCCGGCGCGCGGGTCATGATGGGGGTCGCCCTGCTGTGGAGCCTGACGGCGAATCTGGACAAGATCGGCGTGACGGAGGCCTCCGCCACCACCTACATGACCGCCTTCCAGGCCGCCTTCTGCCTGCTGTTCCTCCCCGCCGTCAACACGCCGGGGCGACGCCTGCAGATCCGCCGCCACTGGCGCGGCCTTGCCGTGCTCGGTCTGCTCGCCGCCGGGATGTGGATCGCCCAGTACTGCGCGCTCCGGATGACGCTCGCACCGTATGTCATTGCGATGAAGCGATCCGGGCTCCTGATCAGTATCGCCTACGGACACTACCTCTTTCAGGAAAAGGGGATACGAGAGCGGATCACGGGTGGAATGGCGATGGCGGCGGGACTGTTCCTGCTGGCGGTGGCCGCGACGGAGGAATAAATATGTCTCCCACAACACTTTAGAATTGAACGTTTCAAATCAATTATGAGCAACGACTTACAGATGCTCGCCTGTCAATGGTTGTAAGGCAGGTCTTACAGCGTGAGAGATTCTTGCCATTTGCGTGCAACCCGTGTATGCTACTCTGGTTATCTTGAATCCACCGTCCCGGTGTAAACGCAGGTTTGCGCATTGCAAACGCGGGTCCCCTGGGGTGCGGGCCATAATTGCCACAGGCTAAACGTGATACGTTCAGATGGGCAGCGGGTGCTCCCGGCACGAGGTTTGCTCCTTAACGCGGTTCACGATAGCAGTGTAGACGGCCTGTCAGTTCAATCCGGAGAGGATTCCATGGCCCGACTTTATGTGCGCCAAGACGGACAAGAGGTGGTGCTGGAGATCGACGGGGATCTCGTCTCCTTCGGTCGTTCTTCCGAGAACACCATCCAGGTCCGGGACATCAAATCGTCGCGCCGTCATTGTCAGATCGAGCGCACCCCCGCCGGCTTCAAGTTGGTGGACCTGGAGAGCGCCAACGGCACCTCGGTGAACGGCCAGAAGGTCAATCACCGGATGCTCCAGGAAGGCGATGTCATCGCCATCGGGCAGGTCGAAATCCAGTTCGGCGAGAAGCCGCCCGCCCTCGACGGCGTGCCGGCCCCGGCGCCGACGGATTCGAACGCGATCGAGGATATCACCGGGAGCCCCGAGGCGGAAGCCGCGCTCGCCCCGGCCGCCGCCCCGGTTTCCGGGGACGCCGGCGATCCCGTGACCCCGCGCCCGGCCCAGCGCCTGGCCGCCGTCCGCGGCAGCCGGTCGAGCAACCCGTGGGTGGCTCGCGTCATCACGGCCGTCGCCGCCCTCGCCCTGATTTCGGTCGTCGGCATCCTCGCCAAGAATCTCTACCGCGACCACCAGCTCCAGCAGGCCGCAGAGCACGACTACGTCCGCCTCTGGGAGGCGCTCAAGACCGCCCAGGACAAGGACGCGATCGCGCGCACCCAGGACTACCTCGCGAAATACCCCAACTCGCCCCACGTCGCGGCCGTCAAGGAACGCCAGGACCGGCTGCAGGCCACCATCTCCCGCATGGAGACCGCGGCCGCGGAACTGTCCGCCCTCAAAAAGCGCGCCGATGAGGCCTCCGGCGACCTCGGCTCCCTGCGCGACGAGTTCCGCGCCCTCCTCAACAAGTATCAGGGCCTCGCCATCGCCGAGCGGATCAAGGGCGACATGCGCGCCCTCGAAACCCGCGTTGCCCGCCATGGCCAGGAAGTCTTCGCCGCGCTCGAAAAGCAGGTCGCCGAGGCCATGACCGCCCAGAACTGGGGCGCCGCGGCCGACGTGATCAAGCGCTTCATGGCCCTCCATGCCGACCAGGAAATCGCCCAGAAGGCGGATGCCCGGCTGGCGGAAGTCCTGCGCGCCGCCTACGTCGACTTCGAAACCCTCACCGCGCGCTCCAACGCGCTCCTCGAGAAGGGCAACTACGACGAGGCCTCCGAGCTCTTCCGCACCAACCTGGTCCGGTTCTCCGGCACCCTGCCCTACTACCAGGCCCAGCTGAAATTGCTCGGCATCGAGATCCTCGCCAAGGGCGTCACCCAGGACCGCGAAGACGCCAAAGTCCGCCAGGTCCGCGAGGAGTCCTTCCAGCTGGCCCTCAAGGCCGACGACCACGCCAAGGTCCGCCGGTACTCCGAGGCGCGCAAGGTCTACGACCAGATCCTCGCCAAGCTGAAGGAAGCCAACCTGCCGGCGCTCCACGAGGCCTTCGCCGCGCGCGGCAAGGATGTCCTCGCCGAGGCCAACCTCTTCGAAAAACTGATCGCCGCCGTCAACGGCAAGTCCCTCGCCCCGGACACCTACAACCTGTCGGCCGACTTCACCGGCAAGATCGAGGCCGCCGACGAGCAGGTCTTCGACGTCCGCTTCGCCCGCGGTTTCACCCGCGTGGCGTGGCTCAGCCTCAAGCCCGAGGAAATGCTCGGCCTCTACAAGCGCCTCGCGCCGAAGGGCGACGACCTCTACGTCCTCGGCAACTACTGCTACCAGAATCGCCTCGACGTGGAAGCGGCCAAGCTCCTCCAGGAGTTCGTCAAGGCCGCCCCGGATCGCAAGCCCGAGGTGGATCGCGCGGTCGCCCGCGCCCGCGGCATGGACGTCCCCGAGGGCGGATTCATCTTCCACCGCGCCGCCTGGCTCACCCAAGATGAGCACAAGTACTCGCTCCTCGAAGAGCAGGTCGACGCCATCTGCACGCGCCTCAACGACAACGACGTGAAGAAGGTGGAAACGGCCTACGCGGACTTCAAGACCCTCTACGCCAACGCCGACCTCAAGAACGACTTCCGGGAGGGCGTGAAAGACCGCGTCCTCCAGGCCTTCATCGGTCGCCGGGACGCGGCCACCCAGAAGCTCGCCAAACTGCCGTCCGTGATGAAGCGCGACCACCTCAAGCGCCTCAAGGACGAGCTCAACAAGCGCCGCAAGGCGGCCCTCGAACTCATCTTCAACGAGGAAGTCTACACCTACGACACCGCCAAGAACGACCACGGCGAAAAGGCGCAGCCCGACGTCGACAAACTGGTCGGCCTCGTCAAGGAGATGTGGGAACGCCCGATGGACGCGGTGGTCAGCCTCGACAAGTCGGTCCAGCAGATAATCGAGCGCATCAAGGATGCCGACAAGTACGTCGTCGAGCTGGGCGGCAAGAGCGCGGCGGCCGAGGATTCCGACTTCAGCGACATGCTCGCCTCCATCAACCAGCAGATCGACATCCGTACCGTCTGTCTCGACAGCGGCGAACGCCAGGTCCTCGAACACAACAAGCGCGTGCGCGCGTTCAACGCCTCCGCAGAAACCGAAATGAGCCAGGAAGAACTGCGCCAGATCGAGATTACCAACGACTATCGCGAGATGATGGGCCGCAAGATCCTCGAGGTTCACCAGCTCCTCGGGCGCTCCGCGCGCAAGCACTCGGAGTGGATGGTTTCCACCGGCGTGTTCAGCCACGAGCAAGACACCGCCGAGCGGCGCACTCCCGGAGACCGCATGCGCCTCGAAGGGTACAGCGGTCCGGGCGGCGAGAACATCGCGCGCGGCGCCGGTGACCCGCGCACCGCTTTCGAGATGTGGTACCGGTCCTCGGGCCACCATCGGAACATGCTCAGCGAGATGTGGAATCACATGGGCGTGGGCCGGTCCAACACGGACTGGACGCAGAACTTCGGGCAGGCAGCCGCCCAGTCGACCAACGTGTCGGCGGACGGGAATACCCCGGGCAACAAGAAGGGCGGCAACAACGGCGGCGGGTCGGGGCCGAGCGGGACGGGGGGTTCCGGCGGCACCGGCACGAAGCCGGGCGGCGGCAGCACCGGCGGCAGCACCCCCGGCGGAAACTCTGGAGGTTCTTCCGGAGGCGGCTGAGGGAGTGCCGCAGGCGGATGCCCTCCTGGCGGCGCCGGGAGATAGCCAAATCGTACGGCCTCCGGGGATTTCCCCTGGAAACGCCGAAGAACGACGGTTAGCATGAATCACGGTCCCCCCCGGGGGGGGGGGCGAATCGACGAACGTACAACCAGCGCGTCAAGGAAAGCCGGCGGACCGCCGGTTCGGCTGTGGGGTCGGACCGGAGCCCGCTTTGGGCGCCCCCATCTGGTCGATCGCCGGCAGGACTGGACGCTCGGGCGGGGCGTTTCCCTCGGGAACCGCCCCGGAATCTTTGTTCCCGGTTTCCGGGTTCGGATGACGGTCGACGGTGCGCGAACGCTGCCCACGGTCGCGCGCCGTTTGCCGTTTCCTGCGGGAGAGCGGGGTCGAGACTCTCCGCGAGCGGGACGTCATCGGAACCTACAGTGCGGGTGAGGCCGATCGGAGGTTGCGAGATCATGAGAAGGATGGGGCTTGGCCTGATCACGGCTGCCTTGGTGTTCGCCTTCTCGTCCCTGCTCTATGCGCGCATGGGCGATGAAGAGTGGAAGACCTTCCAAAAGGAAATCATGTCCAAAGCGGGCGCCAAGGATCCCAAATTGCGGGCCTTGGCGGCCGGGAAGCTCGGCGAGGCCGACCGCAAGGAGGCCTGCGAGATCCTCCTGCGAATGATGGAGTACTGCGAAAAGGTCCGTGAGCCGCTCCTCAAGGAGCACGGCAAGCTCGCGGAACAGGTGGAAAACATCGGCGCCGGCCCCCAGATCATGGCGCCCGGCGTTCCCAGCGTGCCGAAGCACGACCAGATGCGCCCGATCGCCACCCGCATGCGCGAGCTCGAATCGCTGATGAGCTCCGAGGATGACGTCCGGGACGCCTGCATCGAAGCCCTCAGCAAGGCGCAGGACAAAGATGCCATCGACTGGCTGTGCAACACGGCGATCAAGAGCAACATCTGGTCCGATCGGGCCGGCGTCGCCGAGGTGCTCGGAATCGTGAAGCACACCGGCTCCGGTGTGGCGCTCGCGGCCGCCTTCGACCGGGAGAAGGACCCGCGCGTCAAGGTCCCGATCCTGGAGTCGATCGCCCTCATCGGCGCCAAGGACGGCGTCTCGCCCATGGCCAAGGCCCTGGGCGACAATGCGTGGCAGGTCCGGTCCGCCGCCATCGCCGGTCTGAAGAAGATCGGCGGGAAGGAGGCGATCGAGGCCCTGATCCCGCCGTTCGAGAAGGAAAACATGATGCGCCTCCGCAACGAGTATGCGGCGGCGCTCCTCCATCTCACCGGAATGGATTACGGCAAGGACACCACGACCTGGAAGAAGTGGTGGGCCGACAATGCGGGCTCCTGGAGCGGCCCCGCGCAGAAGCCCCCCAGCGCCGGCCACGCGGGCGGCGCCGGCGGAACCGCCGCCTTCTTCGGCATCCCGGTCGACAGCGACAAGGTCGTCTTCATCCTCGACATCTCCGGCAGCATGAACGAGCTGACGAAGAACGAGGGCGAAAAGACCATCTCGTCCGGCGCGGGCGGGAAGGAGAGTGACGACACCCTCTTCGGCGAGCACCCCAAGATCGACGTCGCCAAGTACGAACTGAAGAAGTGCATCAAGAAGCTGAAGAAGGACGTCAAGTTCAACATCTACTTCTTCAACGACGCCTGGACGAAGTGGCAGGACAATCTGGTGGCGGCGGATGCCAAGTGGAAGGAAGAGGCCTACAACTACATCGACAAGCAGTCCGCCAACGCCCAGACGAACGTCTGGGACCCCCTGGAAGACGCGCTCAAGTCGGCGGGCATGGGCCTCAACGACAAGCACTACGCCTCCAACCTGGACACCGTCTTCCTGCTCTCCGACGGGTCGCCCTATCCGCCGGATCTCTACGTGGGTCCGGAGGACATCCTGAAGCGCGTTCGGGAAATGAACTCGCTCAAGAAGGTCAAGATCCACTGCATCGGCATCGGCGGCGGCCAGAACACCATGCTCCTGCAGGGTCTGGCGAACATGACCGGCGGGACCTACGTGAAGCGCTAGGATCCGTCCGATCGTCGATCCCGCAAACAAACGCGGGGCGGGGGGGGGGCCGGGCCGCCCCCCGGCCCCGGCTTTTTAAACAACGCGGGGGGGGGCGGGCCCCCCCACCGCCCCCCCC
>CAZWCX010000003.1:0-36381 GCA_964632945.1 uncultured Planctomycetia bacterium | reverse complement strand
GCCCGGGGGGCCCCCCGGCCACGCGCTTGTACCGGCCCGACGTCCCCCCCCCCAACCCACCGCGGGCGGGGGGCCCCCTGGGGCGCCCACCGGCCCGTTCCTTTTCCAGCACGGCGGGAGGTCCGTCGCCCTCCGACCGCCGACCCGTCCCCGACCGCTCGCGGGCGCGGCCGGGCGCCGTACACCCCGGCAGCGCCCCCAGGGCGTGGCTACTCCACCGAGCCCATCGCCGACAACGCGCGCGCGGCGACCCGGGTGCCGGGAGCCAGGCTCACCGCCTGCTCGAGGTGGCCGCGGGCCTCTCCCTTCCGCCCCATCTCCGCGAGTACCAAGCCGAGGTATAGATGCCCCTCGGCGACTTGCGGCGCAAGCTGGAGGGCGCGTTGGAACTCCTCGATCGCACGGTACGGATCGCGCCGGCCATAGTGGGCGATTCCCAGGTTGATGCGGGCCACCGGGCTTTCCAGCGTCTTCAAACCTTCCCCCAGGATGGTCACGGCATCGTCGTAGTTCCCCATGTCGAGAAAGACCTTGCCGAGGACCGTGTAGGGGTCGGGATTGCGGGGATCGAGCTCGATGGAGGCGCGCAGGCTTCGCACCGCCGCCTCCCACCGCCCTTCCTGGGCGAGTTGGAGCCCCTCGCGGTATCGGGCACGCGCGGGGTCGATCGGTCCCTTTCCCTTCCCGCGCAGATGGAGATCGGCAATGCCCATCGAAGGATCCGTGGGCCGGGTCGGCTCGTGTCCCTCCGGCGGAGCAACCACCTGGAACGCCGTGTCCGACGCGTCCGCACCGGTCTGGCCGGACTCATCGGTCACCGAAATCCGGATTCGATACGAGTCTCCGGTCTGGACCGGGAGGATCCAGGAGTAGACGCCGGTGTTCGGCAGCGCGCCCTCGATGAGGCTCCAGGTCGCCCCGTCGTCCGCCGACACCTCCAAACGCGCGCCCTGGGGCGCCGGGTTGTTGTCGAAAACGCTCCAGCGCACTTCCTGGAGGGCCCCCGCGATCAGCCGGTTTCCCCCATTCGGATGCTCGAGGAGGACGATCGGGGGCGTATCGAGCACCGCGGAACGGGTCTCGTCGTCGCGGTCGGGTTGGGGGGCGGCGCTCTTGATCGGGATGGGCATCGGACCCATCCACTCCTTGGCCTTCGGTCCCTCCCGGTCTGCGCGGGATCCGACTCCGGTGCAGCCGGAGGCGAGGATCAGGAGCAGAATCCACGGTGCCGCGCGCTGCATGGCCCCCCCCTTTGATCATCGATTCTCCGGCCGGGCCGTTCGGGCGGTTCCGTGGCCGCGGGGCCTGCCCGCGGGGGCAGGCCTCAGAGAAGGTTCTTTTTGATGTATCGGACCGCGTTCTCGAAGATGGCCAAGCCGTCCGGCCGGTCCTTCAACCCTTCCCGCGTCCAGCGCGGGTGTTGCGTTCCATGTACATGCCGCTCGGGATGCGGCATCAAGCCGAAGACCCGCCCCGTCGGATCGCACACCCCGGCAATGCCGTCCACCGACCCGTTCGGGTTGTTCGGGTAGCCCGCCGTTCCCCCGGTCGGATCGGTGTATCGCAGGACGATCTGGCCGGAGGCCTGCAGGGCTGCCAACGCCGCGGCATCCCGCGCGACGAATTTCCCTTCGCCATGGGCCACCGGCAGGGTCAGGAGATCCCCCTCCTTGATGAATTCGGACATCCGCGAGCAGATCTTGAGCGTCACCCAGCGATCTTCGAACTTCCCGGAATCATTGTAGGTGAGCGTGAAATCCTGCGCCACCGGGGGCATCGGTGGAACCGGGGCCGATCCTCCGTCCTCGAATTCGTCCCGACCTCCGGCCACGGCCACCTCCGCGTGCGAGGTGCGGGTCTTCCGCTTCTTCTTCGTGTCTTTCACCGCCCCGGGAAGCGGCAGTCCGGGCAGGAGCCCCATCTTCACGAGGGCCTGGAACCCGTTGCAAATCCCCAGCACCAACTTGCCTTCCTCGACGAATCGCAGCAACTCCCCGCCCAGGCGGTGGCGCAATTCGATCGCCAGGATTCGTCCCGCCGCGACGTCGTCCCCGTACGTGAAGCCGCCGGGCAGCACCAGCGCATGGTACGCGTGCAGCGCCACCCGCGTCTCCACGAGGCGGCCGACGTGGATGCGATCCACGGTGGCCCCGACACGCTCAAAGGCATGGGTGGTTTCCTGATCGCAGTTGGTGCCGGCGGTGCGTAACACCAGGACGCGGGCGGTTCCCATGGCGCTCCTCGGAATTCGAGTGTCCACGCGGGTTTCGGGTCGACGGTAGCAGAGCACCCCCGGCCTGTCAAGCCTCCGGCCCACGCCCCGGGCGCCCACGTCCCACGCCCCTCCTCCCCCCGGGGAGGCCGACTCGGCCCCGCCCGACCTTCCCGGCTCCAAGTGATCGGAAACTGGACACCTCAAGCGTTCCGATTCGTAACGCCCGCCCGGGTTGACGCGTTGCGTCAATACCTGCAAGGCATTACCGCATCTACACTTGAGATTCCTGTGTTAATCCGTCCGGGCGGGCATGGCGGTTGCGTTTCCATCTCGCCGTCTCTCCGCGATTCGGCCGGTGCATGGGTGGACGGGACAACGCGAGTTCGGGGGATCGAGATGCTCTTCATCGATGATGCGGAATACGCCCCAATCCAGCTCGACCGCCGCCTGGCCTGCCGGCGGCCGATCGACAACGCGTCCACCCGGGCTGCCGCCCTCCGCGGACGGGGTTCCGACCGCCCGGTCGGGACCTTCGGTGCGCGCATCCTGGATCTCTCGGCGCGGGGAATGAAGATCGAGTCCGAGTCGCCGGTCCTCCCCGGACACGCGTATTGGTTCCGACTCGACCTCCCCGGACACGGCGCCTCGGTCCGCGTCCGGGGACAAGTCGCGTGGACGTGCAAGTCCGGGCCGTCGGGGGAGGGCTGCACCGCGGGAATCGCCTTCCTCGCCCTCTCCGAGGAACGCGCGCAGGAGTTGTGCAAAGCCCTGCGCACCCTCGGCTAGAGCAACGTCCCGCCCCAACAAATCGTTGCAAGCCCTCCCTCCGGGCGGTACTGTCTTGCGGCAATGGATTTTGCGTGAGGGAGGGTTTCATGGCTGGGTCCCGCTTCGCCGCATTGGCCGCGTCCTTCGTGTGCGCACTCCTGACCCTGGGCTGCGTGCTGCGCCCGGAGCCCACGGACGATCCGCTCAACGACGACAAGCCCCGCACGCCCATCACCGTCGTGGAAGTCGCCGATGTCGACCACATCAAGCTTGCCGACGGGCGCACGGTAGCCCTCCATGGCGTCCGCTCGCCGGCGCCGGATCATCCCGCGTTCGCCGAGGCATCCGACTACCTCCGCGGCCTGCTCGAAGGCAAGCAGGTCATCATCGACGGCGACGTCGACAACTGGTACGCGAATGCCTGGCATGCCTACGTCTTCCTGCCCCAGGGGAAGGACTACCCGCTCTTCGTCAATGGGGACCTCGTCCGCAAGGGACTCGCCTATGCCTTCGAGACGCCGCCGAACGACTCGCATTCGAGCTGGATTTCGGAGCAGCAGTTCGAGGCGCGGGAGGAGCATCGGGGTGTGTGGGCCGACCGGACCGAAGCGGCGGAGTGGTACGTGACCGACCGGAACAGCAACCTGTTCCACCGCAAGGACTGCCCCTTCGGGAAGAAGCTGCAGTTCCCGGACCGCTACGACACGCGCGCGGACGCAATCTCCCACCATCTCGTCCCCTGTCCGGATTGCAAGCCGTAGCGGGCACGATCGCGTGGGGTTTCAACCTGCATTTTCCAGGTTGGTCCGGTCCCTTTTCGCGCCGGGCTTGGTTCTCGTCGTCGGCGATGCGCCGGGGCGTCGCCTCCTCTTCGCGCCTTGCCGGGCGCGAAAATCGCCTCGGCCGACCCCAGGATGGCAAGACTGACGAGACCCCCTAGCCCAGGATCGGAGTCTTCCACGCGCGGAGCAGCGCGTCCAGCGGACGATCGATGACGGCCTGACCGCCGAGGCCGTGGATCTTGAGGCGCTTCTCGGCGGTGGTCCATCCCGCCAGCCCCCAGGTCGACCCGGTCGGATCGGTGATGCCCGGCGCCGAACGGCCCGCGGAGAGCGACGTCCACATCAGTTCCTCGAACTTCTCCTGGTGCTTCCGGTCCACCTCGACCAGGAAGCGCGCGTTCGATTCGGAGAAGAGGAGGACGTCGTCGCGGCGCGCGTCGGTCGCGCTCGGGACCGCCTTCAGTTCGAGTTCCAGACCGATGTCGCCCGCGAAGGCCATCTCCGCCGCGGCCACCGCCAGGCCTCCTTCGGACAGGTCGTGACAAGAGCGCACGAGGCCGCGGGCGGTCGCATGCGCCATCGCGGTATGGATCTCCTTTCCGGTCGCCAGGTCGAGATCCGGGACCTGGTTGCCGAGGGCTCCGTGAAGGTGGTAGTACTGCGACCCGCCCAGGGCTGCGGTGGTCGAACCGACCAGATACACGGGGTTTCCGGGGGCCTTGAGGTCCATCGAGACGACCTTGTGCACGTCCGGGATGATGCCGATCGCCGAAATGAGGAGGGTATGCGGGATGCGCAGGACGCGTGTCGGGCGACCGTCGGCCCCGCGCTCGAGCACGAACTCGTTGTTCAGGCTGTCTTTCCCCGAAATGAACGGGATCCCGTATCCCTTGGAGACGTCGTAACACGCCTGCGCGGCGCGCACGAGCGCCCCCAGCACCTCCGGATCGTTCGGGTTTCCCCAGGAGAAGTTGTCGAGCAGAGCGATGCGGTCCAGGCTTCCGCCCACCGCGATCACGTTGCGCACCGCCTCGTCGATGGCGGAAGCCGCCATCGCGTAAGGGTCGAGGTCGCCGTAGCGCGGATTGGCGCCGCAGGCGATCGCGATCCCGCGCGAGGAGCCGAGGATCGGCCGCACGACCGTCGCATCGCCGGGGCCGTCCGAACGCGCGCCGACCAGCGGTTTGAGCGCGCTGCCGCCCTGCACCTCGTGGTCGTACTGGCGGATGATCCACTCCTTGCTCGCCGTGGTCGGATGCGCCAGCAACCGCTCGAGCATGGGGCCGTAGTCCGCCTGCGGCTGAATCGCCGGTTCCGCCTGCGGGCGCGCGGACCAGGTCGCCGGCCGGGGCGTGTCCGGCAGCCCGTCGTGAAGGAATTTCATGTCGAGGTCGGCGACTCCGTGGCCGTGGTAGCGCAGGACCAACCGCTGGTCCTGGGTGAAGCGGCCGATCGGTGTCGCCTCCACGCCCTCCACGCCGAACACCCAGAGCGCCTGGTTGAGTTGGTCGGGCGGCACGGCGATCACCATGCGCTCCTGCGCCTCGGAGATCCAGATTTCGGTCGGAGAAAGCCCCTCGTACTTGAGCGGCACCTTCTCCAGGTCGACGACCGCCCCCAGCTTCCGACCCATCTCCCCGATCGCCGAGGAGAGGCCTCCCGCTCCGCAATCGGTGATGGCGGTGTAGAGGCCCCGGTCGCGCGCGGTCAGCAGCGTGTCGAGGACCTTCTTTTCCTCGATGGCGTTGCCGATCTGCACGGCCCCGCCCGAAAGGCGTTCGGACTCGGTGGTCAGTTCGGCGGACGAAAACGTGGCCCCATGGATCCCGTCCCGCCCGGTCCGGCCGCCGACCACCACGATGACGTCGCCGGGGCGCGCCGCCTTGCGCACCTTGTCGATCGGCAGGATCCCCACGGTCCCGCAGTACACGAGCGGATTGCCCATGTAGCGCTCGTCGAAGTAGACTGCCCCGCTCGCGGTCGGGATGCCCATCCGGTTGCCGTAATCCCGCACTCCCGCCACGACGCCGCGCAACACCCGCCGGGGGTGCAGCGCGCCCACCGGGACGCGATCGGGCGCCACGTCCGGCAGCCCGACGCAGAAAACGTCCGTATTGAGGATCGGCCGCGCGCCGAGGCCGCAGCCGAGGATGTCCCGGATCACGCCGCCCACGCCCGTGCCGGCGCCCCCGTACGGCTCGATCGCCGACGGGTGATTGTGCGTTTCCACCTTGAAGCAGACCGCCCAATCGTCGTCGAACTCGATCACCCCCGCATTGTCCTCGAACACCGACAGGCACCAGGGCTTCTTCAGCTCCTGCGTGGCGCGGAAGATCGTCGTCTTGAGCAGGTTCTCGATCCGCACGCCCTTGTAGTCGATCGTGCCGGTCAGCGTCTTATGCTTGCAGTGCTCCGACCAGGTCTGCGCGATGGTCTCGATCTCCGCCTCCGTCGGCTCGCGGCCGACCGTCGCGAAGTGGTCGCGGATGGCGCGCATTTCCTCGGCGTTGAGCGACAGCGGCCGGCCGATTTCCGCGAGCCGCTCATCCGGCACGCCCAGCAGCGCCACATGGTGCAGCACGAACGTGTACGGCGCGCCGGGCGCCAGCTTCCGCAGCTCGTACGTGCCGAAATGCACCTCGTCGACCACTTCGTTGGCCACCGTCTTCCGCACCAGGCGATCGAGCTCCGCCTGCGGATACTGGCCCCGGAAGACCAGGCGCTTGGCCGTGCGCACCCCCTTCACGTCGACTCCCAGGGTCGCCAGCGCCCGTTGGGTGCTCGCCTCCGCGGGGTCCATCACGCCGGGTCGGCGCAACACGGTCGCGGTCACCGCACCCGGTTCCGCCTCGATCCGCTCCTGCAACACCCGAAACGTCTCCGTGACCGGATCGCAAAGCAGTTCCCGCGCCGCGCGCTCCACCGCCGCGCGCTCCAGGTCCGCATGGATCAGGAACAGCGTCGACACCGTCACCGGCGGCGGGGGCGGAAACGACAACTCCCGGGCCGCCTCCACCAGCGTGACCGCGAGCGGATCATGGATTTCGGGCCGGAGGGATACTTCGACGCCCCAGACCATCGGAATGTCCCCCTATGAAATGGTGGCGACCGTGGCAGGCGGGAAACCGGCGCGCTTTCGGCCATTTTTCGGGTCCGGACCCGCGTCGGCGGGAGGATCGTAGCACCGGTCGGAAGCAGGGGTCAATCATTTCGGTTGCAAACCCTTGCCGCCGCGGGTAGAGTGGCTTTTTCCACCCGAGGGATCCTGGGAGGGTGCGCGGACCCCGGTCGCGGGTCGTGCACGGGCCGGAAGCAGACTGCACGCCCCCCAGCTTTCGACGGAGGCGGATGAGTCCGTGAGCGACGACACCGCATACGACTTCGAGGCTCCGATCCTGGAGCTGGAGAAGGAAATCCGGGCGATCGAGGAAAAGAGCAAGCAGTCCGGCATCGACTTCTCCAAGGAAATGCAGGCCTTCCGCGAGCGCGTCGGGCAGATTCAGCGCGAGATCTACGCCAACCTGACGCCCTGGCAGCGTGTCCAATTGGCCCGCGATCCGCGCCGGCCCGTCATGATGGACTACATCCTCCACATGTTCGACGAGTTCGTCGAACTGCACGGAGACCGCGCGTTCGGAGACGATCCCGCGATCAATGCCGGCTTCGCGCGCATCGGCAATGTAAAGGTCATGCTCGTCGGCCATCGCCGCGGCAAGACGACCGCGGAACGCGTGCGCTGCAACTTCGGCAGCCCGCACCCCGAGGGGTATCGGAAGGCCCTCCGCCTGATGAAGCTGGCGGAGAAGTTCCACCTGCCGATCATCACCCTCATCAACACCCCCGGCGCCTACCCCGGCATCGGCGCCGAGGAACGCGGCCAGGCCAGCGCGATCGCGGTCAACCTGATGGAAATGGCCCGGCTGCGCACGCCCATCATCTGCATCTGCATCGGGGAAGGCGGCAGCGGCGGCGCCCTCGGCATCGGCGTGGGGGACCGCTTCTTCATCCTCGAAAACGCCTACTACTCGGTCATCTCCCCGGAAGGGTGCGCGGCGATTCTGTGGAAGGACGGCACCAAGGCCCCCCAGGCGGCGCAAGTGCTCAAGCTGGCGCCCCGTGATCTCATGGGGCTCGGCATCGTCGACGACATCGTCCCGGAGCCGATCGGCGGGGCGCACCGGGACCACCCGGGAATGGCGGCCATCCTGAAGGCCAAGATTCTCCAGGCCCTCGACGAGGTGCGCGGCATCCCGATGGATCGCCTGCTCGACCTGCGCTACGAGAAGTACCGGAAGATCGGCCGATTCGTCGAGGGCGAGGAAGCCAACCTCTACTTCCAAAAGCTGCATCCGCCTCAACCCGTAAAGGCCGACGCGCCGGCGCCGGCGACCGCAGATGCCAAGCCCGGCGCCCCTGCGGCTGCCGCCCAGACCGCGGAGGCCGACGCCGAGGAATCGGAGGACGCCGACCCGGCGACCGTCAACGCCGAGGGCGTCGACGAAGCGGTTTAGCCGGACGCGCTCCCCGCACCGGACGCGTCCTCCCGGTGCGCAACCACCGCCGCCCCAGCGCAGATTCCCTATCCGGCCGGCCTCGCATGTCGCTTTCCCGCGCGCAACGATGGGCCCTCGGCGCCTCGGCCGTCCTGACCCACATCCACGACGGCTCGTTCGAATGGCTCGGCGGCTGGCCGCCGGGACCCGAAGGCGGCGCGCGCGCCCACGCCCTGCTCGAGGAGGGCTGGGGCATCGCCTCCCGTCAGGATCTGCTCGGCGTCATGGAGTGGCTGCGCCGCGAAGGTGATCGGGCGGAGTACAAGGACCTCCTGGAGACCCTCGAATCGCTCCCCGCCGGGACGGATCCGGTGGAGACCGTACGCGACCCCGAGGATCCGGAGATCTCGCGGAAGATGGGATTCGTCCTGACCCACCGCAAAGAGATCGGCTCCAGCAGCCTGATGGCCTGGGACTTCGGCCGGCTCGCGAGCCTGATCGGCTGGGGCCGGATCGCGGAGTTTCTGGAGCCGGAGGACGCCTGGCGGCGGATCCTCGCCGCGTCCCGGCGGATTCAGTCGACCTACGAGTCCTGGGACGAGTTCGGTCGGCACTACTTCCTGGGATACGAATTCTGGCAGGGCACGGCCGACGAGGACGCGCGGGAGGTGTGCGAATTCCTCCTCCGCGACCTCCGCAGTCCCTGGTTCCGGGTCCCGTGGGACGAGGATCTGCGGGTCGATCGCTGACCCCCCTCGCGCCGCGTGCGGCGCTGTTCCCGCAGGCTCTCCCGGCGCGCAGGGAACCGTATCCGGCGTTTCCCCTCGCCCTGCCGACGCCCCCGGGTCCGGACGCGGCGGACCTTGTGCCCGGGACGGCGCGCGCCTACAATCCTCTGCGGGCACAGTCGAATGACGTCCCGGAAACCCGGAGAACGCACGTGCGGAGATTGCTGGTGGCCTTCGGACTGCTCGGCCTCGCGGGGGCCGGCAGTCTTTTCGCCCTTCGCTCCCCCACCGCGGAGGCCCCGATCCTCGCCGCGGCCACGAAGGGCTCGTTCCGCATCGTGCTCCGCGAAGAGGGGGAATTCAAGGCCGCCCGAAATGTCGAGATCCGCGTCAACCTGGAGGCGTACCAGGAAGACCTGATCGTCCGCCGCGTGGTTCCCGAAGGCACGCACGTCCAATCCGGAGACCTGCTGATCGAATTCGACGAGTCCAAGCTCCGGCTGGAGATCGAGCAGCGGGAAAACACGGTGGAGATCCGACGCAAGGACCTGGCCACGGCCGACGAGGACCTCAAGATCGCCGCGCTGGAGCGGACGTTTCAGATCGACGACGCCACCTCGCTGATCCGGACGGCGCACGAAGACCTGGCCAAGTACGACGGGATCGAGGGCCCGCGCCTGCGCAAGGAGGCCGAAGTCGCGCTCAGCCGCGCGGAGTCGCTCGCGGTCGAAAAGGCGCGAATCGAGGCGGAAACCGCCAAGATGGCGGCCAAGGGGATCGCCTCGGAATTCGAGCTGCGCAAGGCGCAGCAGGAGGCGCGCGACGCCGCCGCCGACCGGGAAATCGCGGCGCTCGCCCTGAAGCAATGGGTGGAGTTCGACCAACCGCAGGGGCTGCGGCGACGCCAGGCCGCCGTTGCGGAGAAGCAACTGCTGCTGGAGACCCGCAGACAGTCCTGCGAAGCCAAGGTCGCGCAAAAGGAATCGGCCCGTCTGGGAATCCGCCTCGACCTGCAACGCAAGGAGGCGGAACTGGCCACCCTGAGGCGCGATCTCGAGCGCCTGCGCCTGCATGCGCCCGTGGCGGGGTTCGTCGTCTACGGCAATCCGAACGACAACCCCTGGCACTCGCGCAGCGACGACCTGGTGCTCAAGGAAGGCGCGAAGGTCTACCCCCGGCGCACCCTGATGACGATTCCCGACCTGTCGGTGTTCAAGATCGCCATGCAGATCAATGAACGGGACATCGGCAAGGTCAAACTCGGCCAGGCGACTGCGATCGAAGCGGCGGCGCTGCCGGGAATGGCCTTTGCCGGCGCGATCGACCGCATTGCGCAGATGGCCAGCCCGCAGCGGCAGTGGTACCCGCAGGACAACAGTTTCGAAGTCGAATCGACCGTGTCTCCGCACGAGCCCCGAATCAAGCCCGGGATGAAGTGCAAGGTCGCCATCCTCGTCGAGGAGGTGCAGGACGTCCTGGTCCTGCCCCGGGTGGCGCTGCACGAACGCGACGGCGCGTTTCACTGCTTGCGCCCCACGCAACCGCCCGCGGAGCGTCCCGTGCGGATCGGTCGGAGCAACGACGAATTCGTCGAGATCCTGGAAGGGGTTTCGGCGGGCGATTCCGTCCTGCTGGCCGTGAAGGCCCGGGAAAAGTAGCGGCGATCTCCGGGCCCCGTGGCGGGTGTCCGGCGCGAATCGAGTGGTCCCCACCGGCGGAGCCGTCGCCCCATGCCCCCCTGGGTCGCCGAACTGGACCGTGTGTCCAAGGTCTATCGCCGCCAGGCCGACGAAGTCTGGGCGCTGCGGGAGGTCTCCCTCGGCATCGCCGAGGGGGAGTTCGTCGCGCTGATCGGCTCCTCCGGGTCGGGCAAGTCCACGCTGCTCCACATCCTGGGCATGCTGGATCGCCCCACCGGCGGGACCTACCGGTTCCGCAGCGAGGAGATCATCCGACGTTCGGACCAGGATCTCTCCCGGTTGCGCAACCGCTCGATCGGATTCGTCTTCCAGTCGTTCCATTTGCTTCCCCAGGGGACCACCCTGGACAACGTGGAGTTGCCGCTGCTCTACTCCGGGCTGTCCGGGAAGGAGCGGCGGGAGCGCTGCCTGAAGTACCTGGACCGGGTGGGTCTGTCGCACCGGCTGACGCACCGTCCGTGCGAGTTGTCCGGCGGAGAAATGCAGCGTGCGGTGATCGCGCGGGCGCTGTCGACGGAGCCGGACCTGCTCCTGGCGGACGAACCCACGGGGAACCTGGACGCGCGCACCGGCGAGGCGATCTTCGGCCTGCTGGAGGAACTGCACGCGGAGGGGCGAACGGTGGTGCTGGTCACGCACAATCCCGATCTGGCGCGCCGCGCGGGGCGGATCCTGCGCCTGACGGACGGGCGCCTGGAGGACGCATGAACCTCCTGCACGCCTTGCTCCTGGCCTTGCGAAATGTGCGGATGCACGCCTTCCGTTCGTTCCTGACGGTGCTGGGGATCGTCTTCGGCGTGTGCGCCGTGATCACGACGGTGTCGATCATCGAGGGCGTGTCGCAGAAAATCCTGGAGGAGGTGCGCGCCTTCGGGCTGGAGAACATCCTCGTCCGCAGCGTCCGGCCGACGGTGTTGGACAAGCGGAACGAGAAGGCGGAGACTCCGTGGCTGCTCGAATACGGCCTGCGGCGGGAGGACCTGGACATCCTGCAGCGACGGGTGCCGACGATCCGCTCGGTGCTGGCGTTTCGCGAAGTCCGCCAGGAGGTCTGGGTGGACGACCGGCGGGCCGACGTGCAGGTGAGCGGGACGGGGGCGCGGTACCCGGAGGTGATGCGGCACGGGCTGTCGGCGGGGCGGTTCTTCCACGAGTCGGAGAACCGCGAGGCCGCGCGCGTGTGCGTGTTGGGGCCGAAGGCGCGCGAGCAGTTGTTCGGCTCGCGCGAGGCGATCGGCCGGGACGTGAAGATCCGCTCGCTCTACTTCCGGGTGGTGGGCATTCTGGAATCGCTGGAGGTCGAGGGCGGCGACTTCCGGATGGAAAACCGGGACCGAATGATCTTCCTCCCCCTGGAGACGGCGGAGCGGTTGTTGGGGTTGCAGACGGGAAACGAGAAGACGCCCGAGGTGGACCTGGCGGTGGTGCAGGTGGCCGGGGAAGAGAACGTGTCGATCACGGCGAGCGTGATCGAAACTTTCCTGCGCGACCGTCACGAGCAAAAGGACTTCGAGATGGTGGTGCCGGTGGAACTGCTGGCCAAGATGCGGGAGATCCAGTGGACCGCGGCGATCGTGGCCGGGGCGATCGCGGCGATCTCCCTCCTGGTCGGCGGGATCGGGATCATGAACATCATGCTGGCGAATCTGGCCGAGCGGCGCCCGGAAATCGGCCTGCGCCGGGCGGTCGGCGCGACCCGGCACGACATCGTGGTTCTATTTCTGGCCGAGAGCGTAATCCTGGCGATGATCGGCGGGGCGCTGGGCATCGGGTTGGGCGTGGCCGGGGCCTTCGCGGTGACGACGTTCGCCGGCCACGGCGTCTTCCGCACCGTAATCACCCCGGGATCCGTGTTGCTCGGCGTCGTCGTTTCCGTGGCGGTGGGCGTCATTTCCGGGTCGTTCCCGGCCTTTCGCGCGAGCCGGCTGGATCCGGTCGTCGCCTTGCGGGAGGGATGATCGGCGAACGATCGCCCCCGCGCTCCCACTTGCGCAATCGCGGATGCAGCCCCCCCGCCCCCTTCCGGGTCGAGACGGCGGTTTCACAATTCTCTACAATCGCAGACCCGCCGGTGAAACATTCCCGCCGCGATTCCGTTACAACCCGGGGGTCTCCGGAACCCGCGATCGCAGGGGGGATCTTCATGGACCAACCGACTTCCACCGTCCCGCCCCGGACCCGCCGGCGCTCGCCGCGACCGGCCTGGGTGCGGCGTTGCCGCGCCGTCCTGGGGCGCATCCCGGGCTGGGCGATCTCCGTCTCGCTGCACTTGCTGCTGCTCTGGCTCTTCCTCGGTCTGGTCCATTCGGTGCCGGAACCCGAGCCGCCGACGTTCCTGGTGACCCTGGGCGATCCCGACGGGGGACGCAAGGGTCTCGACCTGGGGGCCTTGGGCAAGGACGACGAGGAACCGCCGCAGCAGGAAGAAACCCGTGAGACCGAATCGCCGGTCGACCCGATGCCGGATCCGATGCCGGAGAAGGAACCACGCCTGGCGCTCGGCGCCGTGCAGGAATCTTCGGCCCCGGCCTCGGGAACGCCGGGAGCCTACCAGGGACGCGGCGGCGCCGGTCGCGGCGATGCCTTGCGACGATACGGCGGAACCGAGGAAAGCGAACGCGCCGTGGCCGATGGCTTGCGCTGGCTGTTGCGCCACCAGAGCCCGGACGGGTCCTGGCGCGGGGCCGGATGGTCGCGCCAGTGCCCCCGCGGTGACCGCTGCAGCGGACCGTCGCAGGACGAGTTCACCCCCGGATTCACGGGACTTTCGCTGCTCTGCTTCCTCGGCGCCGGCCACACCCACATCCAGGGGGATCACGCCGATGCGGTCGGACGCGGCCTGGCCTGGCTGCGACGGAAGCAGGCTCCGGATGGGTCCTTCTGCGGACCCTCCTGGGCCGACGGTTACAGCCAGGCCATTTGCACGCTGGCGTTGTCCGAAGCCTATGCGCTCACCGGCAATCTCGAACTCGCGCGCATGGCCCAGAAGGGACTGCACCACATGGCGCGAATGCAGCAGCCCGGCGGCGGGTGGGATTACAAGCCGCCTCCCACCGGGCGCGATGACATGTCCATCCACGGCTGGGCGGTCGCCGCGCTGCGATCGGCCCGACTGTCCGGAATCCCCTTCGACCGGGAAATGTGGGAAAAGGCGCGGGACGCCTTCGTCCGCTGCGCTGCGGATGCCGGCCGGTTGACGTACTCGAACAAAGTGATCTACGCGGATTCTCCGATTCCGTGCGGAGAGCCCTCCTACTGCTGGGAATCGCTCACCCCCGTGGGCCTCCTGATCCGCACCTATCTCGATGTCCCCGGGGAAGACCCGCGCACCGCCGCCATCCAGCGGATGTTCGCGTTCCTGCCGCAGGCCTCCAAGCCGGCGGTGGGGCACGATCAATGGTACGACCCGGGCGCCTTCTATTACTACGGCAGCATGGCGCTCTTCCATCGGGGCGGGGATGACTGGCGCCGGTGGAACGCCGTCGTGCGGGACCGTCTGGTCGGGACTCAGTCCGGCCAGGGTCACGCGCGCGGATCATGGGATCCCCTCGCCGGATGGCTGGGGCGGGAGGCGGGTCGGCTCTATGCCACCTGCCTGGCGCTGCTCACCCTGGAGGTCTACTATCGCTACCTGCCGCTCTACGCCGAGGAGAATACGTCCCCACCCGCGACCCGCGACTTTCTGACGCTCCCGTCGGCGGATCTCGCCGCCGCAACGGCGGAGATCTCGAGCGTCTTGGCCGGCGCGGCCCAGGCGGCGGCGGCGGGACTCGCCGACCTGATCGCCGAACTCGAGGAGGAAGGCGATCCCGAGGGCCGACTCCTCGCCGCCCGCAGACTTGCCGAGGATGGAGTCGTCGCGGCCGCACCGGCGTTTCATCGCCTCATCGACGCGCTCCCCGACACGTCCAAGCCGGTATACATCGAACTGCTCTCGCGTCTGCGGGCGCCCGAGTCGGTGGACTTCCTGGCCAAACTCCTCGACCACGGCTCCGCGCGCGTGCGCCAGTCCGCCCTCCTCGCGCTCCGACGGATCTCCGGAAACTCGCGGGAGGCGGACGTCCGGTCCTGGCTGAAGGCGCGCGCCGCGCCGGCGGCATCGAAGTGACGGCTGTCCCTTGCGCCGGCCGGTCCGTCTTGGGTAGGCTCTGGGGGAAGTCCCCTTCCGGAGCCTCCCCATGCGCCACCAAGGACCGCGGATCGTCATCGGCCTGATCGGCATCCTGGGTTTCGTGGGCCTCGTCGCCCTCGCCTTCCAGTCCGGATTCCAGGCGGAGCGCGCCCTCCCCGGGGACATCGCCGGAAAGGTCGCCGAGACCGTCGTGCCCGACGCCGGGAAGAAGTCGCGCAAAGGAGGACCGGGGCTCCCCGACTTTCCGGTGGGCGCGGGCGAAGCGGGTTCGCAACGCGGCGGACCGAAGACCCCCGTGCGATCGGCCTTCGACGCGAGCAGCCCTGCGGTGTCGACGGCCGTCCGGGAGGGGCGTTTTGCCGAGGCAGTCCGCGCGGTCGACAAGGACCTGCGCGCGATCACGGATCCGGAGGCGCGCGCCGCGTTCGAGCGCTGGAAAGCCGTTCTCAAGCGGCTCGCCGGCCTGCCCGGGCGGATGGGCAAGGGCCTGACCGCCCTGTCCGGCGGCCTGCCGTGCGCGAAACTCGGAGTCGAACCGCGCGAGGGAACGGTCACCGCGGTGGTCGACGCGGGAATCGAAATCTCCGTGCGCAAGGCGGTGGTGACGCAACCCTGGAAAGCGCTCCCCTGGACCGCCTGGCAGGCGCTCGTGTCCGCAACCTGCGGCGCGGAGGCGGCCACCGACCTGGCGCTCCTGGCGCTCGAACGGGATGCCGGGGAGGCCGAGGCGGCGGGGCTCGCGGATTCCGAGTGGGCCGCGCATGCCGCGGTCCGGCGCGCCCCGACGGCGACCGCGAAAGCCTCGTCCGCCTCGACCGGGGCCGGTTCGACCCCGCCCGGCTCTTCCGGCGAAAGCACGAAACCGACGAGTTCCGACGCCCCGGGACCGGGCAAGACCGGCCCGGCGCCGACCGGAACCGCCACGGCCGGAGGCGGCCCCCGCCCCCACGCCGGGCCCGCCGGCTCCTTCGGCGCGAAGCACTACGTCAACGCCGAGTACGGATTCGCCTTCCTGCCCCCGTCGGGGTGGGAGGGCATTCCGGCCCCCAAGGAGGTCAACGAGCAGTTCCGCGGCGCCGACCGTTTCCGGGTGATCGTCCGCTATCAGCGCCGCACCGGAGCGGCGGAACTCCTCGACGTGATCCGCATCGATGACGCCCCGAACCTGGATGCCGCGGTCGCCCTGTATCGCAAGGAGCCGTCCCTCGGCCATGAGGCCCCCTTCACCCTCAAGCCCGCGCGCCTCGGGGGACAGCCGGGGGCCACCTTCTTCCACTCCGGCCGCAACGGCTCCGGCGTGACCGTGGGACTGACCGCGGCCTACGGAGAAGCGTACGCCCTCCGCTTCGTCGCCGCGAGCGACAAGCCGGACAAGGACTTCCTCGAGAGCATCAAGACCTTCGTCTTCCTGAACGACGATCAGCGCGCCAAACTCGCCCGCTCCGGCCGGACCGGGGAACTCCCCCCCGGATGGAAGGCGTTTCGCACCGCCCACTATGAGATCCAGCACGACTGCGAGGATGACTTCGCCCGCGAACTGGGTCGCCATCTCGAGGCCATCCTGACCGAGTACCGGCGCCGCTTCCCCATGGACTTCGACGAGGCCGCCGGCGATCGCTTCACCGTGAAGGCATTCCGCAAACAGGAGGCCTTCGAGTCGTACGCCTCCGCCAACGGCGTCACCGGCGCAGCAGCCTACTTCAGCCCGTCCCAGAACGAGCTCGTCTGCTACAAGACGGTCGACCAGGGCCGGCGCAAGACCTTCCACATCCTTTACCACGAGGCAAGCCACCAGTACCTGCACCTTTACATGGGCGGGGACGTCGACATCCCGATCTGGCTCAACGAGGGGGTCGCGGAGTATTTCTACGGCGGCGAGTTCACCTCCGACGGCAAGTTCCGCATCGAGGAAAACAAGGATCGAATCCTGGACATCAAGGAGGCGATTCGCCAGAACCGGCACGTCCCCCTTGCGAAACTGTTCGCCTACACCCAGGCCCAGTACTACGCCGACGCGCAACTCTGCTACGCCGAGGGATGGTCGCTCGCCTACTTCCTCTGGCACACCAAGGATCCACGCTTCGCAGGGCGAATCGACGGCTTCTACGAAGTCCTGCGCCGGACCAAAGACAAGCATGCCGCCTTCGCCGAGACGTTCGGCAAGGTGGACCTGCCGATGATGGAGGAGGCCTGGAAGAAGTTCGTGCTGGGACTTTGACCCACGCGCAGGCCGTGGAGCCCCTGACTCCGGCCGCGCCGACCCGGCGACGCGCGATGGGCGCGACCGCACGGCGCGGTCTTCCCCGCGCTCGAGGAGCCGGGGGAAGAGAGGCCTGAATGGAATGGGTCGTCGACACCGGCCTGTTCGTGCTCAACTTCCTGGTCGTGGTGGCCACGGCCATCGGCACCTGGTTCGCCGGCCGCCGCCACAGGGTCCGCAAGGCGCTCGAGCCGATCCGGCTCCTTCACGGCGGCGAAATCCGCAAGCGATTCCTCGAACGCCCCGCGCTCCACTTCGACGTCGACGGCGTGCCGGCGGTCCTGCGCTTCGGCGAGAAGTACGATCCGGCGGGACTGCACGCCGATCTGCAATTCCAGTGGACGGCCCCTTCCACTCTGGAAATCGTCCCGGAAACCCTGCTGGGTCAGTTCAAGAAGCTGTTCGGGGGCCAGGACATCCTGGTCGACGACGAGGAATTCGACAGCCGGTATCGAATCCTCGGCTCCTCGCCGGACTGGGTCCGACGGCTCCTCGACCCGGACACGCGCAAGGCCGTCAACGACGTCGCCGGCCTCGCCGGCGCGAGCGCGTCCTTCCAATTGCAGGCGGGCCCGGCCGGAGTGAGCGTCCGTCTCGGTCGCAACCTGATCCGGGAAGAGCGCGATCTCGTGCGCCTGGTGACCGCATCGGTGGAACTGCTTCGCCGCATGCGCGGAGTCGAATCCGCCGGCGTCCGCCTGGTCTCCGCGGAGGAGGCGGTCGCAGGTGGACGCTGTCCGGTTTGCGCGCAGACCCTCGACGGCCGCATCCGCTCGTGTTCCAACTGTCACACGGCCCATCACGAGGAGTGCTGGGAGTACTTCGGTCGCTGCGGCATGTACGCTTGCGGATCCGTGCGCGCGCGTCCTGCGCGGTCCCTCGCCGGTCCCGCGGCGGGATAGACCCGGCCGGGCAGATCGCCGCGGACGCGCCGGTCCGGGGAAAACGGCCGGAAGATTGCTCCCCGCGCGCGCTCGCGGTAGGCTGCACGCCGTCGAGCTCCCGTCCCGCGGGACGTCCCCGCGATCGCGGGCGCGTTCCCGGCACTCCGCTCCCGAATCCCTGCTGCCTGCGAGGTCCCCATGCGCGGTTCGATCCTCGGTTTCGTCCTGGTCCTCCTGGGTTTCGCAGCCGCCCACCCCGACGCCCTCGATGACGCCCTCGCCGGAGTCGGGCTGCGCCGGGAGGACCTCGGCTGGCGTCCCCGCGGCTACTGGAGCCGCTATCCGGCCGACATCGCCCACAAGCTCCGCCATTTCGACGACGCCCTGGCCGAGCCGCTGGCGGTGGTCAATGTCGCGCGCACGCTGGGCAGTTCGGCCCGTTCCCTGCTCGCCCCCGAGGCGCTCGCGCGTCGCGGCGAGAAGTCCGACGGCGCGCTCTACAAGGCCGTCTTCGCCCTGGGGATCGAGCGGCGAATCGGCTCGTTTCGTTCCTACTCGGCAAATCTGACCGCCGCGGACGTCGACCTCGTCGAGGCGCTGCTCGAAGCGCAGCAGGCGGCCGATCGCCCCGTGCGCTTCGTCACGTTCGGGCAGGACTCGCCCTATCCGGACTATCGCGCCGACCTCTCGAAACGGGCCGACGCCGTGCCGGCAGCGGCCCGCCCCATCCTCGGCCGCCTGGTGCGCAACCTGGTGATGGCGGAACGCTGGCTGCGCCTGGCGTGGCGCCATGTCCCGCTGGAAAGCCGCCTGGACGCGTCGCGTCGGATCGACCTGGGCGCGGAACTCACCGACGCCCTCGACTATGCCCCGGAAGTCGACGACGTCGCCCGCGGCTGGGACGAGGCCAGCCTGTGGTACGCGGGGCTCCAGTGCGCCGAGGCGCTCGACCAGGCGCGTCACGCGCTGGCCGCGCTCCCGCCCGCTCCCCCCTTCGCGTTCGACTGGCCCGCTCCGGCGGGCTGGGTGCGCATCCGCGGCGGCGGCGACGATACCGTCGACGCGCGGGACGCCTGGCTGCTCGTCGACCTGGGCGGGAACGACCGCATCCTGGGTCCGGCCGGCGCGGCCGACGCGACTCGCCCGATCGGGCTCTGCCTCGACCTCGCCGGCAACGACGTCTACGAGGCGGACGTCCCCGCGCAGGGCTCGGGGATGTGCGGCATCGGCATCCTCCTCGACGCGGCGGGGAACGACACGTACCGCGCCGACTCCTGCGCGCAGGGATTCGGGCAACTCGGCCTGGGCGTCCTCGCCGACCTCGACGGAAACGACACCTATGTCCTGAAGTACTCCGGACAGGGGGCGGCCTTTCTCGGCGTCGGCACCCTCCTGGACGCCCGGGGGAACGACCGGTACGAGGTCTGGTCGGATGGCCAGGGATTCGGCGGCGCCGGAGGCGTGGGTGTGCTGGCCGACCGATCCGGGAACGACGTGTACGAAGCGATCCGGGATCCCGCCGTCACCGGCCGCGCGTCCTACCACAGCGAAGGGAAGATCGCCGTCTCCAACGCCCAGGGCTGCGGCATGGGACGGCGCGGCGACGGCGCGGACGGTCATTCGTGGGCCGGCGGACTCGGCGCGCTCCTCGACGTCGAGGGCGACGACCAATACGCGGCCGGCAACTGGTCGATGGGGACCGGGTACTGGTTCGGCACCGGACTTCTCTGGGATGGCGCGGGCAACGACCGGTACCGGGGCTGCGTCTGGTCCCAGGGCTCCGGGGCTCACTTTTGCATCGGCGCCCTGGTCGACGAGGCGGGCGACGATACGCACGCCGTCGATGAAACGAGCACGAGTTCGCTCGCCTTCGGCCACGACTTCACCGTCGCCCTCCTGATCGACGGCGCCGGCAACGACACGTACGAGGTGAAGGGGAACGGACTCGGCTATTCGATCAACCGCTCGGTCGCGATGCTGATCGACATCGGCGGAAACGACGTCTACCGGACTCGCGACGG
Source organism: uncultured Planctomycetia bacterium (assembly GCA_964632945.1). Taxonomy (GTDB): domain Bacteria; phylum Planctomycetota; class MHYJ01; order WSZJ01; family CAZWCX01; genus CAZWCX01. The sequence goes on along the minus strand of CAZWCX010000003.1, from coordinate 16,398 downwards.
GAATCGGCCCGGCATGGCGATCTTCGACGAGCGATTCCGCGATCGCACCGGGGGATCGACCTACTTCGCCGACGCCTCCTCGCTGGGTCTCTTCCTGGACGTGGGCGGGACCGACACGTATGCCCCGGAACGGGCCAACGATTCCTCCTGGCTGGACGAAGACGGCTCCGCCAATCCCCCGGTACGCAATTGGAGCGTGGGGGTGGACCGGGCGGAGGGGACGGTGAATCTCGATCCCCGCCCGGAGCGACCGCCGTCCCGCGCCGGTCGATAGCCTCCGCAGACGTGCGGGCTACTGCCTCAGTTCCTGGAGGACGACCTCCAGCGCGCGGCGATTGACCCACCAGGAGTCTGGGTCGACGTCCCGCGTCGGCCCGAAGAGGGCCAGGCCATAGAGGGCCGCCGCGTCCTCCAGGACCACCACGGTCAACTCGACCGCGCGGTCGTGGCGACGGCCGACGAGCCGGCGCCACTTTCCTGCTCCGGAAAATCGCGGCGAGGAGACACGACCGCGGCCGGACTCGCCCGTGAACGTCGCTTTCGAATCGCGCTCGATCTCGGCGATCATCCAACCGGCCATGTCCTCCGCGCCGAGTTCGGCGTAGCGCTCCCGATCCATCGCGCGCACCGAGAGATGCCCCTGCGCGTCGCCGGCCCCCTGCCAGGCGAGCACGGTTCCGTTCGACTGCGGGGGCAATCGTCCCGGCGCGCGGGCCGTCCACGACTTCGGATGACGAAAGAGGAACCGGATCGGACCGGGGGACTTCCACTCCTCGAGGGGCTCCGCGTGAGGCAGACCGGCGTCTTCCAGTCGACTCCAGGAAAGGACGGCCATGGCCAGCGGCGCGGCCGCAGCCGGGTAATCCGCCGCGGCGCATCGGCCCGTGAGCAGGAACAGGATCGCGCCGTCCTTGAAGGCGGACAGGCGCAGCACCGTCTTCCCTTCCCCCTCCCCGCTCACCGCCAGCCAGTCCGGCACCGCCCCGCCGCGACCTTTCGCGGTGCGTCCCCGGACGACCCGATACCCCTGCTGCTCCACGTAACGGGCGAGCCAGCCCTCGGTGCTCACCTCCCTCGGCAGGCGCGCGACGTGGAGGTCGATGCGGACGGGAGCGGAAAACGCGCCTTCCGGGGAGCGGAGGTGGGCGGCACACGCCAGATCGCGGCCCACGTCCTTCGGGTCGGCGGCGGCGCGCTGAATCCGCCACGATGCCGGGATGCGGAATGCGAAGGCCAATGCTTCTCCCCGCCCCGGTCGAATCCGGACGGGCGCGTATTGCGCCGCGAGTCGGTCAGGCGGATCGGTGAAGTCCTGCACCTCGGTCGGAAACGGCCACGCCCGCTCCCGGACCGCGTCCCCCCAGGCGGCGTGCGACCGTGCGAAGTCCGCCTCGGGGACGCCGCCGGATCCTTCGGGCGGGGGCTTGCCGCCGCCCCCGCCCATGGGATTGACCAGGCCGCACGGGTCGCTGATGGCCGCCGGCTCCGTGGCAGGATCCTGGGCGCCTGCGGCGGTCTCGAAGCGGAGGAACGGATTGACCTCCGCGTCTCGCGGCCTGCCCGCGGTTCCCGCGTCGGAACCGGGGCCGGGATTCCGTCCGCGCTCGATCTTCAGGTCCTCCCCGACGCCGGTCCCCAGCGCCAGATCGGCCTCGAATCCCAACGCCGAGCCGGGGAGCCCGGAGGAGAAGCGCCGCGCCAGGCCCGTGGTGAAGAGAAGCGCGTCGAGGGAACCGTCCCCGTCCTCGTCGATGCCGATGGCGTCCGCGTCCGGCCCCGTCGCGCCGCTCCCGGTGGCGTCGCGGAGGGCCTGGCGGACCTGGGCGGCGTCGCCGGCGTCGGGGAAGCGTTCCAGGTACGTCCGCAGGTCGCCCGCGGCGCGCTCCCGGTCGCCCAGGAAGAAGTGCAACCGCCCTCGCTGCAGCAGAGACCGGCGGTCGAAGGCGTCCTGCTCGATCGCGCGCGAGAGGGCGTCGACCGAGGCGCGCATCTCCCCTGTGGCCAGCAAGGCTCGCGCGCGCAGCCGATGCGCGTCGAGCAGGTCGGGGTCGAGTGTTCGGACCCGGTCGAGCCGTTCCAGCGCTTTGGGGAACTCCTCCTGAAGGACCAGGGCGGTGGCCCCAATCAGCCAGGCCTCGGTCATTTCGGGCCACAGGGCGGTCATCGGGTCGACGAGGGCCGCAACGTGCGCCGCGCCGTCGCGCTTCAATCGCGAAAGCGCCGGGATCAGGCGCAGGTACGGATCGAACGGGTGACGTCGGAAGGCGGCCTCGACTCCGGCGGCGGACTCGATCGGCCGTCCGCTCTGGAGCAGGGCGGCCGCCGCCTGCACGGCGGGTTCGGAGCGGTCGGGGAATTCGCGCGCCAGCGCATCCAGATCGGTCGCCGCTTCCGCTTCCTGGCGCGAGTAGACCCGCACCATGGCTGCGGCGCACCGGCCTTCGAACGTCGCGGGCGACTGCCGGGCCAGGGCTTGGAAGCTCTCGGCGGCGGCGGCGTGCGCCGCCGTCGCGCGGGCCCCGGCATACCGTCCGGCGAGCCAATAGAGGGCCAATCCGCGGCCGAGCCGCGCGTCGAGCGGAACCGCCTCCCCGGCTGCCGCGCGGGTGAATGCGGCCTCCGCCTCCAGCGTGCGCCCCTGCGACCAGGCCAGCCGCCCACGCCAGTATTGGACCTCCGGTGCGGCCAACCCGACCCGCCGGGCCGCCTCCTGAACCCGCGTCTCGAATGCCTTCCGCCGCTCGCCGTATTCCGCGGGCGTCACGGCGGCGCACATCGCCGTCCACGCGGCCTCGACCGGCGCGAGCGCGTCCGCCACGCCGGCGGTCGCGCCCGAACGGACGCCGCCCACCGTCACCGCCGCCAGGTAGCCGATCCCGGCGGCGAGCGCCAGCAACACCGCGGCCACCTTCAGCCCGATACCCGGCCCGGCGGCTCCCGGCGGCGCCGGTTCGGCGACGGCCCCCGCCTCTTCGCCTGCGACCGCGGACGACAGCGCCTGCGCGAAATCCAGCGCGCTCGGGAACCGGCGCGACGGGTCGCGCTCCAGCGCCTTCAGCGCCACCTGCTCCAGCGCCGGCGGCACATCCGGCCGCAGCGAACGGGGTGCGGCCGGCGGCCCCTTCTGGATCCTCCGGATCAGCGAGACCGTGTCGCTCTCGGGAAACGGCAGTTGTCCGGTGAGGATCTCGTAGAGCACGACGCCCAGGCTGTACACGTCGCTGCGCGCGTCGGCTTCCGCCTCGGATTGGAGCCGCTCGAGCGACGCGTAGGCGATCGTGCCGAGGACCACCCCTTTGCGCGTCAGCGCCTCCGCCCCCTCTTGCGGGCGGGACAGCCCGAAGTCCCCCAGAAACGCCTGCCCGGAAGAGGAAAACAGGATGTTGCGCGGATTCACGTCGCGATGGATGACGTTCTGGCAGTGCGCGAAATGCAGTCCCCGCGCGATCTCGCACAACGACAGCGCCAGCGCGCGGGGATCGGGCGTCGCAGCGCCGGCCGCTCCGCCCGCGTCGGCGACCTTCCTCGCTTCCAGCAACTGCGCGAGCGTCGGCCCGTCGATCCAGGCCATGGGAATGCAGGTCCACGGGCCAACCTGCTCCAGCGGCGAAACCGGGACCAGGTTCGGGTGCTCGAGGCGGGAGGCCAACTCCGCCTCGCGCCGGAAGCGCGCGACTTTTTCACCCCGCACCGCGTCGGAGTCCCCCTCTTGCAAGTAGAGGACTTTGAGGGCGATCGTCCGGCCGTCGCGGTCGTCGCGGGCCTTGTAGACGTAACTGGAACTTCCGCGGCCGATCAATTCGAGCAGCGCATAGTGACCCAACCGGTTCTCCGCCTCCTTCCCCTGCTGCGGGGCGCGTTCCCGGGGAGCCAGTTCGGCCTCGGGACGCGCGGCGATCTTCCCTTCCGCCTGATACTTCTTCGCCTGCCGGACCTGCTGTTGCGCCCCGGCCCGGGCCGCGTGATCGAGAATCAACCGCCGGATCTGGCGCTCCAGGTTCGGATCGAAACGGAGCGCCGGCGGCGCCGGCAGGACCCCGCGGGTGAGCGGCGACCGACAGGTCGGACACGCCGACGCCGGACCCGGCGGTCCCACCCACTGGAGGTGGGCCTTCGGACAGGCACGCAGATGGTCCCCCGCCACGAGATAGCGCGCAGCCTCCTCGAAGGCGGGAACTTCCGGACCCGGCAGCAGGCCTTCCTGCGCCGCCACGGCGGAAAGCGCCGCCCCCTGGTTCGCAGCCGCCGATAGACACGCGCGGACGCGATCGTTCGGCACGCGACGAAGGTGCGAGAGCAGGAGGGCGAGGACGTAGTCTTCGGTGCGACGCATGGGCGGACCTCGAGAAGGGGTCGAGGGATCGTACGCGAACCCGGAAAGAGAGTCAACCCGTCGATCCGCGCCGATCTTGCCGCGTACTCGCGAGCGGGGTATGCTCGGGTGGGAATCGCCTGCCTGCCGTCCTGCAGCAGGACGGACCGGGACGGGGTGCCCGTTCACGCGCGCCCGGCGAAGGCCCCCGCCCGGGACGGCAATCTCGCGGCCCAGATCCTCCGCGCGGAGTCTTCGATGGTGGACCCCCGACCGAGCAGGACCTCCGGGATCCCCCGATTCGTCGAAGAGAAACTCCGCCGACGCTGGCTGGCCTTGTACGGAAACGACCGGGGCGCCGCCGCCCTCCCCGACTTGCTCGAGCAACTGACGCGGTGGCGCTCCATCCTCGCCCCGACCTCGCCGCCCTCCGCGGGAGGCCCCGGCGCCGGAACTTCCGGCGGGGCTCCGGCGATTCTCATCGCCTATGGGGATCACCTCCGGCGCCCCGGAGAGACCCCGCTGTCCACCCTCGCCGCATGGTGCCGTACCCACCTCGCCGGTTGCGTCTCCGCCATCCATGTCCTGCCCTTCCACCCCAGCACCAGCTACGAGGGATACGCGATCACCGACTACTTCGCCGTCGATCCGGCCCTCGGAACCTGGTCCGACCTCGAAAACCTTCAGTGCGACTTCGACTTGATGGTGGACTGGGTGCTCAACCACTGTTCTTCCGCCCACCCATGGTTTGCCCAGTTCCGCGCGAACGAAGAGCCGGGGCGGCGCTATTTCATCACCGTGGACAATCCCGACGAAGTGTGGCTGAAGTACGTCCCACGCGCCCGCAGCAGCCCCCTGCTCCACCCGGTCGCCACCCGGACGGGAGTCCGCCACGTCTGGACGACCTACGCCGAGGACCTGGTGGATCTCAACTGGGACGAGCCCGCGTTGTGCCGGGAAATGCTCGAGGTCCTCCTGGATTCGGTCGCGCGCGGCGTCCGCATCGTGCGGCTGGACGCCTTCGTGTACGTCTGGAAGGCGCCTGGGACCAACTGCATCGACCAGCCGGGAAACCACGAACTCCTACGGTTTTTCCAGGACGTGCTCGAGGCGGTGGGGCGTCCGGACGTGGCCCTGCTCCCCTCGATCACGAACGTCGGGCAGGAAGAGAACTTCACCTACTTCGGCCCCGACCGGGGCGACCGGGAAGCGGATCTGATCTACCTTCTGCCGCTTTCCGCGATGTTGCTGCAGTCGCTCTACGCGGGGGAGGCGGCCTCACTGCGCCGTTGGCTGGCGGGGGTTCCTGCAGCCCCGGCGGGTTGTGCATATCTGAACCTCGCCGCCTCGCACGACGGCATCGGACTGACCTGGCTCAAGGGAATCCTGGACGACCGCAAGATCGCGGGAATGCTCGACCTGGCGCAACAGCGCGGCGCGCTCCTGTCAAGCCGGAAGCCCACGGCGGGGACGGCGGAAGCCCCCTGGGAGATCAACTCCACCTGGTTCAGCGCCTGTGCCCCCGCCCCGGGCGCCCCTGCCTCCGATCATGTGGAACGTTTCCTGTTGACCCAGTCGATCGTCCTCGCGCTGCGCGGCGTCCCCGCCCTCTACCTACCGCTTTTTCTCGCCGCGGAGAACGACCACGACCGCGTGAGTCGGACCGGGGATCCCCGGGCGATCAACCGCGGGCGCTTCGAAGTGGCGGAGTGGGAACGAAGCGTCGCCGATGCGGGGTCGACGCCCGCCACGGTCCTGCGGCGAATGACCGCCATGCTTCGCGCGCGCGCCGCACATCCGGCGTTCCACCCCGAAGGGGGACAGCGCGTCCTCGATGTCGGGGATCCGGCCGTGCTGGCGATCGAGCGAGTTCCCCCCGAGTGTCCCTCCGGCCACCCGGGCGGCGTATTGTGCCTGTTCCACTTCGGCGCCGCCCCCGTCACGCTCGGGCCGCCCCCCCACGGGTGCCCGGGAGCGCCGGGAATCGCATGGCAGGGCCTGGACCTGCTCCGCGGCGAGCGCGTGGGGCCGGTCGAGCGTCTGACGCTTTCGCCCTGGCGCACACTCTGGCTGGTTGCCGGCGCGTCCCCGAACCCGACAGCCTCCGGCGGAGGGCCGGCATGACTGCGCCGATCCTCGACCGGCTTCCCCATGCCCGCTGCGTCTCGGCGCGGGAAGCGCAAGCCGCCCGTTGGCGGGAGCGCCCGGGGGCCAGAACGGTCCACTTCCTTCGGCATGGGGAGGCGGAACACGAGCGTCGCGCGGCCGCGGAGGCGCTGCGTGGAGTCGTGTGCCGGTGCGACGAATTCGAAGCCGCGGGCCGAACCCCCGGGGCGTGCCCCTACTGGGACCCGGTGCTGGTCGATTCGGAACTTACGGACACGGGGCGCCGCCAGGTTGGGGGCCTGGGCGCGAATCTCGGGGCGGAGTGCGTCTACTCCGCCGCCTCGCTCCGCGCCCTGGAGTCGGCCCTGTTGGCTTTCCCGGGTCGGTCCGGTCCGGCGCAGGACCCGCGGCGCCCTCCGATCGTCGCACTCGAGGAGTTGCGCGCGCGCACCGGGGCGCACATGCACTCCCGGCGCCGCTCGCTCGGCGAGCACCGCCGGCGCTTCCCGGAGGTGGACTTCGGCCGGATCTCGTCCGAGGACGACCTTCTCTGGAGCCCGCAAACCGAGTCTCGGGCCCTCCTCGATGCGCGCGCAGCCCGATTTGTGCGCATCCTCTTCGCGCAACCGAAGCAAACCGTGGCCGTCGTGACGCACTTCACCCTTTTACTCTCCCTGCTCTTGCCGGCCGCGGAAACCGTGGTGATCGGCCGGAATCCCCTCCGCCCGGAGAACGACCCGGCAATGCTCGACGGCCGCGAGGCGGAGGACCCGGCAGGCCTGCGCGCCTTTCTGGCCATCGGGGAGATCCGCTCCCTCGTTCTGCTCCCCGACTCGGAGGACGCGTAGTGGCGATCGAAACCGCCGTGGAGCTTCGGGGAACTCTGGGGGTGATGCGGGGAATCCGGCATCCGCCCCAACCGCCCGATTCCGGTTGGAGCGCGGTCATCCTGCGCGGCTACTTCTCCGCCACCCACGTCGGTCCGGCACGGCTGTACGTGCAAATCGGCCGGCTTCTCGCGGCCCGGGGGGTGGAGACCTTCCGCATCGACCCCGGGGGAAGCGGCGACAGCGACGGGGAGTCGGAGGAGATGACGTACGCATCCGAGTGCACCGATTCGCGACTGATGATCGACTACGCCCGCGCATCGCAGACCCCGGCCGCGCGAAAGGTGCTGATTGTCGGTCACTGCCTCGGAGCGGGCACGGCGGTGCGCATCGCCGCGGCCGATCCGACGATCGATCGGCTCTTTCTGATCTCCCCGGCCTGCGGAACCCCATTCGCCCCCGGCGACCCGTTTTCGTCGGAGCAGCGGGAGGAGTTGGCCGCGACCGGCCGCACCGAGCGCCGGGGGGTCGCGATCGCTCGGGAGACGGTCGAGGCGATGGAGGATCCGGCCCTGTTCGAGATCGCGCGCACCGTTGCTGCCCATTGCGTGGTGTTCCACGGCAGCGCGGATGAGTACTTCCCGCCGTGCGCCGTTCAACAACTGGCATCGGCGCTCCCCGGTGCCCGCCGGGTCGAGATCGCGGGCGCCGACCACAACTTTCTCGTCCGCCGGACGCGGCCGCGCCTGTTCGAGGCCTTGGATGCGGAGATCCAGGAATGGTTGGGGACCGGAACCGTGCGGAAATCGTGAATTCACGATGGACCCGGCCATCGACACCGGCGCGAAGATCCGAAGCCCCAGGCGTGTTGCCTCGAATCCTCCGTTCGGGTAGGATCCGGGGAGGCGTAGTCCGGCACCATACGGAGAGAGGTCCCATGACCCACCCCCGCCTCACCTTTCGGCGTGTCCGCGGCCTCGGATCGACGGAGATGGTCCTCCTGGTCGTGCTGATCGGCATCGCCGCGGTCCTGGTGGTGACGGTGTTCGGGCGGCGCGTCGCCAATCTGGAGAAGCGCGCGACTTCTGCCCTCGATGGGGATCGCGCGCCCAGGGACTTGCCGGCGATGACGGACTCTCCCCCCGCCGACCCGCTGCCGGCATCGCCCGACGGGGCCCCCTCCGCCCCGAGCAACGCGGCGCCCGCCGGCGGGGCCCCCGCCGGGGGAAACTCCAAGACGGCCGCGCCCGCCGCCGGCATCGACCCCTCCGGTCGCGGCCTGATGAACCAGGCGGTGGACCGGAGCGGGGCGCTCGACGTCGCGCCCCCCGTTGCGTCCGGCCCTGCCGCTGCGGCCGGCGCTCCCGCCGCCCCCGTCACGCCCGAACCGCGACGAACACCGGTCGCGCCGGCCGTCCCCTCTCCCAGCGCGGGCCTGCTCACCGCCAACGCCGTCTCCACGCTTCGCGGCGACATTGCCCCCGTGCACGGCGGCACCGTGACGAATCCGCCCGGCGCCGCGTATCGCGAGCGCTACTTGCGCGCCCGCCAGACCGCGCCGCCGCCCACTCGGGGAGGTCGCGCGGAGGTCCTCGCCGACACCCTGTTCAACCGCCTCGCGTGGGAGGGCACGACCGAAGACTTGATCGAAACGCTCAGCGACATCCCCCCCGGGGATCGGCGCGCCGTCGAAGACGCATTCAACGCGCGATTCCAGGCCGCCTCCGGAGGGGCGGACTTCCGAACCCAACTCCGGGACAAGCTCGCAAACAACAAGGACATTCGGCTCGCGTACCAGATCCTCGATGCCCCGGGCGCCGTCCTCTCCCGGCGCGCGGCGCGCGAACAGATGGCACAGGCGGTTCGCAATTACGAATCGGCCACCGGCAAAAAGGTCCGCTCCACCCGGCCGAGTCGTTTCAACGTCTACGCGATCCGGGACCTGGAGTTGCACCTCTCGAGCTACGGTGCGCAATTCACCACGGGCCTGGCGAGCAACGTCCCACAGGAACATTACACGGGATTCGAGTACCGCCTGAAGACCGCGATCGAGGAGCGCGTGGCCCGGAACGGCGGCCGGAAACTGACGCCGGGCGATGTCTTCGAGGAGTCCCTGCGCCTGCATCAGGGGGACGTCTATCAGGCGCTCCTGGGCGCGCACAACCTCCTGCGTGCGATCGCGCGCGGCGCCGATCCCGGACTGGAGAACCAAGGACCGGTCGAGAAACTCCACGCACCCCAGGCGGACGGCACGAAGAAACTCATCCTGCAGAGCAACTTCGGCAGCAACCGCGACGACCGCTGGCTCGACCAGAACCTCGTCGACATCCACGGTGGAGTTCACGATGAAGAAGGCGGCAGTTGGTACCACATGTTCGGCACCGCGACCTCCGCGCATGCCGTCGGGGAAGCCATCACCAACCTCGGGGTTCGCTTCGGTGAACAGGGCGTGTACGAGGACTACACCTCCGGTGACCCGCTCAAGGCCAGGATCGATTACCTCGGGTCCGACTTCGGCGCGCGCGTAGGCAAGTAGCCGCGCATCGGGCCCGTCGGACACCCGAGGATATCGGCTCCGACCGACCCGGACCACCGGGCGGGCGGCAGGAGGAGTTCGGGCTGGTTTCGCCGTTCCGATGGAGGAAGGACGGGATCTTGTCGGAGTTCGAGGCCGAGAAGTAGCGGGCGGGTGCGGAGGACCGACCGCAGATGCCCGGCCGGCGGAAAACCGGGAAGTTGGGCGAGCGCACGCCGGACACGACCCCCGATCGGCTCCCACGAATTCCTTGATCCGAGGCCCCGCTCTCCGTACTGTGCCGCCCAAGGGAACCGTCGCGAGACACTTTCCGGTCCGAAAGTCCCTATGGCTGCGTCGACCTTACTGTCGCGCGGCCGGGAACAGGATGATGGCTTTCCGCATCCTCCTCTGCCTGGTGTCGGCCGCATGCGCCCGCTTCGCCTGGCTGGGCGCGAAGGGCTTCTGGTACGACGAACTGCACACCCTGGAGTTCACGGACACCGTCTACGACAGTCTGGGCGGACTCAAGTTTATCCTGACCTCCGGGCGGCCGATGTACTTCCTCCTCTCCGCGCCCTTTCTCGCGATGGGGATCGATCCGGCCTGGGCTGTGCGGGTCGTGGCCGCCGCCGCCGGGGTCGCGGGCCTTGGCTTCGTCCTCCTGGCGGGGCGCGCGTTCGGGGACCGCAGCGCGGCGCTCGCCGCGCTCGCGATCGGGGTCCTCCACCCCTACCACCTCTTTCTTTCGCGCGAAGCCCGCTACTATTCCCTCCTCTTTGCCCTGGTCGCCGCCGCCGCCTGGGCGCACCACCGGCACCGGGAGTCCCCCACCAGCGGGCGCGCCGCCATCCTCATCTTCGTCCTGGTCCTCGGCCTGCACACCCACCTCCTGTTCGCCGGGGTGCTCATCGCCCTCGCCCTGCTCGACGGCGTCCGCCTCCTGCGCGCCCGCGAAGGTCGCGATCGACTCTGGCGCGAAGCCGGCACCGTGTACGGGCTCGTTCTCCTCTTCAACGTCCCGCTCAATCGATTCGGCGCGATGAACGTGCTGCAGGCGCTGGTCGGTTCCGGGGGCGCGGACACCAATGTGACGGTATCCAGCGGATTCGGCGCCGGGGTCCCCGACCATTTCGTCAACCCCTGGTCCGCCTGCAGTCCCGACCTGTGGCTCCGAACCGCGGGCCTGTTTCTCGGGGATTCCATCCCCGGCGCGATCGGCGGCACCGGCCTCTTCCTCGCCGGGGTGGTCGCGGCGTGGCGCGGGTCCCCCCCACTGCTCGCCTGCGCGATCGCCGTCACCCTGTGCACGTGGCTCCCCCTCGCCGCCACCCAGCCCACCCATCCGGTGGTCCCCCGCTACCTCGTGGCGGCGCTGCCCTTCGTCCTCCTCTTGCAAGGCTGGGGCGCCGCGAGCCTGTGGAAGTCCGCACCCCACGGTCGCCGGGTCGGCGCGGCGCTGATTGCGCTCACGGCGTGCGGCCAGTCTCTGGCCGGAGTCGACTACCTTCGGCGGGATCACCAGGGATGGCGCGAATTCGTGGAAAGGGTTGAGTCCGGTCCGCACGCCCGGGACCCGATCTGGTTCTACCGGGAGTGGCAGACGAAGGTGTATCGACACCATTCGCGATTTCCGGATCGGGAACTCCACGTGCTCGAGTTAGGACGCGGGCGGGCAGGCCTTGCGATCGCGGCGGATCGCCTGCGCCGCGCGGCCGACCACGGCCCGATTTGGTTCTTCAACGTCACCTACCTCCCGCCGCCGGGAAGCGAGGAGTTTCTCGAGGAGGTGGCCCGCCATCCCGGGCTGGGCGATCTGGACACCCTGTTCCTGTATCGAACTCGAGGGCGATGAAGGTCGATGAAAAGACGCATCAGCATCGTCGTGCCGTTCCACAACGAGGAGGAGGTGGCACCCGCCTTCTTCGCGGAGCTCGAGCCGGTGGTCGCCGGATTGGAGTATGAGGTCGAGATCCTCGCGGTGGACGACGGCAGCACGGACCGGACGCACGTGATTCTGAGCGAGCGCGCCCGCTCCACGCCCGGCATGCGTGTGCTCCGGTTTTCCCGCAACTTCGGCCATCAACTCGCCATGTTGGCGGGAATCGACCATGCCACGGGGGATGCGGTCGTGACCATCGACGGCGATCTCCAGGACCCTCCGGCGCTGATCCCCGACCTGTTGAGGCAGTTCGAGGCGGGACACGACGTCGTTCACACCGTGCGCGCGAGCCGTGCGGGCGAACCCCTTTGGCGAAAGCTGGCGATCGGGCTCTACTATCGACTGCTGCGCCGCATCAGCCGCTTCGCCGTGCCCTTCGATTCGGGAGACTTCCGCCTGTTGAGCCGGCGCGCGGCGGAGCAGGTGCGCGCCGTGCGTGACCGAGCGCCCTATCTCCGCGGCACGTCCGCCTGGATCGGATTTCGCCAGACCCAGGTAACCTACGATCGCCACCCGCGCGCGAAGGGGCGTTCGAGCTACGGGCTCTGGCAGCTGTTTCGCCTCGCCTGGAGCGGGATCACCTCGGTCTCCGAAACGCCGCTGCAGGTCGCGACCGCGACGGGCCTCCTCCTCTCCGGGTGCGGCATCCTGCTCGCCGCCGCCCTCGCCGTCGGCGCCGGTTTCTTCGGCCGGGATCCTTCGCCGTGGAGTTGCGTCGCGGCCCTGATCCTCTTCGTCGGGGGGGTGCAGCTGCTGATCCTTGGGATCCTCTGCGGGTATGTCGGACGCATGTTCGATGAGGTCCGCCGGCGCCCCCTGTACATCCTGCAGGAACCCGTCGATCCGGGCGGATCTTCTGTCGGCGCGCCACCTGCGGGCGAGTCTCCCCGGCCGTGAGCACGGATCTCGAGTACGCTTGGCGCACCCGCGTAGCCGTGGGGATTGGGCCGAATTGCCCCTCGAGCTGCTCATGGCCCAACTTCCGTGGTTTCATCCATCTCCGCACGAGTTTCGGACACGATTCCGCCGCAACTCGCGGTGCACGCACGTCCCCCCCTCCGTTTCGGCGATGGAGTGCCGACCCACCCTCTTGTTGCTCTCTCCCGATCCGCCAAGAGGCGAGCGACTGCCGTGAGCGAGGAAGGTCGTGGATCTCCGCCATACCACCGTCCCGAAGAACGGCAAGACCCGGACGCATGGGCGGCTCGTCCGGTCGGTCCGCATCGGGACATGTGTCCGTCACGATACGGTCGCCCGCCTGGGGGAATTGGACGCCAGGGTCGTGCTTCGGCTCGGGCCCTGGCCCGGACCGGCACACGGTGGACGAGGTGCGCCAGCACCTGCCGCGTGGGCTGGCCCAACTCGGCCCAGCCCTGCTTGCGGGAACCTATCGCTCCGGCGACATCCGGCGCGTGTGGATTCCCAAGCGCGCGGGCAGGCCGAGCGGCCTGGGCATTCCCAACGTAGTTGATCGCTTGGCCCAGGAAGCCGTGCGGCCGGGTCGCTTCAAGCGAGCCGTGATTTTCAGGCCCCGAGGGAGTAATCTTTCTGCGGGCACACCGTTCGCGGGCTCTCTCCGTAGCGCCTGGGTCTTCCAAGTTCCTATCGCTGTCCCGGCCCGACCCGAGCGACCGTCCCTGACATCCCCATCGGAGCCCGGGCATGACCAATCCCTCCGTTCCGGCCACTGCCGTCGCGCCTCCCCCGTAGCGGATCGCGCTCCTGTCCGGCATGGTGCTGGCCCTGGAACTGGCGTTCATTCGCCTGGTCCCGGCGGAAGTGCGGGCCATCTCCTATTTCACGAATCTCCTCCTGATGTCCGCCTTCTTTGGCTTCGGACTGGGCTGCCTGCTCGAGAAACGGCGCGACTTCGACCTTCTGCTCCCCGTCGGCCTGCTGGCGACGTGGGGATTCGTGCTTTACGCCCGCGGCCTGGTTATCCACGCGGAGGCCGGCGGAGTGCACTACTGGCTGCAGTACGATCAACCGGCGGAACAGGCCCGGTCGTTGCCCCTCTCTGCGGCGGCGATGCTCGCCTTCGTGGCCGCGGCGGGGCCGTTCGTCGCGCTGGGCCAGGGACTGGCCCGGCGGATGGCGGAACATCCCCGACTGATCGCCTACGGCTGGGACATCTTCGGCAGCCTGGCAGGCATCGTCGCCTTTACGATCACCTCCTACCTGGCGCTCCCCCCGTGGGTCTGGCCGCCGCTGGTCGGGATCGCCTGGAGCATCCAATTCGCCCGAACGCGCGGACTCCGTGTGATGGCTTCGCTGGCCGGCCTCCTGTTCCTCTGGTTCGCCCAGACGCCTTTCGCCGCCCAGTGGAGTCCCTATTACTTCGTGCAGTCCAGTCGCGAGTCCCTCGGCTTGCGCGTCTGGGTCAATTCCAGCTTCCACCAGTTCGCGATCGACTTCCGTTCGGAGGACCCGGGACTCGCCGCGGAGCGGGAATTCATCTTCCGGAAATTCAGCGCGCCGTACGACGCCTACCGGAAGTGGCATGGCGGGAGGAGCCCGGAGCGGGTGCTGATCCTGGGCGCGGGGACCGGCAACGACGTCTGGGTCGCCCGGCAGAACGGGGCCCAGCGGATCGTCGCCGTCGAGATCGACCCGGTCATCCTCGACCTGGGGCACCGCGAGAATCCCACCCAACCGTACGCCGATCCGCGCGTCACCACGGTCGTCACCGACGCGCGCCACTACGTCAAGACCGCCGGAGAGAAGTTCGACCTCGTCCTGCTCGCCACGCTCGACTCCCAGACGCTGCTCTCCGGCCATGCCAACCTGCGGCTGGAGAACTATGTCTACACGGTCGAGGCGTTCCGGGACATGCGCGCCCTGCTCTCGGAGCAGGGGATGCTCGGGGCCTACTATTCGCTGTTCCGTCCGTGGCTCTACTCGCGCATTTACGCCACGGTGGCGGCGGCGTTCGACGGGCGCGTCGTCCTGCACCAGTTCGAGAACCGCTTCCTGTTCAACACGCTGCTCCTCGCCGCCCCGGGGATCGAGGAGTTCCAGGCCGATCCCGGTCAGGTGGCGCTGTTCCGGGACGCCATCCCCGCCACCGACGACTGGCCGTTTCTCTACCTGGAGGCGCCGACCATCGCCCCGCTCTATCGGCAGGTGGGGCTGTTCATCCTCGCGTTGGTGGGCGCCGCCGCGCTGCTGGCGCGCCGCCTCTACCCCGCGCGGGCGCTCTACCTGGAGTACTTCGGGCTCGGACTGGGATTTACGCTGTGCGAGTCAGCGGCCATTGTGCGGATGGCGCTCCTGTTCGGCAGCACCTGGGTCGTAAACTCCCTGGTGTTCGGCTCCTTCCTGCTCATGGTCTTCCTGGCCAACCACGGGGTCATCCGGGGCTGGGCACCCAGTCTCCCCCGAGCCTGGGCAGGGGTGATCGGGGGCCTGCTCCTGAACTGGTGGCTGCCGCTCGACCTGCTGCTCATCCTGCCGCCCGTCACGCAATCGGTCGCCGCCGCGCTCCTGATCGGCGCGCCGGTGTTCTGCGCCTCGGTCTGCTTCAGCCGCCTGTTCGAGCGTTCCCAGGATCTCGGTGGGGCCTTCGGCATGAATTTAATCGACGCCATGACCGGGGGCCTGGTCGAGTACGTCTCGATGCTGATCGGCATGCGCGCCGTCTGGCTGCTCGCCACGGGGGTCTATCTCGCCGCCTGGCTGGCCGCCCGCGCGCGGCGTCCCTGACGAACCGACCGCAGCGGCCGCATCCCGGCCCCCCCCATGCCGCGCGCCAGCGCGGCCGAGTCCCCGCCCCCCCGGCAAGCGGGGAGTGAGCCGTCCCGCAGGGCGGCGAGGGGTCACGCCAGGCATGGCGAAACGATTGGAGGTGAAAGTCCTCTACGGACCCTGTTGGAAGGAACCGCGAGCCGGGGGCAACTGCACTCCCGTGAGGGCGTGTGGGATGGAAGCCCGAGGCGAACCGCAGCACCGAACGCAAGTGAACCTCCGTCAAGGCTGGCCGGGCTGGGTGAGCGTGCCCCCAAGCGCGACGCCCGATCTCCAACCGTGCCCGGTGGTACTGGAGGCGGCGGCGGCGGGACATCGTTCCGACCTTATCCTGGGAGATCTCTTCGTGTCCATCGTGGTTCCGGCAGGCAACCCTCCCACCGGAGGGGAAACGCTCGTAGTAGACGCGTGCGTCGAGACGGACGGTACGGCGGCCGGTTCCGAGGATGGTAGGACGGAAGGAGGCAACGACGACCGTCCGACGTGCGAGGAGAAGTCGGATTCCTCGGTAGTAGCGAGGAAGCCCGCGAAAGCGGGTGAAGCGAAGCGAGGGATGGAGTGAACATGGCGAACTCTCCGCAATTGACCTTCGCATTTGCCGACAGCCCGCAAGGGGGCAAGAGCGTCCATCCCGCGGACGTATCCGCGTGGAGGTCGTTCTTGCTGCGTACAGCGGAGGCCAATGCCCGGGCGGAGTTCGCCGCCGATGAGGTCGACTCCGGTCGCCTGCTGGAGCGGGTCGCTACGGTAGGGAATCTGGCGACGGCCTTGCTGAACGTCGCGCGCAACCAGGGCGCCCCTGGCGAGGACGGCAGAAGCGTGGATGAGGTGGTCGTCGGGAGCCGGTCCCTTCTGCCTACGTTTCGCCGTGCACTGCTCTCGGGAGGCTATCGACCTGGCGACATCCGCCGGGTCTGGATCCCGAAGCCCGGAGGCGGGCAACGGGGTCTGG
>CAZWCX010000002.1:0-154663 GCA_964632945.1 uncultured Planctomycetia bacterium | reverse complement strand
GCGAAAAGCGACCGGACCAACCTGGGAAATCAAGGTTGAAGCCCCACTAGCCCGGTTGGTCACGACCCGCTTCGCGGTTCGCGCACCCTCCGGCTCCGGCCGACCTGGAAGTCCGGCCGGAGCGGGACCGCCGCGCCGCCGTCCTCGCCCCCGACCGCCGGGCGTCGGGAAATCGAGCTCGGGTTTCCGGCGTCGCGCCCGCAACGCCATGAATCCGCCTCTCCCGCGCCCACCCCGGATCCGAAGGGGGCTCGAGCGTGGCTCCCCGCCGGAGCACCGGCGAGACTTCTTCGTTACGGTCCAGAACCAGACTGGGGGAATGATCCCTACCCAGGGATCCGAAACGGCCGGGAACGGATCGATCGCGGGTTGGGTACTCGAATCCTGTTCAGGGGACCGGTCGAATCGGTCCCGCGCCGATGAACGCACTCGTGCGACCCGCCGGGACGTTCCCCTTGGGCACCCCACTCGTCTGGGCGCAATGAACCCGCAGCGCGCGCTGCAGGGGACGCACGATGCGAGCCGCCGCCTCGTACCCGAACTCCAGAAGCGCCTCCCACCGACGCAAGTCGACGAAGGTGTGGTGGGTCGTCCCCATCCTCAGCCACAGGTCCGGCCGAGCGTCCGGTTGGAGCCGCCCCCTCCCACTCACCGATCCATCGGGCATCACACCGTCGTCCGAGCCCTCGCACGCTTCCGCCGACCCCACCCCATCCAGCGCCAGGACGACCCGGGCGCCGAGGTCGTAGCACGCGCGTACCGGCAGATTCGCCGTCAACCCTCCATCCAGGTACTCCCGGCCGTCCTCCAGTCGAATGGGCTGCGCACCTCGCAGCGAGCACGATGCCGCCACCATCGGGCCGATGGGTCCCCGGTGGAAGACTCGCGGTTTCCAGTCCATCACATCCGTGACGCACACCCCCACCCGGATCGGCAGATGTTCCAATCGACGCAGCCCCGTCATCCCCTCCACCCATCGACCCATGCGTTGCAGGCTGATCAACCCCTGGGCGCGACCAAAGCCCAGCCTCCTCCAGTCTCCGAATCCGAAGACGCTTCGCCACAGGCGATTCCCCGTCGCGCACATGTCGCGAGAAATCCTGACGGCTTCTCGAGCCCCCCAGCGGGCCGCGACCACACTGATCAATGCGCCCGAGCTCGATCCCGTAATGACGCCTGGACGCAACCCGGCCTCCTCCAGCCGCAGCAGGGCCCCCAGGACCGAGAAACACCTCAGCAACCCACCCGCGCAGGCCACGCCGATGACCGTCGGGGGCTCTCGAAACAGCCGGATTTCGGTCGGTTTGTGGGCGGCGACCCTCCCCACACCCTGGGGATGGCCTCCGGCGAGGGCTGGGATCGATGCGACCCCGGAAGAGACAATGCCGACTCGAGCCATGGCGATCTCCCCTGCGTCCACCGTTCCGTATGCCAACCGCTAGCTCCCCATCTCCCGGGACAGGTCGCGGCACGCGCTCACGAGCGCGTCGTCCACCTCCGGGGAGAAGTCAACGATGCGGCTCATGACCGCGGATACCGACCCGGCGAAGACCACCGCACTGAGGGCGAGGAAGGCGATCATCTGCATGTCTCCCTTGGCTGGTGTTCCGTGTCCGGCGCCGATCCCAACCGGACGCCCGCGGACACACGCAACGAATAAGCAAGCCTTGTTCCCGGCCCCGGCTCCACGCGAATCTCCGGAGAATGTCCACAAACACATGTGCAGAAAGAAATTGGCGCGCCATGGTTCCCCGGAACCTGGGTCCCCATCCGACACCCAGTGACTCACCTGAAGCGTCCTGACCCAAGTGTCTCAGAATGCGACAGTCGAGGGTTGCAACACGAGATGGAAAACCCTAGGATGCGACCCGAAGAATCGGGGGACTTCTTCGCGCCAGGAGAGTGATGGACTCCAACGAGCTATGGCAGGGAGATTTTGCCGGTCTGTTGAGTCGGCTTCGACCGCAGGACCCTGGCGCGGGGGGCCTGCACGAAGAAACGGCGGGTTGGGATCGGATTCGTGCCGCGTGGGAGTTGGGGTACGGCGAAGAGGCCCTGACGGCGGCCGCCGGTCTGCGCGATCACTTCGCCGCCGGAAGGGATCGGAGGTCCCTCGCCCGGGCCTACTTGTGGCTGGCCCGGGTCATGGCGGGGTACGGTGACCCGCAATCGGCGCGCATTCCCTTCGACAAGGCCGGCCACATCTTGTCGACCGAGGGGGATGCGTCGGACCGACGGTGGTTGGATCTGGTCCGCTACGAACTCCTGGCGGATCCTGGCGGGACGGCAGCCGAGGCCCTATTGGAGGCCTGCGCTCGGGACGTCGTGGAAGGGACGGGACCGTGGTGGTCGGCATGGGTGACGACGGAGCGCGCGTTTCGGCAATGGGAGCGTGGGGACTCGGAAACTGCGCGAGTTACGGCCGCGGCCTGCCTGCATCGACTCGAGTCCGACGAGGGTGAACCGTGCGCCCCCGAGCTGCGTTGGCGGCTGCACGCCTTGCTGGCCTCGAGTGAAGCAGACCCGGCGGGAGAAGAGGCGGGACGACATCGAGACGCATCCGAGGAGATCCGCCGATGGATTCGGGCAGTCCTGCCTGCGGAGGCTCAGGTCGGTTACTTTGCCCGGCGGGATCGCGCGCGCTGGTCGGCCCTCGCGGCCTCGAGGGTCGAGCCGCCGGCTCCGGATCGCCCCGGGGCCGGCCGCGATTTGCGCGCGGTGTCCCGAGTGATCCGTGCCATGGCTTCCGAGACCCGGCAGGACATCCTGCTCGACCTGATCGTGGACACGTTGGTGGAGGCAAGCGGGGCCGACAGTGGCTTCCTGATCCTGGCCGGAGGCGACGCCGAGTCCCCTGCCGTCCGGAGGGCTGCCGGGAAGCGGGGACTGCCCGCGGCGGACCTCTCCTGGTCGACGCGAATCGCGCGGGAAGTCCTGACCACCGGTCGCACGGTCCTGCTGGGGGATGCCATGAGCGCGGCGGCCTGGAAGGACCATTCGAGCATCCACGAACAGGGGTTGCGCTCGATCCTGTGCGTGCCCCTGCGCTACGGTCGCCGCGTTCTGGGTACCGTGTTCCTGGACTCGCGCAGTCGCACCAACCAATTCGGTGCGGCGGAGCAGGACCTGGCGGAGATCCTGGCCGACCATGCAGCGGTCGCCTTGGAGACGGCGGACCTCGTCCGCCGTTGCGTGACGGACCCGCTCACTTCCGCCTCGACCCACGCGTACTTCGAACAACAACTGGCCCATGCGCTGGAGTGCACGAAGCGCCGCGGGGGTCACTGTTCCCTCCTGCTGATCGATCTGGACCGATTCAAGGAGGTCAACGACACCCACGGACACGACTGCGGCAGCCGCCTCCTCCGCCACGTCGCGGAAGTCCTCCGCGCCACCGTGCGCGCCTCCGATTTCACCGCCCGCGCGCGCGTCTCCGGTCCCCTGCTCGGCCGCTATGGGGGGGACGAATTCGAGGTGCTCCTTCCCCAGACGGAACCGGCGACGCTGGCGGCGATCGGGCAGCGGATCCTGACCGCATTCGAACAGACCCCGTACGTGCACGCGGGGGGAAGGATGGAGATTCGCGCCAGCGTCGGCGGAGCGACGTTTCCCGACGATGCGTCCGACGCGGAGTCGCTGTTCCTGTGCGCGGACCAGGCTCTCTACACGGCCAAGCGAACCGGTCGCCATCGATTTACCGCCCACGGCAAGACGGCGCGCAACGCAAGTCAGGATTCGGCGGCGGACGACCGACTCTCTGCCCGGTACGGCCCCGACGTCGTGACGCTGCTCTCCCAACTGGTGGCGCTGGAGCAGGACGACCAGACGATGCTGGACGCCACCCTCCAGGCCGTGGTGAGGGTGACCGATGCCGAGCGAGGCTTTGTGGTGCTCCTCGGCGAGGCGGACCGAATCCGGCTTCACTCCGCCTTCGGGATCGACCACGAACAACTCGCCGCGGATCGGTTCCGCCTCTCCTTCGGGGTCGTGGAGCAGGTATTGCGAGACGGCGAGTCGCTGCGTGTGTCCGATGCGGCTTCGGACGGGCGCTTCTCCGATCGCGAGAGCGTCCGGGATCTCCGGCTGCGCTCGGTTCTGGCGGTGCCGATCCCGGGCGAAGGTCGCCCGCTCGGGGCGATCTACCTCGATTCCTCTTCGTCCGCCACGGCCTTCTCCGGAGAGGACGAGGACCTGCTCCGGCGCTTCGCCGAACTGCTGGCGCGCGCCCTGCGCACCGGCCGGAACACGCGGGTGCAGAGCCACCGGCTGACCTGCGTGGAACAGGCCCTGGCCGCTGCGGTGAAGGACCTCCAGGCCCGCTATCGATTCGACGCCCTCATCGGCGACGGCGCCGCGATGAGGTCCGTCCGCACCGTCCTCGATCACGTGGTGCGCTTTCCCTATCCCGTCCTGATCCTGGGTGAGACCGGGACGGGGAAGGAGATGGTCGCCCGGGCGATCCATGCCAACGGCGATCGCCGCGACCATCCCATGGTGGCGGTGAACTGTGCCGCGCTGTCCCGGGAACTCCTGGAGAGCGAACTGTTCGGCCACGTGAAGGGATCCTTCACCGGCGCCGATCAGGATCGTCCCGGGCTCTTCCGGGCCGCGGACGGCGGGACGCTCCTCCTCGACGAGGTCGGCGAGATGCCGGAGGACCTGCAGCGGAAGCTCCTGCGCGTCCTCCAGGAAGGGGAGTTCCTGCCCGTGGGGGCCACCCGACCGGTCCGATGCAACGTTCGCATCCTCGCGGCCACGCATCGGGACCTCGAACAGGAAGTCCGCGAGGGACGATTCCGCGAGGATCTCTTCTATCGATTGAAGGTGTTCAGCGTGAGACTCCCGTCCTTGCGCGAGCGCGCCGAGGACATTCCCGGGCTGGCTCGTCACCTGCTCGACAAGGTCCTGCGCGAGACCGGAGCGGGCGACCGGACCTTGACCCCGGAGGCGATCGATGCCCTGGTGGGCTGTCCCTGGCCGGGGAACGTGCGACAACTGGAGAACGCTCTTCGCCATGCGGTTGCTTTCAGCACTTCCGAAATTCGCGCCGCTCATCTTCCGGCAGACCCGATCCGGCCCCCCGCCCCCCGCCCTGCCGCACCGGGCGCACGGACCACGGCTGCCCCGGACGCGGAGCTCGTCGGCCGATATCCTCGCGGCTCGGTCGGCGATGTCTGGAAGTCGCTGATCCTGCAGACGCTGGAGGCGTGCGGGGGAAACCAGTCGCTCGCCGCCCGGGAACTGGGAATCTCGCGATCCACTCTGTACCGAAAACTGCGCGCCTACGGCGTTCGAATGACCCCGCAGCCCGATGGACCCCTGTCCGCCCCGGATGGGCAGAAGTAAGCCGATTCCGAAAATGAGGCCTCCCGTGTCCCGCTCCTCCGGCTCCCTACGTCTCCTCCTCGATCGGGGAATCGTCACCCCCCAGCAGGTGGAGCAGTGCCGCAGCGTCTGCGGGGAGCAAGCGGGGGAAGACACGCTGATCGACGAACTCCTGGCCCAGGGATTGGTCGAGTTCGGGGAACTGGTGGCCGCCGGCGTCGTCGCCCCCCCTCCCAGCGCGGGCACACTCCAGGGTCCGGCGCCGATCCAGCCGGTGGCTCCCGCCGCGGCGGCATCGATCGCCGACGCTGCCGCCCCCCCACACCCGCCGGACGATGCTCCCGTGCGGATCGGCCGCTTCCTCTTGCGTGAGGAAATCGGTCGCGGTGGCATGGGATCCGTCTACCGCGCCCACGACCCGGCTCTCGGACGGGACGTCGCCGTCAAGCTCCTCCGCGAGACCGGAGTCTTCACGTCGCCCCAGGTCACGCGCCGGTTTCACCTCGAGGCTCGCGCGTGCGCGCGACTCAAGCACGCCGGCCTGGTGCCCGTGTACGAGGCCGGCGAAGACTCCGGGCGGCTCTATCTCGTCATGGAACTGGTGGAGGGCGCATCCCTGGCGCACCACCTGCGACCCGTGGCGACGGATCCTCCGATCCCCCTCGAACCGACCCGCGCAGCCACTCTGGTTTGCGAGGCGGCGGAAGCAATCGCCCACTGCCACAGCCACGGGGTGATCCACCGTGACCTCAAACCTTCGAATGTGTTCGTCGACCGGGAGGGTCGCGCCCGTGTCGGCGACTTCGGTCTGGCCCTCGACCTCGACGCGGAGGCCGGCTCACGGATCACGGCTTCCGGAAGTCTGCTCGGGACGCCCGCCTACATGGCGCCCGAACAGGCGGACGGCCACAACGCCGAGGTCGGCCCCCATACGGACATCTACGGGCTGGGCGCCATACTCTACGACCTCCTCACCGGCCAACCTCCCCACTGCGGCGACAACATTCGCGATCTCCTCAATCGCGTGGTGAATCACGACGTCACCCCGCCTTCCCGAATTCGACCCGGCATTCCGCCCGACCTCGAGCGCATCTGCCTCCAATGCCTATCGAAAGAGCCGGCATCCCGCTACCGATCGGCCGCCGACCTCGCACGGGACCTGCGTCACCTGCTCGCCGGCCGTAGCGTGGAGGCCCGGGCTCCTTCCCTCCCCGGTCGCTTCGGT
The DNA here is from genome assembly GCA_964632945.1 of uncultured Planctomycetia bacterium. GTDB lineage: Bacteria > Planctomycetota > MHYJ01 > WSZJ01 > CAZWCX01 > CAZWCX01. Next base: position 148,113 of record CAZWCX010000002.1, on the reverse strand, counting down.
CGCTGGATTCGCCGCAAACGGGAAGTAGTCCGGGCCGTCCTCCTCGTCCTCGGCATCACCGGGACGATCGTGGCGGCGGCGTGGTGGAAGCTTGGAGCACGGGCTGCCGATGAGCAGGCATTCCTCCGCTCCCACACTGTCCACATCGAGCGCACGCTCGCCGAATGGCGCCGATCCGGCTCGGAAGAGAGTATTCGGGAATTCGCCCGACTCCGCGAACGGCTGGATTCCAGATTGACGCACCATCCCGGATCCTACGCCGCCTGCGCACTCCGCGGATACCTCGCCGTCATTCTCGGTCAGTGGGAGAGCGCGGATGCGGACCTGTCGCGAGCCCTCGCAGGAGCCCCCGACGATCCCTCGCTGCTCTATCGTCGCGGACTCGCACGCTTCGGTTTGTTCCTCGATGGACTGTTCCAAGCCCAGGTCTCCTGGCAGGCCGCAAAGACCGTCATCCATCCGACTTCGGGGTGGGGAGACCAGCCATCCCATGCGGATCTTGCCGGCTACCAACCGGACCTTCTTCGGTTGCGCGAATCCGCCGAGTCGGATCTTCTCCGCGCACGAGAGTTGATTGAAGCCGGAGTGATCTCCGAACTCCCGAGGGGTGCGGAGTCGTGCGGCCTCGGAATCCTGGCCTATGCCCGGGGCGACTACGCCGAAGCCGATGCACTCCTGACGCGCGGACTGGAATCCGATCGCAATCAAGAGTATGCCTGGACGGTCCTGATCGCGGTGCGGGAAGCCACCGGGGGGAACACCGAGTCGGGAGAAGAGACTCTGCTTCGGACGCTCGCCGACGCCCTGCAGACCAATCCGCACATGGCCTCGTGGTGGCTCACTCGTGCGCGCGTTCGGGGACGCGCGGCCTCACGGCTCCGCGAGGGCGAAACTCCCGCGGAGTTCGATGCGCAATGGGAGCAGGCGTCTTCCGACCTCGACCGGGCAATTGCCCTTTGCCGGGACAATCCCGCCATCGAATCCGCCGCATTCCAGCTCCGGATGCTGCACGCAGAGCAGGTCGCGCTCGACCGCGGGGAGGCGACCCGGGAGATCGCCGTTGCCGAAGCCCTGGCCCACCGCATCTTCGCAAAGCACCCACCGCAACGGAATGACCAGGCGATCCTGGCGCGACTGGACATGGTTCGCATGCTCGCAGCCCGGGGCGACCTGGAGAGCGCGCTCGCTCATGGACGCAGGTCCCTCCAGGCGTGCGAAGAGATCCTGGCCGCGCACCCCCACTCGCTCGAGGTCAGGGAGACTCTCGTCCACGTCCTCATGGCGCTCGCCAATCGACTCCCGTTCCAGACCCAGGAGGCCGTCGACATCCTGGAGAGAGCCGCGACGCAGCTCGAAATCCTCGCCACGCGCGCACCCGGGTGGAGGATCCCGTTTCTTCTCACTCGAATCGAGACGCTCCTCGGTCAAGTGCAACTGCTCGTGGAACGCGGGGAGAGTACCTCCGGGATCGAGGTCCGAATTCGTCAGGGCGCGGATGAGATCCTTGCGCACGGCGGAGCTCCGGAGCTCTTGATACTTCCCCTTCTGACCTTGCGGTCAACGGCGCTGGCCAAGCGCGAGAACCTGAAGGAGGGGGAGATCTTGGGCTTTCGGAACGAGGTACGATCGTTGCTCGAACAAGCGTCGGGCTATTCCCCGCGCGATGCCGCGGACCGGGAATCCCTTGCAACGATCCTGGTCAACCTCGCGGGAACGCTGAACACGGCGGGAGAACCGACCAGCGAGACCTACCGGTTGGCCCTTCACCACGCCGAAACGGCGTTGGTCCGCCGCCCAGCGAGCGTCGCGGCTCTTGCCGCGGCCGGTTCCGCCTGGGTCGGACTCGGATCTGCAGCGTCTCCCGATGGGGCCGATGCCGGAGCGTCGTTCGTTCGCGCGCTGCATTCCTTCGCCCGCTCGGTGTCCCTGCGTCCCAACTCCATCATGGGATGGGGCGGCCTCTCTCATGCCTGGCACGGATTGGCGATGCTCGCCCATGCCCGCGGAATGGACTCGCGGATCTCTTTCTTGTGGGCGTCGTTTGCGGCTGAGCGCGCCCGGGAACTCTCTCCCCAACACCCGCTTCCGGCAAAGGCCCTGGCCCGGAGCCTGGAGGGGCTCTACCTGTCCGAGCGGGATCTCGGCGCCAACGGAACCGCTCACCTCATGCGGGCCCTCGAGTGCATGGACCCGATTCTCGCCCGCAATCCCCATGACGCCGAGGCCCGATACCTTCGAGGCCGCATCCACTATCGCAGGGTCTTGGCCCCCGGATCGGATTCGTCCACCCAGCGACGATTCCTGCGCGCCGCGGAGGACGATTTCCGACTCGCGGCAAGCGATCTTCCCTGCCTCTGGGTCGCATGGGCGATGCTGGGAAGGGTGCTCGAGACCAGGATGGACTCGGCGGGGGCGGAGGAGGCCTATGCACGCGCGCTCGAGGCCGGGGGCACGACCCATGGGACCCTGCTGGAAGACATCGATCGGGTCCGGCGCGCGCGAGCGGCACAACGGGGGTGGCCGAACTGGCTGCGGTCGTTGTGGGAGGGGGAGCGTGCCGTTCGGTCGGGGGACTATCCTCACGCCGCGGAGACGTTCCACCGCGGCTTCCAGGAAATGCGGGCTGCGGGGTTCAGGGTGGGCGAAGGGGGTGAGGAAATACCTCCAGGCGCCGTCGGCGTCGTTCGGATCGCGCACTACTCGTATGCCTGCTGCCTGGCTCTGGCGGGAGGAGCCGACGACTCCGGAGGAGACCGGACGATTGACGGCGCGTTCACGCACCTGCGGGAGGCCATTCGCCTTGGAATGGGCGACCGAGGAGCGGCCGAACGCGATCCAGACCTACAGGGGCTGCGCGAGGATCCGCGCTGGTCGGAACTTCCCTGGGATCGGAAGCGCTGACCCCGGTACGGTCGAGGGGCAATTCGTTGCGGAAGGTGGGTCGCCGGAGCGGACGGAGCGTCGGGGCCGTGGCACGATCATCCCTTCTTCCGCCGCCGGGTGGCCCCGCAGCAGTCACCGTGCGTCTTGCCGCTGCCGCACGGACATTTGTCCGGACGACCGGGCGACGGCCCGCGATTGCCGTCCGCGCCCGCTGCCGCGCCGCCGCCCGATCTCTCCCGAGTGCCCGGGGAGGAGCGGCGCTTGCCGCCGTCGATCCGGTGCGCGTGGGCCTTGACCGCTCCCGCGGGAGCGTTGCGCCCGGCGTCGGCCGCTTCATCCGCCATTCCGCTCTCATCCAAACCGGGCGGCGGTCCGTCCCAATCTCCCTCGCGGTCGTCCCCACCCCGCCGGCCGGGAGCGCCCAGGATCGCGCGCGGGTCGCCGATCGAGATCAGGTAGTCTTCCCGCGCCTCCGCCAGGGCCTCGCAGTACGGTTCGGCGTCGGCAAACCGACGGGTTTCCACCATGAACCGGACCAGCACGGCCAGGCCGTCCGGAGCGACCGCCGCCGCCGCGGGCGGCAGGTCCAAGTTGACGGGCAGGAACTCGAGCAGAAAATCCTGCAGGTCGGACGGCTCGAACTCCTCCGGGTCGGTTCCCTGGTGCACTTGCAGGAACGAAAAGAAGTGATTGGCGAGCGTGGGGAGCCAGGCCTTCCGATCGGGCGCGGCCGCGCGGAAGGCGGACGACTCGATGAATTCGCCGACGATGGAGGCGCGCTCGACATCCGGGGCTTTGGCCTCCGCCGCGGCATCATCCGCCGCCTCTTCGGCGACGGCCTCGGCATCGGTCGATTCATCCTCCCCCTCGGAGTAGAGCGACTCCTCCTCGAGGATTTCCCCGGCGGTACGGACCATGCGCCGGGTGTCGGGATCCTTGTGACGCCGCAGCGACTTCAGCAGCCGGTTCGCGCGCGCGCACGGCAGGACGGCGGGCACGGCGAGAATGGCCGCGTTCCGCACTTCCGGGTCCGCGCTCTGACAAAGTTCCTGCACGCGGGCGGCGGCCTTGCGCAGCCCGAGATTCCCCGCCGCCTGAAGCGCGGCCGCCACCAGCGGCCCCCCGCGCTCCTTCAGGTGCTCGAGGATGCGGGCCTCCCATCCTTCCTGAAGGCCCGCGCGTCCGGCGGCGATCATCGCGCTCGCCTTCATCCGCGGATCCGCGCGGAGATAGACCGACTCCAGGAGCGCCACCACCTCCGGTTGCCCGCCCAGCCAACCGAGCGCTTCCACCGCGCAGGGGGCGACGCTGTCGTCGCCGACGCCCGCGCGGGCCAGGTCGAACAGCAACTGCTTGACCGCCTCATACGTGGCGCGGTCGAGTTCATCCAGATCCTCGACCCGTTCTTCCGATTCCTCCAACCCTCCCAGCGCCCCGTCTTCCAGGATCCAACCCAACGACTGGATCGCGCGCTGCCGCACCCCGCCGTGGCCGTCTCCGCGGGCGAGGTCGAGGCAGGCCTGGACCAGCGCCGGGACGTGATAGTAGTCGCACACGGCGGCCGCCGCGGCGCTCCGCACGTCCGCGTCCCCGTTGCGCAATTCACGCTCGAGGAGCGCAACCGCATCGGCCTCCTCGAGCTCGTAGTCACGCGCGCGGGCGATCTGCTTCAACCGTTGGTTCTTGTCCATGGATCGTTGGGTCCGTCCGTGGAAAGAAGAGGGGAAAAGCTCAGGAACGCGCCCCGGAAACCGCTACCGTCAGGGGGCCAGCAACGCGGGAAAGATCTTCGTCACGGCCATCGCCGCGACCGTTCCGACCACCGCGGTCGGAGTGAAGGCGATCATCCAAGCCGTTTCCGGCGTCACGCGGGTCGCCCCCCCCACGCCGATCACCTGCAGCAGGACCATCCAGACGAGGAACGGCATCGCCAGCAGGAAGGGGGAAATCTGCACCTGAACGAGCAGGAGCACGCAGCCGGCGATCACGCCGACCGCGATCGGCGCGGAGGCGTAGCACGCCACCCGCATCATCGCGCCGACGTCGCTCTCGTACTTCACCTTCTGGCCGATCACATGCGCCAGGGCCGCCCAAAGGACCGTGCAGAACAGCAGAAAGGGGATCGCGACGGCGGCGGTCTCCAGGACCGCCATCCCCACGCTTTCCGCCACCCGCTGTGCGGACATCAGGCTCCGCCGCGTCCACTCCGTGTGAATCGTGATCCCGATCAGCGGCGTCACGGCGATCCAGAGGGAGAGAAAGAACAGCCCCGACGAATGGAAGCCCTCTTCGAATCGAATGTGATGGAAGAAGGCCGTCGGCCGGAACAGGATCCAGAACAGACGGCCATAGAAGGGCGGCGGGGGCGTTTCCGGCGCGCGCAGCGCGAGTCGATGGAACGTGTCGTCCACCTCTCCAGGCTGTCCGCCGGGTCGCAGGTCGGCACCACACCGCGGGCATGAATAGATCCTCTCGTGCTCGACGGGCCGGTTGCAGTTGGGGCAGCGAAAGAATGGGCCTGTCCTGGGCCCCACGGGGAGGTCGGGTTCGGGCAGAAGGCGAAGACGATTGCCGCACGCCGGGCACTGGATCTCCGCCGCCCCATCGTCATCCGCGATGAATTCCGTGCCGCACGAGCAGGTCACGGGGAACTCGGCCATGGAGTTCCCTCCCCCCGACGTTCTCGATTCCGCCTACCATAGCACGCCCGCGAAGAACGGTCAAGCACGCGCGGCCACCTCGGATTCGGAGGCGCGGAGTCGGACGGGAGGAACGGAGCGCGGCTCGTCGCACGAGCGGTGCGCGCAGGCTATCCCGTGATCGACACGCCCGGGGAATCCCGCAGGTCGAGCTCCGTGCGCACCCGTTCCCCCTCCTGGCCGTCGGGAGAGAGAAGCCGCACGACCGGCCGGTCGGGCGCATCCGCGTGGGCCCGAATGACCACGCCGGTCTCCCCGTTCGAGAGCCGCACGCGGGTCCCCGGGGGATAGTGACCCAGTCCCTGGACGAACGCCGCCACGGTCTCGGCATCGAGCGCTCCCGCGGCGGCCAGCTTCTGAAGCTCGCGCACCGCTTCGCGGGCCTTGACCGGGAGTTTGTAGACGCGCGGGGAAACCATCGCCTCGTAAACGTCCGCCACCTGGACGATCCGGGAGAAGAGATGCGTCCGATCCTGTTTCAGCCCGAGCGGGTATCCGCTCCCGTCACCACGCTCGTGATGCTGGCGCACCACCGTGAGCACCGAGTCGTCGCGCAGCCCGCACTGCTCGAGCAGCCGGGCGCCGCCCTCCGCATGTTTGCGAATCAGCGCCCGCTCTTCGTCGTCGAGCGGGTCCGTCTTCGCCAGGACCTTCCGCGAGATCATGATCATCCCCGCATCGTGGAGCAGACCGCACACTCCGAGCATGGCCACCTCGTTCGGCTCGAGCTCGCGAACCCGGCCGAGGAGCATGGCCAGCCGCGCGACGTGGAGAACGTGCTCCCAGAGGTAGAACGATTCGGCCGGGTCGTACGCGAAATCCAGGTACTCCTCCGCCGGCTTTTCCATGTCCTGCAGCAGGACGCGCAGCAGCTTGCGCAGCGATTCGGCGTCGATTCTTCCCGGCGTGACCAGCTGCTGGTAGAGCCGTTCCACGATTCGAACCGGCGCGATCTCCTCGCCGCCCTCCTCCTCTTCCTCCGCGCCCTCGACCTTCCGCGTGCGCAGGACTTCCTCGACGAACAGCGACGTCTGGGCGGGAGTCATCTGGTCCCGCGCCACCCGACCGGCGGCGGCCACCAGGAGCTTCGTGTCCGTGATCCGATTCAACTCGATCGCCTGGGCCGGATTCAGAACCCCGCCAAGCAGCGACTCTCTCAACACCGGCTGGAGAGTCACCAGCTTTCGCGCCACCGCGAGAAACTCATCCGACACGCCGAACCACTGCGCCAGTTCCTGGGGAGGCTCGTCCGGCATCACCTTCGAGACGTACGAGATCGACTCGCACTTCTCCATGAGGTGCAGATCCACCCCCGCCGTGTTGGCGAAAACCGCGGCCTGCAGCGCCTCGGTGTCGTTCATCCGGCGCACGACCGCAGGAATCCGCTCATGTCCGAGCTTCCGACAGGCCTGCAATCGGCGCCAGCCCGAAACCAACTCGTAGTCGCCGCCATCGAGCGGGCGCACCAGGACCGGATGGAGCACCCCCACCGCGTCAATGGAGGTCATCAGGTGGAGCATCTCTTCCCGGTCGGCGGCCTTGCGCGGTTGGAATGCGTGACGGGTGATGCGTTCGAGCGGAATCCACTCGAGACGCAGCTCCGCCTCCTTCGGGGACGACATGAAGCTTCGATACGTCCGACTGGCTTGCCGGCAGGGACACGCGCACATCCGCTCCCGCGGCCTCGCGGGTGACCGTCGGAACCGGGTCGCGACCGCGCACATTCTACGGGGCCTTCCCCCGACGGTCAAACTTCAATCACCGCCACGGCCTTCCGGACCGTGGGCGAGGCCTGCGTGACCGATCCGCAGCGCCCGATCCCGAGTCCGCGCTCGAACGCGTCCGCAGGATTCGGGCCGTGAGTCGACCCGCCGCCGCGACCCGAGAACCGCCGGATCCGGCCGGCGCGACCTTCGGGGGCCCGGTCCCCGCGCGCGGAGCGGGACCTGGCCGGACCGCCGGGGTGGGCGGACCGCATCGGGCCCGACCCCGCGCGCCGCGTGAAATCGTGCGGCCCCGAAATGCAAGCGGCCCGCTCTCCCCGGAGGGGTGCGGGCCGTCGAGGGCCGGGGGTCAACCCGGCAAGCGTCAGTTCTTCGACGGCTTCTCCGTCGATTCGGGGGCCACCGGGTTCACGCTCACCCGGCCGTTCCCTTCATACTGGACCACGCCGTCGGCAACGGCGTAGACGGTGTAATCACGCCCGCGAGCCGTATTCCGCCCGGCCCGGAACTTGTTGGCATGCTGCCGGACGAGGATGGATCCGGCCCGAACGAGCTCACCCTCGTATACCTTGATGCCTTGTCGCTGCCCGTGGCTGTCGCGCCCGTTGCGGGACGAGCCCTGGCCCTTCTTATGCGCCATGGTTCCGCTCCTTCCAATGAGGGGAGGGAAAGTGTAGCGCCTGTCCCCGGGCGTGTCAAGCCTTCCACGCGCTATTTGCGCTCGTCTTCGAGGCGCCGGCGAAACTCCGCGATCCGTGTTTCCGCCCATTCCCGGGCGCCCGGCACCGACCGCGCGCCGGCTTCCAGGGCGGTGATCGCGTCCTCCATCCGCCCCCACATCCCGTAGAGCAGCCCGAGGTTCAAGTACCCCTCGTACTCCATTCGCTCCACCGCCGAATAGTAGTCGGACTCCGCGGCCCGATACCAGAGGTCCACCTCGCCGCCGCGCACCCTTTCCGCATCCGCGCGCCGGATCTGCACGCTTCCCCGCAGGTTGTAGGGTCGACCCTCGTCCGGACGTCTCGCGATCAACTCGGAGAAGTCCTGCGCGGCAGCCTCGAACTCCGCGCTCGGGTCTTCCCCCTTCGCGAATCGCGCAGCGCCGAGACCGCGCCACGCCGTACCGCGTTCCTCCACGGCTGCGTCCAGGCGCGGTTCGAGTCGCAAGGCTTCATCCAGGTCGGCGATCGCGCGCCGGTAGACCGGTTCGGCGTCCCCGGCGCGCGTGGATTCCGCGTCCGCCCGCCGCAGCGTCACGGCCCCGCAGGTCAGCCAGCCCGGCGCCTGATCGGGCGCGGATCGGACCGACTCGCGGAAGTCCTCCTCCGCGGCCGCAAACGCGACCCGGGGATCCTGCCGCTGCGCTTCCTGAGTCTCCGCCAGGGCCAGCCACGCGCGACCGCGGCCGTCGTGCGCGGCCGCCAACTCGGGCCGCCGCGCCAGCGCCTCCCCATAGTCGGCGACCGCGTCGCGCAACGTCCCGACCGCGTCCTCGCCCCGCGCCGCCTGGGCGCGCGCCAGCGCGCGCCGGGCCAATCCGCGATTGACGTAGACGCCGAAGAGTTCCGGGCTTCGCTTCACGGTCTCCCCGAAATCCGCGATCGCCGCGGCATAGCGCGCGCGCGGATCCGCGCCGTCCGCCTCCTCCCGTTCGGCGAGTCGGAAAAGCGCCAGACCACGGTTGCTGTAGGCCGTGATGAACTCCGGATCACGCCGGACCACCTGATCGAAATCCGCCACCGCGAGTCGCAGCGACGGACGCGGATCCCCCCCCCGCGCGGCCAGCGCCCGCGCCATCGCGACCTGCGCGTTCCCGCGGTTGTTGTAGGCATTCAGGGATTCGGGCACGAGCGCCACGGCGGCATCGAGATCCTCGATCGCCGCGAGCAGGACTTCGAGCGGATCGATCCCGCGGACAGCGCAGGCCTCCGCGAGACTCCGACGCGCGCCGCCCCGGTTCGTCCGCGCCTCACCGTCCCGGGGAGCGAGCGCCACCGCGCGATCGAGATCGTCGATCGCCTTCCGGTAGCTCTCCCGCGGATCCCCTCCCCGGTCCCGCTCCATTTCGCCGAGGCCCTTCCACGCATTGCCGCGGTTGTTCCAAGCCACCGGTGACTCCGGTTCGAGCTCCAGGGCGGCGCCGAAGTCGGCGATCGCCTGCCGGTAGCAGGACTCCGCTTCCCGTCCGCGCACGTGCCGGGCGGTCGCCAGGGTCTCCCACGCGGTGGCGCGGGCGGTGAGCCAGGAGGCGACGGCGGGATGCGCTTCCAGGACCCGGTTGAAATCGTCGATCGCCGCGCGCAGGGCCTCCTCCGGATCCCGGCCGCCGAGGACCGAGGTTTCCCCTTCCAGCACGCGCACCCGACCGCGCGCAGAGATCGCCTGCGACCACCCCGGGCGCCGCGACAGAACGGCCTCGCAGTCCTCCCGGGCGCGCACCAGGGCCGCTCCCGGATCCCGCAGGGTCGCGATCGCCTCCACCGCGCAGGCGAAGTGCGCCTCACTCCGGTGGAGTCGGGACTCCACGTCTTCCGGCCACGCGTCGAGCACGGCGTCGAACTCCTGCACGGCCTGCCGGAACCGCTTGCGCAGATACTGGGCGAGGGCGCGCAAGCGTCCCGCGCGCGGCCCGGGCACTCCTTCGAGCAGAAAGTGCGCCGTCTCCGCCCCGTCCGGGCGACCGGAATGAAGCGCCGCCATCGCGGCCCCAAGGCGATGCGCCTCCTGCGACTCCTCCCCCTCCCCCGCCATCCGGTGCGCCATCTGGTCCAGGTCCGCAAGCCCCCGCGTCCGCCACGCCGTCTCCTCCGACGTTTGCGGCCGCATCGGCTCGAAGTGGACCCCGGTCGATCCGGTGACCACGGTCGGCTGACCGCGGGATTCCCCATAGCGCAGCAACAGGGAGATCCCGCGCAGCCTCCAGACGACCGACCATTCCGGCGATCGAGCGACTCCGCGGTCATAGTCCTCCTCGAAGCCGGGGTCGCCGAGAATCTCCCGGACCCGGCCCCGCCAGGAATACGCCGGTCCGAACTCGGGGTCCCCGGCAACGATCCGCTCGAGCATCCCGAGCGGCTGTGCAGCGAGCGCCCGCCGTGCCTCCGGCGGCGCCGGCGTGCTCAGAACGGCGCTCTCCAGCCCGGCGACCGCTGCGGCCACCTCACGCAGGATCGCCCGTGCCCGGTCCCGCTCGCGCGAGGTGGACCACCCGGCCCAAGCCCCCGCAACGAGGGCCGCGACCAGGACCGTCGCGGCGCCAACCGCCGCCCCTCGCCTTCGGACGAGCGCACGCCACCCGCGCCGCGCCCACCCCGGAGTTCGTGTATGCACCGGTTCTCCGCGCAGCCACCGGCGCAACTCTGCGGCGAATTCCCGCGCACCGGGCACCCGCCGCGCCGGGTCCTTTTCGAGCGCCGACCGCGAGACCGCCTCCAGTTCCGGCGGCACCTGCCCTCGTCCCCGCGACGCGCTGCGCGGATCATCGGACTGGATCGCCTGGAGGAGCTCCCAGACCGTCGCCCCCCGAAACGGAAGTTCCCCCGCCAGAATCTCGTGGAGCATCACGCCGAGCGCCCACACGTCGCTGGCCTTGCCGACCTGGTCCAGTCGACCCGCAGCCTGCTCCGGACTCATGTAATCGGGTGTCCCGAGGGTCGTTCCGCCGATCGTGATCCCGGTGTCCGACCCCGGATCGGATCCGCCGTCACGGGAAGTCGCCTCCTTGGCCAGCCCGAAATCGCCGACCTGCGCCCGCCCCTCCCGATTGAGAAGGACATTCCCCGGCTTCAGGTCCCGGTGGATCACGCCGGCCTCGTGCGCCGCCGCCACGGCCTCCGCGACGCTTGCAAGCGCCTCGACTTGCTCCCGCAACGGCCCGTACGCCCCGGCTCCGCCCGATCGCCTCGCCGCGCTGGTCTCATCCAGCCACGCCGCCAGGGTCCGGCCCTCGACGAGGTCCATCGTCAGGTAGGCGCGACCGGATTCCTCCCCAATGTCGTGCAGCCGCACGATCCCGTCGTGCCGCAGCCGGGCCGCCAGGCGGGCTTCGCGGAGGAACCGCGCCCGCGACTCCGCAGGCGCGGCACCGTCGGACCGCAAGACCTTCAGTGCCACCATCCGCCCGACGACCGGGTCCCATGCCTTCCAGACCGTCCCCATCCCCCCTTGCCCCAGGTGCTCGCGCAGTTCGTATCGCCCGAAACAGCGCCCCCGCCGGAGCTCCGGGTCCGCGGCGGAAAGGGTCGCGGGCGGACCGATCCCCATCTCCGGGCCGCGTCCCGCTTCCTCCTCCGAGTTCTCCGATGGGGAGGCGAGGGGCGAAGCGGCGGGGGACCGCTGGGTCTGCGCGCCCACTTCCTGCAGGGTCGGGGCGGCTCCACGGTGCAACGGCAGCGGCGCCGCGGCGCGAGTTTCGACCTCCGCGCCGCACCGCGGGCAACGCCCGTCGACCGCAGGAGCTCCTTCGCACCGCGGGCATCCGGCCGGGGGTATCCCGGCGGAAGGGTGTTCGCTCACGAGGCTGGGGACTCCTTCCGGCCGCAGACCGCCGGGCCTCCCGTGGGTCGCCGACCGCGAATCGGCGTGTCCGCGCCCCGACCCACGGCGGGCGCCCGATCCCGCGCGTACGATCCGCCCGTTCACTCGTCGTCGGACCCGGCCGCGACCGGTGCTGCAGCGGGCGAGAATCTCGAAGGAGACAGTGTAACCGCGGCACCGCGATCCAGGGACCAAAACTTCCCCGGCCTCGTCGGCCCGGGTGCGGAGCGCTCCGACCTGCCGGCGGTGTTCGAGCGGGAGCCCACGCAGCAGGCGAGCGCGCTCAACCGGCGGCAGAAGCAACGGGAGCCGGTGTTGCCGGACGCGGCGGCGACGCGGCTGGATCTCGGGCAAGCGGTCGAGACCAACGAGGCCGCGACCAGGGGTGGAGATCCGGGTGCCCGGGCACAGAGGGGAGAAGAGTCTCAACTCCCGGCGGGGGTCTCGCCCCCCGCCTTGCGATACCACTGCTCGGCCGCCGCCGGATCGGCCGGAATGCCCGCGCCGTCGCGACAGCAGTCGCCCAGTTCGCGCATGGCGTCACGGTTTCCCTGCTCCGCCGCCTCCAGGAACCAGAGCACCGCTTCCTCGGCTCCGCCCGGAGCGGCACGGAGCACGCGACCGAATTCGACCTGACCCTCCGCATCGCCGGCCTGGGCGGCGCGATGGAACCACTCCACCGCCTCCCCGGCGCCGCCCGTCCCCGGCGGTTCCCGGAGGAGCAGACGTCCGAGTCGGACCATGGCTTCTCGATGACCCGCCCGGGCGGCGGTGAGGAAGTGCTCGGCGGCGCCCTCGGGATCCGCGTGACCGGCCAGGCCGCCGGAGAGGACCAACCCGATTCGGAATGCGGCCGCCGCGTCTCCCCGCCGGGCCGCGTCATGGAGAGGTCGCAGGATCGGCGCGTGGCGAAGATGCCATTCGCGAATGCGTCGGCGAGCCTCGTGCCGGAACGGGGCGAGCGGATCCCGCATTCGGATGGCGTCGATCAGACCCGGCGGGACGGCGGCGGTACGGTCGCCCTCCCCCGACTCTTTCAACGCGCGGCGGGCGAGCGCGTGACCCGCGCGAGCGGCGGCCTCCAGGGTGCGCCGGGCGCCGTCCGGGTCGGCCGCGAGACCATGACCCAGCCAGCGGCAGATCGCAAGCGCCACCTGGGCATCCAGGTCGCCGCGACTCGCGAGCTCCTGGAATCCCGCGACCGCGGCGATCGGATCCTGCGGCATCCCGTCTCCGCGCAGGGCGCAGACGGCGAGGTTGTAGGCAGCGTCCCCTTCGCCCACGCCGACGACTTTGCGCAACCAGGTCTCCGCCTCGCCCGGCCGGGCGCGGGGATCGCCGACGAGACGGTAGCCGGTGTACGATTGCGCCTTGGTGTCGCCCGCCTCGGCCGCGCGGCGAAGCCAGGCATCCGCCTCGATCCGGTCCGGCTCACCGCTCGCGACGTCCAGCAACAGCAGACCCAGTTCGTAGGCGGCGCGACCGGCGCGCGGGCGCGCGGCCAGCCGCCGCAGCCAGCGCGCGGATTCCGCCCGGTCGGGTTGCACTTCGTAGCCGGAAAGGAAGAGGTCGGCAAGCCAGGATTGTGCGCCCGCATCGCCGCACTCCGCCGCCGCGCGCAGCCACCGAAGCCGCTCAGGCAGATCCCGTTCCTCGCGCGCCAGTTGGGAGACGATCCGCATCTGCGCCGCGGGACACCCGGCCTCCGCGGCCGCGCGCCATCGGTCGGTCAACTCCGCGGCGAGCCCGGCGGCACCCTCGGCATCGCCCCGACGCGCCCGCAGATCCCGCAGCAACGCGAGCCCATGAAGGTCCTCGGGGGCGAGACGGGCCCAGCGCTCGGTGAGCCGCAGCGCGTCTTCGAATCGTCCCCGATTGCACAGGTAGCCCGCCCCCCACGCCGCCACCGCCGTCGACTCCGGGTGGCGCTCGGCCAGCGCCGTCGCGTGCCCCGGGCCACCCGGGTCCGTGAATCCGAATTGCAGCGCCGCCACCCGGCGATAGCGCAGCGTCGCCTCGTCGGGGGATAGGCGCAGGGCAAACTCCAGATACCGCCGCCACGGGGGAGGAGCGCGCAGCGTCCGCCCGAGCGAACGCCGGTTCTCCGCGAAATAGCACACCGCCGGCACGGTCCACGCGAGCCGCCCGGGCAAACGCAATCGATGAAACGTCGCAGGCGCGGGATGACGCTGGTCGAGCAGCAAACGCGCGACGGGATCGAGCACTCGGAAGACTCCGGCAGCCCCGTCCCCCGCTCCGGCCGGGAGCCGATCCAGACGATCCAGGAGCGGGCCCACATCGGCGAACCCGAGCCGGCCGCGGACCGGCAGCCCGCCGCCGCCGGCGAGCGCCGCGCGCACGAAATCGAGCAGGGCTTCGTCGTACGCGCCGGATCGCAGCCGGACCGCCCCGCGGTTGAAGTAGGCTTCCTCCTGGATCGGGTTCCGCTCGAGGGATCGGGCATAGGCCTCGAGCGCCTGGGGCTCCTCCCCGCGCGCGGCATGGGCAAGGCCGAGGGCATTCCATGACTCCGGTGCGCCGGGTGCACGTTCCACCGCAACGCCCGCCGCGCGCAACGCCTCCACGAAGTCGCCGCAGCGGAGCCAGGCGCAGGCCTGCCGGGCGGCCAAGGCCGGCGGGGCGCCCGCTTCGAGCGCCCAGCCGAGAACGCGCGCGCCCGATTCAAAGTCCCGGTGCTCGTCGATCAGCCGGTCGGCAAGCGACAGGAGGGCGTAGGGGTTGGGCATGGCGGGGAGTCCGGAACCGTGAATCACCCGAAAGGCGGGAGCCTACGCGGATGCGCAACGGGCGTCAAGCGGTCTCGCCGGCCGATCCCCCACGCTTCCCTCCGCGCCGGACGGGGCCGATGCCGCCTCAGCCGGCCTGCTCAGGGGCGGCGCGATCCCCGACGTGATCCGCTCCGACCGCCGGCGGACCGGACGCCCGGTGCTCCCCCGGCATCGCCCGCGGCGACCCGCTCCCGCGCTCCGCGTCGGGGAAAACCGTCGATCGGCCGCAAACCCCACAAATTGCTTGAACCGGCCCCCGGGGTGTGCGATTCTCCCCTACCCCGTTCCGGCCCGGCCGCGCGGATGGTCGCGAACCTGCGAGCCCGCGACCCGGTCATTCCCCTTCGACCCTGCCCGGCGCGATCGTCGTCGCCGGGCGCGGAACCCATGACCGGATCGGCGCATCCTTCATCCTCCGGAGGTACGACAACATGTGGCGATTGAAGCGGACGCACACCTGCGGCGCCTTGCGCAAGACCGACGGGGGCACGGAAGTCGTGCTCAACGGCTGGGTCGAAAACCGCCGCGACCACGGGGGCGTCACCTTCATCGACCTCCGCGACCGCTACGGACGCACCCAGGTCGTCTTCAGCCCGCAGCGAAATCCGAAGCTCCAGGACCTCGCGCAGCACCTGCGCGGGGAGTGGGTGATCGGGGTGCGCGGGACGGTCTCGGAACGTCCGGCGGGCGCCGTCAACCCCAACCTCCCCACCGGCGAAATCGAGGTCGAGGCCACCGACCTGGAGATCATCAACGAGGCCAAGACGCCCCCGTTCGAGGTGTCCGACGAGGCGAACGCCGCGGAAGACCTGCGCCTCAAGCACCGCTACCTCGACCTGCGCCGGCGCCGCATGCAGTACAACCTCGCCTTCCGCGCCCGCGCTATCCAGGCAATGCGCACCTATTTCGCCGAGCAGAACTTCCTCGAGATCGAAACGCCGTTCCTCGTCAAGTTCACCCCCGGCGGCGCGCGCAACTACCTCGTGCCGAGCCGGCTCTTCAGCGGGCAGTTCTTCGCGCTCCCGGAGTCCCCGCAGATCTTCAAGCAACTCCTCATGGTCAGCGGGTTCGACCGGTACGTTCAGGTGGTCAAGTGCCTGCGCGACGAGGACCAGCGCGCCGATCGCCAGCCGGAGTTCACCCAACTCGATCTCGAGATGTCGTTCGTGGACGAGTCCGACGTGATGAGCGTCGTGGAAGGGGCGGTTGCCGCCGTGTTCGAAAAAGTCCTGGCCCGGCCGCTGTCGCTCCCGTTCCGGCGCATGTCGTTCGACGAAGCGATGGAAACGTACGGCTCCGACAAACCGGACCTTCGGTTTGCCATGCCGCTCAAGGACCTGACCCCCGCGGCCGCGAAGTGCGGGTTCCGCGTGTTCCAGGAGATCACCGCCAAGGGCGGGGCCGTGAAGGGATTCACCGTCAAGAAGGCGGGCGCCGAGTTCTCGCGCAAGACGTTCGACGAGCTGACGAACTTCGTCAAGGGATACGGCATGGCCGGTCTCTCCTGGCTCAAGGTCGAGGACGGCGCCCTGGCGGGATCGATCGCCAAAATGCTCTCGCCGGAGGACCGCACGGAATTCCAGCGCGCGCTCGAGGGGGAGAACGGGGACGTCATGCTGATCCTCGCCTCCGAGAAGCGCGAGCTGGTGAACCAGGCGCTCGGCGCCCTGCGGGTGCACGTCGCGGAACGGCTGAAACTCGCCGATCCGTCGCGAATGGAGTTCCTCTGGGTGGTGAACTTCCCTCTCTTCGAGTACAGCGAGGAGGAGAAGTCGATCGTGGCGCGACATCATGCCTTCACCTCCCCCCGGCCGGAGGACCTGGAGAATCTCGAGAAGGAGCCGCTCAAGGCCTACGCGCGAGCGTACGACCTCGTCCTCAACGGCGTCGAGATCGGCGGCGGCAGCATCCGGATTCACCGGCCCGACGTGCAGGCGCGAGTCTTCCGGCTGCTCGGGATCTCGGACGAGGAGGCGAAGCGGAAATTCGGGTTCCTCCTGGAGGCGTTCCAGTACGGCGCTCCGCCGCACGGCGGAATCGCGCTCGGGATCGATCGGTTCATCATGTTGCTGGTCGGCGCCGAATCGATCCGCGACGTGATCGCCTTCCCGAAGAACCAGCGGGCGATGTGCCTGATGACCGGCGCCCCCTCCGAGGCGTACGAGAAGCAGCTTCGCGAACTGCACATCCGGATCGAGCCGTCCAAGGCGGAATCCCCGAAGGCGGAGACATCGAAGGGATCCATCTGATCGTGAGGCCGCGGGGACACGCCCCCCGCGGTTTCCGCCCCGGGCAGGGAGCCGCAAGGTGCAGTATCGTCCCATACCCACGACACCCGTGACCCTCCATCCGCTTGGACCCGGCATCGACAAGGGGGAAAGGATGAAAGACCAGATCGGCCTGCTGGCCGGCAAGGTGTGGCAGACCATTGGGCGCGAGCCCGGGATCCTCATGTCGCAGATGTCGAAGTCGCTGGGCGTGGATCCCTCGCTGGCGGTCTTTGCGACCGGATGGCTCCTGCGCGAGGACAAGGTGAAGATCGAGCCCAAGGGCCGCGACTTCATCCTGACGCTGACGCCCACCGAGCAGGACCACTGGAAGAACACGCACGGGAAGTAGTCCGCCCCGGTCGCCGCGAATCCGACCCGGCTCCCGCAAGGGCAGGCCGTCCGCGAACGCGGCCCGCTACAGCGCCATCCGCTCCCCTTCTTCCGCCAACCGGAACCCGGCGCGCAGAATTTTCCGGCGCTCGCGTCCGTCCCGGAGCGCCGGGTTGGTGTGGTTCAGGTGCAGGAACCGGACCCGGCGCCGGTCGAGCCTGGGCAGGGCCGCCAGCCGTTCCATGGTCTCCGTGATCCGCGGGTGCGGGACTTCGCGCATGTCCCGTCCTCCCAACTCGCCGTCGGCGAAGAACGTGCCGTCGAGGTAGGCCGCATCCACCCCCCGAACGACCTCCTCCAGGGAGCGGTTCCAGGCGCCCCAGGAATCGATGTCGGGGAGCCAGAGGACGGACCGGCGGGGCCCCTCGACCCGAAAGGCCACGGTCTCGGAGTACTCCCCCCGATGCGGCACCGCGACCGGCGTGACGGCCAACCCCGGACCCAGGGCGACGGGGGCGTCTGCGCGCAGGGCTCGCAGCCGGACGTGGCCCAGGCGAACCAGCAATTCCCACGGGGCCTGCCGGCGCAGGAAAGACCGCATTCGCGGCATGGCGAGCAAGGGCACGCCCCGGGCGCCCAGCGCCTCCCGTCCGAGGTGCCAAAGACCCGCATAGTGACCCGCGTGGGCGTGGGTGAGGAAGATGCCGGCCAGTCCGGGAGAGCGCGGAACGGGAAACACTCGATCCAGGTGGGCCAACTGCTCCCGGAAGTCGGGCGTCGCATCGATCATCCAGCGGGCGCACGACTTCCGGTCGACGATGGCGGCGCAGGCGGCACGCCGGCGGAGCCGGGGGTGTTGAAGAGCGCGGCGGCAGCAGGCCCCCCGACAGCCGGCTTGGGGAACCCCGCCGTCCTGGGCGATCCCGAGCACCCGCCACTCGATGTCCCGGGTCCCCATGCCGTCCTCCCCAAGTCCCTGCGGGCCTCCGTTTTCCCTTGACACCCCCACCGGCGGCCGATATCCTCCTGAACCCTAACCCGGCTCGCCGGTTATATGGGTGTCCGCGGCCGACGCGCCTGTTCCGCGCGCCGGGCGACGGGAGTCATTGTCTCCGAGTCATGGCCAGAATCAAGCTTCCAGACGGATCCATCCGCGAATTCCCCGACGGGACTCCCGTCTCGGAAGTGGCTCGCGCCATTGGTCCAGGCCTGGCGAAGGCTGCCGTGGGAGCCCGGGTCGCGGGCGAGGTCTGCGACCTGCATCGTCGGCTCTCCGGGGACGTCGACTTGCGGATCCTGACCAACAAGGACGCGGACGCACTCGACATTCTGCGCCACTCCTGCGCACACATCATGGCGGGCGCGATCAAGCGCCTCTATCCCGGGGCCCGTTTCTGGGTCGGTCCGGCGATCGAGGATCGCTTCTACTATGACATCGACATTGGCGCGACCTTCACCCCCGACGATCTGCCCAAGATCGAAGAGGAAATGACCAAGATCGTCGCCGCCGACTACCCGTTCACCCGCACCGAATGCCCCAAGGCGGAGGCCGTGGAGTGGGCTCGACGGGAGAAGCAGGACTTCAAGGTCGATCTTCTCGCCAACATCCCGGATCCCGTGGTGTCGTTCTACCAGGATGGGGACTTCACCGACCTGTGCGCCGGCCCGCACGTCCCTTCGACCGGGCGCGTCGGAGCCTTCAAGCTGCTGAGCGTGACCGGCGCCTACTACCAGGGCGACGAGTCGAAGCCGATGCTCCAGCGGATCTACGGGACCGCTTTCTTCAAGAAAGAAGATCTCGCCACCTACCTCAAGAACCTCGAGGAGGCCGAGAAGCGGGACCACCGCCGCCTCGGCAAGGATCTGGAGCTCTTCAGCGTCCACGAGGAAGTGGGGGGCGGGCTGATCCACTGGCACCCCAAAGGGGCGATGATCCGGTACCTGATTGAGGACCTGTGGCGCAAGGAGCACCTCAAGCGCGGGTACGTGTTCGCCTACACCCCGCACATCGCCAGCGAGGAAATCTACCGGATCAGCGGCCACCTGCAGAACTACGACGACCTCATGTATGCGTCCATGGACATCGAGAATCGGCCGTATCGCGTCAAGCCGATGAACTGTCCCGGGCACATCATGATCTTCAAGTCGCGCCTGCACTCGTACCGGGAACTGCCGGTGCGGATCGCCGAGCTCGGCACCGTCTATCGGTTCGAGAAGGGCGGCGTGCTGCACGGCCTGAAGCGGGTGCGCGGGTTCACCATCGACGACGCTCACATTTTCTGCCGGCCGGATCAGGTCGAGCAGGAAGTCGTGTCAACCCTGCAGTTCGCGCTCGACTGGGCGCGGCTGTTCGGATTCAAGGATTACGATATCTACCTCTCGACCCGTCCCGAGAAGTACGTCGGCGACGCGGCCGACTGGGTGCGCGCGGAAACCGCGCTGCGCGCCGCGCTCGAGAAGAGCGGGCTCCCTTTCGGGGTGGACGAGGGCGGCGGCGCCTTCTACGGCCCGAAGATCGACCTCAAGATCAAGGACAGCCTGAATCGGCCCTGGCAGTGCGCGACCATCCAGTTCGACTTCAATCTGCCGGAGCGGTTCAAGATCTATTTCGTGGACGACCAGAGCAAGCACCAGCGGCCGTACATGGTTCACCGGGCGCTGATGGGGTCGATCGAGCGGTTCTTCGCCGTGCTGATCGAGCATTACGGGGGCGCATTCCCGCTCTGGCTCGCCCCGACCCAGGTTGCGGTCCTGCCGATCACCGATGCGCAAATGGAGTACGCGCGGAACGTCGCGCAGCAACTCGGCGAGGCGGGCTTCCGCGTGGAGTTGAACGAGTCCGGCGACCGGATTTCGTACAAGATTCGTCAGGCAACCCTCCAGAAGGTGCCGTACATGGCGGTGATCGGGGAGCGGGAGGTTCAGTCCGGCGCCGTATCGCTGCGCGAACGGTCCGGGAACGACCTCGGCGCGGTCTCTGTCCCTGATCTTCTGGAGCGGCTCAAGAGTCAGACCGCCGAACGGAGGTGACCGACAATCGACAAGAAGTTCCGGATCAACGGGGATATCCGCGCGCGTCAAGTCCGCCTCATCGCCGAGGACGGCGCCCAGCTCGGCGTCGTGGCCACGCTGGACGCGATTCGAATCGCCGAGGAGCGGGGATTCGACCTGGTGGAAGTGTCGCCGGACGCGGACCCGCCCGTGTGTCGACTGCTGGATTACGGGAAGTTCAAGTACCAGCAGAAGAAGAAGACCCAGCAGGCGCGGAAGAAGCAGCACGTCGTGCAGATCAAGGAGGTTCGGCTGCGGCCGATCACCGAGGAGCACGATGTGGAAACGAAGATCAAGCATGCCCGCGAGTTCCTGATCAAAGGGGACAAGGTCATGATCGACATGATCTTTCGCGGGCGGCAGATCGCCCACAAGGAGATCGGCCGGGAGATCGTGGATCGGGTCGTGCGCGAGCTCGAGGATGTCGGCAAGGTGGAACACCGGATCTCGATGCAGGGTTCGCACATGACGGTGACCATTGCCCCGAAGGAGAACCTGGTGCAACCCGGACACGCTCCGGCTCCCAAGCCGGCGGCGAAACCGGCGCCCCCGACGCCCGCTGCGTCGGCCACGACGGCGCCGCCTGCTGCGAGCGCGCCGCCGCCGCCGGCCGCTCCGTCCGGAGCGACGACGCCGTCCGCGGCGCCGCCACCGGAGGCATCCAAGTCGTAGGGGCAGGGAAGTGAGGTCGGGAGAAATCGTGCCGGGAATCGTCCACCGCGTGCCGCGCGGAAATTCTTCGTCAGCCTCGAATTAGGGAACGTCGCCATGCCCAAGCTCAAACCCGCCAAGGGGATCCTGAAGAGAGTCAAGGTGTCCGCCAACAACAAGATCCGGCGCAACAAGGCCGGCCGCCGCCACATTCTGTCCGGCAAGCCGTCCAAGGTCCGCCGGTCCATGCGCAAGCGGGAAGAGGTCACGGGCGCCCAGCTGCGCAACCTCAAGAAGGCCCTTCGGCTCCCCATGGCCTAACCCGACGACAGCAGAGAGAAAGAGGATCGACCCATGAGAGTTCCGACTCACGTTCCGCGCCATAAGCGCATCAAGAAGGTCATGAAGGCCGCCAAGGGCTTCACCGGCCAGCGCGGTCGCCAGTACAAACTCGCCAAGGAGACGCTCCAGAAGGGCGGCATGTACGCCTTCACGAGCCGCAAGCTCAAGAAGCGCGACTACCGCTCGGTGTGGATCCTCCGGATCAGCGCTGCGGCCAAGGCCCACGGTGTCAGCTACAGCGCCTTCATGGGCGCGCTCAAGAAGGCCAAGGTGAACCTCGACCGGAAGGTCCTCGCCCACCTGGCCGCCCACGAATCGGCGGCGTTTGCCAAGCTCGCCGCCCTCGCGAAGGGCAGCGCCTAGCCTCGCCGTCGGGGCCGGGCGAGTCCCGTCCGGCCCCCGGCCCCGCTCCCGGCAGGAGAAGCCGAGAGGCCGGAACGGCTTCTTGGCTTTTTTTTTGTACGCCGATGACGACCGGAGGCCCCATGACCTTCCAGCAGGATGCCGAGGCCCTCGAGCAGGCCGCCGTCGCCGATGCCGCGGCCGCCCGGGATGCTGCCGCCCTCGAGGCCGTGCGCAACCAGTACGTCGGCCGCAAGGGGAAGTTGCGCGATCTCTTCGCGCGCATCGGCTCCCTCTCCGCACAGGAAAAGGGGCCCGCGGGCGCGATCCTCAACAAGGTGAAGGATGCGGTCAATGCGGCCGTCGATCGTCGCCTGGGGGAAGTCGGCGGTGACACCGCGGTGGCGCGCGACATGACCTTCGACATCACGTTGCCCGGCCGCCGGCCGCGCGTCGGTTCCACCCACCTCGTCTATCGCACGATGGAAGAGATCGTCGAGATCCTCGCGCGTCTCGGCTTCGAGCCCGTTTACGGACCGGAGGTCGAGAAGGCGCATTACAACTTCGAGGCCCTCAACATCCCCACCGACCATCCGGCCCGCGACGCGTTCGACACCTTCTATCTCGGCGGCGCGTGGCTGCTGCGCAGCCACACCTCGCCCGTCCAGGTCCGCACCATGGAACAGCGCAAGCCCCCCCTGCGGGTGTCGGTTCCGGGCAAGGTGTTCCGGCCCGACACGCCGGACGCGAGCCACTTCCCGATGTTCCACCAGGTGGAAGGATTGATGGTCGACGAGGGTGTGAGCTTCGCGGACCTGAAGGGCGTCCTGTCCATCTTCGCCAAAGACTACTTCGGACACGACGTCGAGATGCGATTCCGCCCGTCCTTCTTCCCGTTCACCGAACCGAGCGCGGAAGTCGACATTTCCTGCTATCTGTGCGGGGCTCGCGGCTGCCCCGCATGCAAGGGATCCGGCTGGATCGAGATTCTTGGGGCGGGGATGGTCCATCCCAAGGTCCTGCGCAACGTCGGATACGACACGGAACGGTACACCGGCTTCGCCTTCGGCATGGGCGTGGAGCGGATCGCGATGCTGAAGTACCGGGTCACCGACATCCGGCTCCTGACGGAGAATCATGACCGCTTCCTGTCCCAGTTCTGACCGCGCCGGCACCCCGCGCGCGTCCGCTCGGTCGTCCCGCGACCGCCGCGGGCGGGCGCGCGGGATGCGCGCCCGCGAACCCCACCTGATCCACGGGAGTTGCCCCATGAAGTTCACCCAGGAATGGCTGCAGGACTACTGCGCCACCCCGCTGCCTCCTCCGCAGCTCGGCGACCTCCTCACCAGCGCGGGAATCAAGGTGGAAGGCCTGTCGCAGGCCGGTCCGGACTGGTGCTTCGAGCTTGAGCTGACGGCCAACCGCGCCGACTGCCTCGGGATCCTCGGGGTCGCGCGCGAGGTCGCGCTCGTCACCGGCACCCCGTTGCGGTCGCCGGAACTGAAGCAACCGGCGTCCGCTGCGGCCTCCCATGCGGCCGTCCCCATCCGCGTCGACGACCCCGCCGGCTGCCCGCGTTACACCGGGCGCGTCATCCGCGGCGTCCAGGTCCGCCCCTCCCCCGCCTGGCTGGAGCGCCGGCTCGTGGGAATCGGACTCCGACCGGTCAACAACGTGGTCGACATCACCAACTACGTCCTCTTCGAGTGCGGCCAGCCGCTGCACGCCTTCGATCTGGCCCGCCTCCGCGGCCCCGAACTGCGCATCCGCCGCGCGACGAAGGGGGAGAAGATGCGGGCCATCGACGATCGCGAGTACGCCCTCGCGGAAGAGATGCTGGTGATCGCGGACCGCGAGGTCCCGGTCGCCATCGCGGGCGTCATGGGCGGAAAGTCCACCGAAGTCCGCAACGACACCGTGGACCTCCTCCTCGAAAGCGCCTGGTTCAACCCGTTCTCCGTCCGCCGCACGTCACGGCGCCTCGGCCTGTCGAGTGCGTCCAGCTACCGGTTCGAGCGCGGCGTGGATCCGGAACGAGTGACCTGGGCCTCGCGCCGTGCCACCGACCTGATCTGCGACCTCGCGGGGGGACGGCCCGACGGCGAACTCGTGGACCTCAACACCATGAAGCCGGAGGTGCGGTCCATCACCCTGCGCCTCGACCGCCTCCATCGGATCCTCGGACTGATCGTCGAGCCGGCGCGCGTGGAACGGATCCTCGACGGGCTCGGGCTCGCGCCCGCGGCCCAGGGGAACGGAGCGTTCGCGGTCCGCGTACCCTCGTTCCGGGCGGATCTCGCGCTCGAGGAGGACCTGATCGAAGAGATCGCACGCGTCCACGGATACGACAAGATCCCCGTCAGCCCGCGGATCGGCATGACCGTCGCCCGCGAGGGCAAGGTCGATTTCGTCCGTCGCGAAGTGCGAAACGCCCTGACCGGTTGCGGCTGCGCCGAAGTCCTGACCACGAGCTTCGCCGAACCGGCGGAGGTCGACGATTTCCCGTTCTGGTCGGAA
Organism: uncultured Planctomycetia bacterium; assembly: GCA_964632945.1. GTDB lineage: Bacteria > Planctomycetota > MHYJ01 > WSZJ01 > CAZWCX01 > CAZWCX01. The sequence continues at coordinate 123,979 of CAZWCX010000002.1, read as the reverse complement.
GGCCCCGCCCTCGCGGCCCTCAATCCCCAGGGCGGCATCGAAAAACACCTGCGCCGAAGCCTGACCCCGCCGATGCTCCACATCGCGCGTCTCAATGAAGGAAGCCCCGACGGAGGCGCGTGGTTCGAGATCGCCCGCGCCTACGTCGCCGCCGCTCCCGGGGGCGACCCCGGGGAACGCTCCGTCCTCGCCATCGCCGATCGGGACGGGTTCCTGTCCGTCAAGGGAACCTGGGAGGTGACCTTGCGCCGCCTGGGCCTCGCCGGTCGCTGGGGCGTTCAGGCCGCCGACCTCCCCGGCCTCCTCCCCGGACGCAGCGCCCGCCTCCTCCTGGACGGCACCCCCGTCGGCGTCCTGGGCGAAGTAGACCCGCGGATGATGGAAAAGTACAGCCTCCGCCACTCCGTGGCCGTCCTCGAGGCCGACTTCGATCGCCTGGTCCAGTGCGCCGAACTCGGCCGTCCCTACCGCCCGTTCTCCCGCCACCCCGAGGTGGCGCGGGACCTCGCCCTGGTGCTCCCGGACGCCGTCACCTGGGCCGCCATGGAGAGCAAGATTCGCGACCTGCAGCTCCCGCATCTGGAGGACGTGACCTGCTTCGATTTGTACCGCGGCAAGGGGATCGAACCGGGCCACAAATCGATCGCCTTTCGTTTGACCTTCCGGGCCACGGATCGCACCTTGACCGGCGAAGAGGTGGATGCCGCGGTCAAGCGCACCGCGGATGCGTTCGCGCGGACGTTCCAGGCAAGGCAGCGTTGAAGAGTTACGGAATTTGGTGGTGGAAAATTCTTGACATGCCCGGAGGGGGCAAGTAACATGCGACCATCTGTGAGAAGAGCCACACACATTGACCTAACTCGTTGCCCGGCTTGAATCTGGGGACTTCAGACCGAAGGCCGGAGCGGACGAAGCGAAGGTCTATCTTCTCGTCTCGGGGTGTTTGGAAGGGAGCGTGGCGAATCATGGCGACGAAAAGCAGACTCGGTGAGATGCTCGTCAAGGACAAGCTCATCACCGACGCGCAGCTCGCCAAAGCGCAGGAGTTCCAGAAAGCGGTCGGCGGGACGCTGAGCCAGATTCTGGTCAAGCTCGGGTTCGTCACGGACGAGAAACTCACCGAGTTCATCGCGAAAAAGCAGAACCTGCACATCGCGGATCTCGACAATATGTTTCTCCCCGAGAACCTGATCAAGCGGGTTCCGCGCAAGCTCGTGGAAGAAGAACAGGTGGTGCCGATCGCCTTCAAGGATGGCGTCCTGACCATCGCCTCGAGCGACCCGACCGACCTGGAAGCGATCGAGAAGATCGCCTTTGCCACCGGCTTCAAGGTGGAAATGCAGCTGGCCTCCCGCGCGGCGATCACCCGCGCGTTGAGCCGCGCCTTCTACCAGGCGGAGGACAAGCCGAAGCCCGTCGGCGCGAAGTCCAAGGAAGAATTGCTGAAGGATTTGACCCAGAGTTTCTCCGTGTCCAAGCCGGCGAAGGTTTCGGCGGACGAAGTGTCGTCACCGGACCTGAGCCGTGCGCTGATTCCGCTGCTCATCGAGAAGGGGATCATCACGGAGGAAGATCTGCGCCGGAAGGCCCGCGAGCTCGCGAGTCGTGGCGTGACCGTGTAGGGACCGCCTGCGGTTGCGCTCCGGGAGGATGGCGCGGCGAATCTGGGAATTCGATGCTGAATCGGTGATCCGTCTTCGACCGGTTTGCGCCACGTTCGTTCAACCCCGGCGCAGCCTGCCGGTCGTGGGTCTGGTAGACGGTTCACCCGGGGCCCGGGGCGGGCTTCGACGCGGTTCGGCCGAGTGGTGATCTTTTGACCGACCTGGGGAATCGGCAAGGTCTCTGCCGACGCTGGGCCGGAAGGTCTCCCCCGCGGGGAGTCGATCCCCCCCGTGGGCAGTCCGAGCGATCGGGCGAACTTTGTCCGTGCGTCCCCAACGGAATCCGGGATCCGTCAAAGTCAGAAGAAAGGGGCGGTAATGAGATCGCTTACGCAGGCCGACCTCGTGCGGGCCCTCGCGGAATCGGCGAGGACGGAAGAGGATCAGGCCGGAAAGTTCCTGGCCGCCGCGATCAAGGCCGTTCAGGACGCTCTCGCCGCAGGCAATGCAGTCCAGTTCGCGGATCTGGGTTCCCTCCAGTCCGGACAGGGCGGCAGCGTGGCCTTGGATTCCCTCGCCGGGGCCGTCGCAGGGGACGCGGGCGTGTCGGAAGACGATGCCCGCAACCAACTGTCGGGCCTGCTCAGTACGCTCAAGGGCCACCTCCTGCGCTGCCGCGAGGTCAAGATCGACGGGTTGGGAACCTTCGCCGTCGACAAGGAAAAGGCCAAGATCGTCAAAGATCCGAAGCGGGGCCACAAGCTCATCTCCGCGCCGAAAAAGGCATTCCGCTACGCCGCCGACCCTGCGGTCGGCAGCGCGAGTTTCCAGGTCAGCGATGACCTCCGCAACCAGATCGAAACCGCGCGGGCCTCGACCATCCTCCTGGTCGTCCCCGAGCGCGACTTCTTCACCTCCACTCTGGAGTACTACTTCAAGCGCGCGGGTTGGGAAGTCATGTCCGCCGTCAGCGTCGATGAAGCGCGGCAGAAGATGGACTCGGAGGGCACCTTCCTCGTCATCCTCGACTCGACCGTCAACAAGTACCAGACCCTCTGCCGCGAACTGAAGTGTTCGCGCGAAACCAGCCATATCCCGCTGATCATCATCTTCCCCAAGGGCACCAATCTCGACAAGCCCACCGAATTGATGGTCTGCGGCGACGAACACATCGTCCAGCCGTTCGAAATCCGCAAGCTCCTCAACATCGCCGACTCGGAACTGGTCCGCTCCGCGGAAGAGGAAGCGATCTTCGAACAGCAGGTCCTCTTCCAGTTCCCGACCGAAGACGTCTGGATCGAAGCCGCCAATGAGCTCGGACACAATCTGTTCGAGGCGAGCGGGCTCCGCGAGGAGGACCAGGTGGCCCTCTCCGCCGCGTTCCGCGAAGGCATCGGCAACGCCGCCCAGCACGGGAACAAGTATCGGCGCGACAAGAAAATCGAGATCCTCTATCTGCTCGACCGCGAGAAGATCACCGCGATGGTGAAGGACACCGGCAACGGGTTCGATCACCAGCGCTACGTCAAGAAGGGCAAGGCCGGTGATGCGCTGACCGCGGCGCGCGAGCGCCACAAGGAAGGCAAACTCGGCGGCCTCGGAATCATGCTCATGCTCAAGTGCGTCGACCGCCTCGAGTACAACGACAAGGGCAACTCGCTCACCCTGACCAAGTATCTGGATCCGCAGTCGAAGCCGGCGGACGAGGCGTAGGCCGACCCACGGAATTCTCCCAGCGGGGACCGGCGGAAACCCATCCGCCGGTCCCCGCCGTCGTTTTCGGGCCGCCCACCCCCGGTTGGCGCTCTCGGAGTTCCCGTCGGGGAGAATCGCCGGCCCTTGCGCCTGCCCTGCTGCCCCTCCGCGCCTCTTCTCTCCCCAGCGGGGGCCTCATGACTGCACCGGCCGTACAGGAAGCCCCACCGGGGGCCCCTTCGCCGTGCCTTCTCCCCTGCGCCAATTCCCTCTCGGGACCATGGGCGTACGCCCCACCGCCTCCTCGGCCGCCTCAGAGGTCCGCTGCGCAAAATCCGCAATTCCATAACAAATATTCCTTCCCCACCCCACCCACACGCCTCGTCGAACCCAACCTCAACACCCACTACATATAGCTCGTTTTCATCTCGCGAAGTTGATTTCCCGCAATCGGCTGGGTTCCCCCTGCGGAACCGCCCTTGACTTGCCGATCCATTTGGGTATGATGTGGGTCACTTTCCCATGAAATGGGAGGAAAGGGTACACACGACCACGGAGCGGGAAAGCAGCGCAACATGTTCGTCGGCCAGTACCTACACACTCTGGACGACAAGAACCGGCTCGTGCTGCCCTCCAAGTTCCGCGATTCCTTCAGCGCAACAGAAACGGACAAAGGGGTTTACATCACCCTGGCCACGAAGGACATCGGCTCCTTCCTCACGATCCACCCCGCCGATGCGTGGAAACGGGAGGTGGAACGTTGGGAACGAGCCGCGCAGCAGGACGAGCAAGCCGAGTGGTTCCTTCGGAAGTCCTGTTGGACAGCGGAGTATTGTCGGATGGACCCCCAGTGGCGGATCATGGTTCCGCCGCGCCTGACGGAAACGGCCCAGCTGAAGCGGGACGTGATGGTCGTAGGGGTGTTCCGGGCGATCGAGGTGTGGGACGTGGAAGTCTGGAAGAGCGTAGACAAGAATCTGTCCCAGCAGGCCCCGCAGCTGCAAAAGTCGATTTACCGGCTGGGGGGCTCGCCTGAGGGGTCGCGCGGGTAAGGGGTGTCGGAGCGCGGGGATCGCGTCCGCGTCCGGCACGGGGGGAACCGCGGGGTTTAGCCAGGGGAGGGAAACCATGGCTCGTCCGGGGAAGGGCTGGTTGCAGTTCGGGGGGACAAGCGTGAGGACGGGAGGGAGTGTTTCGGCGCCGAACCAGGGAACGCCGAAGGCCGATGCATTCGACGTGGTGAAGCGCTTTCTGGAAGACGTGCACGCCGGGCGGCGGAACGTCCGGGAAGTCCAGGCGATCAAGGACGAGGTTCGAACGCTGGTTTCGCGGCTGGAGCGCGTGCAGAAGCTCTTTCCGGGACGCCCGGATCTCGAGCTGAGCGACGACCTGAAGTTGCTCGTGCGCCTGCTCAAGCCGGGCCGTGGGCTGTTGGGCAAGGCGGCGCTGTTTTGAACGGCCATCTCCCGGTCCTTGTGGAGGAGACGCTGGCCTGGCTCGCGCCTCCCGAGGGGGGGAGCGTGGTGGACGGCACGGCCGGTCTCGGGGGGCATGCCGCGCGGATTGCGGAGCGACTCGGGCCTCGAGGGTTGTTGGTGCTGCTGGACCGGGACGCGGAGACGCTGGCGCGCGCCGAGGCGCGCGTGCGGAACCTGGGCCCGCGGGTGGTGGCGCGGCACGAGAGTTTTGCACGGATCGGCGAGGTCGTCGCGGAACTGGCGCCGGAGGGCGTAGCCGGCATTCTCGTCGATCTCGGCATCAGTTCGGTGCAACTGGACGAGGCGGATCGGGGATTTTCGTTCCGTTTCGACGCCCCGCTGGACATGCGGATGGACCGGAGCGCGGGGGAAACCGCGGCGGACCTGGTGAATCGCACCCGGGAGCGTGATCTGGCCGACTTGATCTGGAGATTCGGCGAGGAGCGCCGTTCCCGCGCGATTGCGCGGGCGATCGTGGAGGAGCGCAGGCACTCCCCCATCCGGACGACCGCCCAACTGGCCGATCTGGTGCGTCGGGTGGTGCGGGGGCGTCCCGGGGGAATCGACCCCGCCACCAGGACCTTTCAGGCCCTGCGGATCGCGGTGAATGACGAGCTGGAGGCCCTGGAGCGATTCTTGAGCGGCGTCTGGGACGCGCTTCGGCCCGGCGGACGGGTGGTGGCGATTTCGTTCCACTCGCTCGAGGACCGACAGGTCAAGACCGCCTTCCGGCGGGAAGCCGGGAACGGCCGGGCGATCGTGCTGACGCGCAAACCGGTCGTGCCGGGGGAGGCCGAGGAACGCGCCAATCCCCGCGCGCGGAGTGCGAAGCTGCGCGCCGCGGAACGCGCGGGCGCGACCCTTGGGCCGGGAGGGACCGGGGGACCGGAACGATGAACCGCGAGGGTTGACCGGCCCGACCCCGCCGGTGGCCCGGAATCCGCGAGGGGATGCTCGGCAGCGTCAAGGAGGGTGCATGGACATCCGTCGACTCGCCCTGCTCGTCCTGCTGCTCACGGTGATCGGCTTCATCACCGTCTTCCAGCAGGTGAAGACCTGGCGCCAGGGGTACAGGATCAACGAGCTGCGCGAGAAGCGTCGCAAGCTTCAGGAGGAGCAACGGCTCCTCGAGCTGGCCGTGGCCCGCGCGCGCAGCGGTCCTGTCCTGGTGGAGCGCGCGCAGGCGCTCGCCGTGCCGGTGACGCCGCCGCAGTCGTACAACGTGGTCCGTGTCGACGGTCGTTCCCGGCCGACTCCGGCGGCCGCGCGCGATCCGCAGCAGGGGGAAATCCGGAACCCATGAACCCGGAAGAACCGATCGATCCCGAGAGCGGCTTTCCGGTTCGCGCCGACTTCCTGGTTGCCGTCCTCCTCGTGCTTCTGGGCGGCCTGGTCTGGCGCCTGGTCGATCTCCAGCACCATCAGCACACCGAGATGGTGAAGATCCAGCAACGCCAGACGTTCACCGAGGTCGCGATTCAGCCTCAGCGGGGCACGGTGCGGGACGCGCTCGGGAAGCCGCTGGCCATCAGCGTCCCGGTGGAGAGCGTGTGGGCCGATCCGCGCCCGATCAAGGACCGGCCTGCAGCCGCGCGGAAACTCTCCCAGATCGTCGGCGAGGACGAGGCGGTGATTCTGCAACGGCTGGAGTCGGGCCGTCATGAAGTCCTGATCCGTCGGAAGGTCTCCCCCGAAGAGGCCGCGGCGGTGCGCAAGCTGAAGCTGGCGGGCATCGTCTTCCGTCCGGAGTATCGCCGCGCCTATCCCGAGGGCACGCTCGCGTGCCACATCCTCGGCTTCGCGGACCAGGATGGGATCGGGCGCGAAGGTCTGGAGGCCGCATTCGAGCCGGACCTGCGGGGAGAGCCGGGCCACCACGTGGTGAGCCGCGACGCCCATCAGACTTACATCGACCTCAGCCCGGAAGTGACGATCCCCCCGACGCCGGGGCGCGATGTCGTCCTGACCATCGACTCGACGGTGCAGTTCTACGTGGAGCGCGCGCTCGATCAGGCGATGAAGGACTGGGCGCCCAAGTACGCCTGCGCGGTGCTGATGGACGTGAAGTCGGGGGACGTATTGGCCCTGGCCTGTCGTCCCGGGTTCGATCCGAACGACTACGGGAGCGCGGCGGCGGGGGCCCGCAAGAACCGCGCGTTGACCGACCCGCTCGAGCCCGGCAGCACGTTCAAGATCTTCGTTTCGGCCGCCGCGCTCCAGCTCGGCATTCACTCCTCGAGCGACCCCATCGACTGCGAGAACGGCGCCTGGACGGAAGGACGACGTACGATTCGCGACCACCATGGATATGGGATGCTCTCCCTGCGCGACGTCATCGCCAAGTCGAGCAACATCGGAATCGGCAAGGTCGGCCTCGAGATCGGCCGGGAGCGGCTGCATGCATGGCTGGGTTCCCTCGGCTTCGGCAAGTCGACCGGGTGCGGGCTTCCGGGCGAATCGGCCGGCGTGCTGTATCCGGTCGCTCGCTGGGGCCGGGACTCCGTGAAGTCGGTGTCGATGGGATACGAGGTGATGGTGACGCCGTTGCAGCTGGCCGCGGGCTATGCGGCCTTGGGAAACCGGGGATTCGCGATCCGTCCGCGCCTCGTGCGCGAAGTGGAGGATCCGCAAACCGGCGAGCGGAGTCCGGTTTCCGGTCCGGAGCAGCCCCGCGACGCCCTGCTCGGCGAGAGCGCCTGGCGGGACACCCTGGACATGCTCGGCGCCGTCGTCGAGGAGGGCACCGGCAAGAAGGCGCGGGTGGTCGGGTACCGCGTGGGCGGAAAGACCGGCACGGCGCGCAAGGTGGTCAACGGACGGTTCTCGAGCACCAAACTGGCCACGCTGTTCGCCGCGCTGGCGCCTTTGAGCGATCCGCGGGTGGCGCTGGTGGTGGTGTTGGACGAGCCGCGCGGGGCGCCCTTTGCCGGCACCGCGGTGGCGCCGGTGGCGGGCGCGATCCTGACCGACGTGCTCGGCTACCTGCAGGTCCCGCCCGACGCGCCGACGGAGGATCCGCCGATCTCGGGCAAGGCCGGCGGCGCGGTCGGGCCCGGCGCCCCCCGCCCCCTCGGCGCGGGAGGAGTGCGGCCCCGTTGAGCCCGCGCGTCCGGATCCGGCATCGTTCCCCTCTTGCCTAAAAAAAGAGTCTGTCGGTATAATCGGTGCGGGCCGTGTGGATCGGCCGGGAGGCCCGGATTCCCCGCAGAGTCCCCCGTCGCACGGCCTGGACCCCCGATCGCGTGCCGAGGCCGCGGAGATCGGGATCGATCGGTCCGGCGCTCCCCGGGCTCGGCACGGGGAACGACTCCCGCCGAGGGCCCGCGAACCCATGGGTGTACGACTCTCCCAGATCCGCGATGCGCTGGATGTCGCCCAAGCCGTCGACTTCCAGGACGTGCCGGTGACGGCGGTGACGCACGATTCCCGCCAGGTCCGGAGCGGAGTCCTGTTCGTCGCCCTCGAAGGCAGGAAGGCCGACGGCCACCAGTTCGTCGCCGATGCCATCCACGCCGGATGCGCGGCGATCATCACCGCTCGCGCGCTCGAGATTCCCAAGCGGATCCCGCAACTCGTGGTGCGCGACACCCGCTCCGCCTTCTCCCTGGCTGCCGCCGCCCTGCACGGCCACCCGGCGCGCCGCATGACCGTGGTGGGCGTGACCGGAACCAACGGCAAGACCACGACCGCCACGCTCATCCACGCCTGCCTGGAGGCCGCCGGGAACCCGTGCGTCCTGCTGGGCACGGTCGCCTACCGGATCGGACAGCGCATCCTGCCGGCGCCCCTGACCACCCCCGACCCGCCGGAGCTGCATGCCTACTTTGCGGAGGCCTTGTCCCAGGGGATCCGCCACGTGGCCATGGAGGTTTCCTCCCATTCCCTGGATCAACGCCGCGTCGAGGGCATTCCGTTCTCCGCCGGCGTGTTCACCAATCTCACGCGCGACCACCTCGACTACCATGGCACCCTGGAGTCGTATCGCGACGCGAAGTCCCGGCTGTTCGAAGGACTCGCCCCTTCCGGCATCGCGGTCCTCAATTCGGACGACCCGATTGCCGATGTATACCGGGTGCGAACGAAGGCGCGCGTGATCCGCTTTGGGTCGGATCGCGCGACCGATGTCGGCGCCGACGTGCTCGAGCGCTCGCTGCAGGGAACGCGACTGCGCCTGCGGCTTCCCGAGGCGACCGTGGAGGTGCGCACGCGGCTGATCGGCCGGCACAACGTGAGCAACGTGCTGGCGGCCGCGGGTTGCGCCTGGGGGCTCGGACACCCCGCGGAGAGCATCGTCGCCGGGCTCGAGCGGGTGACGTCGGTGCGCGGGCGGCTCGAGCCGGTGGAGGCCGGACAGCCCTTCGCCGTACTGGTCGACTACGCGCATACGGACGACGCCCTGGCCAACGTGCTGCGCACGGTTCGGGAGGTGTGCACGGGACGCATCCTCACCGTCTTCGGATGCGGCGGCGACCGGGATCGCGGGAAGCGGCCCCTGATGGGCTCAACGGTTGAACGGCTGGGGGACCTGGCTTACGTGACGTCGGACAACCCGCGCTCGGAGGATCCGGACGCGATCATTCGGGACATCCTGGCAGGAATGAAGGAGCCGGACCGGTGCCGGGTCCAGGTCGACCGGGCCGAGGCCATTCGGGCCGCCGTGCGGGAGGCCCGGCCGGGCGACGCGGTCGTGATCGCCGGCAAGGGACACGAAACGTACCAGATCTTCCGGGACGGCGTGAAGCCGTTCGACGACTGCTTCGTGGCGAAAGCGGCCCTGGGAGGTTGAGATCATGCGGGAGGCGGGACCGGTGCAACGATCCATCGAAATTCTGGCCAAGGTCGTGGGCGGGCGCATCCGCAAAGTATCGCGTGAAGCCGCGGTCAAGGGCATCTCGACCGATACGCGGAACCTGAAACCCGGCGACTTGTTCGTCGCATTGAAGGGTCCGACCTACGACGGACATGATTTCCTCGGCGATGCCGTCCGCCGGGGCGCCGCCGGCCTCGTGGTGTCGCAACCGATTCCCGAGGAACTCCTGCCGGATACCTGGGTCATCCAGGTCGGCGACACGCTGACCGCCCTCGGCGACCTTGCCCGCCACCATCGCAACCAGTGCGAGGCGAGCGTCATCGGCATCACGGGATCCAACGGCAAGACCACCACCAAGGAAATGATCTATCACGTGCTTGCCAAGGATCGCGCGGGGATCAAGTCCGTCAAGAGCTTCAACAATTCGGTCGGCGTTCCCCTGACCCTGTTCCGCCTCCTGCCGACGCATTCCTTCGCGGCGGTGGAGATGGGGACCAACGGGCCGGGCGATATCCGGTACCTCGCCGGAGTGGCACGCCCGGACATCGGCGTGGTGACCAACGTTTCCGAAGTCCATCTGAAGGGGCTCGGGACGGTCGAGGGGGTGGCCGCGGAGAAGGCCCATCTCGTCCACGGCCTCGAACCCACCGGGTTGGCCGTACTCAACCAGGACAACGAGCACACGCGCGACATGGCCCGCCGCTGCCTCTGCCGCGTCGTCACGTTCGGCGTGTTCCAACCCGCCGACGTCCAGGGATCGGACATCGTGACGACCGAACGCGGCATCCGCTTCCTCCTCAACAAGGAGTTCCCCATCGAATTGCCGGGGATGATCGGCTCTTGGAACGTCTACAATGCGCTGGCGGCCGCGGCCGCGTGCCTGTCCATGGGAGTGGACCTGGGCCAGGTCGCCGCCCGCCTTGCCGACTTCTCCCCCCCGCCGATGCGGATGGAGCGCTCCGTCGTTCAGGGGATCGTCTTCATCAACGACGCTTACAACGCCGGTCCGCGCTCCGCCCGGCTGGCGATCGGCGAACTCGCCACCCTGCCCACCTGCGGCCGCCGCTTCCTGCTGCTCGGCGACATGCTGGAACTGGGGGATCAGGCGCGGTATTTCCACGAGAAGCTTGCCGACCAGATCGCGGATCTTCCGCTGCACGCCGTCTTCACCGTCGGCGACCTGGCGCGTCACGTTTCCGAACGGCTGGCGCAGCTTCGTCGCGGCCTCAAGACCGCCCATTTCGAAACCGCCGAGGCCGCAGGCAGCGCACTCCTGCAATCGGCCAAGGAGGGGGACCTCGTCCTGCTCAAGGGGTCGCGGGAAATCCGTCTGGAACGCGTGCTGGAGTGCTTTCGGCCCCAACCCGCCGTCGCCGTGAGCTGATCGCGTGTTCTATTACCTCCTCCAAGACGGCTGGCCGCAGATCAAGTACATCACGTTCCGCTCTGCGTCCGCGGCCATCGTCGCGTTCGTCGCCTGCCTCCTCATCGGCAAGCCGGTCATCGCCTGGCTCACCCGCAAGAAGATCGGCGAGCGCACGGACAAGGGGGACTCCCGGGTACTCAGCGAGATCCACCGCGCCAAGGCGGCCACGCCCACCATGGGCGGCTTTTTCGTCCTCATCGCGGTCCTCCTCACCACGCTGGGGTTCGCCAAGCTCTTCAACCCGTTCGTGCTGGCGACCCTGTACGTCGTGATCACCCTGGGGATCGTGGGCTTCTACGACGACTACATCAAGCTCACGGCCGTGCGGAAAAAGGGGCTGTCGATCCGCATGAAGCTGCTGTTCCAGGTCGCGATCGGCGGCATCGTGGGGTTCGAACTCTGGCTGTACGGCCGGGATGTGATGCCCGACGTGACCACGCTCTACGTCCCGTTCCTGAAGGAAACCGTGGATCTCGGGTGGCTCTACCCGGTGTTCGTGACCCTGGTCATCGTCGCTTCCTCGAACGCGGTCAACATTACCGACGGACTCGACGGCCTCGCCGCCGGCTGCCTCATCATTGCCACCATGACCTACGGGGCGATCACCTACCTCGCGGGGCGCGTGGACTTCTCCAAGTATCTCGGCATCCCCTACGTGGCGGGGGTCGGGGAACTGACGGTTGTCTGCGCGGCCATCGTCGGCGCCGTCATGGGGTTCCTCTGGTTCAACGCCTTCCCCGCGCAGGTCTTCCTGGGCAATACCGGCGCCCTCCCGCTCGGCGGGGCGCTCGGCATCATCGCCGTGTGCGCCAAGCAGGAGCTCGCCCTCTTCCTCGTGGGCGCCATCTTCGTGATCGACACCCTCTCGGTCATCATCCAGATCATCACCGTACGGGGATGGAACTACCGCTTTTTCAAGATCGCCCCGCTCCACCACCACTACCAGTTCCTCGGCCTCCACGAGACCAAGATCACCATCCGCTTCTGGATCGTGGCCGCCATTTTCGCGGTCATCGCCCTGGCCAGCCTCAAAGTCGGATAGCGGTTTCTGCCGATAATCCCTGTGGCCGGCGGGCAAGGCGAGGACCCCCGGCCGAGACAGGACGGCGCGAACCAGGACGACGGCGGACGCGACTCCATCGGCAGCGGGACCCGGAAACGACGGCGCCCGGCCCCGCCCCGTTCCGGTCGCCCGATCCGCCCGGACCCGATCCGACGCACCCGGGAGATGCCCCGGGCGCGGGAGCCGGGGAGACGCCTGCGCGAGTCCCGGTTCGGCTCCCTCGACCGGTCCGCAACGGTACGAGCCCACATGGAATCCGAGCGTCGATTCGGCGGCGTTGCCCGCCTCCCCCGCGAATCCGGCCCGGACGCCGCCCCCGTGACCGGGATCGAAGCGCATCACCTGATGCTTTTCGCCGTCCTCGTCCTCATCGGCATCGGACTGGTGATGGTGTTCAGCAGCAGCTTCGTCGTTTCCGAACGCAGCATGAGCCAGGACGGGTATCAGTACGTGCGCCGCCAACTGTCCTGGACCGGGCTTTCCCTCCTCGCCTTCTGGGTGGCCGCCCAAATCCCGATGCCGATGTGGCGGCGCGCCGCCCCCTGGATCGTCGCGGGATCGATCGTCTGTCTGCTGCTCCTCTTCGTCCCCGGCCTCGCGGCCAGCGGGAAGAACGTGCGCCGCTGGCTGCGCCTTGGGGGAATCGGGTTCCAACCGTCGGAAATGGCCAAAATCGCCCTCATCCTCGGCCTGGCATGGCTGCTCACCCGTGAATCCGGGTGTGCCCGGAGATTCACCGCCGGATTCCTCGCCTGCCTCGGCCTCATCGCCGCCGTCACCGCGCCGATCCTGGTCCAACCCGACGTGGGTACCGCGCTCTTCATTGCCGCCGTCGGACTCACGCTCTCGTTTCTGGCCGGAGTGCGGCTTCTCTACCTCATGCCGGCCGGGGCGGTGGCCCTGCCGACCGCGTTCCTGCTCGCCTTCACCCTGTTTCCACACGTGCGACAGCGCCTGGATACATTCCTCCGCCCGGACGCCGACCTCCTGGGCAAGGGACATCAGGTCAATCAGGCCTTGATCGGCCTCGGCGCCGGGGGGGACTTCGGCGTCGGGCTCGGCCTCTCCCGGCAGAAGCTGTACTATCTGCCCGAACGACATACGGATTTCATCTTCGCGGTCGTGGGAGAGGAACTGGGGCTGGCCGGAAGCCTGCTGATCATCCTCTTGTTCGCCACCGTCGTGCTGTGCATGAGGCGCGTGGCCGATCGCGCCCCGGATTCTTTCGCCTTTCTGGCGGCATCCGGTATGATGCTCTTGGTCGGGTTCCAGGCGGTCATGAACATCGCGGTCGTGACCGGTATGATCCCGCCAAAGGGGATCTCCCTGCCGTTCGTCAGCTACGGAGGCTCCGGCCTCGTGGCCATGATGACCGGAGTCGGAATCGTCTATGGAATCGGGCGTTCGGGCAGCCGCATCGCGCGGCCGGCGCACGTCTGAGACCCGTACCGAACCGCGGAGTATTCGGAAGTGAGAATCGTCCTCGCCGGCGGCGGCACGGGAGGCCACCTCTTCCCCGGAATCGCCCTGGCCCAGGCGCTGGTCCGGCGAGAACCCACCCTCGAGCCCTGGTTCCTTTGCACCGATCGACCCATCGACGAGCGCAACCTGAAGCGGTACGGATTCCCCTACCAGGTGGTGCCGCGCCAGCGGTTCAAGGGGCTGCGCCGGGGCGGACTGGCCGCCGTGCCGGAACTTGCGCGCGGGTGGCACCAGGCCTGGAAACACGTATCGCGCCTGCGCCCGGCGGCCGTGGTCGGACTCGGCGGATACGGCCTGGTCGGCCCCGCCCTGGCGGCCGCCCTCCGCGGCATTCCGCTCGTGCTCCTCGAGCAGAACGTCGTTCCCGGCCGGGCCGTACGCGCCTGCTCGCGATTCGCACGACGGGTCTGCGGGCAGTGGGACGTCACCGGCCTCCGATTTGCCGGGCGCCCCGGGTTGTATGAGGCGACCGGAAACCCCCTCCGCGAGGAACTCAAGCCGGTGCCCCGGGACGAGGCCCTGCGCGAGCTGGATCTCTCCGCCGACAAGCGGACCCTGCTGATCATGGGCGGGAGCCAGGGCGCCACCGGGGTGGATGGGATCGTCCTCCGGCACGGGGAGGGGCTGAAGGACCTGGCCGCGCGCGTGCAGGTGATCCACCTCACCGGCGCGGACAACGAGGCGACGGTGCGGAGCCACTACGCGGCGCTCGGCGTCCAGGCCCGGGTCTTTCCGTTCTTCGAACGCATGACCCTCGCCTATTCGGCGGCCGACCTCGCGCTGGCGCGGGCCGGAGGCACCGCGATCGCCGAGATGTCGTCGTACGGAATCCCCATGCTGCTCGTCCCCTACCCGCACGCGGCGGACCGGCACCAGCACGCCAACGCGCTGGAGGCCGCCAAGCAGAAGGCCGGCTTCTGCCAACCCGAGACCGACTGGAATCCCGCCTGGTTCAGGAACTACCTGGACACGCTGCTGCTCGACGATCGCCGGCGCGGCGAATTCTCGCGCAACTCCCGCAGCCTTTCCCGCCCCACCGCCGCGGATCGGGTGGCCGATCTGGTGCTCGAACTGGCTCGCGGCCCGGCCGCCCTTTCGAGGGTGCGTTCGTGAACCCCCTGCCGATGCCCGTGCAACCCGCGCGGGAAGGGGTCCCCCCGCGATCCCCCGCCGGCTTTTTCGCCACTCCCCAACCGGTCCACTTCGTGGGGATCGGCGGAAGCGGGATGTGCGGGCTGGCCGAGTGCCTCCTGCGCCGCGGATTCCGCGTTTCCGGTTCCGACGCGCTCCGATCGCGCGCGACGCAACGACTGGAGTCGCTGGGCGCACGAATCCGCATCGGCCACGACGCGGACAACCTGGCGGAGGATGCGCGCCTCGTGGTGCGAACCCTCGCCGTCGACGAAACCAATCCCGAAGTCGCCCGCGCCCTCCAACGCGGACTGCCCGTGATCCGCTACGCCGAACTGCTCGGACGCGTGATGTCGGACCGCTTCGGAATCGCCGTCAGCGGATGCCACGGCAAGACCACCACGACCGGCATGGTAGCCCACGCGCTCCAGGCCCTCGGGCAGGATCCCACGTTCGTCGTGGGCGGCACGCTCCCGGGCCTGGATTCAGGCAGCCGGGTCGGCGACGGCCCCCACTTCGTCGTGGAGGCCTGCGAATACGCGCGCAGCTTCCACCACCTTCGCGCGCACGTGGCCGTGGTGACCAACATCGAGGCGGACCATCTGGACTACTATCGCGACCTGGACGAGATCGTAGAGGCTTTCGCCCAATTTCTCGGCAGCGTCCCGGCCGGCGGAACGATCGTCCACCACGGCGAGGATCCCACGGTCCGGAACGCCGTGGATCGGGCAATCGCGCGATGGGGGGCGTCCGCCCGCCGGACCCCGTTCGGAACCGGGACGGAAAACCCGTGGCGAATCGTGGATCCCCGGATGGTCGAAGGCCGGGCCCAAGCCACGCTTCACACCCCGGAGGGCAAGTCGGTCGAAATCCGGCTTCCGGTGCCCGGGGTCCACAACGTATGGAACGCGACCGCCGCCATCGCCGCGCTCGCCGCTTCCGGCATCGGCGCGGAAGAGGCGGCCCGCGCGCTCCAGTCCTTTCCCGGCATCGCCCGACGGATGCAGCGTCTCGCCGAACGGGACGGGTCCATCCTCATGGACGACTACGCTCACCATCCCACCGAAATCTCCGCCGTCCTCGCCGCGGCGCGCCGGATCCCCGGAATCACGCAGGTGGTCGCCATCTACCAGCCCCACCAGCATGGCCGCACGCGCCGCCACCTCGAGGAGTTCGCCGACGCCCTCGCCCGCGCCGATCTGGCGGTGGTTCCCGACATCTACTCCGCGCGCGAAACCGAGGAGGAAATCCGCTCCGTCTCCGCCGTAGACCTCGTCCGCGCCATCGTCGATCGGGGCGGACGCGCAGAGTACCGGCCCGCCGGCGCGGATATCGTCGCCCGCGTCGGCGCCGCCCTCCACCCCGGCACCCTGGTCGTCACCATGGGCGCCGGTGACGTGCATAAGTTCGCCGAGGCGATCCGCGCCGCCCACTTCGGGGGGGCTTGAGATGGACGCCCCCGCCGCAACGGAAAGCGCGGAACTGCTGGAGGCCCTCAAACCCTTCCGTCCGCGAATCAAATTCCAGGAACCGCTCGCCCGCTACACGACCCTCTACCTGGGCGGCCACGCCCGGTTCCTCGCGGCGCCCCGCGACGTCGACCAGATGCGCGAAATGCTCGGGGTGTTCCATCGCTTCGGCATCCCCGTCCGCGCTCTCGGCGGCGGATCCAATGTGCTGATCCGGGACGAGGGCGTCGAGGGCGCCGTCTTCCGGCTCCATGACGTCCGCCACCTGCGCATCGAAGAGCCGCTCGTCACCGTCGGCGCAGGGTATCCCTTTTCCTCCCTCATCAGCCGAACCTGCGAGTTTTGCCTCGGCGGACTCGAGGCCCTGGTCGGCATCCCCGGAACCATCGGCGGCGCCGTCTACATGAATGCCGGCGGCAAGTACGGCAACATCGGCCCCTTCGTCGAGCGCATCCTGGTGTTTCACCCGGACGGCAGGTCGGAGGTTCGCGGACGCGAACAGATCCGGTTCGACTACCGGACCTCCAACCTCGGCAACGTGATGATCGCCGAGGTGGTCCTCCGGCTCTCGCCCGGCGACCCCGAAGAGCTGTTGGCCCGAGCGCGGGCGATTCTGGGCGAGAAGAAGGCCTCCCAGCCGCTGAACGCGCGCAGCGTGGGCTGCATCTTCAAGAATCCGCCCGGGGGATCCGCGGGGCGGCTGATCGACGAGGCCGGGCTCAAGGGCTCCCGGGTCGGGGACGCCGTGATCTCGACCCTGCACGGGAATTTCTTCCTCAACACCGGGCACGCCTCCTCGGCCGACATGCTCGCGCTCATCGAGCAGGCCCGCGCGGAAGTCAAGCGCCGCTCCGGCATCGACCTGCACCTGGAAGTGCAGGTCTGGTGAACGGACGAAAGTGCGGCCGGCAGGACTTGCACCTGCACGCCCCTGCGGGCACGAGCCCCTCAAGCTCGCGCGTCTGCTGGATTCCGCCACGACCGCAAAGTGGGGTTGGATGGGCCCGACAGGACTTGCACCTGCACACCCCCGCGGGTACCGGCTTCTGAGTCCGGCGCGTCTGCTGGGTTCCGCCACGGGCCCGGCAAGAAGTTCATGCCCCCGGGAGGAGTCGAACCTCCACTTCCGGATTAAAAGTCCGGCTGTCTGTCCATTGACCTACGGAGGCCCGATTTCGGTGAAGGGCGACCGGCGGGACTCGCACCCGCTGGGACGTGGGCCACAGCCACGTGGCTCGACTCTTTGCCCTCGGCCGCCGTAAACGTACCTGCCGTCCGCGCGCCCGGTTCGCGCCATCCGGTCCGGCGACCCGCCGGCCGATCCCGGCGCCCCGCCTCCCCGGTGGTCCACGCGAGACCGCCCCCCTTCTCCCCCCCGCGCCGACGACCCGAAATGGGCGTGTAAGGAATCGAACCTCCTATCCCGATAGGGCGCCGGGTTTACAGCCCGACTCCGATCCCACTCGGCAGCACGCCCGGATGGAGCCACCGGGAGTCGCACCCGGATCTCCGCCGTGCGAAGGCGGCGTATTCCTGTTGTACGATGGCCCCGCAATGCAGGCCCCCGGAGTCGCACCGGGTCCGGCTGCTCTTCAGGCAGCAGTGCAACGGTTACACCAGGCCTGCGAAAACCCGGCATGAGCAAGAAACAAAAAACCCCGCATCGGTCGGATGCGGGGTCCGGAAGACCGAAGACCGTCTCCGATCAAGTCCGACCCGCGCGACGCCGAAGCGCCCGCGCCCGCAGCCGTACGGCGTACGCCGGCGCCGAGGGAATCACCCGCAGGGTGGGGTGAACCACCGCAAAGCGGCCGGGACCGGTACGGGGTGAGGTCCGGCCGGATTTGGAGGCAGGCATCCTGTGCGTCGTCGACATCGGCGTTTCCTTTCGCATTCCGTCGCTTCCGACCGTATAACCGGGCTGAACGATCCAGGTTCACCCCGGTTTTCGCAAAAGTGCGGTCTTTCTCCGATGCGGATCCCCCTCCCGGAACCCGCCCCGACGCCCGCATTCGCGGTCCTCCATCGCCGCATCGTCGCCTGCCGGGCCTGCCCCCGACTGGTCGAGTACCTTCGGGCGGCGAAACGAAAACATCCCGGATTCCATTGCCTTCCCGTCCCCGGCTTCGGCGATCCGGACGCCCGGCTGCTGGTCGTCGGATTGGCCCCGGGGATGCGCGGAGCGAACCGGACCGGCCGGATGTTCACGGGGGACGCGTCGGGGGCGTGGCTCTACCGGGTCCTCCACGAGACCGGCTTTTCCACCGCTCCCGAGAGCGTGGCGGCCGGCGATTCTCTCCGGCTCCGGGACGCGTTCATCGGCGCCGCGGCCCGTTGCGCCCCGCCGCAGAATCGCCCCACCGGCGTCGAACTCGACGCCTGCCGACCGTTCCTCGCCGAGGAAGTTCGCCTGTTGCGACGTCGGCGTGTCACGCTGGCCCTGGGACGCATCGCCCACGATGCCGCGCTGCACATCCATGGGATGCGTCGATCGGGGTGCGGATTCGCGCATGGCGCCGAGCATCGTCTGCCGGACGGGACGCTGCTGATCGACTCCTACCACTGCAGTCGGCAGAACACCAACACGCGCCGGCTCACGTGGCCGATGTTCCTCGCCGTCTTCCGTCGGGCCGCCGCAGCCGTGCGCGAGGGAATCGACCGGGATGAAGCCGACGGTTCGCCGGACGGCGCGGGTCGGCCGCCACCTTAGCCCCCCTGTACCCGGTAGAGGCGCACGGAGCCGTCCGCTCCGAAGAGGGCGAATTCCGACAACCCCGCCGCCGGGACCACCGCGAACGGCACGATCTCCGGACATGGGAACGTGCGCCGGTGCGAGATCGCGAAGTTCTCGGTGCCGTAGATCTGGCCTTCGCCCTGCGCAACCGCGACCAGCGAACCGTCGCGCGTCCACGTCGCCAGCGGCCGCCAGAGGCGCTCGCCAAAGACGCGCACGTTCCCCCAATCCAGCCCGCCCCACAGGACGGCCCCGCCCCACTCGAAGGTCGCGGCAAGTCGCGGGCGGCTCAGCGGATCCGAGCCGGCGATCTCCAGCACCGGGTCGTGAAGTTCCGTGACGACGAACGACTCGCCGCGTACGAGAGCGATCACACGGTTGCCGGTGGCGACGTAGACCGAATCCCGGCGCGTCATCAGGATCGGCCAGGCGGTCTCCGCGGAGGTCCGATCTCCTTCCCCCTCCGGGGCAACGGGCAAAGCATGGGTGGAGACGATCGCCCCCTCGAGCGTGCGCGCGGAGAGGACCAGGGCCCCGCCCTCGTCGCTGACCACCCAGACGGTCGAGTACTCGCCGTAGGAGAGAGCGAGGACGCGATCCGGAAGTCCATCCGGCGTGCCAACCCGAGTGGCCACGGGCAACGAACCGGTTCCGCCGAAGCGAAGGTACTCGAGGCGCGGTCCTGCCGCGACCGCCACGAGTGTCGGGTGGGTGGATATCGTCCCGGGCTGCAGGAGGATCCGGGCGTGCGCCGGCACATGTTGCTTCCACTCGAGGCGCTGCAACGTGCCGTCCCAAAGACCGCGTACGACGACGAAGACGCCCTCGCCGACGCCCGCGGCGTAGAAGACCCGACCCTGGGAGGCGGCGGCCTGCCAGGTGACGTCGCGAGGAAGCTGGAACGTGCCGAGCAGGACCGGATCGCCGCCGGGGCTCGCCGGCCGCTCGGGCGTGGTCAGTTGCACGCGCCGGCGCGCGACGAATCGCGCGCCGTCCCGCGCCAGCAGACGGTCCTCCGGCGCCAACCGGGCGATCGCCTGCACGATTTCTTCCGTCTCCGCAAGGTTGGCCTGGTGCAGGTGGCGACCGGCCGAAACGCGCGCAGAGTCCGCCGCCCGGGCGCGCACGTCGGAATCGGGATACGCCGCGGCGACCGCCGCGAGCACCTGCACCAGCACGACCGACCGGGACGGCGGAGCCGCCTCGCCGCGGAGGTGCAGCAGCAATCGACGCGCGTCTTCGTGTCGCGCCATGCGTCCGAGGATCGCGAACCGCTCCCGCAACGCCGGCCCGGCATGTTCGCTCCATGGCCAGGCGGAGGCGAGCAATCCGAGCGCCTCCTCGGGAGCATTCACTTTCCTCTCCAACAACCGACAGGCGGCGAGCAGGTCGCCGGTGTCTGCGTGCTTTTCGGCCGCGCGCCGCCACGCGACCACGGCTTCCGGCTGGCGGTCCATCCGGCAGAGAAGGTCACCTGCGCTCTCGAAATGGCCGGTGGACTCATACAGGACCACCGCCTCCGCGAGCAATCCCCCCTGCTCGAGGCACTGCGCGGCCTCGAGCGGACGGTTCAGGTGATCCCGGTACAGGATGGCCGCCTCGCGGAAGTGTCGGCCCTGGACCAGCGCAGCCGCTGCGGCAACGGGGTTTCCCAGCAACTCGGCGAAGATGTAGGCCGCGCGCCGATGCCGGCCCAACCGCAATTCGCGATTCGCCGCCTCGTGGTAATGCTGGCGCAACGCCTGGTGCATTTCCCACGGAACGTTCCAGGGATCGCCCGCCTGTCCCCCGCCGAGCCGATCGAGATTGAAGTCGACGTTGCGCGGCCCGAGTCGGTCCCCGGGCGGGGCCAGCCCCCGACCCTTGGCGCCCGCCAGCGGCACGGCAAACTTCAGGCCGCGGTCCGGATCCGTCGCCAGCATGCGCAACAAGCGCTGCAATTCCCGGTGCCGGGCCTCGTTCCGATCGAATGGCGAACCCTTCAACTGGCGACGCGCCCAGTCGCGGACCCGGTCCACCCAGGTCGGCGCAGGCGCCGTGGGCGGTGCGTTCTCGGTCGCCCACAGCAAGGCCCGGGCGAGTTGTCGTCTCGCCCAACCCGCTCCCGGTTCGCGCGCGGGCTTCCCCTGTTCCTCCGGAAGCGGAGGCAGACTCTTCGGCGGTTCCCGGCCGATGTCGTCGCGCGATTCCCGCATGATCGACTCGAGGGTCGGCGGTTCCTCCGGCTCTACCGACCGGAGCCGAGGCGCGCCGGCGACCCCGCAACGCGCAACGTCCCATCCCCCTTCGCGGCGATCCGGCCGCCCGAGGACCTGATGAAGGAAAAGCCCGTCATCGATTTCGAACGCCACCAGCCCCGCCGCCGGATGCAACAGGAAGCATTCGCCCATGCCGGACAGCGCCTCATCGATCTCGGCATCGAGCAAATCCGGTTCCACCCGCGCCTGCACGGGGATCCACAGCCGGCGACCGCGCGACCGGTATGCCTGGGCCCAGGGACTCGTGCGGGGGAGCGCGCCGGCGGGCACGGGAACGAACATGCCGCAGACCCGCCGATCGCGGCGCGACGACGGCACCGGCCACATCCGCAAACCGATCAGGGGAATCCCCCACCCGGCCATCTCTTGCAGCCATGGCTGCGGATCCGACCCGGGAAGGAACCACCCACCCGGTTCCGGGCGGGCGTCCGGGTCGAAGCGGAGACGGAGATCGAACTTCATCGTCGCACCCGGGACAGAATCGCCGCCAGGCGGTCGCAGAGCCCGGATTCGATGGTTTCCTCCTGCGGATGAAAGTAGCGCGGCCCGAATCGCGCGCCGTCGGAAGCCCAGGCCGCCACGCCCTGGTCGAAGAGGACGAGGCTCAGCTCCGGCAGACCGGGGTCCGAGCTCTTCCAATGGAGCAGGCCGCGCGAATCGAGATAGGCGCAGGTCCCGTCCGGAAAGGCGACGCGCTGCAGTTCGATGCCCGATCGGGCTGGGCGCGCGCACGGCGTGAACGAGCGCGCCGCGCTGCGGAGCGATTCGCTCAACGAAAGATGGGACAGGACCACCCGGTCCGGCGAGACCGGCTTCAGCTCCAGCGCGTACGATTTCGTCGACAGGAGCACCAGAGTTCCCTCGGGACTCAAGGCCAGACCCCGCAGCTTGCGGCGCAGGTTGTGCGGGTTGTCGGCATGAACCCAGATTTCCGGAAGCAACCACGCCTGAGCCCGGTTTCCGGAGACCGCACTCACGCTTGGCTTGTTGAGGTCGATCAGTTCGAAGTGATTCCCCTTGGCGTCCCCATTCACCCTTACCACTACTCTGTGGCCGTCGTCCGAAATGGCGAGGACATTGACTTGGCCATGCGCGCGCTTCGGGGTGCCGAGGAGTCGTTCACCGGTCGCGATACATGACACCGAGCCGTCCGCGGCAATCCCCCACGGACCGTCATGCCCGATCCGGTCGAACAGGGCGATCATGCCGAGCCCGCGGCGATCGCCCTGCGCCTGGACCGGCTCCAGGAGCGCAGACATCCCGTCATACGCCAGCGCATGCCACCGATCGGGCGCCTGGTAGAAAAAGCGACCGCACCGCCACCGGAGCCCCGGGGACAGATTCAGCGACGCCCCGCGGCGACCGTCCCTCAAGTCGAAGACATCGACCCGCCGCCGATAGACCAGGAAGAGCGCCCCTAGGTGCGCGGTAACGCCGACCGGCGGGTCCCCTCCCGCCGCCAATTCGTCCACACTGCAGCGCCCCGAGGAGAGGTCTGCGGTCAGCAGCCGCACGTGGGGGCCCGGATAGCCCCGGACCACGAACCAGGCCAGCCCGCCCCTCTCCAGTCCGACGCCATGGACCGCCCCGCGAGGCGCGAACGCCGTGACCTGGTGGGCACCCTGGCCGCGCATCTTCCAATTCAACACTCGTCCGTCCGCGGTCAGCATGACGACGCCGTACGCGGGGGACCAGCGGGCCCACCGCGGGTCGGGGAAATGGGGCAGGAGGAGCGGGAACGGATCGCGCGAGAAGATGACCGGCAAGGCGGGGTCGGCCTCGGCGACCATGAGGGGCGTGCCGGGCCGGTCGGCGGACGGTGGACGGTGCACATCCTCCAGGGAAAGTCGCGCCTCCCGGAGCGTCCGCCCGCCGCGCCCGCTCCAGACCTGCAGACGGAAGGCGCCGTCGCGCGCGACCGTGGCCACATAGATCGGCCGACTGCGCGCGGCGAGGAGCGCGGCCTGGAACTCCGGGTCGGAGGTCACGTCCTCGTGCGTGACGAGAATGGCGTCCGAGGGACCCTCTGCAGGCTCCATCAGGGCCAGAAACGGTTCGACAGCCGGACCCGGATGCGGCGAGGATTCCAGCGCCGACAGGTGCGCGACCAGGCCCTCCCGCGAGCCCAGGTCCACCGGCTCCAACCCGTCCTCCTTGCCGCGGTAGCAGCGCACCTCGATACGCTTCCCCGCCGTGGCCGCAAACGCCAGCGCGACCGCCGTCGAGAACAGCCGCGGGATCCCCCAGGTGCGGATTCCGGCGTCAAGCAGGATCAGGCGCCGGCCCGGGGGCGTGCGCGGAGGCGACTCGCGTCGCAGGTACAGAGCCTCGTTCATCGCCACCCGCACCGCGAACGTCACGTCGTCGTGCGCGAGCTCCGAGACCAGAAGCCGATCCAGCGTACCCCGGTTCGAGAGGTCCGACACCCCGCCTACCGGCATCTCCTCCCGCGCGGAGATCGTTCTCGGCACGTGCACCGCCGCCATCAGGTCGTGGGCCAGCCGCGAGAGACCCGCGAGCTCCCGGTCCTCGCGCAACTGCACGAGCAGACGTCGGACGCACTCGGACGGCGCCAATTCGAGGCGGGCCGGTTCGACCAGGTGGTCGAGTCCCGTTCTCTTCCGCAGCGCCAGGGATTCGGCATCGAGTCGGGCGACCCCTTCGCGCAGGGACTCGAGGTCCTGAAGCAGCCCGTGAAAGGCATGCTCGGCGGAGGCGTCTCCCGCCAGGGCTTCCGCGCTGACTCCGTCGGAGAACGCCTGGACGATGAGCGCCGCGTCCTGCGGGCTGCCGCGACTGCGGCCGTTCTCGAACACGACTTCCGCGAGCAGGGCCTTCGCTTCGGCGCCGGTCCGCAGGTCCGGCGGGAGGCGGGAGACCGTCTCCAGGCTGTCCAGAACCACGGACAGCCACTGGGGGATGCCGGGTTCGCCGCGCTGCCCGGGACGCTCGAGGAACGGGTCGATGGGAAGGAGGGAACGACGGGCGGCGACCTGCCAGCGATCGCGGCATGACGCCAGGAGGAGGACCAGGGCAGGGAACGGCGGGAGTCCGCCCCCGGCCAGTCGCCGCAGCACCGCGTCCACTTCGGCGCGAAACGCGATCGTGGTGCCGTCCGCCCAGGAGAGAACCTGGGCATCTCCGTTCCAGCGCCAAAACGATCGCACCGGCGGGGCGAAGTAGAGGGCGGCCAGAACGTGCGGATTATCCACGCGGGCCCTCCTCGACGGTGGCCCTGACCGCGCTCCTTCGCGCCTGGACGAAGCCGGAGGCCGGGATCACTTCCACGCTCCCCCCCGTGTCCAGCAGGGCGAGGTCGCCGGCCGATACCCCCAGCCAGGCGGCCAGGACGGCCGGCTCCACGGCAGGCTGCCATTCGTACCCGCAGGGGACGGCCATGCCGGACTGCTCGACCCAGCGCGCCCCGGGAAGCGGGGGAAGCGGTCCTCCCCGCACGACGGTCCGGCCGTCTCTCGCCGCGGCGAAGTCGAGCGGCCGCAACCGCGCGGCGGGCGCGCCGATCGCCCACGGGGCCCAGACCGACCAGGGGAGCACGAGGACGTTGGCTTCCCGCATCCGGTCCGCGCGGACGATCCGGAGCGTCGCCGAGCGCTCCAGGCGTCCCGCGAGTGCGCCGGCCTGCACCTCGAGCCTCGCCCAGGCGCGCACGGCCATCCACTCCCCTTCCGGCAGGCGGCCGCGCGGAACCCGGTGGCCGATCGCGCGCAGCCCCCCGTCGGCCAGGACGTCGTATCGTTCCGCACCCGGCAGCCGGCGCAATGCTTGCTCGAGGGTCTCGTCGAGTCCCTCCCCGCGCAACCAAAGGGCGTCCGGCCGTTCCAGCACCTCCAGGCCGGGAACCAGTCGCAACGACCCGACCGCGGCTGCGTCGGCGCCCCCCAACCGCACGGCCCAGCGTCCGCTCATTTGGCCGTCCCCAGCCGGGCCCACAACTCCTCGACCCGCTTCAACAGGAAGGCGCGCGGGTCGTCCGATTGCACCCACTGGCAACGGCCGGCAAGCACCCCCAGACGGTCCTGCAAATACGACCGGTCGGCGGGCGAGACGGCGGCCTCCTGAAGCCGCAACCCCAGGTGCTCCAGGTCCCGGGCCAGGCTCTCCGGATCGGGACGGTCTTCCCCGCGGGAACGCGGATGCGCCCGGGGCTCCGTCGGCGCGCGCGAGAGGGCTTCCTGCACGATCGACGCAATCACCTCCTGTTGCTCTTCGGCGTCCCAGATGTGCTTGAGCACCCAAAGGTCGGATACGGCGGCGTGCGCGCGACCGCACAGGAGCGCGCTGGCCCCGATCACGCGTTGCAGCTTCACCGCCCGCCGGTCCGAGATCGGAATCCCCGCATGCCGGAGCCGGTGAACCAGCTCGAGGTAGGCGGGACGCGCGGCGGTGAAATCGACCGCTCCCAGGAGGGCGTGCAGCTCCGCCACACCGGACATCCGCATCCGCTCCGCCCGGTCGTGCAGGCCCAGATCCAGCCTCCATCCGGCCTCGAGCACCTCCCCCAATCGTTCGGGCGCCACGTTGTCGCACCGTACGCGCAGGAGAAAACGGTCGAACAGGGCGCCGAGCGCATCGTCCTCAGGCAGATGATTGCTGGCCCCCACCACCATCAGCAGGGGCAGCCGGCGCACTTCCCGGCCCCGACGGAACATCCGTTCGTTCAGCACCGTCAGCAGGCTGTTGAGGATCGCGCTGTTGGCGTTGAGCAATTCGTCCAGGAAGACGAGCTCCGCCTCCGGCAGCATTCCGTCCGTGTTGGTGACGAGATCGCCCTCACGCAGTTTGCGGATGTCGAACGGGCCGAAGAGTTCATTGGGCTCGGTGAAGCGCGTCAACAGGTACTCGAACGTGCGCCCCTCGAGCCGCCGGCCGAGATCGTGCACGAGCGCGCTCTTGGCGGTCCCGGGGGGCCCCAGGATGAACAGGTTCTCCCCGGCCACGAGGCTGACGCCGAGCAGGTCGACGATCTCGTCCTTGCCGATGAAGGCGTGTTTCATCGGTTCGAGGACCTCCCGGGTGAGTCGCTGACCGGGTTCCAGGCTGACCGTTTCGCCCGACTGGTTCATGAGCGCTTCTCCACGGATTCGCCCGCCAGGGCCGCCGAGATTTCGGGACAGAGATCGGGATGGAAACCCAGAGTCTCGCGCACCGCCTCTCGCACCGCCGGGCGATCCAGGCGGGCGACGTCCCGCCGCTCGAGGATTCGATCCACGTACGTCTGGCGCAAGGACGGATGGTCGAGAACCGGACCGGGATCGACCCCTGCGAGCCCCGCGACCCCAACGGAGGAATACGGCCATTGCCGCGCCAGTTGATGGAGGGCGACGAGGAGCGGATCGCCCGGAGAAATCCCGCGCGCGAGCACGATCACCTCCGGAAGGTAGCGGAGGGTCAGATCCGCCGAATGAGTGACCGAGGGTGATACCGGCGCCGGACAAGGAAGCAGGATCTGGTCGGACGCGAGCTCGGCGCCGAGGTCGCGAAACACGAGGAATTGGCAGGCCCGGTACAGGCGGACGGCGGCCCAGGAGGCCGCGACGGGGTTGAACTCGGGGGCCGTGTGGGGCATGTCCCGACGCGCGGAGCGGTCGAACTCGAGCAGGAGGGCGGAAACGCCCGCTTCTTCGACGTCCGGGGGCTCCGGGGGCCGGCCGACCCGGACACGCCCGCTCTCCTGGAGGGCCGTTAGGAAGGGACGCAGCGGCATGGCTTTGCGGCTCCCCGGATGGCATGGCGTGCCGTCGCGAACGACACCGAGAGTGTAGCAACATCCTGCAGCCCGGACAATCCCCACCAGAGTAGACGCCCCAACTTGCGGAAACCGTGCAGAAAATCCGGCCCGGCTCCACAGGCGGAGGATGGACCGATCCGATTCGCGGAGGAATCGTGACAAGTCGGTCGCCGAGGGCTAGTCTGTGGCCGGCGAATCGGTCCAAGGCTTCGGTCTCTCTCCGCTGCCTGCGAGGTGGGCATGGCCTCTCCGCATTCCGAGTTTCTCGACGCCCGCCGGTTGTGGTCGCTGGATCCCTCGGTGACCTTTCTGAATCACGGCTCGTTCGGCGCGTGCCCGCACGCCGTCCGGGAGGCGCAGCAGCAGTGGCGCGACCGGATGGAAGGGCAACCGGTCCGGTTCTTCCTCCGCGACCTGCCGGCCCTGCTCGACGCGGCACGGGCCGGCTTGGCGGAGTTTCTCGGCGCCGATCCGGACGACCTGGCGTTCGTGCGCAATGCGACGACCGGCGTAAACACCGTGCTGCGTTCGCTCGCACTTTCCGCCGGCGACGAGCTGCTGACGACCGACCATGCCTACGGGGCCTGTCGCAACGCCCTGGATGCGGTCGCCGCGCGCGCGGGCGCGCGGGTGATCGTGGCGCGGGTGCCGTTTCCGATCGAATCGGCGGGCCAGGTGGTCGACGCCTTGCGGGCCGCGGCGACGGGGAACACCCGACTGGTCCTGATCGACCATGTGACCAGCCCGACCGGGATGATCCTCCCGGTGCAGACCGTGGTCGAGGAATTCCGAGGCCGCGGCGTGACCACGCTGGTCGACGGGGCGCACGCGCCGGGCATGGTGCCGCTGCACCTCCGCGCGCTCGGCGCCGACTACTACACCGGAAACGGGCACAAGTGGCTGTGCGGTCCCAAGGGATCCGGGTTTCTGTACGTCCGGCGGGAATTGCAGCCGAATATTCGGCCCTTGGTGATCAGCCACGGGGCGTCCGACCGACGGACGGACCGGTCGCTCTTTCGTCACGAGTTCGATTGGACGGGGACCGACGATCCTTCGGCGTACCTTGCCCTCACCGATTCGATTCGGATCCTGGGCGGCCTGCTGCCGGGCGGTTGGCCGGCGGTGATGGCGCGGAACCGGGCGCTCGCGTTGCGGGGGCGGGCGATCCTGTGCGACGCCCTGGGGGCGGCGCCGCCCTGCCCCGAGTCCATGATCGGCACGCTCGCGGCGGTCCCCCTGCCGGACGGGTCCCGCGAAGCCGGCCTGTCCGCCTGGTCCACCGATCCGCTGCAGGACGAGCTGCTGTGCCGGCACCGGGTCGAGGTCCCGATCGTCGGCTGGCCGGCCCCGCCGCGTCGCTGGGTCCGGATCTCCGCGCAACTCTACAACACGGAAGAGGACTACCGACGGCTTGCCGACGCACCGCGGCTTGCCCTGCGCGCCGATCCGAAATAGAATCCCCTCCTTCCCGCCATCGAGGATTTTCCCATGGACATCTCGAACGACGACGACGCCATCCGCGCGCTCCTGCGGACGGCCAAGCGCATCGCGGTCGTCGGCGCCTCGCCGAAGCCGGATCGCGACAGCCATCGCATCGCCCGCTACCTGATCGAGGCCGGCTACGAGGTGATCCCCGTCAACCCGGGGCAGACGGAGATCCTGGGCCGCCGCTGCTATCCGGATCTCGCCTCGATCCCGGGAAAGGTCGACCTCGTCGACGTCTTTCGCAGCCCGGAACACGTGCCGGGCGTGGTAGAGGACGCCCTCGCCGCGGGCGCCGGGGCGCTGTGGCTCCAGCTCGGCGCCGGACATGACGGCGCCGTCCGCCGGGCCGCGGAGGCCGGGATGGACGTCGTTTCCGAACAGTGCATCATGGTCGTCCACAAGGTGCTGGGAGTCGCGCAGGCATGAAGGCACCCGGCGAGGACACGCGTCCGCATGTCGTCATCCTCGGCGCCGGATTCGGCGGCCTCTACGCCGCCCGCGCGCTCCGGGACGCGCCGGTCCGCGTGACCGTGATCGACCGTCGCAACCACCACCTCTTCCAGGCCCTGCTCTACCAGGTGGCCACCGCGGCGTTGAACGCGGCCGACATCGCGTATCCGATCCGACGGGTCTTCCGGCGCCAGCCGAACGTCACGGTCCTGCTCGGGGAAGCCGTCCGCATCGACGTGGACGCCCGTCGCGTGCACCTCGCCGACGGCGAACTCTCCTACGATTTCCTGATCGTCGCTACGGGGGCGACCCATTCGTATTTCGGCCGGGACGAGTGGGCGCGGCACGCCCCGGGGCTCAAGACGCTGGAGGAAGCCCTGGATATCCGTCGACGCGTGCTCCTCGCGTACGAGGCCGCGGAACGGGTGGGCGATCCCGTGGAGCGACGCGCGTACCTCAATTTCGTGGTGGTCGGCGGTGGGCCGACCGGCGTCGAACTGGCGGGCGCGCTGGGCGAAATCTCCCGCTACGCCTTGCACCGCGATTTCCGCCATGTCGACCCCACCCAGGCGCGCATCCTGCTCCTGGAGGGTGCGGACCGCATCCTGACCTCCTTCCCGCCCGAACTGTCGCGGAACGCGGTGGAACAACTCGCCCGTGTGGGGGTCGAGGTCCACACGGGGGCGCGCGTCACCGGCATCGACGAGAGGGGCGTGACCGTGGGCGCGGAGCGGATCGAGGCGCGCACCGTCCTGTGGGCGGCGGGAGTGCAGGCCTCCCCGCTCGGGCGAACCCTCGGAGCTCCGCTCGACCGCGCGGGACGCGTGAAGGTCGAACGAAACCTGACCATCCCCGGGCATCCGGAAGTGTTCGTGATCGGCGACCTCGCCGCCTTCGAGCAGGACGGAAAACCCCAGAGCGGAGTGGCCCCATTCGCCATCCAGGGCGCCCTCCACACGGCGAAGAACATCGGACGCGCTCTCCGCAAGGAGACGCTCGAGCCGTTCGTTTACGACGACCAGGGCTCGCTGGCCACGATCGGGCGGGCGGCCGCCGTCGCGATCCTCGGCAACGTACGTCTCACCGGCCTCACCGCCTGGATGGCCTGGCTCCTGATTCACATCTACAAGCTGATCGGCTTCCGCAACCGCCTGTTCGTCATCGCCCACTGGGCGTGGGCCTACTTCACGTTCGAACGGGGCGCGCGATTGATCACCGGCCCGGTGGGTCCCGTCTTGACGCCACGGCCGGCGCCGGGCGCAAACGCAGGGACTCCCCCCCCTCCCGCCATCCCATCCTGAGGGCGCCATGTCCACCGCCTCCACGGTTCTCACGGCCGAACACTTCGCCTACATCGCCGCCCGCACGATCCCGGAGGATGCCTTTCTCAGGGACCTCGCGAGGGAGGCCTCGGCAACCGGCATCCCGACGATCTGGATCGCCCCGGAGCAGGCCGCGTTTCTTCGCATCCTGCTCCGCGCGGCTCGCGCGACCGAGGTCATCGAGATCGGGACCCTGGCGGGCTATTCGGCCATCTCCCTCGCGCGCGCCCTCCCACCGGGAGGCCGGGTGCGCACCATCGAGATCCACCCGCCGTTCGCCGACTTTGCCGCCCGCTGGATCGCCCGATCCGACGTGGCGGAGCGCGTCGAGGTGTTGCGCGGAGATGCGCGCGAAGTACTCCCCACGATCGCCCGCGCCTCGGTGGACGCCGCTTTCCTCGATGCGGACAAGAAAGGATACCCGCTCTATCTGGAGGAATGCCTGCGGATCGTCCGCCCGGGCGGCCTGATCATCGTCGACAACGCCTTCGCGTTCGGCCAGCTCCTCGATCCCCACCCGACCGATCCGGAGGCCCCGGCGGTCAAGGAGTTCAACGAGATCATGGCGCGGGATGCGCGGCTCGAAAGCGTGATCGTGCCCCTGGGCGACGGGTGCTGGGTCGGCGTGAAGAAGTGAGGCTGCAGGCCCCTGCCGGGCTCGCGGGAGGGCTCCTCCCGCCTGCGGGTGCGACGAAAGGAATCCCGCCACCCCGAGGCCGGGGCGCGCTTGACACCCGCAAAACGGCCGTGATACGGTGAATCCATCGGTCAGCCCCACACGAGGAGACGGCCATGGCCAATGTCGTGCAGAGCAAAATCAGCCTCGAGGATTTCATATTCGAGATGCATCAAATCCCCATCCGCGACCTCAAGCTCGATCAGTTGAAGGAGCTGTTCGGAAAGCTGGACCTCTCCGAAACGCTCATCAACGAACACATCACGTTTGCCAACGATTCGTATTCCCGAAACCTCATCTGTCGGACGCCCCGCTTCGACATGCTCTGTCTCTGCTGGCGGCCGGGGCAGGTGACGGTCATCCATGACCACGCCGGTTCCCTGAACGTCACGCGGGTGTTCGACGGCCAGCTGACTGCGCGACTTTTCCGCGTTTCCGACAAACCCGCCCCCGGGCGGGCGTTCGTCAAGGTCAACGAGGAGGACCACCTCGGCAAGACCGACTTCTCGTGCGTCGATTACGGTCAGATCCACCAGCTGGAAAACACCTCCAAGCACGATCTCGTCACCGTCCACGTTTACGCCCGACCGTTGAAGGACATCCACCGCTACTGTCCGAACACGGGCGAGGTCGACCGGGTCACGCTCCGCTATACGCTGGAGGACGAGTTCGCCTAGTCGGGGATCAAGCTCCCGCCCAAACGGGGTTCCTCGCCGGGGGCGACGAACCCGGATCGGCGGTCCTCCCTCGGGCTGGATCTCCGCGGCGCTCCGATGACCTCCTTCGGATTCGTGGAAATCCGATTCGCCTTTGCCGGCGCAGGGCAGCCCGGCTTCACATCGGGCGGCCGGTTCGACCACAGCGGAGAGGCCTCCGTCCGCAGCCGGGCGGACGGAGTCCCTGTGGGGGCCGGCGAGCCGCGAGACCCGAGGCGGAGGGGAAGGCAACACGCGGCGCACTCTACTTCGACCGGGATGATGACGGGGAGTACCGGGACGAAACGGAAATCCTGCTCTCCCCGGTCGTCCTCCGCACGGATCCCGAGGTTCCCGCGGGAGACGTGCGCGCGTACGATTCGCTGCGCGTGATCCGCGAGGCCGGCGCGGTCTACCATCACCCGTCCATCCGCTCGGCAATCGCCGCCAACGGCTCTTGCCATGGCGCGGGACGCGGGTATCATGTCGCCATATGTCCCCCTGGTTGCCGGACCAAGGAGCCTTCCGCATGAGCATCCCGCGCCGCCTGCCTGTCGCGCTCGTCGCCGTCGTCTTGTGGGTCGCCCTCGCTCTGCCTGCCGCCGCCGACAAGAAGAAGCAACCTCCTCCCGATTCCGGGCCCTCGAAGGCCGAGATCGACGGCCTGCGAATGGTGGCCAAGGAATGGATCACTCTCGGGAAATGGTGCGTCGGCAAGAAGCTCGGCACGCAGGCGAAGCGGGCGGCGGAACTCGCCGGCGGGGCCTGCCCCGACGCGGAGGGATTGGGAGCCTGCCGGGACAGCGCCTCGACTTGTGAGGATGCCGCGACCGAGGGAGATTCCCAGGCGTACGAGAAGACGGCGTCGAGCGCGCACAAGAAGATCGCCGGCCTCTACGAGAAGCTCTATCGCCTGGGCGAGAAGGAAACGAACGTCACGGCGCAGGAACGATTCGAGGGCTACCTCTGGTCCGCGCTGGAGCTGGAACCGTCGGAGAAGCGATGGGCGCTCGTCGCCACCCTCGCCAATCAGGCGATCGCGGGCAAGATGCAGGCGAAGGCCGCGCGGCTCGCCGGCAAAGGCCTGTCGATGCAGCCCCCCGGCAACCTCGTCCCCGTGCTCAAGAAGGCCCTCGACGCGGCCGCCACGGATGGCCTGGTGCTGATGACCACGACCTCTCACCCGATGAAGTACTACCTCTCCCTGCCCCGAAACTTTGCCCGGCAGAAGGACCGGAAGTGGCCCATCCTGGTCTGCGTGGACGGAGCCGGAAGCAACTTTGAGGGGATGGGGCGCGGGTACCAGAACAAGCGCGGTTCCCTCCCCTTCCTGATCGCCTCCCCCTGCACCTTCGCCAACACCAACCAGATCGAAGGGGAGATGCTGGAGAAGTACCGAAAGTACTATCCCGACCCCGTGATCGAGGAAGGACGCGGCAGGCGGATCGACTGGGACGAACAGGGGATCCTGGCCATGATCGAGGACCTTTGCCGGGACTTCGACGGGGAGGAACGGATCTACATCACGGGCTTTTCCGGCGGCGGACAGGCGACCTACATGATGACCTTCCGCCATCCCGATCGGGTTGCCGGGTCTGCCCCGGCCTGCGGCAACTTCGCAGACTTCGGCTTCTCCGGGCTGAAGGGAAAGTTCACCGGGGATGCACTGAACTTCCCGGTGCACCAGATCACGGGCGAGAAGGACCCTCACCGCGAGTTCACCCACGGCAACCAGGCGAGCCCCGGCATCGAACCCCAGACCGATGCGGCGGAACGGCTGTTGCGGGACTTCGGTTATCCAAACGTGAAGCGCACGATGGTCCCGGGGCTGGGGCACTCCGCGGCCCAGGAGCAAGTGATCGCCACGTTCAAACCGTACTGGGAGGGGACCCGGAAGCGGAGCGACCCCCAGGATTAGCCCCGCGGCCTACTCCTCCAGCTTGCGGTAGAGAGAGGAGAGGTCGATCCCGAGGGCCGCGGCGGCGGCGCGCTTGTCACCGTCGTGGCGCTGGATCACGCGACGAATGTGAGTCCGCTCCCAGTCCTGTCGGGCGGTCCTGAGGTTCTCCACGAATTCCTCGGAGGGATCGAGCAGGATGCCCCGCAAGTCCGCGGGGAGCACCCGCGGCTCGTCGGACAGGATCAACGCTCGCTCCAGGACGTTGGCCAACTCGCGAACGTTGCCCGGCCAGCGGTACCGTTCCAGCATGCGGAGCGCGGCGGGATCCAGCGTGACCGGCAGACGCCCGAGCCTCCGTGACGCGCGCAGGATCAGGTGTTCCGCCAGCGCGGCGATGTCGCTGCGACGATCCCGCAGCGGCGGCAGCGCGATTTCGAATACGGCGAGACGATAGTAGAGATCGGCGCGAAAACGGTCCTGGTCCATCATCGTCCGCAGATTCCGGTGGGTCGCGGCAACGATACGGACGTCGATCGGCGTCGGGGCGGTCGACCCTACGCGGAGGATCTCACGAGCCTCGATGGCACGCAGGATCTTCGGTTGCAGGGATGCGGGCATCTCCCCGATTTCGTCGAGAAACAACGTCCCCTTCTGGGCCGCCTCGAACAGCCCCCGCTTGTCGCGCTCCGCCCCCGTGAAGGCCCCGCGGCAGTGTCCGAACATCTCGCTCTCGAGCAGCGTTTCCGGCACGGACCCGCAGTTCAGCGCCAGAAAGGGCCCGTCCTTGCGCGCGCCGGCCTCGTGAATCGCGCGGGCAACGAGCTCCTTTCCCGTCCCGGTCTCGCCGGTGATCAGGACGGTCGCCCCGGTGGCCGCAACTTTGCCGATGAGACTCCGCACCTCCTCCATCGCCGTGGAGGAGCCGATCAGACCCGACGTCGAGGCTTCGTTCCCCAGCGCGGCACGCAAGAAGCGATTCTCAGCCACCGTGGCCTGGTGCCGGCCGAGGAAGTCGATCTTCCGGACCACGGCCTCGAGATGCACGGGCTTGAGCAGGTAGTCGTGCGCGCCCGCCCGCAGCGCCTCGATCGCGCTCTCCAGGGACCCATAGGCCGTCACCACGATGCGGACGCACTCGGGAAGCCGGATGGCCGCCTCGCGCAGGAGCGGCAGGCCGCCGCAGCCCGGCATGCGCAGATCGGTCAGGAGAACGTCGAATTCCTCCTTCCGCAGCGTTTCCAGCGCCTGCTCCGCCGATCCGCACCCGTGGGCGGAGTGTCCGGCGGCCACCAGCATCTCGCCGAGCGCCTCGCGGAACCCGGTTTCATCGTCAACCAGCAAGACTCTCGCCATTCTCTCCCCCACTTGAATTCCCCGCCGGGATCGTCATCGGCACCCCCTTGACCGGAAGGCAGACCCTTACGGTCGTCCCCACCCCGGGTGCAGAAGTCACCTCGATTCTCCCACCGTGCGACCGCACGATCCAATCGCTCAGAAACAGCCCCAGGCCGACTCCCCGGCCCGGCTCTTTGGTGGTAAAGAACGGCGTGAACAAGCGCCGCTGCGTTTCCTCCTCCATCCCCGCCCCTCGGTCCGCCACTTCGATGCGGACTTCGTCTTCCCCTCCGCTGAGGCTCACCTGGACTTCCGCGGGCCGCTTCGAGGCGTCCGCCGCATTCAACAACAGATTGAGGAGGACTTGAACGAACTGGTCCTCGGCGAGGCATGCCATTCGCGAAAGGCCCGGTCGATCGAACCGGACCGTGATGTCCCGCGCCCGGTCATGCATGCGGAAGATCTGCAGGGACGTGTCCACGACCCGCTCCAGGGGGACGGAAGGTCGCATCCCTGCCGAGGGACGCGCGAACGACGTCACATCGCGGACGATCCGGTCGATCCGGTCGACATGGGAGATCAATACCGTCAGGCGCTCGCCGATCCCCGGCCCGGGGTGTTTCGCCTGCATCACCTGGAGAATGGCGGAAATCGAGGAGAGCGGGTTGCCGATCTCGTGCGCAATGCCGGCCGCCAGATACCCCAAGTCGACCATCTTCGACTGGTGGAGGGCCACCGCCATCAACCTCCGCAACTCCGTCACATCCTGGAACACCCAGACGATACGTCCACCGGTTCCCGTCCCGAGCAGGGCATGGCGGAGAATCCGGTCCGGCCGCACGGACTCAAACTCCGTCGTCCTCGTGCGCCCCTCCTTCAATCGCTCCGGAACTCCGAGCCCATCGGGCAGGTCTTGAATGCAGGACGCAGCCGCCAATCCGGGGGCCAGTCCCGCGGCCGCCGGGTTGGCCCAGAGGATTCCCCCGTCCAACTCCATCAGGACCACGCCTTCGGGGAGGATCGTCAACAGCGACCGCATGCGCTCATTTTGTTCCTCGACCTGCCGCTCCGATTCCCGAATGCGGGCGGCTAGCGTGCCGAATCCATAGGCACAGGCGAGCAGGAGCACGGACAGCGCGAATACGTGGATGGCGACGTAGTTCCAACCTTCGAAATTCACGTCCGGGTCGATGATCTTGTGGATCTGCAGGGACTTCATCAGGTCCAGGTGGTGGTGCGGCAGCGACACCGGCATCTTGTCGATCAGGGTCAGCGCAAGCAGGAGGCAGAAGGCACCGATCGATGCCAGCGTCAGCAGATAGCCTGCCCGCCGGGAAAGGATGACCGCCCCCGCCACCACGGGCAGCGTGTAGAGAAACCGGAATGGATTTTCGATGTCCCCCGAGTAGTGGAGGATGCTCGTAAACAGGACGATGTCCAGGAGCAGCGTCCAGCGGATGGTGCGTGCCGGGTCCTTGCGCGGAAGTGCGCTCCAGGCGAGAAAGGCGTTGTACCCGGCCATGCAACCGCAGCAGACGAGCAGGGGAAGTCCCGACGGCACGATCTGGAAGAAGTCGGCCAGGATGGCGCAGCCCGCGATGAATCCGACGAAGACCCATCTCGCCACCACGAGCCACTCGTACCCCATCAGGGGATCGAATGACGCGCCTTCGAGCAGACTCCAACGGGAGCGCGGACCGGGATTCGCAGGCATTGCGGCTCCAAGAGTGACGTGCGGATCGGCCCGGACGACGAGGCGACCAACGGCCGGCACCCGACGGGCTTCGCAATCCACCCATCGGCGGTGAACAAGGAAGGCCTGGCTCCTACACCAAACCGTTGCGGTGCCCGGATTCCTTCCGGGATGAATCTGCGGCTTCCCCGCGCCGGGGACGGCAGAACTCCGGCTCGCGTCGAGCCTCCGGAACGCTCGGACATCCGCCGCCCGATTCATTCACCATCTTCGCCGCTCCCCCCCCCTTTCACAAGGTCTATCCGGGTTGTGAATCACGCCGGATTCTCATTTCTGCAAGTCGGTTCGGATTCACGCGAGTTCCGGCCCCCCTTTCAGCCTGTTCCGGGTCCCCAACAGAATGGCCAGAGCGGTTCAACTTCAATTGGAATAGAGACTAATGGCGGTCGGTGAGCACAATCGATAGCTCGGTACCGCAATTGCGATGCCTCCCATTCACCTGCCGGGATCAGGGATGACGGCCCAGGGAATCTTGGGCTGGGCGGGGAAGACGGAATTCCACGGACAACGGTCCGGCCGGATTGACCTTGGGCGGCTGGAGATCCCGAGCCCCAGCCCATGCGTGAGCGCGGCCCATCGGTCATGCCGTTTGCCCCTCCTATCGAACGGATGTCGGGCGCTGAAGGTCAACCGGCCGGGACCGTTTCTTCCTTGTTCCGGCTCCCTTGCGAGGAGAAGGAGCTGCGCGAGGCCGAGCTGCGCGCGCAGGACGCATCCTGAGGAGGGAGGTTCGAGAAACCAGACACCCTCCCAAATCCTCTCGTCACGACGCCGAATTCGGTGTGCGTGACGAGAATTTTCCGGCTCGCGGCGGGAAAGCGGCCGCCGCGAGCTGTGGCAGGAGGAGAAACCGATGTTTGCGGTCACCCAGGCAGACTTGCGAACTACGCCCCGACCGGATGGAGCGCCGTTGGAATGCGACCGCCTGAGCGGGGAAAAGGTATTGCTTTTGGCGTCGCGACCGGAACGAGTCCACGAACTGGAGTCGCGCCTACGCGCGTTGGGCCATCGCGTCCACTTTGCCCGGAATTCGAAGGCTGCGCATCGGATCGTCCTGGAAGGGGAGATCTCGCTTATCGTCGCGGACCAGGACTTGGAGGAAGGTTCCGGGCTGGCGGCCCTGCGGGAGTTGCGCGGGCTTCGCCCGAATTTGCGCCAAATCCTCGCGGTCTCGCGGGTGAACTGGGAATTGGTGACAGCCGCCCGATTGGCCGGGATCGACGGCGTCCTTGCCCCACCGCCCGATACAGCGGAGGAAGAGCCGTAGCCCCGCGGCTGCCCGATGCGCGCGGCAGGTTGCCGGCGTTGCCGGACGATGCACCCGCGACGAGCGCGGTGATGCGACCCTGGATCGCCGGTCTTCGCCGTGGTAGGATCCGGACGGCGCCGGTCGACGGAACGAGATCCGACTCGTCGCTGCGCCGATCCGTCGGGTGCACATGAAAGTCCTCATCACCGGTGCGTCGGGATTCCTGGGCTGGACTTGCGCACATGCGTTTTCCCGATCCGGCATCGAGGTGATCGGAACTTCGCGGGACGGCTCCGGCATGCCCCGCGGTGTCCACGGCGTGGCCCTCGACCTCGGCGACGGGGGACGAAAATCGGCCGACTTGATCTCCGCGCTGAAACCGGACGCGGTCCTGCATTGTGCCGCGATGGCCGACCCGGACGCATGCGCGCGTGACGCGTGGCACGCACACCTGGTGAATGCCGTCGCGACGGGAACCCTGGTTCGCGCAGCCGGAGCAGCCCGAGCGTATTGCATCTACGTCTCGAGCGATCTCGTGTTCGGCGGCGACTCCCCTCCCTACGCCGAATCCGACGCCCCGAACCCCCTCGGCCCCTACATGACCTCCAAGGCTGCGGGAGAACAACAGGCCACGGCGGCGTCCCGAAATTTGCTGGTCGCGCGACTGGCGCTTCTCTACGGCCGATCCGGCGGACGCAGGCAGAGCTTCACCGAATTCCTCGTGGATCGTTTGCGCGCGGGAGAGCCGGTGCCCCTGTTCTCCGACCAGTTCCGAACGCCGCTCGAGGTCACGGATGCCGCAGGAATTCTCCAGGACCTTCTGCGTCTTCAACCGGTTGGGCTTCTCCATGTCGGCGGACCGGATCGGGTCTCCCGCCTGGAGCACGGTCTCGCCGTGGCGCGCTCGTTCGGACTGGACACGAACCTGTGCCGCCCCGCACGGGTCGCGGATCTCCCGCATCTGGCGCCCCGCCCGCGGGACGTGTCGCTCCGCATCGATCGACTCGTCGCCCTCCTGGGCCGCACCCCGCTGGGGATCCGGGAGGGTTGCGCCCGTATGGCCCACGGGCCCGAAAACGCGGCGGAGGCTGCGCCCCCTTCGGAGTCGCAGCCCCCGCTCACGGAAAATCGACCGGATCAGTCCGTCACCACGTAGGCGGTCCCCGCGAGGACCACCGTGACTCGCGTCCCCAGGGCGAAGAACTTCTTCAGCTCGGGCTTTTCCTGCAAGAGCTTGAAGTAGTCGTCGCCGAGGGCCTTCAGCGTGACTTCCGGCATCCCCGCCTTGTACTTGCTGTCGATCCAACGATCATCGAGGCGATAGAAGGTTCGATCCCCTACTTGCCGATGAATCGCCTTGCCGTCGGCACCCCAGCCCCCCGCCCCATCGTCGCCGGCCAGGTAGCCCTTCTTGAGCTTGTCGGCCTCCTTGCTCGCCGTCACGGCGCCCTTCCCGGAGTCGGACCGGAACCCTTCCGCCTGGTCCTTCGCTTCCTGGCGGGCCGCCGGGTCCATCACGCGTCGAAGGCTCTCCTCCGGCGCGCCCGGGGCCGCCCCGCCCGCGGGACCCCCGAACCGCGCGGCGTCCTCCAGCACGAGGTACGAGGTGTAGGGCGTCAGGATCCCGTGCTCCTTCGCCAGCGCCACCACCTCCTGGCGCAATTCCGCCTTCTCCCCATGCAGCCGGATCGCGTCCAGCAGATACCCGATCTTCGACGTCGCCCACAACCGCGGCAACTGCTCGTGCTCGGTCGCCTGCGAATCGAACTTCGCCTCGTACACGTACTCGCGGGCCTTCCCGTTCACCGTCCCCGTCATCCGCACCGCGCGATGCCCGTCTCCCCGGTAGCGCCCGTACACCACCACCTGCGATCCCTTGAACAGGTCCCCCAGCGCCTTCGGGTACACGTCGTACGTCTCCATCCCCTCGATCTTCAGCATCACGTCGTTCAGCACCGGGTGCGCCAGCTTCGCGTAGAAGTTCGACACCTTGATCTCCAGGTTCTCCTCCGGCGTCACGTACTCCCGCGTCCCTCGCGCCTCCTCCGCCAGCTTGTCCAGCAGCACCGTGTTCACGTCATACCCGACCCCCAGGCTGAAGATCCGCGCATGCCCGGGGTTCTGCTTCTTCGCCGCCGCCAGGATCGCCTGCGGGTCCGTCGTCTCCCCGATCGTCGGCTGCCCGTCCGTCATGTACACCACCATGTACGGCCTCTCGCTCCCCTTCGGCGCCATCTCCAGCGCCATCCGCAGCGAGTCCGAAATGTTCGTCCCTCCGCGCGGCTTCTGCTTCCCCACGAACTCCTGCGCCGCCTTCACGTTCTCCGCCGTCGCGTCCACCAGCCCTTCCCGAAACCCCCGCGCCTCCGTCGAGAACGCGATCACGTTGAACCGGTCGCTCCCCTTCAGCATCCCCAGGCAGTACGTCAGCGCCTTCTTCGCCTGCTCCATCTTGTCGTGCTCGGCCATGCTCCCGGACGTGTCCATCACGAACACCACGTCCTTCTGCACTTCCTCCCCGTCCCCGCCTTCCTGCTGCGGGCTCGCCAGCACCATGAAGTACCCGTCCTCGCCCCCCGGCCGGTGCGTCACCACGTTGATCCCGATCTCCTCCGTCGACAGCGTGTAGTAGAGGAGAAAGTCCTTGTCCGGCTTCACGTTGTTCTGCTCGAACGACACCGCCGCCACGTGGTCGCTCCGCTTCGCCACGTCCACGTCGTGCGTCGGCGAGAAGATGTTCTTCATCGGCACCTGGCTCTTCAGGTCCACCTTGATCGTCACCGACTTCAGCGGCTCGCTCGAAAACTTCTCCGTGTTCAGCGGGTACCGGTACGTGCAGAAGCCCCCGTCGTTCGGCACCACCTCCTGGTACGTCAGCCGCACCCGCTTCACGTCGTTCGCCGGAATCGGGAAGATCCGCAGCTTGAACGCCTTCGTCCCCATGTACTCGAGCAGCGCCGGGTCCTGCGTCCGCCGCACGATGTCCTCGTAGATCTGCGCCGCCTTCTCCCGTTCCAGGAGCTCCGCCTGCTGCTCCTTGCCGTCGATCCACATCGAGAAGTTCGCCACGCTCGCCCCCACGGGCAGCGGGAAGATGTACAACCCCTCCACCTGCATGTTGTTGGGGTTGCGGAACTCCTGGTCCACCGACGTCACCGCCGTCTGGTTGTCGACCGACACGGTCACGTGGTGATAGTTCACCGCCAGCGGCACCTCGCGCCACCCCGGCGGGGCCTGCGGCGGCCGTTCGATGATGATCATCCCGTCGGCCCACAGGCCGGAGGCGTAAAGTACCGTCAAAGCAAGGCTTGCGATCAGGCTGCGAATGGACATGGCATGCTCCTGCACGGAAGGGAATGCGGTCATTGTCCCTTGGACGCCCGCGCGGGGGGAAAGTTCCCGTGCATCCGGGTGGAAAGGAAAATGGCAGACGCGCCGGAGCAGGGACCCGGGCGTCGGTCCGTCCAGGGGCGGGTCGGTCGGGTGGCTCGTGGCGGGCGGCCGCCTCCCCGGAGTGATTATCCCCAGATCACCCCCTGAACGGAGAACGTGCCTTCCAGGGTCCGTTCGCCGGCGTCCGTGCTCACGCGCACCGTGACGCGACCGTGCAGCATGGTGTCGCCCTCGACGCCGATGTACGTTCCGGTCCGACGTTCGATCCGGATGGATCCCCCGAGGACGGGCCAGGCCGGGCGCCCGGGAAGGGTGAGGATCCCTCCGGCCGGGCCCCGGGGATCCCCCCCTTCGGGCAGCAGCGGGATCTCCTTCCCGAACAGGACTTCCCATTTTTCGTCGTAGCCAACGCCCGCCCCCGGCGCGAACTCACCCACGAGGCGAACTCCCTCTCCGAGGATCTCGAAGACCTCCGGCTCCGTACCGTCTTCCACGAGGAAGACGTTCAGGATCCGCAGTGGGATCTTGACCGAGCCTCCCTCCACGGAGAGAGTAATCGACCCTTCCGGCTTTCCGCCGGGACCGACGGGGGCTTCCTGGGAACACCCGAACAGGACGAGGAGCGGCAAGACCAGAAAGGGCTGAACACGCATGGCACACGACTCCCAATGCGACTCTCCGGGAGGGTAAGATTCTCGCTGCGGGTGGTCACGAAAAAAACTCCAGCCCCTCCCCGTCTCCCATGGGTACGCGGGACGGGGTGAGGCTCCCGGTGGGGCGATCCGCCGCGAAATGCGAGCCCTTGGGCGTTACCCCATGGACAGCCGGAGTGCTACAATGGCGCGCGCATCGTTCTCCTGAACGCCGGAGGAATCGTGACTCGAATCATCTCATTCCGTGTGCCTCGGATTCTCGCCGCGGCGGTTCTGTTCCTGGCCGTCCTTCCCGCAGCGGCGCAGGAGCGGCTGAATTCGAGGAGCCGCAACGAGGGGATCCTGCGCGGGCTGGAGAACGAGTTCCTGCATCGGAAGTGGCAGGATTGGGCGCCGCTGACCGCGGACGAGATTCCGGGGGTGAAGGAGTTCCAGTCCCGCTGCCTGCGAGAAGTGGATGAACGCCGGCTGTCGCGGAGCGCTCGGGTGGGCTATCTTCTGCTCCTTCATCACCTCGACCGGCACCTGGATTGGGCGAGCCGGACCGACGGCGGAGCGGCGCCCCTCCCGTCCGCGATCGGACACCACGATCACCGCCTGCGGTTCGAGTTCGGCGTGACGCTCACCGCCCGGGAGCTCCTGGAGCGGGGGATGGCCGTCTTCGAATCGACCCGCGCCGAGATGGACCGGTTCGCGCGGAGCCTCGAGCCCGGGCTGAACCGGCGAACGCTGGATTCTCGGATCGAAGAGGATCATCCGG
Organism: uncultured Planctomycetia bacterium; assembly: GCA_964632945.1. Classification (GTDB taxonomy): domain Bacteria; phylum Planctomycetota; class MHYJ01; order WSZJ01; family CAZWCX01; genus CAZWCX01. Next base: position 81,409 of record CAZWCX010000002.1, on the reverse strand, counting down.
ACGCGGACGGCCTCCTCGAGACCGCGAGCGCCGCCCTGGAGCGGGCGCGCCGATTCACCCTGGAGAGGAAATTCGTCACCGTTCCCGATTACGCCCTCCGCCTGGAGACGCGCTGGGGAGACCCGCGGGTGGGTTACCCGTTTGCCATGTACGTGCCCTCCCCCAACCTCGAGAAGAAACCGGGGGTGTACGTGGTGTTTCCGATCTCCCCGTCCCGTCCGGACCCGGAACGGGAGCAGTTGCTGCGGGGCAACAACCGCGCCTGGACGGCGGTGGTCGCGCCGCACGAGGGGATCCCCGGCCACCACCTGCAACTGTCGATCGCCGCGAAGCACTCGACCCGCATGCGCCAAACCGTCTACAACGGGGCGTTCATCGAGGGCTGGGGCCTCTACGTGGAACACCTGCTCGAACGCCAGGGGTACTTCGAACTGCCCGCAGAACGGTTCGCCCAGTTGAAGATGCGGCTCTGGCGGGCCGCGCGCGCGGTGATCGACGTCGGCCTGCATTGCGGCGGGATGAGCCGCGAGGAGGCGGTGCAACTGCTCGAGGAGGGGGTCGGGCTCGAACCGATCTGCGCGCGCCTCGAGGTTTCCAAGCAGCAGGAGAGGCCGGTCTACTACTCCGGCTACCTGGTCGGGTTCGAGGAGATCGAAGAGCTGCGGCAGGCCTGTCGCCGACTCTGGGGGGACGGCTACTCGGATCGCCGCTTCCACGACGAACTGCTGTGGTTCGGGCACATTCCGTTCAGCGTGATCCGCCGCGTGCTTCTCGACGGCGCCGTCGAATCCGAGGTCGATCCGGCGCCCGGGGCGGATGACGAGGCCGGCGCGGAGTGAGCAGGACGGATCCCGGACTTGCTCTCGGGATCCGGGCAACGGCCGCCCGTCGCCGGTGCGCGGACCGTATCCCGCGTGACCGGCGTCATCCCGCATCGGCTCGGCCCCGGGCCCGTCGTCGCGCGGCAGGCCCGGAATCGGGTGCCGATTCCGGGCCACGGGGTTCACCGCCTACTCGACCACCTCGTAGGTCGTGTCTCCGAGCACCACGGTGACCCGAAGTCCGAGCGCGAAGTACTTCTTCAGGTCGGGCTTGTCCCGCAGAAGCTGGAAGTACTCCTCGCTGAACGCCTTCACCTGCACCACGGCGGAGCCCGGCTTGAACCGGCTGTCCACCCACGCGCCGCCGAGGTTGTAGAAGACCTTGGCGCCGACCTGCTTCAAGAGCCGCCGATCGGCGTCGAGCGTCATCAGCCTCTCATCGTCGTCGTGGCGTCCTTCCTTCAACTCCTCGGCCGCGCGACTGGCGGCGACGGCGTTCTCGCCCGAGACTGTCTCGAACCCTTCCCGCGCCTTCTCCATCTCACGCTTGCGGCCGGGGGCAGCCGCGCCGCCGCTGGAGCCCGCGCCCAGGGCATCCCGCACGGCCTGGTCGGCCGGCGCCGGTTCCGCACCCGGACGCAACTGCTGCTGCCGAGCCTGATCTTCCAGCACGAGGTACGAGGTGTAGGGCGTCAGGATCCCGTGCTCCTTCGCCAGCGCCACCACCTCCTGGCGCAATTCCGCCTTCTCCCCATGCAGCCGGATCGCGTCCAGCAGATACCCGATCTTCGACGTCGCCCACAACCGCGGCAACTGCTCGTGCTCGGTCGCCTGCGAATCGAACTTCGCCTCGTACACGTACTCGCGGGCCTTCCCGTTCACCGTCCCCGTCATCCGCACCGCGCGATGCCCGTCTCCCCGGTAGCGCCCGTACACCACCACCTGCGATCCCTTGAACAGGTCCCCCAGCGCCTTCGGGTACACGTCGTACGTCTCCATCCCCTCGATCTTCAGCATCACGTCGTTCAGCACCGGGTGCGCCAGCTTCGCGTAGAAGTTCGACACCTTGATCTCCAGGTTCTCCTCCGGCGTCACGTACTCCCGCGTCCCTCGCGCCTCCTCCGCCAGCTTGTCCAGCAGCACCGTGTTCACGTCATACCCGACCCCCAGGCTGAAGATCCGCGCATGCCCGGGGTTCTGCTTCTTCGCCGCCGCCAGGATCGCCTGCGGGTCCGTCGTCTCCCCGATCGTCGGCTGCCCGTCCGTCATGTACACCACCATGTACGGCCTCTCGCTCCCCTTCGGCGCCATCTCCAGCGCCATCCGCAGCGAGTCCGAAATGTTCGTCCCTCCGCGCGGCTTCTGCTTCCCCACGAACTCCTGCGCCGCCTTCACGTTCTCCGCCGTCGCGTCCACCAGCCCTTCCCGAAACCCCCGCGCCTCCGTCGAGAACGCGATCACGTTGAACCGGTCGCTCCCCTTCAGCATCCCCAGGCAGTACGTCAGCGCCTTCTTCGCCTGCTCCATCTTGTCGTGCTCGGCCATGCTCCCGGACGTGTCCATCACGAACACCACGTCCTTCTGCACTTCCTCCCCGTCCCCGCCTTCCTGCTGCGGGCTCGCCAGCACCATGAAGTACCCGTCCTCGCCCCCCGGCCGGTGCGTCACCACGTTGATCCCGATCTCCTCCGTCGACAGCGTGTAGTAGAGGAGAAAGTCCTTGTCCGGCTTCACGTTGTTCTGCTCGAACGACACCGCCGCCACGTGGTCGCTCCGCTTCGCCACGTCCACGTCGTGCGTCGGCGAGAAGATGTTCTTCATCGGCACCTGGCTCTTCAGGTCCACCTTGATCGTCACCGACTTCAGCGGCTCGCTCGAAAACTTCTCCGTGTTCAGCGGGTACCGGTACGTGCAGAAGCCCCCGTCGTTCGGCACCACCTCCTGGTACGTCAGCCGCACCCGCTTCACGTCGTTCGCCGGAATCGGGAAGATCCGCAGCTTGAACGCCTTCGTCCCCATGTACTCGAGCAGCGCCGGGTCCTGCGTCCGCCGCACGATGTCCTCGTAGATCTGCGCCGCCTTCTCCCGTTCCAGGAGCTCCGCCTGCTGCTCCTTGCCGTCGATCCACATCGAGAAGTTCGCCACGCTCGCCCCCACGGGCAGCGGGAAGATGTACAACCCCTCCACCTGCATGTTGTTGGGGTTGCGGAACTCCTGGTCCACCGACGTCACCGCCGTCTGGTTGTCGACCGACACGGTCACGTGGTGATAGTTCACCGCCAGCGGCACCTCGCGCCACCCCGGCGGGGCCTGCGGCGGCCGTTCGATGATGATCATCCCGTCGGCCCACAGGCCGGAGGCGTAAAGTACCGTCAAAGCAAGGCTTGCGATCAGGCTGCGAATGGACATGGCATGCTCCTGCACGGAAGGGAATGCGGTCATTGTCCCTTGGACGCCGCTCCACGACCCGGGTTCCGAGAATTTTCCGGGTCGCCCCTTGAATCGGAGATCGACGTCTTGGGACCGCGGAGGCGCGTCGCGAGTCGAGCATGCGCCGCAGGTGCTCGCTCATCCCCTCGGGTTCCGGTGCGTCGACGCCGAGGGCCTGCAACGCTTCCCAGGCTGCCTGGCGCGCCCGGAAAACGATCTCGATGGCGGGCGGCCCACCGAAGTGGAGGGGAATCGTCCGGGTTCCCGGCTCGGCGAGCAGGCCGCGCAGGATCTTCACCGACCCCGGCCCGACCGGATCTCCCCCGCCGGACCCGCGCGTCCGGTGGCGTCCGGGAACGCGGGTCGACGGGGTGACGACGCGTTCCGGAACCTACGCCGGGCGCAGGAATCGGACGGAAGGAAATAGGAACACCTCCTGGGGGATGGTGATCTCCAGGCCCTGCGAGCGGATCCGCGGCGGAAGGAGATCCCGGCGGCGCGGTCGCAGCCCCGTTGATTTCCACCGCGCGCGCCGGATACACTTCCGGCGTCCCCAGTCGAGGCCGTCCCGATGCGAATCCTCTACGGCGTCACCGGCGAAGGCATGGGCCACGCCACCCGCTCGCGTGTCATCCTCGAGCACCTGCTCTCGCGCGGTCACGACATCCGGGTGGTCGTCTCGGGGCGGGCGTTCAAGTTCCTCACGGACAAGTTCGCCCATCGTCCCAACATCGCGATCCTGGAGATCCACGGCCTCCACCTGAAGTACGACGGCAACAAACTCGACAAAGGACGCAGCTTTCTCAGCAACCTCGCCCAGGCCATCGAAGGGGTCGCGCGGAACGTCGAGGTGTACTCCCGATTCGACTTCGAGCCGCAGGCGGTGATCAGCGATTTCGAGAGCTGGGCGTACCTCTTCGGCGTCAACCACTTCCTCCCCGTGATCTCCATCGACAACATGCAGATCATCGACCGATGCGAGCATCCTCCCGAGGTGCAGGAGAGCACCGACTTCCAGATCGCCAGGGCTGCGGTGCTGGCGAAACTCCCCAAGTGCGAACACTACCTGATCACGACGTTCTTTCACCCGCCCGTCCGCAAGGAGCGGACCACCCTGATTCCCCCCATCCTGCGGCCCGAGATCCTCGCGGCCCGGCGTGAGCCGGGGGAACACGTACTCGTCTACCAGACCTCCTCGGCCAATACGGGGTTGATTCCGCTTCTCCAGTCCCTTCCCTGGAAGTTCCGCGTCTACGGCATGGGGCGGGCGGGCGAGGAGGGAAACGTCACGCTCTGCGGGTTCAGCGAGAAAGGGTTCATCGACGACCTGCGAACCGCCCGGGCGGTGGTGGCGGGCGGCGGCTTCTCGCTGATGAGCGAAGCGGTGCACCTGCGCGTTCCCATGTATTCGGTGCCGATCGAGGGGCACTTCGAGCAGGAGCTCAACGCCCGTTGGCTGCAGCGACTGGGCTACGGCGCGTGGGGGCGAAGATTCGAGCGCGAGCCGTTGGAGCGGTTCCTGGCCTCGGCCCCTCCGTTCACGGGCTATGAACCGCGGAGCAACCAACCGACCTTCGACGCGGTGGACGGTCTGCTGGGGACCCTGACGCGGGGCGCCTGACCCCGCCGCCCCCCGGAGGATCTCATGGCGCACTGGACCCGACGCGACTTTTTTCGCGGTTCGTTCGCCGCCGCGCTGGCCGTCGCCTGCCCGGGGTTCCTCGGCCCTGGCGGGGGCGTGATCGCCGGACCGGACGCCCCCCCCTGGCCGCGCACCTGGTCGCCGGTGAACGGCAATCCGCCGGAAGTCTTCGAACTCGCCCACCGCATCCGGGCGGGGGAGTTCGACGGCCCCTCGCTTCCGTCCGAGGACGCGGGCGATCCGGAGTACGACCTGATCGTCGTGGGGGGCGGAATGAGCGGGCTGGCCGCAGCCCTTCGCTTTCGCGACGAAGTCCGCCCCGGAAGCCGCGTGCTCATCCTCGAGAACCACGCGGAACCGGGGGGGAACGCGCGCCGCGAGGCATTCGACATCGGCGGGCGAACGCTTTTCGCCACCCAGGCCGGGGCGTACGTGGAGGAACCCTGGCAGAAAGAGCTGCGCGACTTCTACCGCCGCCTCCGGGTCGATCTCGATCGGATCCGCGTGCCGAAGGACGACGACCGGGCCCTGTTCGACCCCGTCTCGCACGGCTGCAAGCCGGTCTGGGTGCCGCGCATCTGGCAGGAGGGCTGGGCGCATGCGCCGGTCCCGGCGGAGGACCGTCGCGCCCTCCTGGCGTTCGTCCGGACCCTGACCGAAGCCGCCGGCGCGTTCGGCGACGACGACTGGGTTCGCCTCGACGGGATCTCGTTCCGCGAGTGGATCGAGAAGGAGCGCGGCTGGCCCGGCGCGGTGACCCGGTTCGCGGACCTCTACTGCGGGGACCTGCTCGGCGCGCGCGCGGGCGCGGTGTCGGCGCACGCCGGCATCTCCTTCTGCAGCGGCATGACCGGCGAGGCGGACATCTATGCGTTCCCCGGGGGGACATCGGGATTCACGCGCCTTGCCGTCAAGGCCCTGCTGCCCGATTCGCTCGCCGGTGAACCGGAATCCGACGACTTCCTGGCCGCGGCCTGGAATCCGGAGGCGCTCGACCGCGCCGGGGAACCCGTGCGGATTCGCCTCCGGTCCACGGCCGTCCGGGTCGCACACGAGGGCGACCCCGACTCCGCCCGCCATGTGCGCGTCACCTACCTCCGCGACGGACGACTGATTCACGCCCGGGGGAGCGCGGTGATCCTGGCCGGAGGCGGGATCATGACCCGCCGCATCGTGCGCGATCTCCCCGAGGCGAGACGCGCGGATTTCGCCCGCTTCCGGTACGGCGCCTATCTGGTCGCCAACGTCGGAATCCGGAGCAGCGCCGCCCTCGACGGCGCGGGACTCGGCTATCAGGGGTGCCTGTTCGACGGCTTCGCCGGCACGATCGGGGTCGCCGATTGGGTGACCTCCGGCGCGAACGGCGCGCGGGATCCGGACCGCCCCAATGTCCTCACCCTGTTCTGTCCCCTCGCGGACCCGGCAGTTCCGGTGGAGGAGCAGGGCGGCCGCGGCCGGGAGCGCCTGCTGAGCACGCCCTTCGTCGAGTTCGAGCGGCTCGTCCTGGCGGATCTCGAACGCGCTCTGGGACCCTGGGGTTTCTCCGCGGATCGTGACGTCGTCGCCGTCTCGCTCAATCGCTGGGGGCATGCCATGATCACGGCGTGCCCGGGTTTCGCGTTCGAGCGGGGCACGGACGGCCGGGCGCTGCCGGGTCCCTGCCGCCGCGCGGCGGCTCCGTTCGGGCGCCTCGCCTTCGCCCACACCGACGTGTCGGGATTGCCCTACCTGGAGGCCGCGGTCCAGGAGGGTCGCCGGGCGGCCCGCGAGGCCGGCCGCCGATTCCGGTGACGGATTCTCTCCCCACGGAGCCCCGAGTCTGATATCCTTACGACCCCGCAGAACCGTGCAAATCCCCGATCCAGCGGATGGAGGTTCTCCCGATGACCGCTCCCAAGGCGTCGCTCATCGTGGAAGATGAACGGCGAACGGAGCTCGACCTCGACGGGACCCCGCTCCTCATCGGATCCGGCGCCGTCTGCAAGGTCGTGCTCAAGGGCAATGGCTGCGCCTCCTTCACCCACGCGGAACTGAAACTCGAGGGCGGGGACTACATCCTCCACGATCTCGGCACCCGCGACGGTACGCGCGTGAACGGCAACCGGATCGATCGTCACGCCCTGCGCAACGGCGACCGGATCCTCATCGGCGGCGTGAAGATCACCTTCGTCAAGCCGATGATCGAGGCGCCCACGCCCCCGCCCGGCTCCCTCACCCCGCTGGCCCCGCCGCCCCCGAAGAAGGCGATCGGCGAATCCACCGATCGGCTCCCGACCCCATTCCTGCAGGAGGAAGTGGCGGCCGAAGCGGAACACGAGCGCCGCCAGTTGCTCTGGATCGGAGGCGCCACCCTCGCGTCCGTCCTGGGATTCTTCCTCATGCTTCCCCTGTTTCTGTCCGATGACGGCGCCGTTCCGACCCGCAGCGGCCGCGTCGTCCGATGGGTCCAGGTGAAGACTGAAGTCGGCAATGCCGCCTACGTGACCTTGCAGCACGCGTCGGTGTCGTCGCTGGACGACGGGGTCGCCCGCGCCTCCTCCAGCCAGGACAGCCGCAGCCAGATCACCATCGAGGGCGTCGCCACCGGCACCACCAAGGTCCACGCCGTCGGCGCGCGCGGCCACGTGTGGGAAATCGACGTCCTGGTGACGGCCAAGGAGAAGTGGCCCCCGGGATGGACCGACGAGGCGCGCCTCGAGGCAGCCTCCCGGCTCTGCGCGGAAGCGGACGCCCTGTATGCGGACAAGGCGGCGCGCGAGATGAACCTCGTGCCCTGCTACTACCGCTACGCCAAGATCCTGCGGATGTACGACAACTGCAAGTACGCGCCGCCCACTCCCTACGAGCGGGCGCGGGAGTGCAAGGAAGAACTCGAAAAAGTGATTACGGCGAAGGAGATCCACCACAGCCGGGAGTTGTGGCGCACCTTCCGGCTCGGCGAACTGACGATCACGCGGGAGCACTTGAACCGGTTGCTCGGTCTCTTCCCCCCGGACGGGGGCGACGAACAGCCGATGGCCGGCCACGGAAACAACCAGAAGAATCAGCAGTACTTCGTCCTGGGACTGAAACTCGATGAACTGGCGCGACACGAGCGCTGAGGCGAGTGAGACGGGAGGAGAGCGACGCGCATGTCGTACCCCGCGAAGCTGTCGTGGAATGACGGGGAGGCCAAGGGAATCGCGCTGCCGGACAGTCCCTTCCTGGTTGGACGCAGCAAGGAATGCCACCTGGTGCTGACCGGGAACGGCAGCGCCTCCCGCAAGCACGCGGAAATCCGACGCGAAGGCGCACGCTGGATGCTGACCGACCTGGGCAGCGGCAACGGCACCACGGTCAACGGTCAACGCGTGATGGAGACCGCGCTCCAGGACGGGGACACGATCTCGATCGCGGGAGTCGACATCCGCTTTTCCTGCCCCTCCCTGCCGAGGGTGGCCGCAAACCCGGTCCCCGCACCCGCGTCGGCCCGCGCTCCGGGACCGGGCGCGCCGCCCCCGGCATCGGCGCTCCCCGCGGGCTTCGTCCCGCAGGTGCCGCCGCCGTCGTACACGACCCCCCCGCCCGCCCCGCCCCGCCGCGCCGAGGAAATCCCCGGCACAGAGGCCATCGACATGGGCCAGGTCATGAAGAAACTGACCGAAGAAACCGCCGCCCTCGACGCCCCCCCGTCGTTCTCCGCCGAGGAGGGGGACCCTGAAGCCGCAGACGAGAAAAAAAAGACGCTCCTCCTCGCCGGCGTGGGCGGCGGGTTGGTCCTCCTCCTTCTCGTGGTCCTCGCCCTGTTGCCCGGCACCCCCACCCAGACCGGGCCCGTGTTCGAACGCTACGCCAAGCTGTCGATCAACGTCAACGACGTCGCTTATCTGACCCTCGACCACAGCCAGCTCCGTCCTCGCGATCCGTCCATGATCAAGGCGGTCCCCAAATCGGAGACGCGCAACGAAATCGTCGTGACCGCCCTCAAGCCGGGGAAGACCTTCCTGGAGGTCCTTTCCATCGACCCGTCCAGGGGTTGGGAAGTCGAGGTCGAGATCACCGAAAAGGAACCCTGGCCCGCGGGATGGACGGATGACGATCGCCTGTCCGCGGCCGAGGAACTCAAGAAGCAGGCGGATTCGGGATATCGGACCATCCACGGCCACATGGAGGCGCTCGTCCGGGTCTACTACGGTTATGTGAAAGTCCTGCGCCTGTACGAAAACTGCGCCTACTTCCCCCCGGAACCGCAGCGGCAGGCCCTGGAACGAAAACTGGAACTCGAGCTGAAGATCAAAGAGAAGGAAGCGGAACTGCTCCGCGAGTACCATCGCCTGAAAAACTTGAAGCAGACCGAGGAAGCCCTGAATTTCCTCACCGAATTGCTGATCCTGTTCCCGGAAGACGGGGCAGGCTCGAACCTTCTGACCAAGCATGGAGACAATCGCAAGTATCATCAGTACTTCTTGTTGCGGGAGAAGTTGCTCGAGGCGCGTCGCCGCGGTTCCTAGCCCGCGATCCCCGTCCCGCACGCGGGCCCCGCCGCGGATGGAGCCCGCGCCTCCTCCGACGAGGCCGATTTCCGCCGATTGACGCACTCGCGGCGGGAGAGTCTGCTCTGTCGGCCCCCCGCCCTGCCGCTCGAGGACGTCCCGGAGGGTCCGACCCCTCGAAGTCAGCCGCCGGACCTTTCCCGGGGGTCGGGGACGATTTCTCCCTCGCTCACGCGCGCCCGGTTTCGGGCCGTCCGGCGCTCCCGGACGGGAAATCCCGGGCCCGTTCCAACCTTCTCTGGACTCCCCAAACTCCTTCTGATACAAAGTCTAGGCCTTGATCGGCCTGTTTCAGCGGCCCGGCAGGGAAGCGTCCGGCGGGGATGGGGAATCCCCCATCCGGACCGGTATGGAGAGGGAGGGAGTTCTCGGGATGACGAAATCTCTGCGCGTCCGCCTCCTGGACGCATTCCAAGACGGCGAGGCCCTGCTGAACCGCGTCACCACCGCCGTCTTTCGCGGCCCCGCCGACCAACTCTTCGTGCGCGTCCGGTCCGCGGTGTTGAACGAACCGCCGGACATCCCGCTTCCCCCGACATGGGAAACCGGGATCCGGCCGCCCGCGACCGTGGCGGAACTGGATCGACCGACCGTCTCCCCGCTGAATCGCACGATCGAAGAGGCCAAGCGCTGGCTGATGGGCGAGCAGCACGAGAGCGGGTGGTGGCTCGGGGAACTCGGAGCGGACACCACGCTGGTGTCGGACTACCTGTTCCTGATGCGATTCCTGGGCGAGAACGACCCCGTCAAGGAGCGTCGGCTGATCAACCGTCTGCTCTCGCAAATCCAGGATGACGGGGGCTGGAACATCTATCCCGAGGGCCCGAGCGAAATCAACATCACGGTCAAGGCCTACTTCGCCCTCAAGCTGGCCGGGTACTCCGCGGACCATCCGATTCTGGTGCGGGCGCGGGAAGTGATCCTGCGACTCGGCGGAATCCCGAAATGCAATTCCTTCATGAAGATCCTGCTGGCCATCTTCGGCCAGTGGTCGTGGGACCATGTTCCCGCCGTGGTGCCGGAGCTGGTTCTGCTGCCGAAGTGGTTCTACTTCAACATCTATCAGATCTCCTACTGGTCCCGGGCGATTCTGGTACCGCTGTCGATCCTTCATCACTATCGGCCCCGCGTCCATGTTCCGCCGGGGCAGGGGCTCGAGGAGATCAACATCCTGCCGGAAGTGCCGCCGAAGAATGCCCCCTGGTCCTGGGGCGCATTCTTCACGGGGATCGATCGCGTGTTGCGGCGCTACGGACGTCGCCCGATCAAGGCCATCCGGCGGACCGCCCTGCGCAAGGCTCACGCGTGGCTGCGCGAGCATTCCGAGGGCGAAGGCGGGGTAGGCGCGATCTATCCGGCGATCATGAACGCGATCATGGCGTTCACCTGCATCGGCGACCCACGCGACCGCGAACTGCTTCGCCGTCAGCGGGAGGCGATGCGGGCCTTCGAGGTGCAGGAAGGTGAAACCGTGCGCCTGCAGCCGTGCTTCTCGCCCGTCTGGGACACGGCCTGGGCGGTGACCGCGCTGTCGGCCGCCGGGGTGCCGCCGGCCGATCCCAAGCTTCAGAAGGCCCACGATTGGCTGCTCTCCAAGGAAGTCCGGCAACGGGGCGACTGGGGCATCGACAATCCCTGGAAGGAGCCCGGCGGCTGGTATTTCCAGTTCGAGAACGAGTTCTACCCCGACACCGACGACACGGCCGCGGTGCTCATGGCCCTCTTGACCACCTCGCATCCGGACCCGGCGCGCCGCGCCGCCTCGATGGAACGTGGCGTGAAATGGCTCCTGTCGATGCAATGCCGAAACGGCGGCTGGGGCGCGTTCGACCGGGACAACACGAAGCGCGTGTTCGAGCAGGTCCCCTTCGCCGACCACAACGCGTTGCTCGACCCGCCCACCGAGGATGTGACGGCGCGCGTGAGCGAGTGCCTGAAGCGATTCGGGTACGATCGCGACCATCCCCAGGTCCGACATGCGATCGCCTTTTTGGAATCGATGCAGGAGGCCGACGGCTCGTGGTACGGGCGTTGGGGCGTCAACTACATTTACGGGACCTGGAGCGTGCTGCGCGGCCTGACCACTCTCGGTCTGACCGCCGACCGCCCCAGCGTCGCTCGCGGCGCCGCGTGGCTGAAGTCCGTGCAACTCCCCGACGGCGGTTGGGGCGAGTCGTGCCGCACGTACGACGATCCCTCGCTGAAGGGCAAGGGCCCGGCCACGGCCTCCCAGACCGCATGGGCGGTGATGGGGCTGACGGCCGTCTGCGGCCCGCACGACCTCGCGGTTCGCCGCGGCGTCGCTTGGCTCGTCCGCAACCAGACCCCGGACGGGACCTGGGACGAGCCCCAGTTCACGGGCGGCGGGTTTCCGAAGGTGTTCTACCTTCAGTACCATCTCTACCGGCATTACTTCCCGCTCCTGGCGCTGGGCGAGTTCCGCAAGCGCGGCGGGACCCTGGACGACATCGCCATCGATTGAACTTGCGAAAGGACCGTGCATGCGCACTCCGCTGCGTCTGACGACGAAACTCGCTTCCTACATCATCGGGAAGCAGGTCCAAGGCGTCGAACACTACCCCATCGTGGCGATGCTCGAACCCCTGCACACCTGCAATCTGGCGTGCATCGGCTGCACGCCGGATCGCTGGGCGGGCAAGAAGGACGAGTGGCTGTCGGTGGAACAATGCCTCGAGGCGATGGACGAATGCGGCGCGCCGATCGTGTCGATCTGCGGCGGTGAGCCCCTCGTCTATACCGATCTCGACCGGCTGGTGAAGGGCCTGATGAAGCGGGGCAAGTTCGTCATCATCTGCACGAACGCCCTCCTGATCCAGCGCGTGCTCCCCAAGATCCCCACCTCCCCCTACTTGTCGTTCGCCGTTCACATCGACGGACCGGAGGCGGTGCACGACCACATCACCAAGAGTCCCGGCTGCTTCCGCAAGGCGATCGACGCGATCCGGATGATCCAGGAGCGGGGCATCCGCGTGACGACGAATACGACGGTTTTCGCGGAATCGAACATCGACGACATCATCGAACTGTTCCGCTACCTCAAGGAAGACATCAAGGTGGACGCGCTGCTCGTGTCGCCCGGATACGACTTCGACCAGACCGGGGACGAGATCTTCCTCCGGCGCAAGCAAGTGCACGAGCGCTTCCGCCGCATCTTCGACCGCTGCCCGAAGGATTGGTTCGGGAACTCCGCACTCTACCTCGAGTTCCTCGAGGGCCACGCCGACCTCACCTGCACGGCGTGGGGCAACCCGGTGTTGACGCCCAAGGGGTGGCAGGGACCCTGCTACATGCTCCGGGATGCGTACTACCCCACGTATGCCGAGTTGGTTGCCAAGACCGACTGGCACAAGTACGGCCCGGAGAGCGAGGACGCGCGCTGTCGGAACTGCATGGTCCACTGCGGATTCGAACCCACGGTCGCCATGGGTCGCGGGATCCCGATGTGGAACCAGTTGCGCAATGCGGTCCTGAGCCTGACGTAGTGGGACCGACGCTGTACGTGACCGCCGCCGTGGATGCGGAGGTCGGCTCCTTCCGGCGCCACTGGCCCGCGGGTGCTCCGGACCCGGATCTCGGTCCGGGATCCTGGGCCGTCGATCTCGGCGGAGCGGAGCTGCGCGTGCTCCTCACCGGTGTCGGATATCCCGCGGCCGCCGCGGCGGCCGGACTCCTGGCCGGACGACTCCGGCCCGGCGACGTCGTGCTCTCGACCGGGACCTGCGGCGCGCTGCGCGCGGGCCTGCGTCGCGGCCAGGTCGTCGTGCTGGACGCGCTCGCGCGGCTCGTCGCGGATGCGGGCGAGGGTTCCCACCGCGCGTGCCGGCTTCCTCCCCCCCCTCCCTGGCTGCATCCCGCGGGCGCGGGAGTCCCCGTTCGCGCGACGGGTCTCACGTCTCCCCGGTTGGTGGAGGACGCCGCCGGGCGCGCCCGACTCCATGCCGGAACCGGGGCCGACATCGTGGACATGGAGTCCGGGGTCATCGCCGACGCGCTCGCCGAGGCGGGAATCCCCTGTCATGTCGCCCGTGTCGTGCTCGATACGCCGGAAGAGCCGCTGCGGGTCGACTATGGCCCGTTTCTCGACCCCTCCGGCCGTCTGCGGCTGGCCCGGCTGATCCTGTGGTTGACGATCCGCCCGTGGCGCCTCGGGGACCTGCTGGCGGACCGGCGCGCCGTTCGCGAAGCGGGCGACGCCCTGGCCCGGCACCTGTCGGCCGCGACGCGCGCCTTCGCGGAAGGAACGCGAGCATCCGCCGAGGGCCGAAACGGCGCCCATCCCGTTTCCCCTGCATCCCGACCATGAACGACGGATTCGAACCGACCCCGTTCCATCGCCGGCTCGCCGGTTTCCTGCACCGTCACGCCCTCACGATCGTATTGAGCGCCATCGGGCTCACGGTGGCCGCCGGCATGCTCGCCGGCACCCGCCTGCAACTGGTGTCCGACCGCTCGGAGCTGATGGACCCGGACAGCGACGTCGCCCGTCGCTGGCGGGAGTACAAGGCGGACTTCCACTATCGGGAGACCCTGGTGGTGGTCGTTCGCGGGTCCGAGGACGCCGCGAAGCCGGGGTGGCCGGGCGCCACGGCCCGGAGGCGCATGAAGGAGTTCGCCCACCGAGTGGCGGAGGACCTGCGCCGGCATCCGGAGGAGATTCCCGGCGTGTTCGAGCGGGTGGACCCGCAGAGCATGAGCCGGCTGGGACTGCTCTACCTTCCGGAAGCCGACCTTCGCTCCCTCGCGCGCCGCGTCATCGACGCCGAACCGCTCATTCGCTCGGCCCTGGAGCAGGGGCTGACCGGCGTGTTCGAGGGGCTGCGCGAGGCGCTGGATCGGGCCGCCGAGGACGCCGGTTCCGGCGATGCCGCCGCGGGGGCGGGCGGGGCGCTGAACGCCCTGACCGCGATCGCGGACGCGCTCGAACTGGCCGGCCGCGGCCGTCCGGAAGAGGCGGTGGAAGCCTTCGGATCCGCCCTCGACCCCGCCGGCGGCCCGGGCGTCTTCCGCGACCCCGACGGCTACATTTTCTTCGGCGCCGGCCGGTATCTCCTGCTGCCGATCGCGCCGCGGGTGAACTCGCAGCAGCTCAACCAGCTCGCCGCGCCGGTCGCGCTCATCCGCGCTGCTCTCGCGCGCCACCGCACGGATTACCCCGAAATCGCCTGCGGCGTGACCGGACGCGCGGCGGTGGCGTCCGACGAGATGGCGACGACCAACCGGGACATGACCTGGGCGACCATCGGATCGGTTTTCGGCGTGCTGGTGCTGTTTCGTATCTTCTTCCGCGGACTCCTTCACCCCCTGGCGGCCGTGTTCACCCTGTCGATGGCGCTCGCATGGACCTTCGGCTTCGCCACGCTGGCGCAGGGGCGTCTCAACCTGTTCGCGATGGTCTTCGCGCCCATCCTGGTCGGGCTGGGCATCGACTTCGGGATCTACTTCCTCACCCACTGGCTTCACGCCGTCCGCGGGGGCCGGAGCGGGGCCGACGCGATCGCCGCAACGTTTCAGCGCTGCCTGCGCCCCATGGTCGTCGGGTGCGTGACCACCTCGGTCGCATTCCTCAGCGCCTGCCTGACCGAGTTCCGGGGCCTCTCGGAGCTGGGACTGCTGTGCGGCGTCGGACTCTTGATCTGCCTGTTCGCGATGATCACGGTCTTCCCGAGTCTCTTGTGCTGCGTGGAACGCTGGCGACCGGGTGCGCCGGCGGCGAAGGGGGCGTCGCGCATCGGCTTCGAGGCTCCGGCCCCGCCGTACCGGCCCTGGCTGCCGATCGTCGTGGGCGCCGTGGCGGTGGCCGCCGCGGCCTTCGGGGCCGGCCAGGACTTCAACTACGACATCCTGTCGTTCCAGGCGAAGGGAACCGAGTCGGTCGAGTGGGAGCACGTACTGATCGAAGAGGCGCGGCTGTCCTCCTACGCGATCAGCATTTGCGACTCGCGGGAGGAACTCGACCGCCGCCGGAAGGCCTTCCTGGCCCGCCCCGAGCTGTTTGCGCGCGTCGAGGCGCTGTTTCCCGCCGCTGAGGAGACCAAGCGGGCCGTGCTCGGAGAACTGCGGGCCGCCCTCGAATCGCTTCCGCTCACCTCCCCGGACCCGACGGCTGCGCCGGAGCCGCCGGGACGCGCGTGCCGACGGGCACTGGCGCTCCTGCGCCAGGACTTCCGCTCCTATTCAACCCGGGAGGAACGCGCACGCGCGACCCTGGAACGCCCCCTCGCCGTCCTGTCCGACCTGCTCGGCCGCTGGGAAGCCGGGGAGGACGCGCCCGGACCGGACGGCCTGGCGCCGAACCTCGCCCGCTTCCAGGATGCCCTCGTGCGATTTCTCCGGGCGCGACTGTCCCTCCTGCTGGAACAATGCTCGCCCGGTGCCCTGACGGTCGAAACCGCCCCCGAGATCTTCCGCACGCGGTTCGCGGGGGAAGGCGGAAAACTCGCCCTCCATGTCTATGCCACGGAGAACGTCTGGGCCTGGCGACCGCTCAATCGCTTCGCCGAGGGCGCCCGGGCCATCGATCCGGAGGTCACCGGCATACCGCTCAACATCCTGGAAGCCAGCGGCGCGCTCCACCGCAGCTTCCAGCAATCGATACTCTACGCGCTGGTCGCGATCTTCCTCATCGTGCTGGTCGACTTCCGCCGGATCCCGCTCACGCTGCTGGCCCTCCTGCCCCTGCTCACCGGCCTTGGCCTCCTGGTCGGATGCCTGCGCGGGTTCGGACTCGCCTTCAACTTTGCCAACTACTTCGCAGTCCCGATCCTCATCGGCTGCGGGGTCGACGGCGGCGTCCACATGGTTCACGCATTCCGCGCCGGCACCACCGCCGGGACGTTCCGGGCCGTTCTCGGCTGTTCATTGACGACCATCGTGGGATTCGGCACCATGATGCTGGCGCGCCACCGCGGACTGTCCGGACTCGGGACGATGTTGGTCTTGGGGATGATCTTCATCACCGCCATCGCCCTGGGGGTCCTGCCGGCGGCGTTGTCGCGCCCACGAAACCAGGGGGAAGTCCCTACGGGGAGAAACGGGGCATGAACTCCCGACGCTCGCTTCTGGCCGGGATCATCCTCGCGCTGACCCTCATCCCCGCGGCCGCCGCCGACCCGACGGAATCCACCGAATCCGCCTTCCTGGTCCTGAAAACCGGCGAACGGGACGCCACCCCCAAGAAGGCCGGGCGGTTCATCGACGAACTCGGCCGGTATCTGGCGCCGGGACTCGGCGCCGGCAAGCTCCACGGCCACATCACCAACAAGCCCCAGGAGGCCCTCGCCCTCGTCGAGCGCCAGCACCCGATCTTCGGCATCGTCACCCCGGCGTTCTTTCTCGAACACGAAACCCGATTCGACCTCAAGGCGGTCGCCGAAACACGGCGATTGGGAAAGGACGGCGAGGTGTTCGTTCTGGTGCGCCGCAAGGGCGCCCCCCCGCTGGCGGCAGGGCAGGCGGTGGCCACCACCCTGGCAGCCGAGCAGACCTACCTCATGCGCGTCGTCTTCCCCGCGATGGACCCGCCGGTCCCGCCGAATCCGAAACTCAAGTCCGTGCGCAATGTCGCCGATGCCGTATATGACCTGACCGAGGAAGGTGCGGGGGAAGTCTCCGCCGTGTTGCTGGACCGCGCGACCCTCGATTTCTTCCGCGCCGATCCGCAAGTCTGGCCGAAACTCGAGGTGGGCGGCACGACGAGCGCGCTGCCGGCGGACCTGGTGGTTGCGTTCGGAAACTCGGATCGGTCGGAGCGGCTCTGGACCGCGCTGGAGAAGATCCTCGGCGACGAGGAAGGGCGGCGAATCTGCCTCAGCCTGCAGACCGAGGGATTCGCGCGGGTGGAGCCCAAGCGACTCGACGGGGCCCGCAAACGGTATCGAGCGGACGACACCGGCTCGAAATAGCGTGCCCGGCAACGGCCATGCGCCGGAGAGGGAAAATGTCCGAGGCGAACGGGCCCGCGCCGGGGGCGCGCCGGCGGCTTCGTGGGCTCTTCGCGATCGCCCTCCTTTCGACCCTGACGGCGGGATGCGCAACCGTCCCCCGCGGCTCGCCGGAGATCCCCTCCGACCGGACGCTCTCCGAGGAAGAAGTGCGCCGCCTGTCCCTGCGCGCCGACGAGCTTTATCAGCAGCAACCGCGACGCCTGCCCCTCGTCCTGGAGGCCTTCTCCCTGTACCAGCGTTGCGCCGAGGGGGGCGCCCAGGACTACGAGATCCTCTGGCGCGGGTCCCGGGCCGGCTCCTGGGCCGCGCGCCGGGTCCCCGAGGAGGCGCGCAAGGCGCGGTTCGCCGAAAGCGCCGTGAAACTGGCCAATGCCGCCGTCGTCGCCGATCCGGGCCGTCCCGAGGGACACTACTACCACGCGATCGCGGCCGGGCTCCTCGCCTCCGCGGATCACGGATACGGCCTGGACGCGATGAAGATCATGATGGAAGACGCCTCCCGCCTGGTGCACATCGACGAGCGGTGGAACTACGCCGCCGCCCATCGACTGCTGGGAAACTTCTACCACAAGTCCCCCGGCCCGCCCATCGGCAAGGGCAGCAACCGAAAGGCCCGCGAACACCTCGATCGCGCCGTGCAACTCTCTCCCGAGTACCCGGGCAACTGGATTTCCCTGATCGAGCTCGACGTGGACGACGAGGACATCGAACGGGGCCGGGCCAATCTCGCGCGCTTCCACGGCCTGCCGGTCCTCCCCGGCCTGGTCGCCGAACACGGCGAATGGAAAAAGGAGGCCGCCCGGCTGGCGACCGAACTCAACAAACTGGAGCGGGACTAGTGAGGGCGGTGGTCACCGGCGGGGCCGGCTTCATCGGCTCCCACGTCGTCCGTCGATTGCTTCAGGACGGGCTGGAAGTCTCCGTCGTCGAGCGCCCGGGGGCCCGGCTCGACAATCTGGACGGCCTGCCGGTCCGGCTCCACGAGGCGGACATCCGCAATCCCGATTCCGTCCGCCCCGCGCTCGAGGGCTGCGACGTCCTCTTTCACCTGGCCGCCAATCCCCGCCTGTGGGCGCTCGATCGCGACGAGTTCCGCCTCACCAACACGGAGGGAACCCGGAACGTCCTTGCGGCCGCGGAACGGACGGGCGTACCCCGCGTCGTTTACACCAGCACCGAGTCGATCATCGGCCCGTCGAAGGACGGGTCGGTCTGCAACGAGGACACCGTTTCGCTCGCCGAGGAAATGGTGGGGCCCTACTGTCTCTCGAAGTTTCTCGCCGAACGCGCCGCCGTCGAGGCCGCCGAGCGCGGGCTCGATGTCGTCATCGTCAATCCGACCGTCCCCGTCGGTCCGGGGGACGTGAATGCCAGCCCCCCGACCGCCATGCTGCTCGACTTCCTGCACGGCAGGATCCCCGCCTACATCGAGTGCCGCATCAACCTCGTCGACGTGCGGGATGCCGCCGAGGGACACCTGCTGGCCTGGCGGAAAGGAGTGCGCGGTCGCCGGTACATCCTCGGCGGGGAAAACGTCTCGGTGCGCCGGATCTTCGAGATCGCCGGAGAGGTCGCCGGCAGGAGGCCGCCGCGGATCAAGCTGCCGATCTGGTTCGCCCTGCCCGTCGCTTACATCTCGGAGTTCGTCGCCGATCACGTGACACATCGGGCGCCGCGCGCAACCGTGACCGGGGTGAGGCTCGCGCGCCACTTCATGCACTTCGACGCGTCGCGCGCAGTCCGGGAACTCGGCTTCCGCCCCTCCCCCATCGGCCCGGCCATCGCCGACGCGATTGCCTGGTACCGGCAGAAGGGATGGATCTAATCCCTCCCGACGTGGCCGGGAAACCCCGTCTCGCCTTCCGGCCGCGCAGCCGGAGTCAATCCTCTTCGCCGACGCGGTGAATCTTGATCAGGTTGGTCGCCCCGGGGGCCGTCGTGCTCCCGGTCAGGAACACCACCGAGTCGCCTTTCTCCACCATCTTCCGCTCCAGCAACCGCCTCTCGGCCTCCCGAAACAGCTCATCGGGACTCAAATAGCGATCCAGCAGGAACGGCACGACCCCCCAGCAGAGGCACAACCGTCGCAGCGTCTCCGGTCGCTGCGTGAAGGCGACCACCGGACAGCGCGGACGCTGGGCGGACACGATGCGGGCGGTATTGCCGGAGTGGGTGAATACCACCAGCGCGTCCGCCTGCAGCTCCTGCGCCGCGAAGCAGGCGGCATCGACGGCGGCCTCCGTGAACGGCATCTTGGTGGTGACTTCCTTCGAGAGCGTCCGGTAGAACGGGTAGAGGTTCTCCTCGATCCGTTCCGCAATCCGACCCATCACGGCCACCGATTCGGCGGGGAAGGCCCCCCGGGCCGTCTCCCCGGAGAGCATCACCGCGTCCGATCCGTCGAGAATCGCGTTGGCTACGTCCGAAACCTCGGCCCGCGTGGGGATCGGATTCCGGATCATCGATTCGAGCATCTGGGTGGCCGTGATGACCCACCGGCCGAACTGGTTGGCATCCCGAATGATCCGCTTCTGATGCACCGGCACCTCTTCGACCGGAACCTCGACGCCGAGGTCGCCGCGGGCGACCATCACTCCGTCCGCACGGGCGAGGATCCCGTCCAGGCACTCCAGCGCCTCCGGACGCTCGATCTTGGCGATGATCGGAACCGGGGCGCCCTCCTGGATCAGCAAGCTGCGCAGATCGCTGATGTCTTCCGGACGGCGTACGAAGGAGAGGGCGAGAAAGTCGACCCCCAAGCGGGCGCCCAGCACCGCGTCCTCCCGGTCCTTTTCCGTGAGGGCCTGAGCGCTCAAATTCACCCCCGGCAGGTTGATCCCTTTCCGCTCGAGCAACGTGCCGCCGTCGGTCACCTCGCAAACCACCTCCTTCCCCGCAATCGAGGCCACGCGCAGCCCGATGTACCCGTCGTCCAGAAGGATGCGGTCCCCGGGCCGGACGTCGCGGGGAAGCGGCTCGTAGGTGGTCGAGATCCGCTCTGCGGTTCCCTCGACCCGCTCGGTGGTGATCGTGATGCGGTCGCCCGAGGAAAGATGGATCGGCTGGCCGTCCTTGCTTCGTCCGGTGCGGATCTTCGGACCCTGCAAGTCCTGCAGAATGGCGACCGGAGTGCTCCATTTCTCCGCCGCGGCGCGAATTCTCGCCACCATTCCGGAGTGGGTCTCGTGCGTGCCGTGGGAGAAATTGAGGCGGAACACGTTCACGCCGGCGCGGATCAACGCCTCCAGCGAGGCCGCCTCCTCGCATGCGGGACCCACCGTGGCGACGATGCGTGTCCGGCGCATGGAAATCCCTCCTGCCTCGCGACCGGCACGGGAAGGTCCCGCCGGTCGGATCGGGGCCATGATATACGACGAGGACCCCGCCACCAAACCTTTCTGTGGCATCCCCCTGCGCCGCGGGGTAGGATCACCCGGTTCCGACGCGTTGCGACCGGATCGAGTCGTGCGCAACTCCAGGCCCACAACAGCCGATAAAGTACCGGGACGCACGATCGAACCACGCGGGAGGGGTCATGAGCGAGCAGACGGCAAGCGGCCGGGCATGGAAGACGGAGTGGGAGAAGGATCACCGGAACTCGGTGAACCGCGCGCTCCATTTCTTCGTGGGAATGCCGCTCGTCGGAGTCGGGCTCTTCCTCCTCCTCTTCTTTCTGGATCCGCGCGGGTTGCTCTGCATCCTGGCCGGATATGTCGTCATGTTCGCCGGCCACTTCCTCTTCGAGGGCAACGCCCCGACCATCCTCCGCGATCCGCGCGGCGTCTGGGGAGCGGCCGTGTACGTCGTCCATCACGTAATCGTCCGTCCCTGGCGGGCCGTGGTCGGCTCTCCTTCGACCCCGCCCGCGCCCGTCCCGACCGCGGTCGCCGCGCACCAACCCGTCGACGCGCTTCACCACCCGGCCCCGTGAGGTGGCCATGACGGGCTACCTGGTTCACCGCCTCCTGCTGGCTGTCCCCGTCGTCCTGGGTGTGTCCGTCATCGTCTTCTCGATCGTCCATCTGGTGCCGGGAGACCCGGCGCTGGCGATCGCCGGCGAGAAGGCGACGGAACGCGATATCCAGCGCGTCGTGAAGCAGTACGGCCTGGATCGCCCCCTCCACGAGCAGTACTTCGACTACGTCTCCAAGGTCGTCACGAAGGGGGACTTCGGGAAGTCGTACAAGACCAAGATGCGGGTCGCCGAAGACCTCAAGCGCTGCTTTCCCGCCACCGTCGAACTCACCCTTGCGGCCATGCTGATCGCGACCTTCGCCGGCGCGGCCTTCGGAATCGTATCCGCCGTCCGACCCTACTCGTGGATGGACTACCTGAGCATGGTGGTCGCCCTGGTCGGGGTGTCGGTGCCGATCTTCTTCCTCGGCATGCTCCTCCTGCTGGCATTCGCCGGCGTGTTCCCCGGGTCGGGCCGGCTCGACCCGACCACCACCCTCGATCCGGTGACCCACTTCATCAGTGTCGACGCCGTGCTGAGGGGACGCTGGGACGTCCTCGCCGACTTCCTGGCGCATCTCGCACTCCCCGCCCTTGCCCTCTCCACCGTGCCGATGGCCCTCGTCGCGCGCATGACCCGGTCCAGCATGCTGGAAGTCCTCAGCAGCGACTACGTGCGGACGGCGCGGGCCAAGGGGGTGCCGGAGTGGCGCGTGATCCTGCGTCACGCCCTGCGCAACGCACTCGTGCCGATCGTCACCGTCCTGGGGATGGAGTTCGGACACCTGCTGGCGGGCGCGGTCCTGACGGAAACCGTCTTCGCCTGGCCCGGCATCGGCTCGTACGTCGTCGACGCCGTCAACAAGCGCGACTTCATCGCGCTGCAGGCCGCCACGCTGGTGATCGCCTGCACGTTCATCACCGTCAACCTGGTCGTGGATCTTGCCTATGCCGTCATCAACCCCAGAATCCGCTACGGTCGCGCGGACTGAGCCGGAAGCGCCGTGGCGGGCTTCGGCGCGGGTCTTCCGGCGCAACCGGAGCGCGATGACCGGCCTCGCCATCGCCGTGCTCTTCGTGGGAATGGCCCTCGCCGCCCCCTGGCTCGCCCCTCATGATCCCCGCTCCATCGATCCCCGCGCACCCGAGGCGCGGCCCGGTACCCGGTTGCCTGCGGAAATCGCCGATCCCGCAGCCGTGCTCCCGCCGCGACCGGCCGCCTTCTACCTGCTCGGCACCGACGAACTCGGCCGCGACCTGTTGAGCCGCATCCTCTACGGTGCGCGCATCAGCCTGGCGATCGGCCTGGTCTCCGTCGGGATCGCCCTCGGCGTGGGAGTCCCCCTGGGCCTCCTCTCCGGCACCCTCGGAGGATGGGTGGACCAGGTGATCATGCGCCTGGTCGACGTCCTGCTCGCCTTCCCCGGCATCCTCCTGGCGATCGCGATCATGGCCATCCTGGGACCCAGCCTCACCAACGTCATGATCGCCGTCGGCATCGTGAACGTGCCCACCTATGCCCGCCAGGTCCGCGCCAGCGTACTCGACCTGCGCGGTCTCGACTACGTCACCGCGAGCCGCGCTCTCGGGGGAACCACGCCTCACCTGATGGGTCGCGTCATCCTCCCCAACGTCCTCTCTCCCGTCATCGTCCTGTCCACGCTCGGGATCGGATCGGCCATCCTGGAGGCGGCCGGCCTCGGGTTCATCGGACTGGGAATCGAGCCGGGTACCCCCGAGTGGGGGATGATGCTCGCCGAGTCCCGGAAGAACTTCCTCCACGCCCCTTGGACCGTCCTTGCGCCGGGACTCGCGATCACCCTGGTCGTCCTCGGCTTCAACCTCTTCGGCGACGGCCTGCGGGACGCGTTGGATCCCAAGCGTCGGCGCTGATCCCCCCCGCCTGCGCCCGCCCCCCGCCCCCGACACTTCCGGACCCCAGGGAATCGAAATTTCATTGACACGTCTCATCCCATCGCACCATAATGATGGGCTCTACCAGGGAGGGCAACCTCCCCAAGCCCATCGTCCGTTTCAAGTCCCGCGAGGAGTTGGAGATGCAGGAAGCCACCCGTAAGGACGCCGGTGCGTCCGCCACCCCGGATCTCGACATCGTGGCGACCCTCGAGAAAGAAGACCTCGGCATCGCCGAGTTGACCCAGGTCCGTAAGGCGGCCTATTCGGCGCTGGAACAGCGCACCCAAACGGAAGAAGTGTACAAGCGACTCGAACGCGGGTTGGTGAAATTCTCCGCGGAAAACAAGGCCATCGTGCGCCGCGGCATCGTGGCGTGGATCCTGGGCCGGAACGAGGAAGCGGTGCGCATCCTGGCCGAGGCCCGGTTGGGCCGGGACGGGATGTACGTCCTCGGACGCGCCTACCTCGACAACGGCTCCGCCCACCAGGCCCTGCCGCATCTGGAGAAGGCCGCCGAGGGTGATACGGAACACGCGGAAATCCACGTCTCCCTGTCCGAGGCCCGCAATCGCCTCGGGCTGCACGATGACGCCCTGACCGCCCTCCAGGCGGCCAAGAAGACCTTCGACAAGAACGCCAACTACCAGTACGCGGTCGGGCTCACGCTCGACAACCTGGGCCGGTATGCCGAGGCCATGGAGGCCTACAAGAAGGCCATGGACCTCGAACCCGAAAATCCCCGCGCCCTCTTCCGGATGGCCTACAACTATGACCTCCGCGGGGACGAGGACCGGGCCATGGAGATCTACGAGCGGCTGCGCAAGACTCGGCCGCCCTACGCGAACGTTCTGCTCAATCTCGGGCTGATGTACGAGGACCGTTGCCAGTTCGAGAAGGCGATCGACTGTTACCAGACGATCTTGGACACCTACCCGCTGCACGAACGCGCACAGCTCTACCTGAGCGACGCCCGGGCGTCGTTGAACATGTACTACGACGAAGAGGCGCGCAAGAAGGAGCATCGGGTCGGCCAGATGCTCAACACGCCGATCAGCGAGTTCCAGCTCTCCGTGCGCAGCCGCAACTGCCTTGCGAAGCTCGGGGTGAACACGCTCGGCGATATGGCGAAGAAGACGGAACAGGAACTGCTCACGTGCAAGAACTTCGGCGAGACGTCCCTGCGCGAGGTTCGCGAACTCTTGCGACAGCGGGGGCTGACGCTGGCCAAGACGGAGCAGGTGACCGGCGCGCCGCTGAAGCCCAAGCCGTTGCCGGTGGCCGGCTCGGGAGCGAAGGAAGACGTGCTCACGAAGCCGCTGGGCGAATTCGAGTGGTCCGCCCGCGCGCGCAAGTGCATGGAGCGTCTCGGACTCCAGACCATCAACGATCTGGTGACCCGGTCCGAGGCGGACCTCCTGCAGATTCGCAACTTCGGCCTCACCTCGTTGAACGAAATCCGGCAGAAGCTGTCTGCCCTCGGTCTGTCGCTGAAGAGCGGCAAGTAGCCGTCGTCGCCCCACCGCGAAGCGGGGCGGCCCCGCGCGGCCTTATCCGGCCGCGGGGGGACCGAGGCGACGGCGGGGACGCGATCGCCGGCCGCGGACCGGATCGGACGGCGGCGTTCGCCGCAGGCCCAGCCCGGATGGTCCGATGACCTCCCACCGCCCCGCGCCCTCCCTTTCGCCCGAGGAACGGGAAGACGTCGCCTGCGAGTTGTGCGGTTCCTCCGCACGCACCACGCTCCTCACCCTCCCCCCGTACGGCTACCACGCCTGCGCCGGGTGTGGACACGTCTACCTGAGTCCCCGTCCCCGTCCGGCCGTCCTCCCCCGCCTCTACCAGGACTACTTCTCCGCCGAAGTGCCCCGAATCGAGGCTTGGAGGCGAATGATGGCGCGGGTGTATCGCACGGCGATCCGCTTGCTGAGAGAGGCCGGGGTCCCCGCCGAAGGACGCGTCCTCGACGTCGGGGCGGGGTACGGCTTTTTCCTGGACGCGCTCCGGGACCAGGGATTCTCCGCGCACGGCGTCGAACCGTCGCGCACGGCCTGTGAATTTGCCCGGCGCTGGCTGGGCGTGGACCCCGCCTGCGTGACCCTCGAGGAGTGGGACGGTCCCGTGGCGGCGTTCGACGCCCTGACGGCCTTCTATGTGATCGAACACGTCCCCGACCCCAAGGCCCTCCTGGCGCAGGCCCATCGACTGCTCCGTCCTGGGGGCATCCTGCTCCTGCGCTGGCCTCACACCACCCCGCTCGTGAAGGCGGTCTCCTGGTCCGGTGCGCGCCCCGACTGGTACGACCCTCCGTGGCACCTGCGGGACTTCTCGCCCCGCACCCTGGCGGCGCTGCTGAAGGGCGCCGGCTTCGGGGAGGTGCGCACCCTCGCTGGGGGGTGGACGGTCCCGCCCGAATGGATCGCCCGCTGGTCCAGCCGCGCGGCGGGCGCCCTCAGCGCCGTGCTGGAAGCGGTCAGCGGCGGCGCCGTAACGCTCCCGGGGGCAAGCAAGACGACCCTGGCACGCAAGGCGTAGCGCAAGGCCCGCTGGGGGATCCGGAGCGAGGCTCCGGGACCGGACGATCCGCGCAACCGGGGCGCGGCTACAGGACCGAAACCGGGTCCACGTCGAGCGTCACGCTGAGCGATTTTCGGTCGTGGGCCGATTCCTCCACCACCCGGGCGGCGTCGCGAATCTGGACGGGTCGCGCGGCCTTGACCAGGAGATGCCAGCGAAACCGGTCCCGCAGGCGGGCGAGGGGGGCGGGAGCGGGACCGAGCACCGTCACCTGCGTGGTCGTGGGGGCCCGGTGGAGCGCATCGGCGATCGACTGGCTTTCCGTTCGCACCTTGTCTTCCGGCGTCCCCTCGACCACGATTCGCAGCATCCGTCCGAAGGGCGGATAGCCGACCTCGCGGCGCAGCTGCAGTTCCCGGCGCGCGAATCCTTCGAAGTCATGCTCGGCGGCATGGCGGATGGCGTAGTGTTCCGGATTGAACGTCTGCACGATCACGCGTCCGGGCGCCCCCCCCCGACCCGCCCGTCCGGCGACCTGGGCCACCAGCTGAAACGTGCGCTCCGCGGAGCGAAAGTCCTTGAGCTGAAGACAGGTGTCCCCCGAAATCACGCCGACCAGGGTCACGTTCGGGACGTCGTGACCCTTCGCCACCATCTGCGTCCCCACCAGGAGATCCACCGCTCCCTCGTGCAGATCGGTCAAGAGACGGGTGTGCGCATCGCGTCCGCGCATGGTGTCGCCGTCCATGCGGGCGACGGCCGATCCGGGATACATCCGGCGGATGACGTCCTCGACCCGTTCGGTGCCCGCCCCGAGATATTGAATTCCGGGACGATGGCACTCCGGACATCGGTCGGGCGCGGCGCGGTCCTCCCGACAGTAGTGGCACTCTGCGCGGCCGCGACGCCGGTGGTACGTCAGCGCCACGGAACAGCGCTCGCATCGCACCACGGTCTTGCAGCTCGGACAGACGATCAGGGTCGAGAATCCCCGGCGATTGAGAAACAGGATCACCTGTTCCTTTCGTTTCAAGCCGTCCTGGATCAGCAGATCGAGCCGGCGGGAGATGACCGGCAGGGAAGTGAAGCCCGAAACCTCGCCGGTCATGTCGAGCACCTCCACGCGCGGAAGCGAACCGCCGCCGACGCGCCCCCCCAATCGCAGGAGGGTGTACTTCTCCGTGATCGCGTTTTGATACGACTCCAGCGAGGGGGTGGCCGACCCGAGAACCACCGGCGCCCGCTCCAGCTTTCCGCGCACCACCGCGACGTCGCGGGCGTGATAACGCGGAGTGTTCTCCTGCTTGTAGGAAGTCTCGTGTTCCTCGTCCACGACGATCAGCCCGAGTCGCGGGACCGGCGCAAACACCGCCGACCTCGGTCCGACCACCACGTCGGCCTCGCCGCGCCGGATCTGCTCCCACTCGCGCGCGCGGTGCGCCGAGGCCAGGGCGCTGTGCAGGACCGCCACCCGGGCGAAACGCGCGCGGAACCGCGCCACCGTCTGCGGAGTGAGGGAGATCTCCGGGACCAGGATGATCGCCTGTCGGCCGTGCGCGACGGCGGAAGCGATCGCCCGCAGGTAGACCTCGGTCTTTCCGCTCCCGGTCACTCCGAAGAGGAGAAAAGGGACGAACAATTCCGTCGCCATCGCCCGCTCGATGGTCTCCACCGCGCGCGCCTGCTCCGGCGTCGGTTCGGGCGCGCGGTCGACCCGCACCGGCAGCGACAGGAGCGGATCGGGACCGGCGGGGACCGGCACCTGCTTCAGGATCCCCTTGCGGACGAGCGTCTTCACGGACGTATCGCTGGTCCCGGCGTGGCGCGCCAGTTCGCCGGCGGTCAGGACGCCGGCAATTTCCATCCGGCACTGAAGGATCCGTCGCCATGCGCCGCGCGCCGGGGGCAACGCGTCCATCCAATCCCGGGTTTCCTTCTCGCCGAGGGCGGGCTCCACGCCCCACACGGGTCTCGGCGTCGCGGCATGGCGAACGGCGGCGGGCACGGCCGCCTCGAGCGCCTCACCCCAGGAACAGCGATAGTAGTCCGCGATCCAGCGGGTCAGCTCCAGCATCCCCCGGTCCGCGACCGGATGCTCGTCGAGGACCTCCAGGATCGCTTTCGCCTTTCCGGGCGGCGCTTCGGCCGTGCGGCCGACGCAGTAGCCGATCTCGACGCGGTTTCGAAACGGAACCCGCACGCGCATCCCCGCGCAAAGTCGCGGCGAGTGAAGCTCGTGGACGAGATAGGTGAACGCGCGATCCACCGGGATGGGCAGGACGACCTGCGCGTAGGGAGTGGCGGACATCAATCGACCTTCGGCGTGAGCAGGGCCGCACGAAACGAGAGCTCGGTTCCCGCGGCGCTCCACTCCCCCGCGAGTACGACCAGCTTCCGGAGCGCGCGAGCCGCGTCCCGGATGCGTCCTTCGAGCGCGGCCGTCTCCCGCTCGACTTCCTGGGCGACCGCCCCATCCAGGCGATCCTCGAGGGCGGACCCGGACAGTCCCGTCTCCCGGGCCACCCGGGACCGCAGGCGCTCGCGGATCGCCACGCGGTCGACCCGGTCGGAGAGCAGCGCCGTCAGTCCGGCGGCGCTCTCTTCCGCAAGGACGGCCAACATCCCGAAATCCAACACGGCCGCACCGTTCCCGCGCACCGCAATGGCCTCTCGCGCGTGCGTGTACCAGGGAACGAACCCTCCGCCCCCCCCCCCGGTCGCGAACCTGAGCACCCGGCGCAGGTAGGACAGGGAGGTGCTCGCAACCAGCTTCCCCTGGACCCAGGCGAAACACGGGGTCAGCACTTCCGACCAGCGGTTGAATCGGCTCGTGATCAGACGGACATCGACGCCGTCGATCCGTCGTCGCTCGACGTTGACCGCGTCTTCCCCTTCTCCCAGTTCCGCGCCCCACCGATCCAAAGCCCGCAGGAGCGCATCCCCCTCCTCGGTCTCCAGCACGACGGCGAATCCCGGCGCGCCCCCGCCGGCGGACGGCCCCGGCTCAACGAACACCGCCCAGGCCACTTCCCCCCCGAGGGAAGGGACGATCTCGCGATCGATCCCGCGCTGTTCCGCGACCGCGAGCAGGCCGTCGAGTTCGCGGTAGACCACCTCCGCGATCTCCCGGACGGCGGGCGAGATTCCGCCCCGGTCGGCTCCGGCCGCGAGCGCCCGCAGGGAGTCCCAGGTCCCCTGCCCCCCGTTCCGCGTCAGGCTCGCAAAGACGGTCGTCTCGGGCAGGAGGTCGGTCACCGCCCAGACGCGCGGGTCGGCATGGAACGCGTCCCGAACCCGGGGCGGCATGCTCCCGGGCACCAACGATCCCGTGCCTTCGATCGAGATTCCGTCGGCCCCGATTACGATCTCACCGCCCATCCGGCCGACGGGATCCGGATCGAACGTCCAGAGCGCCTCCTGCAACGGGACCGTCGCCAGCGCATCCCGGAAGAGCGCCCAAAGCGCCGGGTCTCCGCGGCGCATCGCCTCCGCGTCCAATGCGAAACCCACGGTCCCGGTCCCCAGCTCACCGATCCATTCGCCCAGTCCTCCCGGCGAACGCGCCGAGGAGCGCCCGACGATGCGGGCCACCTCCCGGGCCGACGTCCCGACCACCAGAACGTCCCCCGCCAAGGTCAGGTAGAGCGTGTGGTCGCCCGCCGCCAGGGACTGCACCCGGACGCCTTCCACGGACCGGGACTCGAGCCCCAGGAATCCGCCGAGGCAGGTGCCGATCGCCGCCGCCGCGTAATGCGTGAACGGCAACCGGAGGGCGGCGCATGCCGTCCCGCGGCCCGAGTCCACCCCGCCCACGATCATGACATCCCGCTCGAGCGCCGCCAGAACACGCTCCGGAGTCAGCACGGACGGCGCGCCGTCCGGGATCGTGCGCGCCAGGTCGATTCGGAATCCCCGCCCGATGAAAACGGGGAGTTCCACGCCCGCCGAGGACAGCGCCTCCTCGATGGCGGCCCGTTCGGATTCGGCGGCGGCGCGCAGCGCGGAGTGGTCCCACGCCTGCAGAAGCGCGGGAACGTCGCGAACCCGCGCGGCGAACGTCGCACCATCCGGGACCCAGCGCTCCAGCGGGACGGCCCGATGGCGCCGCCAGCCCAGCCACAGCACGATCGCCAGGACGAGCAAGCCGGCGCACCCGAGGGCGAGGATCGCCAGCAGAATGCGCCACGGCCGCTTCAGGCCCCGAAAGCGGTCGAGGATCGGCATGCTGCAGGATCCTCCGCATGGTGGACCGCACGATCGAACGGCGCTCCCGGCCCGTGCGCCGCCGAGGCGCCTCCGCGATTCACGGGCGGGGCGGGCGCCCTGCCTCCGCGGCCGATGCGCGATGCGGACCGCGAACGTCCCGCTTGCCCTCCGTCCCGATTCCGTCCGCGCCGGAACCGCCTCGACGGCGAATCGGGGACCGGACCGCAGTCCCGCCCGCGGCACGGCATCCCGCGGGTGCCCGCGTCGGCTACTTTTCCCGTTCGTAGTAGACGAGGGTGACGAACGTCTCCACGATGTTGTGGTACTCGTCGAGGCTCATCGAGATGATCTTCGACTTGATGAACGGCTTGCTGTCCTCCACCTGGTAGAGGAACTTCGTCAATTGATCGCGCGTGATGCCCTGAAGGTGCAGTTTGAAACCCAGTTCGACGTAGCCGTCGCGGGGCTGGGGCTTCGGCAACGCCTGCACCCCCTTGACGCTGTCGCGCTTGATTCCCGCGACACCGAACTGCTCGCTGAAGAACGACAGCAACGAATCGGCCGCATGGCCCTGCGCATCGAAGACTCTCGCGGACTCCGCCAGCCCCGCGATTCGCGGCGACATCTTCGCAACGATCTTGAGATCTTCGATCGCCCCGGTAATGCCGGTCTCTTCGAGTTCCTTGAGCGCCTGGTACTTGCCCCAGGTGAACACCCCGAGCGCGAAGATGGCCGCGACCATGCCTGCGATGAGGAGAACCCACAGGTCCACGATCCCCCCGCGACGGCGAATGCCGCCCGCGGCGATATGGGAGCTTCCGTTCCCGTCCCGCATTTTCCCCCCGCTCACTTCTTCGGGACCTTGATCGACCAGTTGTACGCCATCCGCCCCCCCGATTGTTCGTAGCGGCCGGGGACGACTTCGTACCCCTCGATCGACTTGAGCTGGTTGGTCAAGCGCTCGCCGACGGTTTCGCTCGACACTTTGCCGCGCAGGTCGATGACCCCGCGTTCGAGGTTCACGTCCAGGTTCTGGATCGTGAAGTAGTCGAATCCCGTAACCTGCTCGAAGACCTGCTTCCAGTGTTGCAGGGCCGAAAGGGGAAGCGGATGATCGCCCTTGCCCACCCGGCCTTCCAGGGTCTTGAGGAGCTTCTTGGCCTCCTGGGCCGGATCATCGAAGGCGGGCACCGCTTTTCCGGGTTCGATCTTCTCGTAGACCTTGAGCACGCGCGAGCGGGCATCCTCGAGGATCGCCTCGCGGAAACTCGCGTACTCGCGGTGCCGGTTGTGGAAGTAGAGGGCGATCAGACCGAGCAGGACGGCCACCATGCACAGGCAAAGGAAGGCGCTCTTTTTCACGGTTTCGAAACGCCGTTCGAACTTGAACTCCTCCTTGCGGAAGTCGGTGCCGACGCCGTCGAGCCCGATCCCTCGGAACGCAAGCCCGAGCGCCGCCACGGAGGCGGTCATTTCCTCTTGCTCCGGATCGGGCGAGAAGGACTCGGTGGGGATGGCGGAGAGCTCCTCGAGCGCCGGCACGACACCGCGAACCAATTCGGACGGGCCGGTGACGATGATGTGGGACACGCTCTGTTTCAACGGGTGGGAGAGCAGGGAGCGGGCGATTTCGCGGTTGAGGACCTCGGCGATCGCCTTCGCGCTGGAAACGTGGTAGGTCCCGCCGAGGGACTGCGCGACGCCCTCCGCGGCCTCCCGCGCCTTTGCGCCGACCTGCGACAGGCGGATCGTGCGCACGAAGCGTAGCCGTCCCTCGTCGACGGCGAGCAACTTGGCGTATTTCGGTTCCAGATGCACGTGCAGAGCGGCCGGCTTGCCCTCGAACACGCCCGAGCCGACGGCGCCATTGAAAAGCGAGAACAGGTCGAGGTCGATGATCGCGGGGTCGATCCCGCAGCGAGCGGCGATCTCGAGGCGGTGCTGGATCACCGGTTTGGGCACTCCGGCCGCCAGGACCTGAGTCGTCTTTTCCCGCTTCTCGATGCGGTAGAAGTCGACGATCATGTCCTCCACCGACTTGCTGTGGACATGATGCTCGAACTCGAACTTGACCGTCTTCTTGAGCTGTTCGTCCACCGTGATCGGCATCGACAGCTCGCGCAGGGTGGCCTCGGTCGATTCGATCGACAGGACCACGTTTCCGCGCGACAGGGAGTGCTCCCGGAAGAGCCCGTCGATCGCCTCGACGAGGGCGTCCTCGGCGGTGCGCCCCTCCTGCATCACCACCGGGGCCTGGACGAATTTCCGGATCGAGGCGCCCTTGGCTCCTCCCTCGACTTCCACCGCGCGGAGGAAGCCGTCGCCGATTTCGAGGCCGATCGAACGCATGGGTCATCCAGTTCTTCAGAAGGAACCGGGGATTCTAGCAGCGGACGCGAAGACCTGTCAACCGGTCCGGACGGGGCCGCGGAATCCTGGAAAAGGAGGATACGGAGCCGCCGCGGCCGGCGTTGGCGGAATCCCCCGCGCCGGTCAGGCGCCCGGGATGCCGAACTGCGCGCGCACCCAGGCGAGCAGAGGCTCCGCGACCATGAAGGCGCGGTCGAGGTCCAGCGCGCTCGCGGTCGGCAGCCCTTCCGGAGGCTTCATTTCCCGGGACGGCACCGCGGGCTGAAACGACGCCAGCCACGCGACTTCGGTCTCGAACCGGCGCAGGTCGATGGCATCTTCCATGGCGGCCTGGAGCAGTCGGCGGAGGTCGTGGGTGAGCTCGAAGACGAGTCCGCGCCGCAGCAGATACGCGGAGAGCGCCTTTTCGACGCTCCGCTGGCACAGGAGCACGCACTCCGTGTAGCGCGCGCGGGACTTGCCGGTCTTGGCGAGTTCGATGTCCCGCACCGCCCGGGCGAGCCACTCGTTCGGATCCGGCCGCAGCCGGAGTTCCCGCCGGTCTCCCGTCCCCGTCATCCCCCAGCCTCCCACTCGTTTCACCGCCAAGGCCCGGACTGCCGGCCGCGCCGGGTCAGTCTTGGCGAAGCTGACGCGTCGCGTCGACCTCGTCCCGGTGCATCCGGCGCATGCAGCGCTCGAGCTTGCGCACCAGCCGGTCCTGCGGCCCCAGGGCCCGCGCCACCTGCCGCAACATCTGGATCACCTGGCGGAACACCCGCACCAGGTCCCCGTCGGAGGCCGAGGTGTGTCGTCCCATGTCGGAGAACGCCTCCCCCCGCGACCAGGCCCAGGCGGCCGAGGAGAGCCGGAAATCGAGGGTTTTCGACAGGGTGCGCACTCCGCACGACCGTTCCGCCTCGTGCACCTCGTCGAGCCGTTCGAGGGCGCGGCGACGCGAACCCGGCAGCATTTCGGGGGTGGGTTTCCGATACCACTCCCCTTTTTTGGATTCGAAGATCACGGCGGTCATGAGCACGTTGATCTGGTCTTCGTGGAGCGAGTCGAACAACTCGGCGTCGAGGAACTCGGTGACGTGCAGTTCGTAGCCGTTGATGCGGGAGGCGAACTCCCCCTTGCGGGTGAGCTGGTCGCCCTGCACATAGCCGAGGGCGCGCAGGGCCTGGAGCCGGCGCCGCACCTGGTCCACCATTCCGGAGTAGCCGACCCCGGCGGGGAGGCGGTCCACGCGTTCCGGACGGCGGTCGCGGCCGCGGCGATGCTCGCGGCGGCGCCGGCCTTCCTGCCGGGGCGGCGGCGCGGCCGCTCCTTCCTGGAAGTTGGAGTAGCTCTTCTCGCACGCCCGATAGATCTCGCGGCCGAGGCGTTGATACAGGCTCAACAACGTGGAGTACGACAGGTTGAATTGGCTCCGGACCGGCTCGGTCTCTCCTTCGAGAATGCGCCGGACCGTCCCGGAATCCATGAACGGCCATTCCACGTTGGCGTAGACGAATCCGACCGCGTCCATTCCCCGGCGCCCGGCGCGTCCGGCCATCTGCTGGTACTCGCGAGTCTTGAGAAACGTCCGCCGCACGCCGTCGAACTTGTGCAACGTGTCGAACACGACGGTTCGCGCCGGCATGTTCACGCCCATGGCGAAGGTCTCGGTGGCGAACAGGAGCTTGATCAGGCCGCTGGTGAACAGACGCTCGACCACCTCCTTGAGGGTGGGGAGCATGCCGGCATGATGGTAGGCGATGCCGCACTGCGCCAGTTCCCGCACCTCCGCGATGCCGCTCTCGGGCCCCAGTTGGTACCGCTCCGCGAGTTCCGCCACCATCCCGGTCACGCGCTCGACCGCCCCGCCGTCGAGGAGCCGCCGAAAGCGGTTCTCCATCGCGCGCTCGCGGCATTCGCGCCGATTGAAGAGGAAGTAGAGGCAGGGCAGCCGGTTCGCCCCCTGAATGTCGTCCAGCAGCCGACGGCGCCAATTCTTCGACCCCGGGTCGGAGATCAGGTCGCGGTCTTCGCCGTGCAGGATGCGCCGCCAGTCCTGCTCGCGTGAGAACTTCCCGTGCCGGAGTTGCGAGTCGAGCCGCTGGAGATCACCGAGCGTGCCCAGCCCGAGCCCCTGGATGTAGAGCTGGTGCTGCAGCGGGACGGGGCGCCGGAGTTCCTCGACGATCTCGACCGGGGAGTTCCGGATGCGCCGGATCCAGGCGGCGAAGTGCTGCAGGTTCGGAATCGTGGCGCTCAGGGCCAGGAAGCGGACGTGGGGCGGACTGAAGATGATGCTCTCTTCCCAGACCGTGCCGCGCTCGGAGTCGTCCATGTAGTGGACTTCGTCGAAAATGACATACTCGACGTCATCCAGGCGGCTCGCATCGTCGAACAGCGTATTGCGGTAGATCTCGGTCGTCATGATGAGGACCTGGGCGCCGGGGTTGAGGACCACGTCCCCCGTGACGATGCCGATTCGTTCCCCGTAGTCGCGGGTGAAATCGCGGAACTTCTGATTTGAAAGCGCCTTGATGGGGGCGGTGTAGACGAGGCGGCGGCGGGACTGGAGCGCGCGCTCGAGCGCGTACTCCGCGATCAGCGTCTTGCCGGCCCCGGTCGGGGCGGCCACGATCACCGACCGTCCGTCCTCGATGTGGCGAATGGCTTCGGACTGGAACGGGTCGAGCGGCAGTCCCTTGTAGACGGGAGCGGCGCCCCCGACGTCCGCGGCCGGGCGCGCTGGTATGGACGCGAGACCCTCGGGGGTGGGGTCGGTCACTGGCCCTCGTTCCCCTCCCCTTCCGGGGTGCCTTCCCCCGACGGCGAGTCGGCGGGCGAAGGCGCCTGGTCCTCCTGCGGAGCGGCTTCGCCGCTCGGAGTCCCGGCGGCGTCTCCCGCCCCCTCGGCCTTCTTCGCCTCGAGGAATTCCTGGAGGGCGAGTTTCCATTCCTCGAACCGGGTGTAGAACTCCTTCTCCTCGTCGGTCATCGGCGGACGCGTGCGGCCGTTGTTCACCCGTTGGCCGTTCTGGAAGGTGGGCCGACCCGTGTGGAGATTGCTGAGTTCCTTCACCCGCAATTCTTCATGCTTGTCCGGCCCCCAGCCCTTCTCGGGAGGAAACTTCTCGAGCAACTTGATGCGCTCATCCTTGCCCGAGGACTCGTTGGCGGCGAGCCACTCCCCATAGCGCTCCACGAATTCCCTCTCCTCGGGCGACCGGCTGCCGGCGGGAAGCCCCACGAGATCCGCGTATCGCTCGGGACTCCAGTTCGCGCCCGGCGGGAACTTCGCCAGCAACTCTTCGCGCTTCGCCCGCGCCCGTTCCTCGGCCGCCTTCTTCGGATCGACCTTGGCTTCGACCTTGGGTTCCTGCTGGGCCGCTTCGACCGCGGCATCCCGCTGCGCGTCTCGGCGGGCGACGACCTCCTGTTCATAACTCTCCAGGCGTTCGGACTTCTTCTCGAGGATCTTCTCCTTCTCCTGGTCGCTCAAGGTCTGCAGAAGCATGATCCGCTTGATGTCCGTTCGCTTGAACATCAGGAAGCCCTGCAGGTGCGTGGAGTCGTAGGTGACGTCGAGCTTGAGCCGGTCGCCGGCGATCCACCGGATCTCGCCCCGGAAAATGGTGTTGTTCTGCAAGACGATCTCGACACGCTGTCCTTCCTTCAGGTTGTCGAACTGGTCGGTTTGGGCGACGGCCTCCACGGGGACGACCAGGCCGACCAGGATGGCCAGGAGGAGCAGGGGTGTGAAACGCGACATGGGGACGATCTCCTGCAGCAATAGTCCGATCTCGGGCAGACTGAATCGTAGCAAATCCCTTTCGAGGCCGTCAATTGCAGGGGCATCCGCGCGCGCGGGGCCGCCCGACAGTTTCGATCGGGCCGGCGACGGCCAGCCATTTCCGCGGCGGGCATTCGGTCCACCCGCGACCGGACCTCCCGGCTTCTTTGACACCCCGTCGGCGGCTGTGCTATCATCCCGCCCGGTTTGCGCCCGCATGCGACCTCGCCCGGGCTCCGGGCCGACCGGGCGCGTTCCACCGGCGACCGCGCGGTTGCCCCATCGGTCCGGCGGGAGGCCCCCTTGGACGCGCAACGCATCCTCTGCTTCGAGCTGGCGCGGCAGGTCTTCGCCTTTCCGCTCCCGCTGGTGCAGGAGGTCGTCCCCCTCTGCCCGATCACGAAGGTATTTCACACGCCGGGCTGGGTGGCCGGCATCATCAATCTGCGTGGCCGAATCGTGGCGGTTCTCGATGCCGCCGCCATGTTGGGAATCGGGCGGTCCTCCCGCGGGAAGAGTACCCGTTTGATCGTCCTGGGCACCCAGGCCCTCGACGGGGCGATCCTCGTCGACTCCATTCGGGGCATCCGTCTCCTTGATTCGAACCCTGCGCCCATGGACTCCCAGATCGGGGAGATGGGCGATTTCGTCACCGGAATCCTGCACACGCCCGAAGGCCCGATCGCCCTCCTGGATCCGGGGCGGATCCTGGATGCGAACGCGCTGCTGGCGTACCGCTGATCCGGGCGGGCAGCACGAAGGGACCGTGCCTCCGCGGAAGCGCGGCGACGGAAAACGGCATCGGATCTCTGGGAGAGTCCAGCGGGATCGATGGGTGAAGCAGCGGCCGCGGGAGGTGTCCCGCCCCGCTGCAGTAGCCTGCGGATGGGTGCGGCGGACGCGCCCCCGTCCGCGAGGCGAAGGTCCGGGCCCCGCACGGGGCCCCAGCGAGGGGGGAGGCTGCACGGATGGACGGTGATCGAAGACCCGCCGACGTATCGCGCTGGCGGAGCATCTCGGCCAAGTACGTCGCCCTGGTGTTCGCCGTGACCGTCCTGATCAACGTCTTCTGGTACGTGAGGTTCGCGTACCATGCCAAGGGAATGCTGGGGTCCCAGGAGGACGGCCTGCGAAACGTCAAGGCCCTGGCGGCCGGAGACAATCTGGACAAGGCACGGACCGAAGTCGAGACGGCCAAGAAGAAAGCGGAGGAGGCCGTCGCGGACTTCAAGGCCGACAACATCATCTCGATCGTGGGGATCGTGTTCGCCGTGCTGCTCATCACGTACGCCATGTCGCTCCTGATCGTGCAGCCGCTGCGGGAACTCCACCGTACGGTTTCCCTGGTGGATCGCGATTGGGACCTACGCGTGCGCGTTCCGGTCCGGGGCAAGGACGAGGTCGCGCAAGTCGCGCGCGCGTTCAATCAGATGATGGACCGGATCGCCGACCTGGTGCTGCGCCTGCAGGAGGCGAGCCTGCAGGTCGGCTCCTCCTCCGGAGAGCTGCTGACCACGTCCGAGGAAATGTCGCGCGGGGCCCAGAATCAGGCGAAGCACATCGAGGACGCCACCGCCGCGGTCACCGAACTGCACACTTCGATCCAGCAGGTCGCCGGCAACGCGCGGACGGCGGCGACCACGGCGCGCAAAGGGGGCGAGTCGGTGAATCGCGTGGTCGAGAACATGGGCCGGATCCGGCAGACCGTCGAGGAGTCGGCGGAAAAGATCAAGGAACTGGGGGAAAGCAGCAAGGAGATCGGCAAGATCGTGGGCGTGATCACGCAGATCAGCGACCAGACGTCGCTGCTCGCGCTCAACGCGGCGATCGAGGCGGCACGGGCCGGCGAGCACGGCAAGGGGTTCGCCGTGGTCGCCGACGAGGTGAGCAAGCTCGCCGACCGGGTGAGCCGTTCGGCGAAGGAGATCGAAGAATTGATCACGCGGATCCGCGAGCGCACGGTCGAGTCGGTGAACTCGATGAAGGGCGGTACCCGGGAGGTGGAGAGCGGAGCGCAATTGGTCAACGAAACCGGTCGGAACTTCCTGGAGATCGTCGATCTCGTGCAGGAGACGGCGCATGCGGTGGAGGAGCAGACCAAGGTTTCGGACGAGATGAGCAGCATCATGGGAGAGATCCTGACCATCGCCAAGGAAACGGTGAAGGCGACCGACGAGGCGGTGCGACAAGGGAACAACCTGCGCGACCTGGCGGTGGGTCTGGAGTCGCGCGCCAAGCAGTTCAAGGTGCTGACCGGCACGAGCGGGGCGGCCAATGAGCGGTCCACGGGCTAGCCTGACCGACGCGCAATTCGAGCGGATCGCGCGACTGGTGCACGACCGCTGCGGGTTCGTGCTGCGCGCGGAGCAGCGTCCCTCGCTGGAACGGCATCTGGCCGAACGAATGGCCGCCGCGGGCGCGTCCCGCCCCGCGGACTATCTGGAACGGATCGAGACCGATACCGGCGGGGAGTTTCGCGAGCTGGTCGAGGGGGTGCTCGTCCAGGAGACGTTCTTCTTCCGCACCCCGGCGCACTTCGCCGCGCTGCGCGATCGGGTGGTCCCGGCGCTGCGGGAACGGCCGACGTTCCAGAAGTCGGGACGTCCTCTGTCGGTCTGGAGCGCCGGGTGCGCGACCGGGCCGGAGGCGTATTCGACGGCCATCACGCTCCTGGAAAGCGAAGCCGCGGATCGCTTCACCCTGCTGGCTTCCGACATCAGCGGACGGGCGCTGGAAGAGGCGCGCTCGGGGATCTACTCCGGCCGGGTCTTGCGAACGGTCCCGC
This sequence comes from uncultured Planctomycetia bacterium, assembly GCA_964632945.1. Lineage (GTDB taxonomy): Bacteria > Planctomycetota > MHYJ01 > WSZJ01 > CAZWCX01 > CAZWCX01. The sequence goes on along the minus strand of CAZWCX010000002.1, from coordinate 42,509 downwards.
CGGAACTCCTCGCGCGGTACTTCGTGCCGGACGGGCAGGGCTCGCGCGTCCGGGAGGAAGTGCGCTCCCGCGTGCAGTTCCGGCTGCACAACCTGACCGGGGACCCGTTTCCGACGGACGTCGACGTGCTGATCTGCCGCAACGTCCTGATCTACTTTCCGCCCGAGGTGAGGTCGGCCGTGGTGCGGGCCGCGCACCGGGCGCTCAGCGCGGACGGCGTGATCTTCGTCGGCCCGAGCGAAACGCTGAGCGACTTCGCGGACCTGTTCGAACGCGTCTGGTACGATCGCACCTTCGCCTTCCGGCGCCGCGCTCCGCAGAGCGCGCGCCCGGCTTCGCGCGGCGAGATTCGCGTCCCGCGGCGGTTGACCCCGGTCACGCTCCCCTCTCCGGTCGGCTCCGGACATTGGCGACCCCTCGGACGGCGCGGCGAGGCGATGCCGTCCCCCCGAACGCCGGACATCCTCGTCCTCGCCCTCGAAGGCTCCGTCGACGACGCCCACGCCGACCGCCTCCAGGAGGCGCTCCGCCGGGATCTCGCGAATCTCGAGCCGGGTCGGCCGACCAGCGTGATCTTCGACTTGTCGCGCGTCTCGTTTCTCGACGCCGCCGGGCTGCGCCTGCTCTGCCGCGCGGCGCGCTTCGTCCAGGAACAGGGCGGACGACCCTGCTTCGTCTCCGCAACGCCCTCCGTGCGCCGCTGGCTCGACCGGGAAGGCGCGCGCGCGAACCTGGAGGTGCACGATTCGGTGCCGCGGGCCCGGGAGGCGCTGGAGCGATGAGCCACTCCCTGGATGACACCGCACGCCGCCAGGCGCGCGAAGTCGAAGCCTGGAACCCCGGTGAGTTCGCCGACCTCCTGGGCTCGGTCGTCGACGAGACCGGCGAAAACCTCGAGATTCTCAGCCGCGACCTGCTCACGATGGAAAAGGGCGGCGCTTCGAGCGACATCGTCAATCGCTGCTTTCGCGCCGCGCACAACCTGAAAGGGCTGTCGCACGTCATCGTGATCAACAAGCTCACGATGATCGCCCGCGAGATGGAGAATCTGCTCGAAGAACTCCGCAAGGGGAAGCGCGAGCCGAATGCCCCGCTGATCGACGTCCTGCTCAAGTCCGTCGATACGATCCGCGAGGGGATCCTGCCGCACATGCAGGCACGCACGCCGGTCGCCACGGACATCACTCCGATCCTGGAATTGCTGGTCCAGGAGCGGAACCGTCGGCAGGACGAGGGCGCGCCCGCACGGCCGCCGGCCGATCCTCCCCGCGTCGAGGCCCCTCCCCCCGCCCCGAACACGACTCCGCCGCCGCCGGCGACGGCTCCCCCCGTCTCCCCCGCGCCGGTGAATGCGGAATCCCCTTCCCTGCCCGGACCGACGGCACCCGCCCCCCGCGCGCCGGTCGGGGCCCCACCCGCTCCCCCGCCGCCGCCGCAAACCCGCGCCTCGGCGGCCCCGGCCGCGGGGGCCGCCGATCCGGTTCCGCACGACGGTTCGCGCGCCGCCCCCCTCCCGCTCGCCGCGCCCGCCGCCGACGGCAGCCGCTCCGCAACCGCGCCGGCCCAGGAGACCCTGGTCGCCCACCGCCCGGAGGACCGCATCCTGCGCGTGGGCCTCAACAAGCTCGATGCCCTGATGAACCAGGTCGGCGAACTGGTGATCGGCAAGACCCGCTTCTCGTCGTCCATGCGAAACCTCCACACGCTGCGCGGGGAGCTCCTCCGCGTCAAGGACGAGCTCGAAGCCACCGGTCGCACTCGAGGCGAAGAGCAGCGCATCTCCGCGCTCTCCTCCGAGATCGACTCCCTGATCTGGAAACACTCCCTTGCCGCCTCCGACCGCCCGGACTGGACCCGCGTCCGCCAGGAGGTCGCGGACATGGTCGAGCGCTTCCGGCCGAACCTCGCCCATACCGACCTGCGCGACCGGGTGTCCGACCTCCGCGACGACCTCGACCGCGTCAGTCGCGCCTTCGAAGAACTCATCCGCGAACTCGAGGAGTCCCTGGACCACATGGGGTTCATCTCGGAACAGCTCCAGAACGAGGTCATGAAGGTCCGCATGGTGCCCATCTCCCAACTGTTCAGCAAGTTCCCGCGCATGGTCCGGGACCAGTGCCGGAAACTCGGCAAGGAGGTGGAGGTCGCCATGTCGGGCAGCGAGACGGAGCTCGACAAGCTGCTCGTCGACATGATCAGCGAGCCGCTCATGCACATCGTGCGCAACTCCCTGGACCACGGCATCGAGAGCCCGGAGGAACGGAAGCGGGCCGGGAAGCCCGCCATCGGGACGATCCTGCTTTCCGCCGATCACAAGGGCGGGGACGTCCACATCGAGGTCCGGGACGACGGGCGCGGCATCGATCCGGTCCGGGTCCGCAAAGTGGCGATCGACCGGGGCATCCTGCGCCCGGAGGAAGCCGCGGCGCTGACGGATGCCCAGGCGATCGACCTCATCTTCAAACCCGGCTTCTCGACGGCGTCGTCCATCACCGACCTGTCGGGCCGCGGCGTCGGCATGGACGTGGTCCGGGACGCCATCGCCACGCTCAAGGGATCCATCTTCGTGGAAACCGGCGTCGGCACGGGAACCTGCGTCCGAGTGCGCCTGCCCCTGACCCTGGCGATCATCAACGCCATTCTGGTCATGAAGAACAACGAAGTTTTCGCGGTGCCGCTCACGTCCGTCCGCGAGATGATCACGATCGAACCGCGCGATATCAGGACGGTCGGGAACCGGCAGATGATCAATTGCCGCGGGGAGACGCTCTTCCTCCGCTGGCTGGACGACATCCTCGGAATCGAGGGCACCGCCTGGGAGGAACGCCTCTCGGTGCCGCTCGTGGTGATCGGGGACGAACGGCGCCGACTCGGGATCGCGGTCGACCGGCTTCTCGGCCGGCAGGAGATCGTGATCAAGAGCCTGGGGGCCCTGCTGCGCTCCGTCCGCTGCACCCTGGGGTCCACGATCCTCGGGGACGGACGGGCCGTTCTGATCCTCGACCCGTACGACATCCTCGAATACGTGGAATCGTCCTCGTCCGGCCGGAAGCGGCAGGAACTCTCTCCCGCCGACCCCGACCCCGTGGGGCCGGAAGAAGAGGCGGAGGCGCCCGCCAAGGTGTCCGTCCTGCTGGTCGAGGACTCCAAGTCGATCCGCGCAAAGATGAAGGAGTACCTCCTGGACGCGGGGTATCAGGTCGTCGAGGCGGAGGACGGACAGCAGGGCCTCGAGATCGCCCAGCATCAGACCTTCGACCTGGTCAGCAGCGACATCAACATGCCGCACATGGACGGGTACGAACTGGTCAAGAGTCTGCGCAAGCTGCCCCAATACCGGCACACGCCGATCCTCCTCGTCTCGACGAAGGCGGAGAAGATGGATCGCATCCGCGGCTTCGATGCGGGGGCGGACGACTACCTGGTGAAACCCTTCAACCGCGAAACCTTCCTGAACCTGATCCGCAACAACCTGCGCCTGTGAGTCGATGAAGCGTCGCGTCCTGCTGCACCGCGCCGAGCCGGCAACCATCCGGTCCCTGGAAGGGATTCCGGGCTGGCGCGCGCGGGTCGAACTCGCCGAATCGCGGTCCGACCGCCCGCTGCGGGATCAGATTCTGGCCGATCGCCCCGACCTGCTCCTGCTCGATGCCGACCGACTCGGGCACGAGGCGAAGCGGGCGACGGCGGAGGCGCGCTCGGCCGTGACCTTGCCCATCCTGGTGATGGCGGACTATGTGTGCGGCGGGCCGGAAGTCGTGATCGAGGCGCTCGGCGAAGGGGCTACGGATTTCGCCGAGTCCCCGGCGGGCGCGCAGGCCGATCCCCTCCGTCTCCGCCGGGAGAGCGACGTCCTGGAGCGGATCGAGCGGGCCTTCCGGGGACGGGCTCCCGCCCGCACGGCCACCCTGCGACGCCCGGCTCCGGCGCCGGCCGATCCGCCCCTCGTAATCATCGGGGTATCCACCGGGGGGCCCTCCACGCTCCAGGCGCTTCTCTCCGGCCTTCCCGGGGACCTCCCCGCCACGATCATTGTGGTGCAGCATATGCCCGCCGGATTCACGCCCGCCCTGGCGGAGAGTCTCGACCGGACGGCCCCCATGACCGTGCGGGAGGCGACCGCCGGCGACGTTCCCGTACCGGGACGGGTCATCCTCGTGCCCGGTGGGTGTCACGTGGAGTTCGCACCGCGCGGGCGACTCCACCTCTTCGCCCCGAATCCGCGCGCCCGCTTCGTGCCGTCCATCGATCTGGCGATGATCTCCGCCGCGCGCTCCTGCGGCGAGGGGGTCATCGGTCTCCTGCTCACCGGCATGGGCCGCGACGGCATCCTCGGGTTGCGCGCCGTCCGGCGCGCCGGCGGACGGACACTGGCCCAGGACGAAGCCTCCAGCGTCATGGCCGCCATGCCCAAGGCCGCCGCCGACCTCGGCGTCGCCGATCAAGTCGTGCCGCTGGACGCCCTCGCGCGGGAACTCGAGCGCGGGATCCGGCGCACCGATCGACACCTCCGGCAAGCCCGCCGCACTCAATAGGATATCCGTCATGCCGCAAATTCGCCTGATCACCTTTCGCGTGCACGACATGCGACTCGGCGTCGACATCCTCTCCGTCGTCGAGGTGCTCCCGCGCACCCCGATCCACCGACTCCCCGCCGCGCCCGAGTACCTGGCCGGAGTCATTCACTGGCGCGGTCACATCGTTCCCGTCATTTCCGTCCGCGCGCGCTTCGGAGTCGCCGCGGCGGAACCGACGGACCGGACGCGCATCGTCCTGACCACCCTCGGCAACGACACCGTCGGGCTGCTCGTGGACGAAGTCCATCAGATCGTCCGCGTGAACGACTCCGAAGTCCAGCCGCCCGCCGCGGCGATGGCGGCGGCCCTGGCCGAATACTTCCGCGGCGTCGTGCGGATCGGCGAGGAGATGATCCTCCTGATCGACACCGGACGGATCGTGTCCAGCGAGGAGCATGCGCGCATCCAGCGCACGGTGCCGCCGGGCTCGGTCCCCACCCCGGGAAGGCCGGGATCGCCGCCGTAGGCCGTTCGAATGGACCCGCCGACCCCGATTCTGCGTTGACTCCACCCCGCATGGCCCCCTGGAATCTCCGCCCTCATGCAGCCCGATCCCGTCCCCGAGCCGCCCCGCCCCCGGTTGGGTCAACTCTACGGCGTGGCGCGCCCGTACCTTGCCCGGCTCCTCCTCGCCACCGGCGTGATGCTCCTCGGCGCCGGGGCCGGGCTGATCGCCCCCCGCATCGCCGGAATGGTCGTCGATGCCGCCCTCCTCGAGCAGAGCCTGGAGCGGCTCAACACCATCGTCCTGTCCCTGATCGGCCTGTTCGCCGTCCTCGGGCTGCTCGGCTATGCCGAACTCTACCTCGTGCGCTCGACCGGCGCCCGCATGCTGCACGACCTGCGCACGCGTCTCTTCCGCCACCTGGTCGACCTCTCCCCCGACTTCTATGAGTCCCGCCGGGTCGGCGAACTCCTTTCCCGGCTCGGCACCGACCTGGCGGTCCTGCAAGGCTCCCTCTCCGAGCAGATTCCCAACGGCATCCAGGCCGTCTTCACGTTCGCGGGGACCCTGGTCCTTCTCCTCATTCTCCACACCAAGCTGACCGTGGTGGCCCTCGCCGTGGTGCCTCCGGTCGTCCTCCTCGCCGTGGCGTACGGGTCGCGGGTGGAACGCCTCTCCACCGAGGTTCAGGATCGGCTGGCCGAAACCTCGTCGGTGGCGGAGGAGGTGCTCGCCGGAGTGCGCACCGTCCAGGCGTTCGACCGGCAGGGGCACGAATCGCTCCGCTACGGGGAACGGGTCGCCGCGCTGCTGGGTCTGCAGCTCCGCAATGCGCGGGTGGTGGGGGCCTTCGTCGGCCTGATGAATTTTGCCGGGTTCAGCGCGTTCGGGCTGGTGCTCTGGTATGGCGGGCGTCTGATCCTGCGGAAGGAGCTGACGCCCGGGGAGCTGACTTCCTTTCTTCTTTACACCTTCGCCATCGCCGGTTCGGTCGGCACGCTCGGGGGCCTGTACGCCGGCTTCCGCGAGCTCCGCGGGGCGAGCGCGCGCGTTTTCGAGATGCTCAATACGGTGCCGACGATCCGGGACGCCCCGGACGCGAGGCCGCTCGGGCGGCCGACCGGACGCGTGACCTTTCGCGGCATGGACTTCCGCTATCCGTCGGCCGGCGACCGACTCGCCCTCCAGGAGATCGATTTCGAGGTCGAAGCGGGCGAGATGGTGGGCCTGGTAGGTCCCAGCGGGGCGGGGAAGAGCACGCTCTTTTCGTTGCTGCTCCGCTTCCATGACGCAACCCGGGGGGCGGTCGAGATCGACGGCGTGGACGTGCGCGCCCTCCGCCTCGCGGACCTGCGCCGCGCGATCGCGGTCGTGCCGCAGGAAATCTTCCTGTTCAGCGGTACGGTGGAGGAGAACCTCCGGTACGGGCGACTCGATGCGACCCCCGAGCAGATCCGGAAAGCGGCGGAGCAGGCGGGAGCCGACGGATTCATCCGCGCCCTGCCGCGCGGCTACGCGGAGATCGTGGGGGAACGCGGCGTGAAACTCTCGGCGGGCCAGCGCCAGCGGATCGCTATCGCCCGGGCCTTCCTCAAGGATCCTGCGATCCTCCTGCTGGACGAGGCGACGAGTTCCCTCGATCCGGAATCGGAGGAAGTCGTGCAAATGGCGCTCTCGGCCCTCCTGACCGGTCGCACCACCTTGGTGATCGCCCACCGGTTGGCCACCGCGCGGCGCGCGAATCGAATTCTCGTGCTCGAGAACGGGCGCATCGTCGGCGCGGGGCGGCATGACCGGTTGCACGCGGAGAACGAATTGTACCGTCGCTACTGGGAGCTTCAGTCGCTCCACGACACGCCGGTCCCGGATCCTCCGGGATCGGTTGCAGCCCCCGGCCTTCCCGCGTAGAATGCCCGCACCGGCCGGCGATTCCCGGTCGACCACCCCGGAGGAGGACCTCGGATGGATGCCTATCGTCGAGTCTTCGCGCAACTCTCGTGCAAGCGATGCGGCGTGGAGAATCGCTTCGAGGTGACCTTCCGGGCGGGGCCGCTTGGACCCACCGACACGTTCTACGAGGGACAGGCCATTCCGCCCGAGGAGCGGATGCAATCCGGCGAGGTCTTCCGCGGCACGGCGTCGCGCTACTGCCTGCAGTGCCTGAAAGACTGGCAGCGGGCCGAGGTCGCCGCGCGCCACAAGGCGATGGCAGGCTTCGTGGCCGACGGCCGATTGACTCTGCGCCGGATCGAGTCGGGAACGCCCCTGACCGCGGACGAGGTCGACGCGCTCGGGCGCGGCGCCATGGAAGACATCACGTCCGGACACGGCGCTCCCCCGCCGCCCACGCAAAACTGGGTCGAGTTCACCTTCTCCTGGGAGGGAGAGGAGGCGTTTCCCTCCAGTCGGGCGTATCAATCAGCCAACGCCGAAATCGACCACTTCGTCGAATCCCACCTCGTCCGCTGCGGATGGCGCTGGGGCCGCAACATCGTCCGCAGCAACCTGCGGGTCCTGATCGACGCCGGCGACTGCATCCGCGTAGAGTGCGCGAAATCTCCCAGCGCCTGCCCCGTGTGCACGCTCGAACCCGCGTTCGAGGAACCTTTCGACACCTGCCCGCGCTGCGGTTGGATCAACGACCCGATTCAGCGTCACACGGCGGAGGCGTACGGGATCAACCTCATGACGCTGCAACAAGCCATGCAGGCGTGGGGCGACGGCAAGCCGGTAAAGTGATCGGGCGCGTCGCCGGGGGGATCGGCGCACGTCCGATCGCCCGCCCGCGGCTCAACGGGGTTCGAGGGCTTCCCGCACGCGGGGGAATTCCATCAGCGCCCGCAAATCGGGATCCTCGGCCAGAGACTCCCGGCCCGACACCCCGAGATCGAGCGCTCGCTCGAGGGCGAGGATGGCCGGGATCCACGCGCCCCGGCGGGAGTGCGCCCGGGTCAATCCGAGATAGACTTCCGGGTTGTCCGGCTCGACGACGGTCGCCGCCCCGAAGCACGCTTCCGCCCTTGCGTCCAGCCCCGCGCGCAGGGCCCGCGACCCCTCATCGCAGAGGGATCGCGCGGCTCGCGGCGAGACCGAGGCGAAGAGCGCCATGCGGCGGTCCCGCGCATCCTGCGACGACGGTTCGGGGATCGAACTCGACGTCGCTCCCTCCCGCCAGGAGCGCCAACGGTCTCCCAGACGCCGGAGCGGAACGGCCAGCGCGGCCGCGCGAAGCGATTCCGACGCCGCCTCTTCGCGACCGCGATACTCATGGAGGAGAGCGAGTTCGAGGAGAGCCTCGGCGTCCCCCGGATCCAGCCCGACGGCGGAGACCAGCGAATCGAGGCCCTCGTCCGCCCGTTCCAGCCAGAACAGCGCGCGGGCGCGCCCGCGCAGCCACCCGGGCTCCGACGCGCGCAGGGCCAGCGCCGCGTCGAACGCCGCAAGCGCCTGTCGGGTGTTGCCGATGGCCAACGCCGCGAACGCGTCGGCGGCCCGCAACTCCGCCTCCTCCGGACGCTTCCGGGCGATTTCCGCCGCCACCTCCGCCGCACGCGGGCGCAACCCCGCCTCGATCAGACCGCGGCTGAGGCGGGCCAGCGATTCCACCGAAGCATCGGCGATCCAGTTCCGATCCGCGCGCTCGATCCGCTCGAGCAGGATTTCCACGGCCGCCGGCACCCCCGCCCGGTGGACTTCGAGCCGGATCCGCTCCGCCCACACCGCCGGGTCCCCGGGCGTCAGCGCGTGCGCCCTCTCCACCGCAATCGCGGCGCGGTCCAGGTCTCCCCGGTCCAGTTCCAGGCGCGCCAGCCAGGTCCAGCCGCTGGCGGCCTGCGGATGGACCGAGACCAGACGCTCGAGCGCGGCCCGGTATCCGGTCTCGCCGGGATCGTGGGAGGATCGGTAGGCGCGACAGAGCCGCTCCAGATCGACCCGCAGCGGCTCCGGCCGGAGTCGCACGCAGGTCCAGAAATCGGCGATCGCCTCCTCCACCCGACGAAGTGAAAGCAGAATCCGGCCGCGAAGCCGGTACTGGACCTGCGCCCGCGGACGCGCCTGGAGCGCCGCGTCGGCCGCGCTCAAAGCCTCGAGCAGGCTCGTCCCGCCGGCCGCCAGCAGCGCCTCGGCGTGCAACGTGAGGATTTCCGGGCGATCGCCGTGCCGGGTCATCAGGTCGCGCGACAACGAAAGCGCCGCGGCAATGTCCCCCTGACGCAGGGCGAGACGCAACCGGGACGCCCGACCGTAGTCTCCGGACTCCAGCGTCTGGAGGGTACGGGCAAGCCGCTGAGCGGTTTCCACCAGGCCCCGGTGCGTGTCGGCCAGACCGTCGTCGAGGGCGGCATCCCCCAGGGCCTGGTAGCGATACATCAGCTCCACCGAATCGGGATCCAGCACCATCAATGCGTCATAGTCCCGCGCCGCGGCATCCAACTGGCCGAGCGTCCGGCTCAGGTCGGCACGGCGCAGGCGCGCTTCCCGGTAGTCGGGCCGAAGGGAAAGCACCTCCTGCAGTTCGTCGCGCACCCGCGATGCGCATGCGGCGAATCGCTCCGGCGCCTCCCGCTCGCACGCCGCCTGCTGGTCGAGCAGGACCTGAAAGATCCGGGTCGCCTGCTGGAACAGGACCTGTTCGCGCCGGCCCCGCTCTTCGTGTTCCAGCGAGACCCAGGCCGACCAGAGGACCGACGCGGAGACGGCGAAGACCGCGATGAGCGAAGCGAAGGTGGCGATCCGGTGGCGCCGTGCCGTGCGCAGGACGCGCTCCGACAGGGAGGGCGGCCGGGCGGAAATCGGCAGTCCGTCCAGGAACCGTTCGACTTCCGTGACCAGGGCGGTCATCGTCGGATAGCGCCGCTCCGGCTCTTTCTCCATGCACTTGAAACTGATCGTCTCGATGTCGGGGTGGACCGCCGGCACCCACTGCCGGAGGGGGAGCGGCGGGTCGTGCAGGACTCGGGTCACGACTTCGAACGGGGTGATCCCTTCGAAGGGCGGGCGACCGGCGAGGAGGAAATACAGGACCGCCCCAAGGGAGTACACGTCGCTGCGCTCGTCGATGGAGGTCAGCCGGCCCAAAGCCTGCTCCGGCGGCATGTAGGAGGGGGTACCCAGCATGGTCCCCTCCTGCGTGAGCGCGGAGTCACGGTGAAGATCCCGCGCCAGCCCGAAGTCGGTCACGCGGGGCCGGCCGTCCTCCGGGATCAGGATGTTCTGCGGCTTGAGGTCGCGGTGGATGATCCCTTGCGCATGGGAGTACTCGAGCGCGCGTGCGACTTCCAGGACGATCTGCAGCGCCCGACGGGGGGTCGCGGGTCCGCCGGCGCACAACCGCTCCAGCGTCATCCCGCGGACGAATTCCATGGAGTAGTAGTAGAGATCCTCCTCGCGTCCGACCTCGTGAATCGGGACGATGTTCGGGTGTTGGAGCCTTGCGGCCGACTGCGCCTCGCGAAGGAAACGCTGGATCCGCTCCGCGTCCTCCCCCCCCTCCCGGCGAAGCACCTTGAGCGCAACCGTACGATCGAGGTCCACCTGCCGTGCGAGGTAGACCACGCCCGAGGCCCCGTACCCCAGTTCTTCGAGCACCTCGTAGGGACCGATTCGCGAGCGCGGCGGGGACGGGGCCATCGCGCGCGAAACCGCGGGAACCCCCGCCAGGACGGTCTCTCCGCCTGCATCGATCCCGGCTCTTTCCGGACCGACGCGCACCGTAGTCGCCCGTTCCTCGGCGCTCTCCCCGGAGGTGTTCGTCTGCGCCGCGCTTCCGTCTTCCGGACGCCGCGTCGCGGCTTCCGACGGGACCACGCCCGGCGCGGAACCTGCCGGCGGGGTCTGGGCGGACGGAGTCGCCGCACCCGCGCCGGCCGGTGACTGCGGTTCCCCGCCCCGCGGTTCGAATGGGCGGTTCACTTCCCTTCCCCCCCGTTCGAATCGACCAGGCGCCGAACGCGGGGATAGGCGGTCAAACCCTGGAACCAGGTCTGCTCGGACAGTCCGGCGAAGTCGCGAAAGCCGAGTTCCGCGGCGCGCTCGATCGCCAGGATCGCCCCCATGCCGGCCCCGGTTTCCGCGTAGAGCCGGGCCAGTCCGACATACGGCTCGGGCGCCGTCGGCTGGCAGATCATGGCCGCCGAGAAGCATCGCTCCGCCCGCTCGTGATCCGAAACCTTCATCGCGCCCTGCCCGCGCTGGACGAGGCGACGCATCAACGGCGCCAGCAGCGGCCGCATCGCGGACTGGGCCAGCAGACGCTCGGTGTCCGCGCGCGTGCGATCGCCGCCTTCCGGCCGGTCACGCGACGTGAAGCGATCAAAATCCCCCTGGATGAGCGCCTCCACGTCCCGTTCCGCCTCCGCCAGCGGGGTCAGATAGAGCACCTCGGTGATCTGGTCCAGGGTGCCGCGAAGATCGCCGCTGAACAGCAGGAAGCGGGCGTAGTGGGAGCGAAAGGAACGGTTCGTGGGATTGAGACGGACCGCCTCCCGGAGTCCCGCGGCCGCCTCGCCGTAGCGACGCATCCGCCCCAGCGCCCGGGCCCGGCGCGCGATCATGGAGGCGTCCGGCGGTTCCGCCGCTGCAAGCGCCTCGTCGTACCGTCGGACCGCCTCCTCGTTCTGTCCGCGGGCGAATTCCAGATCTGCGCGGAGTTCCAGGATCTTGGCATCCGCCGGAGCGGCCGCCCGCGCGATCTCCAGCATCTCTCCGGCGAGCGCGAATTCCTTGCGCCGGATCAGCGCCTCGACCATCGAGTCGATCACCGACCCTCCTGAGACACGCACCTCCTCCCCCGGCGGCCGCTCCTTCATCAACTCTTCCAGAAAGCGATGCGCCGCATCGGCGCCGTGAGCGGCATACCGCACCTCGAATTCGGCGCTCGCCACCAGGTACGGCGCGCGCCCCTTCTCCCGCGCCCGCTGAAGCGCCGCCGCCGCTTCGTCGAGCCGTCCGGCCTTTCGATGGAACTCGGCGAACGCGAACCAGGCCTCGCTCGCATCCGACACTTCCCGCACCGCCTCCTCGAGCAGGGCGCGAAGCCGGGGATCGTCCCGGCCCCGGAACAAGTCCTCCGAAACCCGAATCAGCAAACGAAAGTCGGAACGCACCCGATGGGCGGTGAGTTGCAGGATGGATTCGAGATCCCGGAAGGCCTCCTCGTTCCGATCGATCCCGGCCAACAGCCGCGCGCGCAGTCGGAGAGGCAGCGGATCGCAAGGATCCCGCCGGATCCACTCCTCGAGCCGTCGAAGGAGACGTAGCGGCTCCGCTTCCGGATCGACCAGCCCGACGAGGACGGACAACTGCAGGCGGTCGAGGGAGCCGTCCGCCGCATCGAGCGAGACGGCGGCTTCGGCGAGGGCCTCGCGGGTCCGGCCCACGGCGAGATGGGACCGCAGCCGGGAGTACCCCGCGTACGGCGGCCCTCCGGACTCCTGGAGGAGACGGATGCACTCCGCCACGCGGCGGTGGAACTCCCGTAACGCGCCGTCGAGCTGCGCGATCCGCACATGGTCGTAGAGAGCCTGGATCCGGTACTGGATCAGCGGATCTCCCGGGGTTTCCTCGTGGAGGAACGTCAGGTCGGACACCGCGTCGTGGAAGTGTCCGGACTGTTCGGCCAGGCGGGCGCGTGCGAGGCGGGCGCTGCGCGCCCGCGGACTGTCGGACAACACCTGATCGAGGGAGGCCCGAACCTCCTCGACCAGCCGCCGCCGCTCCGCGGGCAGTCGCGATCCCGCGGCTTTCAGCCGGTCGAGCGCATCGAGGGTCTGCCGCGAGGCGCGTTCGCTCGCCGCGCGCTCGCGGGCGGTCCGCTCCTCCGCCCGCCGTCCGATGGCGAGCAGGACGAGCGTGGAGACCCCGAGGACCAGGAGCACGGCCGCGGCCGCCAGCGTGAGACCCAGGTTCCGACGCGCCGCGCGCACGATCCGGCCCGCGACCGAAGGAGGGCGGGCCGAAATCGGCTGCCCTTCCAGGAACCGGTGCACGTCTTCGGCCAATGCCTCCGCGCTGGCATAGCGACGCGAGCGGTCCTTCTCGAGGCACTTCATGCACAACGTCTCGATGTCCCGGTTCACCTCGGAGGCCAGCATCCGCACAGGGGGGGGCTGGGCCTCGACCACCTGCTTCACCACCTCGAACGGGTTGTCCCCCGTGAAGGGAGGACGGCCGGTCAGCAAGTGATAGAGCACCGCCCCGAGAGAGTAGACGTCGCTGCGCGCGTCCATCTCCCCCACGCGTCCCATCGCCTGCTCCGGCGGCATGTAGGCGGGCGTGCCGAGGGTCATCCCCTCCTGCGTCAGCATCGATTCGCGACTGAGGTCCTTGGCGAGTCCGAAGTCCGCGAGCAACGGCCTCCCGTCCCCGGTCACCAGGATGTTCGCGGGTTTCAAGTCGCGGTGGATGATCCCCTCCGCATGGGCGTAGGAAAGCGTGCGGGCGAGGGTCTCCACCAACTCCAGGGCGCGGCGCGGCGTCAACGGCCCGGACTCGATCAGGTCGCCGAGGGTCTGGCCGAGGACGTAGTCCATGGAGAAGTAATGGAGATCGCCGTCGCGACCGACCTCGTGCACGGCGACGATGCCGGGATGATGCAAGCGCGCGGCCGCCTGGGCCTCGCGCAAGAACCGTTGCGCGAGTTGGTCCTTGTCCCCCCGCGCGTGCAGTACTTTGAGGGCGACCGTACGATTCAGGTCCACCTGGCGCGCCAGGTAGACCACCCCCATCGCACCCTCTCCGAGTTTCGACAGGACTTCGTATGGACCGATGCGCACCCGGGGCGAGCCGGTCTCGGCGTCTGCGGAGCCGGGCGGCCCTCCGCGGAGCAGGGTCGCGCGATCGCGCGGAAGCGCGGAGCCGGGCGTTGCGAGCACCGTCCCCGCCTCGGCGGCCTGCGGGTTCGCCGGTCGCAGGACCGTGGCAGAAGACGAGCCCTCCGCAACCGTTCCCGCCGCGACGTCGGCACGGGGGACCCCGCCGTGCAGGAGGGTCGCCCCGACGGTTCCGTCGAGGGCGCCGTCGGGTCCAAGCGGCTCCGGGGCGATCGGGGGGGAGTGCTGCGAAGTCTTCCCCTCCCCCTCGGGCAACCGGCGGTCGGGCCGAGGGGGCGGATCCCCCGCCGGCGGCCGATCCCCCTCCCCCGTTTTCATGCCGCCGCTCCGCAAATCCGGATCCCAGGCCGCGTCACGCCCATCGCGAATTCCGCCGCGGCCCGACCCACCCACGAGGGCGCGGCCGCACGACCGACCTCGCCGAACCGGAACCTCTCTTTCGGGAATGTCCGACGGCGGATTCCGCGCGGAGGGGGCCGAAGCGAGAAGTGACAAATGCCAAAAAAAGGGTAGCATGGGCTTTGGAATCGAGTCAAGGACGCTGCCCGACCGACCCCGCGCCCCCTGCAGCGGATCCCCGCGGGGTGGGCCTACCCCGCGAGGTGGATCCATGAACCACGCAACCGCAGCCTCCCCCCCACGGCGGTCGATCTGGCTCTGGCCGGTGGTCGCCGGTTCCGTCGCCTTCGGCCTCTGGGCCGGGCGCCTCTGGGAACGGGGGGAACTCCTCTCCCCCGCAAACGGAGAAGAGCGGGTCATCACTCCACGCGCCGCGCTGGAACCCGACGAGCGCGCCACCGTCGATCTGTTCCGCCGCTGCTCCCCCAGCGTCGTCCACATCACGCGCATCGCCGTGCGACGCGACTTCTTCTCGCGCAACATCACCCAGATCCCGGAGGGGACCGGATCGGGGTTCGTGTGGGACGCCCGCGGTCACGTGGTCACCAACTTCCATGTCATCCAGGGAGGCGACAAGGCCCTGGTCACCCTCTCGGATCAGTCCACGTGGGACGCCGAAGTCGTCGGCCTCGCTCCGGACTACGACCTGGCCGTGCTGCGCATCGAGGTCGATGCCGATCGTCTGCGCCCGATCGACCTGGGCACTTCCGCCGATCTCCTGGTGGGCCAGAAAGCGTTCGCCATCGGCAACCCGTTCGGGCTCGACCAGACCCTCACGACCGGGATCGTGAGCGCGCTCGAACGCGAAATCGAGTCGGTGTCCCGCCGGCCGATCCAGGGCATGATCCAGACCGATGCGGCCGTGAATCCGGGAAATTCCGGGGGACCGCTGCTCGACAGCGCCGGTCGGTTGATCGGGGTGAACACCGCGATCTACAGCCCGTCCGGGGCATCGGCGGGAATCGGCTTCGCCCTTCCCGTCGACACCGTCCGCCGCATCGTCCCGCAGCTCATCCTCCACGGGAAGGTGATCCGGCCGGGGCTCGGGATCCGCGTGGCGGAGGATTCCCTGGCGCGCCGGCTGGGCATCCAGCGCGGCGTCCTCGTCATCCAGGTGGTCGGAGGCAGCGAAGCCGAACGGGCCGGCCTGCGGCCGACCCGACGCACCGCCCAGGGACGCCTCCTGCTGGGGGATATCCTGCTCGACCTGGCGGGCAAGCCTCTGAAGGACGTCAACGACCTCTACCTGGCCCTGGAGGGGCGGCAGATCGGTGAGAGCGTCAAGGTGGGCGTCTATCGGGACGGCGGGCGGACCGAGCTGAAAGTGGTCCTGGAGGCTGTCCAGTAGGCGGGCACGGAGCCTGCTACTTTTCGGAATTCCCGCCCGGCTCGCCGGCTGGTGGAGCGATCCGGGGCATCATCAGTTTCCCCACCTCGGCGCCTCCGAACGGCACCGGGAACAGCCAGTTCAGCACCGAGCGGAACGGCTCGACCCTCCGCAGGCGCGAGTCCCGCGTGCCGAGGGCAATCCGGTCCCGCTGCGCGAAGCCGAGTCCCCCGATCGCCCCCAGGACCGCCGCCACGCCGGCCGAGATCCACGCCAACCGCCGCCTCGCGGCACTCCGGCCGACCGGGCAATCCCCGGTCAACACCGTCCCGTCCGCGCGGCGAAAGAACCGCACGCACAGCCGGCCGTCCTTCTCCCGCACGAGATCCTCGATCTCCCCTTCCGTCATCACGGACAGATTGTAGACGTGGAGCCGGCACTCGGAGCAGAAGCGGACCCGCTCATCCCCTGCCATGCGGGCCCAATCCGCAGGACAGGGCGAGGCCACGCGGATCTGCCGAACCAGGGATCGAGAATCGCCCACGGCTGCGCCCTCCTTGCCGCCCATCACTCCTTCGAACCGCCGCTGCCGCCCGGAGCGACGCCGGACCCGCTTCCCCCGCCGGCCGGCATCGGTGCGGCGACCTCGCCCATGACGAATTTCCCCATCGACACGGGGAACAGCCGGTTCAAGATCGAACGGAACGGCTCGATCTGCCGGAGACGCGAGTCCCGCGTGCTTTCCGCGATCTGCTCCCGATTCATGGCCGCCCCCAAGCCCACCGCCCCAAGCACCGCGGCCACCGCCGCCGCGATCCACGCCATTCGCTTTCGCGCCCGGCTCGCCCCCACCCGACAGTCCTGGGTCAGGACCGTCCCGTCCGCCCGTTGATAGAATCGGACGCACAGCCGTCCTTCGTGCTGCATCAGCAGCGCCTCGGCCGCCTCCCGGGTCATGCCGGACAGGTGATAGACCTTCCGGTCGCAGTCGGCGCAGTGGCGAACGCGTTCATCCCCCGTCATTCCATCCCAGGCGGCCCCGCAGGGGGAAGCGACACGGATCTGATTCAGGATCGGCAACGGCTGGCGCATAAGTCCTCCGCATGAAACGGGTCTGCCTCTTCGACGTCTTGAGACCCGTCACGGTTCCCTGACCGAGCAGATTACCAAAATCCGGGCCGGATATTCCCTTTCGAGGCCGCCGTCATGGCAGGGTACGGGTCTGGAAAGCGATCAAGGGGTGGGCGAAGGACGACCTGAGCAGCGTGAACGCGCAGGTCGAGTGGATCCTTCGTCAGGCGGTCGGGAAGCGGCGGAAGGTCCCGCCGGAGCCGCCTGCGGATCCCGCGCCCCCCTCCCCTCTTGCCTCACCCCGACGTCCGTGCTACGATCCGCGGCCATGTTGGCCCTGTCCGATCATGATCTGCCCTCCCTGCAGGCGCTCTTCGCCGGTTGGGGGGCGAACCCCGTGCATGCCGCGCCGGTGTTGCGCGAATACTGGCGTTCCGGCGGGCGACTGCTGGCCGGATCGCTTCCGATCGGCCGGGCGCTGGCCGCGCGCTTGTCCGCCGACGTGCCGTTGCTGCGCTCGACGATCCTGCGGCGGGTCCGCAGCCGCGACGGGACCGTGAAACTCCTGGTCGGCTTCCCCGACGGGGCGGCGGTGGAAAGCGTGCTGATGCCGGGTTACCGCCCCGGAATGGCGGCCGGCTGCCTCTCTTCGCAGGTCGGTTGCGCGATGGCGTGCGATTTCTGCGCCTCCGGGCGGGCGGGATTCGAGCGCAACCTCACCCCCGGCGAGATCGTGGAGCAGTTTCTCCACCTGCGCCACGAGGCGGCCGCTTCCGCTCGCGCGCTGCGAACCATCGTGTTCATGGGGATGGGCGAGCCCCTGCACAACCTCGACGCGGTGGTCGCGGCCTCGCGCCGCATCGCCGACCGCGAAACCGGCGCCCTCGGACGCCGCCGGATCACCATCTCGACGGTGGGCATCGTGCCCGGGATCGACGCGCTTGCGGAGGCGGACCTGAACGTCCACCTCGCCCTCTCCCTGCACGCCCCCGACGACGAGACCCGGGCCCGCCTGGTGCCGATGAACCGGGCGTACCCGGTGGAGGCGATCCTCGCCGCGGCGCGGCGGTACCAGGAGCGGAGCCGGCGAATCGTCAACCTCGAGTACTGCCTGCTGGCGGGGGTGAACGACTCCGATCGCCATGCCGACCTGCTCGCGGAGCGATTGCGGGGGTTCCGCGCGCACGTGAACCTGATCCCCTACAACGAAGTCGGGCCGGGTCGGACGGGAAGCGGGTACGGGCGTCCCGCGCCGGAACGCGTCGACGCCTTCCTCGGTCGCCTGCGCGCCGCGGGCGTCGTGGCGCATCCCCGCGACCGGAGGGGGGCGGACATCGACGCCGCCTGCGGGCAGCTGCGCGAGACCCACCGCGCGTCGGCCGCGATCGGCGGAACGCCGGCGCCTCCCCCGGACCGCGGCGCCGCCTCCTCGCTTCCCCTTGCACCCACCGCTTCCGGCATGTAGCCTCGTTCCCATGCCCTCCCGCGACGATGTCCTCCTGGGCGCCCTCTGCGTCCGCTCCGGCCTGCTGCCGGCGGAGCGGTACTGGGCGCTCGTCCGCGAATGGCTCGGCGGTCCGCCGGAACGGTCCCTGGCGGACTTCCTGGTCGAACGCGGCATCGCCACGCGGGAGCAACTGTCGACCCTGGAGCGGCTCGGCAGCAATCCCGCCCTCACGGTCATGGAATCGCCGGCGGGGGCCACCCACGCCCATGCCCTGACGATCGCGTCCGAGCGGCCGACTCGCATGACGATCGCGGAAGGGGCGACGCCGCCCTCCGCGGAGGACGGCCGGGAGTCCGCCATCGGGAAGTACCGCATCCTGGGCGAACTCGGTCGCGGGGGCATGGGGGTCGTATATAAGGCGCTCGATCCGGCCACGAACCGGACCGTCGCCCTGAAAGTGCTGCCGCCGGGAAGCGGCTCGAAGGATGACGCGATTCACCGCTTCCAGCGCGAGGTCCGCACGGCCGCGAGCCTGCGGCACACCAACATCGTCGCCATTCACGACGTCGGCTCGGCCGACGGCGCGCACTACTTCACCATGGACTACGTGGAGGGGACTTCGCTGTCCGACCGGGTCGCCCGGGGCGACCTCAGCGTCCGCGATGCGCTCGATCTCGTGCGCACGATCGCCCAGGCCCTGCACTACGCCCACGAACAGGGGATCGTGCACCGGGACATCAAGCCGAGCAACATCCTGCTCGACCGGCGCGGGACGCCCTACCTCACCGATTTCGGCCTGGCGAAGGAGATCGACTCGAGCACGCGCCTGACCTTCAGCGGACAAGTGATGGGAACCCCGTCGTACATGTCGCCCGAGCAGGCCAACGGGGAACTCGATCTCCTCGACGGCTGCAGCGACGTCTACTCCCTCGGCGCCGTGCTGTACGAATGTCTCACGCAGAGTCCGCCGTTCAGCGATCCGTCGCCGGCCGTGGTGCTCTACAAGACGCTGCACACCGATCCCGAGCCGATCCGCAAGCGAAACCCTCGCGTCCACGCGGACGTGGAGACGATCTGCCTCAAGGCGCTTCAAAAGGAACGGCCCCAGCGTTACGCCACGGCGGCGGCCCTGGCCGAGGACCTGCGGCGTTTCCTCGACGGCGAACCGATCGTGGCGCGTCCGGTGGGTCCGCTGACCCGGGTCTATCGCTCGGCGAAGAAACACCGCGTGGCCGTCGGCGTGGTCGCGCTCGCCTTCGCCGCGACCGGAGGAATCACCGTCCATCTCCGCGCGGAGCGCGCGCGGGTCGAACAGGAACGCGACCGGGAACGCGCCGCCGCCGAGCGACGCCGCCGGGCGGAGGAGCGCACGCGCGACGCCCTGCTGCTGCGCGGAGCCGAACGCGTGACCGGACTGCAGGATGCCCTGGCGATCGACCCGGCCCACGCGCCGGCGCGCCTGGCCCTGGGGGTCGAACACTATCGCAAGGGGGACTTCGCTTCCGCCTGGCGGGACCTGGCCGAAGCCGCGCGCCTGGCGCCGGAAGATCCCCGGGTGGCCTTCGCCGTCGCCCGCTTTCAGGAGGAAGTCCTGCTCGACCGGTCGGCGGCCGGCGACCGGCTCCGCGGCGTGGCCGAACGCAAACCGTCCGCTCTCGCCGGACGGCTCGCCCGGGCCGGCCAGGCGCGCCTCGCCGGCGATCCCGGGAAGGCCCTCCCGATCCTCGCCGAGCTTCTCGCCATCCCCGAAGTCGAGGCCGCCGCCCAACGGGAGTCCGCCCTCTGCCACCAGGAACGGGCGAATTGGGGCGCCGCCAAACACGCGGCCAATCGCGCGCTCACCCTCGAGCCCGACGACCTTGGTCCGCACTGGACCCTTGCGGAAGCCGCCCGGTCCGAATTCGACTACGACACGGCGATCCATCACCTCGACGCGTTTCTGACCCGGTTCCCCTTCGTGTCCGCCGCCCATCACCAGCGCGGCAGGATCCTCCTCGCGCAAGGCGACCCCGCCGGAGCGATCGCGGCCTTCTCCCGGGCCCTGGACGCCCCCGACCAGGTCGCCCTCGCGCTCGGAGGACTCGATCTCCTGTCGGGCGGGGGCTTGCCGCTGCAGTCCGAACCGCTCCTGCCGGAATCCCTCCTGCGGCGCGCCGAGGCGCACCTCTCCCTCGGCGACGCCGAACGCGGGCGGGCCGACCTCGAACGGTTGACCCGCCAACATCCCCGGGACGCGCGTGGATGGAACGCCCTGGGCCGCCTCCACCTCGCCGCCGCCCGTCTCGACGAGGCCCGCCCCTGCCTCGACCGTGCCATCGAACTCGATCCCGGGCTCGCCGAGGCCCACGCCTTGAGCGCCCGGGTCGCCCCCGAATCCGGGCGCCCGGCGCTCCTCGGTCGGGCGCTCGCGCTGGAGCGGGCCGAAGGCGCGCCGTGGACGATCGCCCTCGTCCGCGCCCATCAGGCCCTGCTGGCCCTCGAGGGGGTGATGCACAACCGGGATGACCGCCCGGTGCGTGGCGCGCTCGCGGAACGCGCCTACCGGGACACCCTCGCGTGGAATCCGGAATCGAGCTACGCCCGGCTCGGGCTCGCCCGCACCCGGCTCGCGATGCTCGATCCCAAGGCGGCGCTCGAAGAAATCGACCGCTCCGTCGCCGCCAATCCACGCAACCCCGACGCCTGGCTGCTGCGCGGCGTGATCGCGCGGGACTATCCCTCCCTGTCGCTCGCCGACCGGGCGGGGGAGGACTTCGCCCGGGCGGCGGAACTCGACCCCGGCGACCCGGAGGTCTGGTTCTCCTGGGGAGCGTGGCTGGAGAAACAAGGCGAGCCGGATGCCGCGATCGAGAAGTACGACCGCGCCCTCGCCCTGGACGCCGGCTTCGTCCCCGCCCATTCCCGCCGCTCGGAGTGTCACCTGAGCACGGGCCGCCGCGACCAGGCCGAACGCGATTACTCCGCCTGGCGCAAGCTGCCGAATCGGGACGACGTCGCGCGCCGCTTCTGGAGCTTCGCGGAAGCGTACGAGGACGCGCACGACTACGCCCGGGCGATCGCGTTCTACGAGCAGGCCATCGACTGGAACTGGCGCGGCGGGTACCTCTACTCCTGCCGCGCGCGCGTCCTCCAGCGGCGCAACATGCTCGGCGACTACGTACTCGATCTCGCCCGCGCCCTCGAGGTCGAGCCCCAGGACGACGCCAAGAAGTACACCGACTTCTGGACCATCCGCACCAAACTCCCCGTGTTGCTGTCGATGGCGATCCGCGAAGTCGAGCTGCACGCCCCCAAGCGCGATCACGAGCCCGCGGCTCACTTCGCGCTGGGGTTCGTCAGTCTGCTCGGCGGCAACATGAAGCGGGCGGTGGAGAAGTTCAGCGTCGCCATCGAGCGCAATCCCGACTTTCTGACCGCGCGGACCCTGCGCGCGTTCTGCCTGCACCGCATCGGCAAGCGCGAGGAAGGCCGTCGTGAACTGCTCGAAGTGGAGGCAAAGCACCCCCGCAAGTCGCTGGTCCGGTACTTCCTCGCGTGCCTGGAGGCGGCCGACGGACGCACGGATGAGGCCCTGCGACTGCTCGAGTCGGCCGTGAACGACGGCTTGTTCGCCGCCGAAGTCGCCGCCACGCAGGGCGAATTCAAGTCGATGCGGGACGATCCCCGCTTCCAGCGCCTGCTGCGGGCCAAGTAGCGGCTACCAGGAGGCGAACCGTCCCGGCGAGGCGGGCGTCAGGCGCCACCAGACGCACCAGGTCCCGCGCGCCGCGGGAACCCCGGGCGACTCGCCGCGCCGGATCGCGTCCGCGAGCATCGGGATCGGCACCCGAAAGCGGCGCACGATCAGCCGTCGCGTGGGGTCGGAGGCCTCCAGCCAGGACGCCTCGTAGCGCGCCAACTCCCCGAGCCACGGCGGGAACCCGGGTTCGCCCCGCGCCGCCGCCCGGCTCAGTTCCGCCGCGAAACCGACCGCATCCGCCCGGTGTTTGCGGACCCCCTGGGGCGCTCCCGCCGCGGCGTAGGTCCGGAATCGCGCGCGGAATCCGGGACCCAGGACGCGGGCGGTCCGGGGCAAGAGGCCCATGACCTCGCCGCACCGCTTCTCGACGAGCGCGCGGGCGAACTCCTCCACCTGGCGGATCACCCCGTCGGTCGCCACGCGCGCGGCTTCGTCCTCGTCGAGGCCCTCCGCCCGCGCCGTCCCGCGCGGATCGGCGCGGAACCGCTCCCGCAGCGCGGCGTCGGTCCACAAGCGGCTCAGCATCCGCTGCAACGCCTCTAGGCCCATCGACCGCGCCTCCGGCCCACCTCCCGCGCCCGCGCGATCTCCCCCAACAGGTCCGCGAACGGCGGCATGCGCTCGTCCCGCTCCAGGATCATCCCTTTCACCGGCGCGCGCTCCACCACCGCTTCCAGGACTTCCCACACCGCTTCGGGCGTGGCCGCGGAATGACTGTCCACGAGCTGCCCCCCGTGCCAGTGACCGCCGGTGAAGTGCAGTTGCACCACCCGCTCCAACGGCGCCCGGTCGAGAAAGCGCCGCCAGTCCGTTCCATGATTGACGGCGTTCGTGAAAAGATTCGTCACGTCCAGCAGCCAGCCGCACCCCGTGCGCTCCAGCGTCTCGGTCAAGAACTCGGCCTCGTCCATTTCCGCGCCGGGAAGCGTGACCGAATACGTGATGTTCTCGAGCAGGAGCGGCGCGTCCACCAGCCGGCGCACGGCCTCGACGTTGCGCGCCACCACGTCGATCGCCTCGCGTGTGAGCGGAAGCGGCGCCAGGTGCCCGATGTCGACGCCGCCCGCGCGCGTGAACGCGAGGTGTTCGCTCCACCACGGCGGGTCGACCCGCGCCACCAGCGCCGCCAAGCGACGCGCGTAGTCGACGTCGATCCCTTCGGCGGTGCCCAGGGAGAGCGACAACCCGTGGGGGATGAGCGTGAAATGATCCTCGAGGAGCTCCAGTTCCTCCATCTTCTCGGGCGGGGCCTCGAGGTAGTGGTCGGCCGTGATTTCGAGAAAGTCCACGCCGCTGCGATGGAGGAAGAGTTCACCGCGGAGTTCCGGCCGGAATCCGATCCCGGCCCCGAGGGCCGGCAACGAGCGGAACGGGCTCACGCTCCGCATCCCCCGCAACCGCCCCCGCAACCCCCGCCGCAGCCGCCTCCGCACCCTCCCCCGCAACCGCCGCCGCAGCTCGCCCCCGATGCGCTGCCCTGGTGGAACATCTTCGGATACTGCTCGTGCGGGGTCCCCGCGAGCGCGGAAACTCCGAAGAGCGAAACGAGGAGCGGAAGCGTCGGATCGAGCGCCGCCGCGACCGACGTCTTCGCCTGCTCCTTCAAGTTCGCAAAGGCGAGTTGCAGTCGTTCGACGTAGTCTTTTCCCCGCGCGGAGAGGCGCGGCAGCCGGCCGATCGCGAAGCACCCCAGCCCGGCGAGCATGGCGAGCCCGACCAGGCAGGCCACATTGGACTTGCCGTGCGATATGGCCGCCGCCAGCTTGTATCCGCCCAGCCCGAGAATGATCAGGAAGCCCGTCAGCGCGTTCATCCACGCCCGCCCGCGGATGTCGTCCGGCGTCAGCAGGTGGTCCTTCTTCGCCCGGGCCTCGATGGCCTCGCAGTCGTCCGCGATCGCCTGCCGGATGTCCTGGTTCGAGAAGATCGCATCCACCTTGTGGGGCACCTGCATCGCTTCGAACACCGCCGCCTCCGCCTTCGACAGGTAGGCGGGCCAGGCGCGCGGGGATCGCGCGATTTCGTACCGCGTCGCATTCCCTTCCTTCTTCTCCTCGTGGACCAGCACCTCCCGCTGCAGCAGCGAGATGGTCGCCAGGCGCACGACTTCGTTCTCCCCGCCCCGCAACCAGGCGATCTCGTAGGGGTCCGGCCGCTCGGGAATGGGCAGCCGAGGCAGGTCGCGGGTTCGATCCAGGGAGCGCACGCGCAGCCAGGACCACAGGTAGAGGGCGACGATGATCGTCGCATAGAACGCCAGGAAGGTCGGCCCCTGCATGTTTCCCAGCGGATTGTCGAAGATCCAGTCCATGGGAGTCCTCCCAGCCGGCCTACAACTTGTCGACCGCCTCCGCCGCCCTCGTCGCCACCGACAGGAACGCCCCGTACCTCCGGCGCAATTCCGCCGGCTCCGGCGCCGAACCGCCGGACTTGAGGTCGAGCACGTCCTGGATCGCCTTGCCGTCCAATTGAAACGCGCGAGCGGAAGCCTCTGCCACCGCCGTCCGCGTCGCCGGCACGTCACCGCCGCGCAGGTGCAGCATCACCCCCAGGCCGGACAGCAGCGAAGAAAGGCCCGACTCGAGCGTCACCCGCAGCTGTTCGGGGCGATGCGCGCGCAGGACGTAGAAGCGGCGCAGCCGGAGCGCGAGGTTGCGCAGCTCCTGCTCGCAGCGCAACCGCAAATGGTCCCGCGAAATCGGCAGGTCGGCCAGCACATCCCGTCCCCACAGCACCCGCCGGTGCCGGCGGATGTCGAAGAACTTCACCGGGAAGACATCGCTCGAGTCGCGCAGTTCGGGCTCGGTGGCGATCATCACCGAGAGTTTCATCTCCCCGAGCGCGACATGGACCGGACCGACCAGGGAATCCAGCGCCTCGAGGCTGACCCCCTTCAGGACGATCATCACGTTGATGTCGGAGTGGTTCGGCACCCATTCGCCGCGGGCGAGGCTGCCGAACAGGATGATCGATTCCAGGCGGTCGCCGAGGGCGGCGCGCGCGCTCCCGCAGAACCGGTCCAGCGCATCCTGCACGGAATGCGGAATCCCCGTGGGCATGACGATCTCCTTCCGGTGACTCGGACTCACGGACCGCGACGCCCTCCCGGTCGGAGGACCCGCGGGCGCGACACGCGACCGGCGCCCGGCCTCACTTGGGGAGCGGGCGGTCCCGATATCGCCGATAGAGCCGCGTATGACGACTTTCCAGATCGGTCTCGCGACCGTCGATCCACATCCGCACCACATGGGAACGCAGGTCGAGCAAGTCCCCATCCGCGGCGAGGAGCGTCGCCGTCCGGCCCGGCGCGATCGAGCCCAGGATTTCGTCGACGCCGAGGATCTCCGCCGGGATGCGCGTGATCGCGGCCAGGGCATCTTCGTCGGCGAGGCCGAACGCGCGCGCCTGCGCCGCCATGTACGGCAGGTTGCGCAGTCCCGCCGCCGCCCAGGATCCCAGGCCCGCCCCCAACGCCACCTTCACCCCCGCCTGCCGGAGGATCCCGGCGGCGCGGAAGTGCACGTCATACGCGTCGGTATCCCGGGCGGGCAGGTCGAACACACTCTCGAAGATCACCGGGACCTTCTTCTCGGCGAGCAGTCCGGCGACGCGCCAGGCGTCCCGGCCGCCGGCAATGGCGATGCGGTATCCCTGCGCGGACGCCCACTCGACGGCGGAGCGGATCTGCCGCACCTCGTCGGCGTGAACGACGACCAGACTCTCCCCGAGCACGGCCCCGCGCATCGCCTCCCAGGCGGGATTCGTCTTTCCCCGCGAGATCCCGCGCGTCCCGTCCGAGGCCTCCCAGGCCAACCGGGCGGCCCAATAGGCCCGCGCCTCCTCGAAGAAGTCGGTCACTTCCTTGACCTTCCGGCGACGCTCGACATCCTGTTCCTCGGGCGCCTTGCCTTCCCGCGCGCGCCGGCCGGATTCCTGAGCCCGCACGTCGATGTCCATGGAGGGCCAGAAGACGTGGACGGCGACGGCCGGGCGCACGAGCATCTCCTCCCAGGTCCAACCGACGAGCCGGAGGAATCCGGACTGCCCGCTCACCGCACCGCCCTGCGGAACGACCAGCGCGTAGGCGATTCCATTCGCGCGCGCCACCGGGATCAGTTCGCTGTCCGGGTTGACCGCGATCCACGATTCGACGTCGGGGGTGAAGGAACCGACCTCCACGCCGTCCCGGGTCGGCCGCACGGCGTCGATTTCGGTGAGCCCCAGCGAGGTGCCCGCGGAAACGAGCCCCGGATACAGGTGCAACCCGTCGAGCGATACGACTGCCGCCCCGGGCGCATCGAGACGGGGTCCCACGCCCACGATCATGCCGTCTAGGATCCAGACGTCGCCGCCCGGGAGAGTCTCGCCGGCGGCCGTATGAACGGTCGCTCCGCGCAACAGGACGTTCTCCGCCCACGCGGGGGCGCCCGCAATGCCCCACGCCGCCACCGCCGCGAGCAGGGTCTTTCCCCAGCCCGGAACTCCTCTCATCTCCCGCCCTCCTCGCCGCCCGCACCGGCGTTGCACTCCCCCATGCAATGCACCTCCATGCCGTCGTGCTGATGCTCCAGGGCGCGCGCAAAGAAACGCTGCACCGCCTTCGCGTCTTTCCCGTCCTCGACCGCGCCACCCACCTTCTGCACCCGCTTCGCCTTGTCGAGCAGGGCGTCGCGCTCCCGGCGCCGCTCCTCCGTCTGCCGGGGAACCTCGCGAACATCGAAGTACTTCCGTCCCTCGATCCAGGTCTCCCGGCACACGGCACGGGAGTCCAGCGGCGCCGCCGACCAGACCACGAAGTCGGCGTCCTTCCCGGGCTCCAGCGAACCGACCCGATCGTCGATGCGCAACTGGCGCGCGGGGTAAAGCGTCACGAACCGGAGCGCGTCCTCTTCGGAGATGCCCCCGTACTTCACCGCCTTGGCCGCCTCCATGTGCATGCGCCGCGCGAGGTCGACCGAATCGGAGTTGAACGACGTCACCACGCCGCGCTGGTGCATCAGCGCCCCCGCGTACGGGATCGCATCGTACACCTCGAACTTGTACGCCCACCAGTCCGTGAAGCAGGACCCGCCCGCTCCGTGGGCGGCGATTTCGTCGGCGACCTTGTACCCTTCCAGCACATGCTGGAAGGTCCCGATGCGAACCCCCAACCGGTCCATGAGCCGGATCAGCATCAGGATTTCGTCCTGCCGGTAGGAGTGGCAGTGGATCAGACGTTCCCCGCGGAGGATCTCCCCGAGCGCTTCCAACTCGAGGTCGCGGCGCGGCAGCACCCTTTGCGCGTTCGGATTCGCCGCAATCGCCCGATCAGCCTCCTCCCGGGCGGTCAGGTACTGGCGCGCGGCCTCGAAGCGATTCGCGAAGAACGTCCGGACCCCCATGCGCGTCTGCGGAAAACGGGTGACGTGCTTATCGCCCCAGTTCGACTGTTTCACGTTCTCTCCCAGGGCGAACTTGATCCCCGGCGGCGCGCCCGCGAACTTGAGACCCTCCGGGGTCGCCCCGTCGCGCAGCTTGATCACGCAGTTCTGTCCGCCGATCGGGTTGGCGGAGCCGTGCAGCAGGTTCGCCGTGGTCAACCCGCCGGCGAGATGGAGCAGCAGGTTCCCGGTCTCCGAGTTCACCACGTCGCCGATTCGGACCATCGCCGACGAGGGGATCGCGGACTCGTTCACGCCGCCGATGATCGCCGCATGGCTGTGACAGTCGATCAGGCCCGGCGTCACATGCAATCCGCGACCGTCCACTACGATCAGGGCGGCCGCTTCGAGCGGAATCTCGAGGTCGTGGCCGATCGCCCGAATCCGCCCGTCGACACACAGGAAGTCCACGTCGTACAGTGTTCCCCGAGGACCGCAGGTCCACACCGTCGCGCCCTGCACCAGCACCGCCGGGGGCGCGGCGAGCGGACCCCGGCCCTCGAGCGGAGCGCGGGCGGTCCGGACCTTGCGCAACTCCCGCACCGCCCGTTCCCCGGCCAGGCCGGGGTCCGCGGCGCCCTCCCCCTCCTTGGGCAGGTCCGCCAGCGTGCCTTCGCGCCGGGGAACGTCCGCCGGGCGGTCCGCCGGGACCGACTCCCCTTCCGGCGGGGTGGGCTCCCCCACCTTGCCCGCACCTTCCGGCTTGCGCGGCGGCAGCGGCCACTCCCGGCCTTCGATCCAGACCGAGCGCACGCGCGCGTCCGGATCGAAATACCCGGCCCCTTCCACGATCGTCAGGTTGGCCATTTTTCCCGGCGCAATCGTGCCCATGCGATCGTCGACGCCGCACAACCGCGCGGGCACGGTGGTGAGGCCCGCCAACGCGTCGTCTTCCGAAAGTCCGCGGTCGATCGCCAGCCGCAGGTTCTTCCGGAACCGCTTCGCGTCCGCAAGTCCGTGCTGGGTGAGGGCGACCTCGAGCCCGAGCGAACGCACCAGCGCGGGGTTCTCCGGCGCCCAGTCCCACGCGCGCAAGGAGTCGAGGCCGACCCGGTCCCAGTCCTCCTCTTCCGGAAGGCGCGGCAGTTCGGGGTAGGCCAACGGCAGGATCATCGGCGCCCCAGCCGCGCGCACGAGGTCCGGCCGGCGCCACTCCTGCCCGCTGCCGAGCAGGACGAGATCGAGATCGTGCTCCCGAGCGATCCGGGAGGCCTGATCGACCATCAGGACGCTCGTGGTTTCGATGAGGACCCGCATCTCCCGACGGATCGCGGGTCCGAGGGCCTCGAGCGCCGGATTGTAGGGCACCCTCGGCCGCCCCTCCCTCGCGCGGCCCTCCGCCGCACGCTCCATTTCATAGTGCCGCGCGTCGAACAGCGCCTGACGCAACGCGGCGATCCGACCCATCAAGGAGGTGGGATAGGGACGCGCCTCATCGCCGCGCCCCCCTCGTCCGCCTTCCAGCGAAGCATGCTGGAACACATCGGCGCGCACGACCAGGCGATTCGGGTCGTCCTCCGCCAACAGAACCAGCGCTCCGGTCCCGCGCAGGAGATCCCCCTCGGGTACGACCTGTGCCGCGGTAAACCCGGCTTCGCGCAAGGACTCGAACCGCTTCGCGTCCGCCTTGAACTCCCGCGCAACCCTTCGTTCCGGCCCGATCGCGGCCACCTCAGACCCCGGCCCGGCGCTTCCCGGATCCGTCTCCCCGCCCGGCACCCCGAAGAACCGCACGCCTCCCGCCCGCAGCGACGACGCCCAGGACTCCTCCTCTCCACCCGACCCTCCCCGGGTCGACGTGGAGTGATGCGGATCGATGAATCCCGCGTACATCACGCAGCCGGACAGGTCCCAGATCCGCGCATCGGCAGGTGGCTTCGTCGTCGCCCCCACGGATTCGATCACTCCGTCCCGGACCACCACGACCCCCTTCTCGATCACGACCCCGGGCTCGACGACGATCCTGGCGCCGACCAGGGCGTGGACGCCCGGTGGAATCGGGCGATGTCCGGGAGGAAGGATCTCCTGCGACCGTCCCGTGGCAGGAAGGAGAAGGCATCCTGCCGCGACGAGCGCCGCAAGGCGGCGGAACCGGTTTGAAGCGGGGATCATGGCGGCCTCGAGCG
The DNA here is from genome assembly GCA_964632945.1 of uncultured Planctomycetia bacterium. Taxonomy (GTDB): domain Bacteria; phylum Planctomycetota; class MHYJ01; order WSZJ01; family CAZWCX01; genus CAZWCX01. Next base: position 13,127 of record CAZWCX010000002.1, on the reverse strand, counting down.
GGGGGGGGCGGAGCACGCCTCCACGGTCTTCCGGCACGGCACCGCGGCGGGGCGTCCCGGCCAGATTAGCCCTCCCCCCGGGCCGGGGCAATCGAAATCCTTCCTCCCGGCACGGATCCGGGATTAAGATGACAGGCGTGGCCCCGCGCGGGCCGGGGAGGAGGAATAGCCGTGACTCGAATCGCCGAGCTGCCGGTCGCCGAGCTGACTCGACACGCCTTTCAGGTGTTCGTCGCCTCCGGACGTCATCCCGTCGCGGCGCGCCTCGTCCACCATGCCCTGTCGTTGGACCCGTGGGATCCGCAGGCGCTGCGTTGCCTGAGCGACTATCTGGATGAGAGCGGACTCGAATACCTGTCGGCCCTGGTTCTCGAGCATGCGCTGGCGGCGGACTCGCCGCTGGCCGCGGCCGACCGCAAGATGCTGGATGACGCGCGTTTCGTGGCCATGTGGACCTGGGGGTTTTCGCGACACGAGAGCGGCGCGGCCGACTTGGATGCGCGCGAGTTCGACGACCGGTCGCGCTTCGCCGTCGAGCAAGACCGCTACCGCGACTTCCTGGCGAAGGCGCTCCAACAGCTCGGATCCCTGCCGCAGGCGTATCGGGCCGCGCTTACCCTCGTGGGAGCGCTGGGTGGGCTGCTGATCCACGAGCAGAAGGGGGAGGATGCGCTCTTCGAGGAGCTGCTCCACCCGGAACGATTCCGGCGCACGCCCGCCTACGACGAATGGCTGGCGAGCGACGACTCGGCCCTCGCGGAATTCGAACGGCCCCGCGAACCGGGGGAGAACGGCGCCTCGGACCCCGGGCCCGGTGCCTCCTAGCGCGGGTCGGCGGGACTGAGTCCGGGGCGGGACCGGAAGCCCCCCCCGCGGCGTGAATTCTCCTTGGCCCCCCATACCGTCGCCGGGTATCATGCGCCGACTCGTGTGCTGGGTTCGTTCCTTCAGACAGTCCCTCGTGGCGGATTGCCGGCGATGCGTGTATTGGTCGTCGATGATTCCCGATCCATCCGGGCCTCGCTCAAGAATCTCCTCAAGCTCCTCGGACACACCGATGTGGTCGAGGCCGAGGACGGACTGGATGCCCTGTCCAAACTGCAGGCGATCGACCACAAGGTCGATCTCGTCCTCTGCGACGTGAACATGCCGAACATGGACGGGCTCACGCTGGTGGTCAAGCTACGGGAGATTCCGTCGCTGAAACCCGTGCCGATCGTCATGGTCACTACGGAAATCGGCCGGGATACCGTCCAGGAGGCGATTCGGGCCGGCGCCACCAGCTACCTGGTGAAGCCCTTCACCGCCGAGTCCTTCAAGCAGCGACTGGAGCAGGCCACGAAGGGGGCCGCGAATGCAGGCGGCGGGTAAGGGACCCGTCCCGGACGCCCGCCCGCACCCGAGGTCGGGCGGTCGCAAGGATGCCCACCCCTTCCTTGCCCCTCGACCGGCCGCGCATCGCCCGCTGCAACGGAAATTCCGCAGGCCGCGCGGCTTTCCTGCCGCGTCGTGCGACTTTATCTCGCCGCAACGGATTTCAGGGCTTGAAATCCCCTCCCAACCGCAGTAGGGTCGAATCACCGGACCCGACCGACGCCCACCGCCCCCCCGTCGTCCGTCGGGTCGCCGGGCCGCTCCCCGCGGAGAAGGCGATTTGCCTGCTGCCCACGCCTTTCCCGCCGGCGAGGGCGACCGCGCGCGCATTCCGGGACCACCGCGTCCGGGATCGGGATGCCGCATCATCGGAGAGGAGGAGGTATGAAGAACCGCGCCTTCCGGCACCTGCTGACGTTCCTTTTCCTTCTGCCCATCGTCGACGCACGGGCGCAGAGTTCCGGCGAGGTCGCCGATGCCGAACTTTCCGCCCAGGTCAGCGCGTCCGTCGGCGCGGTCGTGCGGGCGCGTGAGGCGGTGGACGCCGATCGCAAGACCCTCCAGGCCGGCACGGCAGACCTGGAAAAGGCGCGCGCGGCGGCGACCGAGGCGGTTCCCGCCCTGCCGGCCGACCCCTTCGCGCCCGCCGGCATTCCGCCGGACCAGGTCGAATCGCTGTCACGGGCATGGGACGAATTCGCCGCGGTGCTGCAACGTCGCCGCCAGGCCGCCGCAGAATGGAAGACCCACCTGGACGGACGCCTGGCCCTGCTCACCGCCGCGACCGAAAAGGCCAAGGCCCTGCAGGAGGCGGCCGCGACCGCCCGTCCCCTGCTGGTCGAGTTCCGCCGTCGCGTGGAAGCCGGCGCCCTTGCCGATGACGTCATTGCCGTCGGAGACGTCAAACGTCCCGCGGCGGAGTGGCTGACCGATGTCGAGTCGGCCCGTGCCGACTTCGCGGCCTGGGCCGCGGGCCTCCCCGACGAGATCGCGCGTCTCCAGGCGGAGGCGGACAAGATCCCGGCCGCGATGGAAGAGACGAAACCTGCCGAAGCGCGGGCCCGCCGCTGCGGAGAGGCGCTCCGGCTGTTCGCCCATTCTCTCCAGGCCGAAAAGAACGAGGCCGGCGAACTGGCCAAGCTCGAACCCGCCGGACTCCCCGGGGCGATCGCCCGGTGGACGGAAGACTGGAAAACCGATACCGACGCCCTCGCCAAGCAGGGCAAGCGTTCCCAGGAGTTGCTGCAGGGGATCGCAGAGATCGATCGCCGGCGCTCCGAACTTGCCGCCCCGGTGAAAGAGGAGGTGGCCGAGGGAGACGGGCATCCGGAATTGCGGGAGGCACGAAAGAACCACGGCTTCTCCAACGCGATGCTCGAATACCACCGGAAGCGGCTGGCGCTCCTGGCGGAATCGCGCGAAGCGGCGCGGGGTCGGCTCGCGGCGCTGCAGGAATCGGTCGAGTTCTTCGACCGTGCCCTCCGGGCCGCCGTCCGCCTCCGCGCGGCCCTGGCCCACGCGGAGACGCTGCGCGCCGAGGGGAAACTGGAAATCGCCCCCCCCCCCGTGGACGTGACGCCGGCCTCGCTGTGGATCCAGGTCTGCGCTTTGGCCACGGAAGAGGCCGATCGCCGGCTCGCCGCCCAGGCGCTGGAAGCCCATCTCGCCGACACCACCGCCGAGGATTCGGCGAAGCAGACCCTGCAGGCCGAAGAAGTCGAAAACCGTCGATTGCAGGGCGCCCTCCAGGAGGAACTGACCTACGCCGGGTTCCTCGAAGACATGGGCAGCCGCTCGGAGAAGGAACTCCTTGACCTGCTCTCCCCCAAGGGGGAAATCGCCACCCGCCTGACGGAGGCCCAAAAGGAGGCTGCGTCCGCCGAGGCCACGCTCACGACGACGGAGCAGAAAACCCGCAGCCTGCGTGACCAGGTCCGTTCGATCGAGAACCCGTACGTGGAAATGGGGCTTCGACAGGCAGCCGCCCGCGCGCAGCAGATTCTGGAAGAACTGGAAGGCATCCAGAAGGCCAAGGACGGACGCATCCCCGAGGACCGATCCGCTCGCCCTCTCGCCATCAACGGCCCCGCTCCCGCGACCCTTCCCGCCGAGACGGCGGGAGAGACCGAGGAAGACCCCACCCTGCGGGAGAAGCGGATCCTGGAACAGGAGCAGGCCTTCGCCAAGGAACTCCTCCGCTACTACACGGATCTGGAACGATCGACCCTCGAGTGGCGACGGAGCCTGGCCGATGTCGCCGCGGCGGTGGCGGCCTGGGCCGCCCGCTACACGGCGCTGATCCAGGAGCAGAAGCGGCGCTACGCGTGCGCCCGGGAACTGGAACGCCGCTATGGAGCCGGACGGATCTCCCGCTCGCGGCTTCCGGCGGATCTGGCCAAATGGAGCGCCCGCGACGAGATCCAGGCATCGGCGAAGGCGCGCGACGAGGCGATGCGACGCCACGAAACAACGCGCGCCCGCCGGGAGGCGGACCTGCAGGCACTCGACGTCCTGCTCAGCCTGAAGAGCCTGGCGGAAACGAGGTCCACGCTCGCCGACCGGAAAGCGGGCACGATCGCGCGCCCGGCCTCGCACCTGGCCGCCGCCCGAACCCCGTACGAGGATCTTCCGGAAGTCGAACGGCAGAACCTCGTCTATCGCGCGGAACGCCGGCGCAGCGGAGACAACGGCATCTGGGACGGGCCATTCTCCACGTTCCTGGAGTCGGAGGCCCGCGATCGGTTCGAGAAGCCCCTGGAAGTGTTCTACCTGGAAACGGTGAATCGGGAGCGCGTGCTCCAGGAACTGTCCGCGGCCGCCCGTCACTACGAGGAACTGGTGGAACTTTGCGGGCGGGAACGCGAAGAGATCGCAACCGCCCCCCAGTCGCTGCAGGAGGGCACGGACCTGCGCCTGCAGGGATACCACACGGCCCGCTACGTCGCCGCCATCGCCGCCGCCCCGGATCTGCAAGCCCAGATCGAAACCGCATATCGCACCGCCTTCCGCCGGGAACTCGCGCTCCCGGCGGATTCCCGCAACTGGGACCTGCGTCACTGGAGCGACGACCTCTTCGCCGCCGAAGGACGCCTCTGGGGCCACCTGCGCTGGGTCCAGGACGCGCGCAAGCGCCTCTCCAAGCTCGGAGTCGAGGCCGATATCGGGCGCTACCGGAGGAATCTCGCGCGCATCGTCGCCGCCCAGACGGGCGAGCAGGAGCACTTGCGCAAGGTCGCCGGCGAGATCGCCGACCTCCGCCTGGACTTCCGCCGCCAGGTCCGCTGGGCCACGTGCTTCGCCTTCGCGCAAGTCCTCTTCATCCCGATCATCGCCTGGTTCGTGCTGCGCATCGTCCGCCGATTCGCCCGCCGCCTCGAGCAGGGAACGGGCGAGGGATCCCCGGCGGACGCCGAGTACGCCCGGCGGCTGAGCACGCTGGCGCGCGTCAGCAGCGCGGCCGTGGCCGCGGCGGTCTGGATCATCACCGGCATCTACATTCTCGGACGACTGGGGATCAACATCACGCCGATCCTCGCCTCCGCAGGCGTCCTGGGTCTGGCCGTCGCCTTCGGAGCCCAGACCCTGATCAAGGACTTCCTGTCCGGCTTCTTCATCCTATTGGAGAATCAGTACCGGATCGGCGACGTGATCGTGATCGACGGGGTCGGGGGCGTGGTGGAAAGGATCACGCTCCGGGTGACCGTGCTGCGGGATCTTCAGGGGACGGTCCATTACATCCCCAACGGGACGATGGCGCGCATCTCCAACATGACCCAGGGCTGGTCGCGCGTGGTTCTGGAAGTCGGCGTCAGCTACAGCGAAAATCTGGATCGGGTGATCCGCGTCCTCAAGGACCTGCTCGCCCAGTTGAAGGCGGATCCGGCCTGGGGGCCGGCCCTCCTCGACGAACCCGAGGTGAGCGGAGTCGAATCGCTCGGGGAAAGCTCGATCGATGTGCGCGTGTTGGTGAAGACGCGTCCGATGAAGCAGTGGGACGTGGCGCGCGAGCTCCGGAAGCGGATCAAGGCCCGCTTCGACCAGGAGGGGATCGAGATTCCGTTCCCTCAGCGGGTCGTCCATCACGTGCACCAGAACGCGGACGGCGCCTCGCCCGTCGCGCCGGAAGCGGCCGCCGCCGCCCAGTCCCGGGCGCTGGCCGAGATCACGGCAACGGATCCTGAATCCGCCCCCGCCCGCGGCAACAAGCGACATGAGGAGGAGGAACGGGCGGCGGTCGTCCCCGAGCGGGCCGCCTCGGGTCGCTCCCGCGAATCGAACCGACGCCGGCGACGCTGACCTCCGCCGGCGCCCCACCGAATCCGGGGCCTGTTTCCCAGCCCCTCCAGGGCGTGATTCAGCCGGGGTCGCCGTCCCTCTTGCGGCAGGGGAATCCGCCGAGCCTCGCGTTGGCCCTGAGGCCGTCGCCTGTCGTCGGATCGGGCGAGAGCCTGGGGTTCGCGCGTAGCGCGCGGTCGTCCCGCGACTTCCGACGTTGGGGGGATGAGTCGGGGGAAACGTGGGTCAAGGAAAGGCCTGGGGGCCGCGGGCGGGGTCCGCCGTCTGCGCACGCGTCCTGCGGGGAAATTTTCGCGGTTGACAAAAAAAACTAAATTGATTCCGGCCTGGGAATCGGTATACTCTTCGCTCTCTTCGAGTCTCCCGGACTGGAGACGGCCGCGGGATGCGCGGCATCCGGGTCTCGAGGGTACGATCCATCCGGTTCCCGATTGGAAAAGGGGGACCACGCCGCGCGGATGAGGGCCGTCGACGCCCGCGCACGCGGGTCTTCGACGTTCAGGAGTTCACTCCCGTGGTACGCACATTCCCGCTGGAGCGGGTGCGCAACATCGGCATCATGGCGCACATCGACGCCGGCAAAACCACCTGTTCCGAACGCATCCTCTTCTACACCGGCAAGACCCACAAGATGGGCGAAGTCCACGACGGCACGGCCACGCTGGACTGGATGCCCCAGGAGCAGGAGCGCGGAATCACGATCACCAGCGCCGCCACCTACACGGAGTGGCGCGATCACCAGATCAACCTGATCGATACCCCGGGACATGTCGACTTTACCGCCGAGGTCGAGCGCAGCCTTCGTGTGCTCGACGGCGCCATCGGCCTGTTCTGCGCCGTCGGCGGGGTCGAGCCCCAGTCCGAGACGGTCTGGCGGCAATCGGAGAAATACTCCGTTCCCCGCATCGCCTTCGTCAACAAGATGGACCGGCCCGGCGCCGACTTCTTCGCCGTAGTCGCGCAGATCACCAAGGAGCTGGGCGCCAATGCCGTCCCCATGGTCGTCCCGATCGGAGCCGAATCGGAATTCCGCGGCATCATCGACCTGGTCCAGAATCAGGCGGTCTACTACGAGGAGTCCAATCAAGGAACGACCTTCGTCGAGGCGGAGATTCCGGCCGACATGAAGGAAGTCGCGGTTCAGTGGCGCCGCAATCTGTTCGAGAAGGTCAGCGAAGTCGACGACCAGCTCATCGAGAAATTCTGCGCCGGCGAAAAGATCAGTCCGGACGAACTGCGCGCGGCCATCCGCAAGGCCACGCACAAGCACCTCATCTGTCCGGTCTTTTGCGGCAGCGCATTCAAGAACAAGGGGATCCAACGGCTGCTCGACGGGGTGATTCACTACCTCCCGAGTCCGATCGACCTTCCCCCGACGATTGGATCGTGCCCGAAGGGCGAACCCCTGGAGCGCACCCCCAAGGATGACGGCCCCCTCGCCGCCCTCGCCTTCAAGGTCATGACCGACAAGCACATCGGAAAGCTGATCTATGTGCGCATCTACAGCGGCACGATGCTCCCCGGGACGTTCGTCTTCAATTCGACCCAGGAGAAGCGCCAGCGGGTCGGACGCCTGCTGCGGATGCACGCCAACCGTCAGGAGATCATCGAGGCGCTCCACGCCGGAGAAATCGGGGCGGTCGTAGGCTTGAGCGATACGGTCACCGGGGACACGATCTGCACGGAGGACCATCCCATCCTCCTGGAGGCGATCGAGTTCCCGGCCCCGGTGCTCGGTGTCGCCGTGGAACCGGCCAACCGCGCGGATCGTGACAACCTGGGCAAGGCCCTGGCCAAGCTGGCCGAGGAGGATCCCACGTTCGTCGTCAGCTCCGACGCGGAAACCGAGGAGACCATCATCTCGGGAATGGGCGAATTGCACCTGGAGATCATCCTCGACCGTCTCAAGCGCGAGTTCAACGTCAACGTGAACACCGGCGCGCCGCAGGTGGCGTATCGCGAAACGATCACCACCTCGATCGAGCTCATGGAGCGGTTCGCCAAGCAGTCCGGCGGCCGCGGACAGTTCGCGCAGGTCACGATCCGGGTCGAGCCGCTGGACCCCGGCCAGGGATTCGAGTTCGTCAACGAGGTCGTCGGCGGCGCGGTGCCCAAGGAGTTCATCCCGTCGGTGGAGAAGGGGGTCATCGACGTGCTCGAGAAGGGCGCGTGGGCGGGATTCCCGATCGTCGACGTGCGGGTTGCGCTCACCGACGGCAAGGCGCACGACGTCGACTCCTCCCAGCAGTCGTTCCGCACCTGCGCCTCGATGGCGTTCAAGCGCGCGTTCCTCTCGTGCAATCCCGAGCTGCTCGAACCGGTGATGAGCGTCAACGTGACGACTCCCGAGGATTTCGCGGGCTCGATCATCGGGAACCTGTGCAGCAAGCGCGGCCGGATCCTCGGCATGGACCGGGTCGGCAATGCGCAGCTGGTGAAGGCGATCGTGCCGCTGGGGAACATGTTCGGATACTCCACGGATCTTCGCGGCATGTCCCAGGGTCGCGCCAGCTTCGTCATGCACTTCGAACATTACGAAGCCGTGCCGTTCGCGATCGCCGAGGAGGTGATCGTCAAGAAGCGGCAGGAAATGGAGAAGCGGCGCCGGTAGACCGCGCGCCGGCGGACGGGCCCCCCCAGGCTCGGGGGGGGCCCCGTTAGGTTCCGGGGGCTTTACCGGCAACCCCTCCCCGCGGAGGCCCACCAAGCCCCCGCCCATGCGCCAGTCCGTCCGTCTGCTCGCCCTGGCGCTCGGTTCCCGCGCCGGCGGCGAGGAACTCGCCGACGCCACCTATTCCGCGTGGCGGGAGCGCATCCTTCCCCGCGCCGAGGAAACCGCGTTTCGCGAGGTGGGCTGGCGACCGGTCTTCTGGTCGGCGGTGATGGAGGCCCAGCGCGAAGAGAAGCCGATCCTCCTGTGGGCGATGAACGGCCACCCCCTGGCCTGCACCTGAAACAACGGAATCATCGCCCGACGGTCCGTCTGGGGCGACGAGAAGGTTCGGGAGCGGCTTGCGCGATTCATCCCCTGCGCGGACGAGGTCGGCCGCCTGCAGGCCGGCTGGGACCCGGAGTGCCGCTTGTTCCAGAAGGTCGCCGAGCAAGGCCACTACGCCGGCCGAACCAAGCCCACCGCCACCCGACAGGGCATTTACGCCTGCGCGCCGAGCGGCGTTCTCCTGTCTTCGATCAACACGAACGACCCCGTGGAGCTGGCCGCCATGCTCGATCGGGCGCTGGCCCGTTGGGAGGAACTTCCGCCCGGGGAACGCTTCCTCCCGGAGCCGGAGACACGCAAGGGGAATCAAGTCCTCCGGCTCGAGCAGTTGTTTCCGGAGGACGGACTGGCCCTCCGGGTCGTTTCGCGCGACGTCGACCGCGAGGTCCTTTCCGAGGATTGGCGGGGAACGTCGTGGAACCTGGACTTCGCCTGGTTCCGCAAGCCGGAAGCGCAAGGTTTCGTCCCCCCCGCCCTGGAGCCCGGGCAGCGACATCGGGTCCCCGGAGATCTGGTGCGCCGCCTGGCGCAGTTCCATTTCGTCGACAACGTGCGCGGGCAGACCCCCGGGTATCGCCCCCGCGACGTCGAGGAGGCCGCGGTCACGTCCGAGGTCATCGAAGTGACGGACGGAATCGTCTCCCTGCGCTTCGAGGGTCGCGCGCGGACGCGCCAGCGCGGCAACTGGCCCATCGCGGGCTATGCGGACATGAACCGGCCGTCCGAGCAGGAACGGGGGGTGGACCTGCGGATCCTCGGGCGCGCGCAATGGAATCCGGCCTCCGGACGATTCGAGTCGTTCGAGTGGGTCTGCGTGGGCACGCGCACCGGGGCCACGCAGTACAACGGACGCGCGGACGATCCCGGCCCGGCCCCGATCGGATTCGTGCTCCAACTGGCCGGATCGTCCCCCGCCGACCGGGTCGCCCCCGCCCACATCTGGAACTACGGGTGGAAGTAACGCCCGCAGCCCGGATGGCCGTGCGCACTCCCATGCCCGTCGGAGCCCGGTGGGGCGATCACGGCCGCGCCGTGCTTTCGCGGAGCCGATGGGTGAGCATCCGGATGACTCCTTCCGCAATCTCCCCCTGCTCCCGCAACACGCCGTAGAATTCTTCGCTGCCGATGCGCAGCACCTCGGTCTCGGCCTGGGTCTGCGCCGTGGCGCTGCGAGGTTCCGCATCCAGCACGGCCATCTCTCCGAACGCCTCGCCCGGACCCAAGGCGGCGAGCGTCCGCCCGCCGCTCTCGATGGTCACGCGCCCGGAGACGATGACGTACAGCGAGTCGCCCATCTCCCCCTCCCGGAATACGACGTGGTTGGGACCGAAGTACTCGGCCTCGGCCATGCGTGCCATGGGGGCGAGATCCTCCCCGCGCACCCGGGCGAACACGGACGCTCCCTTGAGGAACAGGATCTTCTCGGCGGTGGAGTACATGCCGACCTCCGGTCGATGCGGGGTTTCGGGGTTCTTCCGGCACGCGCAGGCCAGCGCGGCCACGACGGGATCCGGGTCGCCGTCCAGGCGCTCGAGCGCGAGCCGGACCGACGGGGACTGGAGGGAGATCAGCGCCCGCAGAGCCGCTTCCCGGACGAGCGGTTCCGGATCCGCGAGGGAGCGAAGGGCCTCGGCCGCCCCGACCGGGCCGCGGTCGGGCCGACGTCCCATCGCGTCCAGGGCGACGAATGCCACGTAGGGATTCGGGTGCCGACACTGCAGTCGCATGAATTCGCCCGCGTCCGGGAGCTCGGGTGCCGGTTCCCCGAGGACGACCGGCTCTTCCCCCCGGGGCCGGTCGTCGAAGAAGGCCATGACCAGCGGACGGAGCTCGGCGTCGAGGACCGTGTCGAGGACCTCCAGGGCGTTGGCCCGGAATCGTCGGTCATCGAGACAGCTGCGCACCGCCTGGAGGGAAGCGCGTGGAAAGCGCAGTTCGAGGAGCCGCAGGACCCGCTTGGCTGAGCGCTCGAGGCGGAACTCGAACTCCTCCTTCAAGAGCGGCGTTTCCCACCCCGGTCGCACCGCTTCCCAGCCGATCCGGTTGTGGACGGCTTCGCGCATTTCCTGGCGCAGGAGGGGCTCCAGCCACGTCACCGGCTCGGGGGGAAGGCCCAGGCGGATCCGCAGTCGGGAGAGCGCGGCAAAGATGCGCAGTCGCACGTGGCTGTCCTCGGTTCCGACCAGGGCGCGCAGGCGGGCGAAGGATCGTGGATCGGGGATCTCCCGCAACAGCCGCGGCGCGATCAGGCGGAGGTCGCGCGGCGCGCCCGGATCGCGCAGGATCTCCGCCAGGGGTTCGATGGCGTGGGAACCGATCGCCACGAGGGCTTCGCCCGCGCCGCGCCGCGTCGCGGGAGATCGGAGCAGGGGGAGGAGGGCAGGGAGGAGCCGTGGATCGGCGGCTTCCCGCGCGGATCGCAACGCGGCGCGTCGCACGCGCGGATCGGGATCGCGCAGGAGGTCGAGGAGGGGCTGGTAGGAGGACGCCCGGAGCGGTCCGAGGGCGAGCGCGGCTTCCTCGCGATCCACCGCCGCCGCGGAATGCAGGAGCGTGGACATGCGGGTTCCCCCCAGGATCCCGCCCGACACCCCTCCGAACGCCAGCAAGCCGGAGAGGGCGGCCGTGCGGACCCGGCGGCACGGATCGTCGAGACGCGCCTGGAGGCCGTGGATCCCCCCTTCTCCCGCGAGGCGGGCGTAGGTCCGGACCGCGGCGACGCGCACCTCCTCATCCGGGTCCTCGAGGGCGGCCTCCGCGACCGACGCCCGGGCGCCGCGCCAACCGGCCAGGCGGTCCAGCGCGGCGGCGCGCAGAGCCGGGTCCGGATGACGAGCCAGTCCCGCCACCACCCGCCCGAGGGCCTCCGAGCGCTCATCCCCGAGTTGCTCCAGGGCGACCCGGGCCTGACGCGGATCCCCGCGCTCGAGCGCGTCGTGCAACAGGCGCCGGCCGTCGGCATCGATCGCCGACTCCGCGCCCAGGACCATGGCCCCCGGCACGCCCAGGGAGCCGTGGAGGGCCGCCAGGTAGCGCGCCCGCACCCGCGGAAGCAGGGCGAGCCAACCGGTCGTCAACGCGAGGGTGATCCAGGACAGGCGATGCACCTCCCACGTCGGGGCGGCCAGGAGCAGCGCCAATCCGCCCCCGGCGTACGCCAGCGGCTTGACGACCGCATCCAGGAAGGCGCGGGTGCGGGCCTTCCGCTGCGGTGCGAACGGGACGTAGAGCGCCTGCAAGGTCGTCTCGTGGATCGTGTACTGCAGGCCGTTGTCCGCGAACTTCATCACCGTGGCCGCCGGGAGCGCGGGGAAGGCAAGCAGACAGGCGCTCGCCCCGCCGAACAGGCCCGGCATGGCCGCCATGCCCCACGCGACCCCGCCGCGGGCCAGCAGGCGCGGCGTCACGAACAACTGGAACAGGAAGGCGAGGATCCCCGTCCCGGCATAAAAGAGGCCGAAGAAGCGCGCCAACTCCTCCTCCCGGTAGGCGGCGCGCGCGATCGCCTTGAATTGATAGTCTCCCACGGTCAGGGAGACGAACGCCAGGAACAGCACGATCGACAGGACGTGCACGTACGCATCGCGGGCGACCGCCGGCGTACGCCCGCCCGGCGCGCGCTCCAGGACCGAGGTCCCCCGTTCGGCCCGGCGCTCCCGGCGCAACGAAATCGCGAGCGCGCAGATGACGATCATGAGCGCAGCCAGGACGAACAACAGGGCCTCGGTCCCCACGCTGCGGACGAGCGCACCCGTGATCGCGCCCACGATGACGACCCCCAGGACCCGGGCCGACCCGATCGTGCCGAATAGGCGCCGGGCCTCCCGCGCGTCGTGCAGGTCGTTCGCCAGCGTCCAGAACTGCACCAGGAACAGATTCGAGCAGATCTCCGACCAGACGTAGAATACCGGGTAGATCCAATCCGCCCCGCTCTTCACGGCCAACCAGGTCCCGAGGTAGGTCCCCACACCCAGCGCCGTCCAGAGCGCGGTCAGGCGGTGCCGGGGCAGGCGGTCGGCCACGGTCGCGTAGAAGGCCACGGTCGCGGCCGACGCGACTCCGTACGCGACGAACATCCACGGCAACGCTGCGATCGGGTATCGCGACAGAAACAGCGTATCCCGGACGGTGCGGCCCAGGATGAACAGCGCGGACGCACAGAGCAGATAGGCGAAGAGCCGCGCCGTTCGAGGTCCCTCGTCGGGTCGAACGCCGAGGGCTTGCCGAAGGGCATCGGCCAGGCCGGTCGTGTGGTTCGTCACTTCCCCATCGTCGCCCCCACAACGCCCCGGTTCAAGGTTCTCCTCCGCGTGCATCCACCCGGCGCGCGGTTCCCGCCCGCCCACCCCATCGCTCAACGCCAGAACGCGAGCGGACCCACCTGGGGGATCACGCTCGAAGCCCCTCTAGTGGGTCTTCAATCTTGAGATCCTAGGTTCGGCCGAGGCGATTTTCGCGC
>CAZWCX010000001.1:119093-170105 GCA_964632945.1 uncultured Planctomycetia bacterium | reverse complement strand
GGGGGGGGGGGGGGGGGGGGGGGGGGGGGGGGGGGGGCGGGGGGGGGGCGGGGGGCGCGGCCGCGTCCCCGGGCGTCGACTCGCGGACCTCGGAGACGAGACTGCCGTCCGCCCGGACGTGTTCCGCCGCGGTCTCCGCGGACTCCGCGGTCACGTGGCGGACGAAGGACCGCCCCTCGCGGTCCACTCCGGTCACCTGGAATTCCATGTGACACCGATCCAATCCGGCTTCCGGGCCCGTGCCGTGCGCGCGCACCCCGCCGACACGGGCCGCGTTCGGCTCGCGCGACCCGGGTGCGCAGGCCGAAGCTGCGGTCGGGGACCGGAATGGCCGGGCTTCCCCCTCGCGCGCGGGGACCTACATGATCCGCAACAATTCCGTCAGGTCCGTTCGTCCTTCATCGATCCAGAGGGAGGCCGCGTCGGCAAGGGGAGTCATGCCGGCGCGCACGGCGGCCGCGTGAAGGGTCGGCGTGTCCTCGCGCCGGAGCACCGCTTCGCGGACGCCCTCTTCCATCGGGAGAAGTTCGGCGACCAGCGCCCGGCCACGGTATCCGCTCCCCGCGCACGCCTCGCAACCGCGTGCGTGGAATCCCGGGCGCCCCCCCAGCGGGGCCCAGATCCCGGTCGCCCCGCGGACCGGGCCCGGCACGCGGCAGGCGGGACAAAGGAGTCGAAGGAGGCGCTGCGCGGTCACCAGCGAGATCGAGGAGGTCAGCAGGTACGGTTCGATCTCCATTTCCAGGAGGCGGGCGAACGCCCCCGCCGCGGAACCGCTGTGCAGCGTGGTGATCACCCGGTGCCCGGTCAGGCCCGCCTCGACCGCGATACGCGCGGTCTCGCGATCGCGGGCTTCGCCGACGACGATGACCTCGGGGTCCTGGCGGAGCAGGGAGCGAAGGCTTGCCGCGAAATTCAATCCGACCGCCGGGTTGACCTGGGTCTGGGTCACCCCGTCGAGCGCCTGCTCGATGGGGTCCTCAACGGTGACGATGCTCAGGCCCCTGCCGCCGGATTGGACAAGCTGGCGAAGCAGGGCGTAGATCAACGTGGTCTTGCCGCTGCCGCTGGGCCCGGTCAGGACGAGGGTGCCGCCCGGCCGGTGCAGAAAACTCTCGAACAGGCCCCGCTCGCGATCGGGAAGACCGATGCCCTCCAGGTCGAGCGAACGGCGCGAGGGGTCGAACAGGCGCACGACGACCTTCTCGCCCCACAGGGTCGGAAAGACGGCCACGCGGGCGTCGACCTCGAGGCCGACACGCTCCCGCGGAATGCGCCCCTCCTGGGGGAGATCGGAGCGGTACGAGACGAGGTCGGCGAGGACCTTGAGGCGAGCAACGAGGTTGGCCCGGAAGCGGCCGTCGAGCCGCCCGGCGTCCCGGAGAACCCCGTCGATACGCAGACGGACTTCCAGGTCGCGCGCGGTCGGCTCCAGGTGGAGGTCGCTGGCGCCCGCGGCGACGGCGGTCCGCACCAGGGCATCCACCACCGACGGGACGGCGGCCTCGCCGCCCCGGGTCAGGCGCTCGGAGACGGTCGCGACGGCGGTCGACATGGGGACCCTCTGCGCCGGGCTTCGGTCAGGGAACCGTGCGCGATCAGGATAGCAGGTGGGGGGAGGGGGCTCAACGTTTGCAAACCTCCGGCGTCGCTGCCATAATCCGGGGCCATGACGTCCCCCTCCGATGCGCCCCGGTCGCCGGAACCGACCGCGGGAGCGCCCCTCCGGCCCGCGACCGACCCCGCCGGCCGCCGCGCGATCTACGCGCGATTGTTCCTGGTCAGCTTCACGCTGCTGTTCCTCGAAATCCTCCTCATCCGCTGGGTGCCGGCGCAGGTGCGCGCGATCTCCTACTACAAGAACGTCCTGCTGATGGCGTCGTTCCTGGGCATGGGGATCGGGTGCCTGATCGCGCGTCGGCGCCTGGCGCTCGACTGGCTCTACCCGGCCGGAGTGGCCGCCGTGGTGGGGGCCGCGGTGTGGTTCGCGGAGGCGCGGGTCGCGCCGGAGCACTCGAAGGAAACCCTGATCTGGGTCCTCTACGCCGATCTCTCCCCGGAGACGCGCCGCATCGGAGTGGAGATGGTGAGCGTGGTGTTCTTCGCCCTCACCGTGCTCCCGTTCGTCGCCCTGGGAAAGGCGCTCGGCGAGGCGTTGGCGGCACTTCCCGCGCTTCCCGGATACGCGCTGAACGTGGTGGCGAGCCTGCTCGGAATGCTCCTGTTCGTGGCCCTGTCCGCGGCGTCGACGCCGCCGATCTGGTGGTTCGGCGTGCTGACGGTCACCAGCGTGGCGGCGTGGTTCCACCGACCGGTGCACGCCGTCCTCACGGCCCTCGTGATGGGGGCGTTGATCGTCCCGGTCTCCCGTCTCGACTCCGGCTCCCGCTGGTCCCCCTACTACAAGATCGATCGGATCGCCAACGAGCGGGGGTTCACGGTCGCCGTGAACGGATCGTTGCACCAGGTTGCGCTGCCGATGCATGACTCGCGGTCGCCGCGGATCGCCGCGCTCTTTCAGCGGTACGCGATCTGGTCCGATTTCAAGATGACCCCGCCCGGAAGAGTGCTCGTCCTCGGCGCCGGCACCGGCAACGACGTCGCGGTCGCGCTGGCGCGAGGCGCCGGGGAAGTGCACGCGGTCGAGATCGACCCGGTGATCCTGGACCTGGGGGTGCAGGAACACCCTTCGCGGCCGTATCAGGATCCCCGCGTCCGGAGAACCGTACAGGATGCGCGCCGGTTTCTGCGCGAAACTTCCGGAACCTACGACCTGATCGTTTTCGGCACCCTCGACTCCCAAACCGTGCTTTCGGGGATGTCGTCGATCCGGCTCGACAGCTACATGTACACGAAAGAGTGTTTCGAGCAGGTGCGCGCACGACTGGCGCCCGAGGGGATCCTCGTGCTCTACTTCAGCGCCGGCGAGTCCTGGCTGATCGACAAGCTGCACGCCACGATCCACGCCGGGCTCGGACGTCCGCCCCTCAAGGTGATGCCCGAGTTCGGTCCCGGCGATCTGGCCCTGTTCAACGTCTGCTTCCTGGCGGGCGATCCCGTCTGGCGCAAGGCCGAGAGCAAGGCGGAAGCGCAGGCGCAGGCCCTGCCCGCCGGCGTGGAAATCCCGACGGACGACTGGCCCAATCTCTACCTGGCCCGGCGAACGGTGCCGACGATGTACGCGACCTCCCTGGCCTGGATCCTGCTCCTGTCAGGGGTCGGAGTGCTGGCGGCGATGCCCCGTGGAGGCCGACGGCCGCAGGGGTTCTACTTTTTCATGGGCGCGGGATTCCTCCTGCTGGAGACCAAGGCGATTTCGGAGTTGGCGCTCCTCTTCGGGGCGACCTGGACGGTGAGTGCATTCGTCATTTCCGCGATTCTCGTTTTGGTCCTCGCCGGAACCTGGGCCGCGTCGCGCGCCCGCCCATGGGCGGAGATGGGCGCGGGTCCGCGCGCCCTCCTGCTCGGCGCGCTCGCCGTGTCCCTCCTGGCCGGGTGGGCCGTGCCGCCCGCGCGTCTGTTCGAGGTCGCGGGTCTTGCGGGACCTGCGCTCGCCTGTATGGTCGCGCTCGCGCCCTTGTTCGCGGCTGCATGGCTGTACGCGGCGGTCTACCGTTCCGCCCCGGAACCGGAGCGGGCCTTCGGTTCGAATGTCCTGGGCGCGCTCCTGGGAGGCGTACTTGAATATGCCTCCATGGTCACCGGTGGACGGGCGTTGGCGCTGGTCGCCCTGGGGCTCTATGGGGCGGCCGCATGGTGTGCGCGGCGTCCCCGAGCCTAGCCGGAGCCGGCGCCTCCGTCACGGACTGCGCCGCTGCCGGGTCAGGGCTTGGGCCGCATCGCGGCCCGGCGCACCCTCGCGCCGCCGCGCGCGTAGCGCCCGGCGAGGAAACCAAGGATCCGCCGGTTCACGACGGCGGGGGCCTCCTGGTGCGGGATGTGGCCCAACCGCTCGTACACGGTCAATTCCGAGCCGACCAGGTCCTTCTGCAGCCGGAGCGCGAGGCGTGAGGGGATAATCGAGTCCATCTCCCCCCACAGGATCAGCGCGGGGGTGCGGATCTTTCGGATCCCCGCCTCGAAGTGATGGGCGTCACGGGGAATCAGATCCCGCGCCGTCCACACGAGCCCGAGCTTCCGGTCGGGGATGCTCACCTCGAGAACGTAGTCGTTGATGAGGTCCTCGGGAACTCCGTGGGCATTGCCGAAGGCGGTCCAGAGGACCATCTGCGTGATCGGCCGTGTCGGGATCGTGCCGGCGAGCACGCGCGGAAGCACGGGCACGCGGAAGAGGTGGACGAACTCGGGAAGATGCTGACGATAGCAGACGCTGTCGATCAGGATCAGTCCGTCGACGCACTCCGGGAAGAGTTGCGCGAAAATCAGGCTGACTCCGCCGCCGAAGGAGTTCCCGCCGAAGACGGCGAGCGGAATGCCGAGGCGGTCGAGCGCGCCTTTGACGAGGTCCGCCTGGGCGCGCAGGGAGTAGTCGGCGTTCGCGGGCTTGTCGGAGAGCCCGGCCCCGAGGAGATCGAAGGCAAGTACCCGGTAGCCCGCAGCGGCCAGCGGGTCGATCTGGTGGCGCCAGTCGAATGCCGAACCGCCGAGCCCATGAAGCAGGACGAGGGGTCGACCCTGACCCGATTCCCAGTAGCAAAGGCGCCGTCCGGCGACTTCGATGAAACGCTGCTGTCCCGCGGCGTCGCGTCGCAGGCGCTCGCGATTCCAGGGCACGGCCGAGGCCGGGCCGCGTTGCATCCGGGAAAAAAACATGGGTTCCCTCGAAACGACCGGAGGGTGGGACGCCCACAACGTCATTATCGGCCGCGCCGGAGATTCGTCAATCGGGTAGCCGCGCGCCGTAGGAAGATTCGTGGTATTCGTTGGCCCGAGGGTGCGGCCGTGCCGTGGACGGGCGGCGGGCCGGGGCTCATCCACATCCCGTGCAGGCGGTCTTGCCATGCTCCGGGCAAGAGGTTACGGGACAGGGGTGCGTGCGGGGCGCGACCCGGCTGGTGGCCACGATCACGCGGATCTCGTCGCGGGAGAGCACGTGGCCGGCGGGCACACCCCCGAAGGGCGCCGCGGCCGGGGCCGCGCCGCGATCGGCGGCGGGGCTGGCCAGCGGGGAGTAGAAGCGGGGGAACTCAGCGCCGGCCTGAGCCCAGGGATAGCCCGTGGGCGCCGCCGGGGCGGTTGCGGCGGAAGCCGCCGCCGCGGGCGCGCCGTACTTTCCGGCCACGGAGGCCACGGATCGGCCGTATGCCAGTCGCTTGATGTTGATCAGATGGCGCGGGTGGATGTTGTCCGAGGTGATGTTGCCCGCCACCGTGCCGCATCCGAGGCTCATGCTCGGGAACAAGCCGGTGGTCAAACCGATCGCCCCCTGGGTCGTGCCGGTGTTCACCATGATCCGGAACGAGGGCAAGGCGGCGCAGAACTGCTGAATCTGGCGCTCATCCGTGGAGTGGATGCAGAACGAGTGCCCCTTGCCGTCGTACTCGAGCACCTCCGCGCAGCGGGCGAGGGCCGCCTCGGCCGTGGGCTCGGCGTAGAAGGCCAGGACCGGCATCAGCTTCTCCATCGACAGCGGCCAGGACCGGCCCACGCCCTCGAGTTCTGCGATGAGCACGGTCGTGTTCGCCGGCGCGGCGATCCCCGCCTTCTCCGCGATCTTCAGCGCGCTCAGACCTACCGCCCCGGGATTCATGATCGGACCCGCGGTGCACACGGGGTTGAGCTTCCGGGTCTCCTCCGGCGTGGCGAAGTACCCCCCCTGGCGCCGGAATTCGTCCATCACCTGCTGTCGCATCGACTGCAAAGTCACCACCGCCTGCTCGGAAGCGCAGACGGTGCCGTTGTCGAACGTGACCGAGGCGATGATGTTGGCGACCGCCTCCGCGACGTTCGCGCTCTTGTCGATATAGACCGGAACGTTTCCCGGTCCGACCCCGTAAGCGGGCTTCCCCGCGCTGTACGCGGCGCGAACAAGCCCGGAGCCGCCGGTGGCGAGAATCACGCGTACGTCGGGGTGCTTCATCAGCTCCTGGGTGGCCTCGATCATCGGGATCGACAGACAGGTGATCGCGTGCGCCGGACATCCGGCCCCGATCGCGGCCTTCATCATCAGATTCACCGTCTCGGTGATGCACTTTACCGCCCGCGGATGCGGGCTGATGATGATCGCGTTTCGCGACTTGAGGCTGATGATCCCCTTGAACAGCGCGGTGGAAGTCGGATTCGTGCACGGGATGATCCCCGCGACGATCCCCGCCGGTTCCGCAATCTCGTAGACCCGCCGGGCGTCGTCGCGGGAGATTACGCCCACCGACTTCAGGTCCTTGATCGCCTCCCAGAGATCCTGCGTGTTGAACTGATTCTTGATCGTCTTGCCCGGAACGGTCCCCATCCCTGTCTCTTCGACCGCAAGCCGCGCCAGGTCCGCGGCCGCGGCGAAGCCGGCCTGCGCCATCGCGGCGCAAATCCGGTCCACCTGTTCCTGGGTGAGCTTCTCGAGCTCCGCCTGCGCCGCCTTGGCCTGGCGGACCAGAGTTCGAACTTCGTTCAGCGCTTCCAGGTCGCGGTCCATTCACGGCCTCTCAAACGATCAGTTGTCGCTCAGGGGCGGGGGATAGGGAAGCCGGTGCGGTCGCACTTCGCGCGCCCGGGCGCCGACCCGCCCCAGGTACTCACCGAGCCTTCGAACCCGCTCGAGCGGATCCGTCTCTTCGAGCAAGATCCGTCGGTCCTCGACGGGCAGGGGAAGGGCCGACGCGATCACGTCCGTCAGGATTCCCAGGTCTTCGATGTTCTGCAGCGCCGGCTGCAGGGCCTCCGCCGGCTTGCCCTCCCGTCGGGCCTGATCCAGGAACGTTCGGATCAGATCCTGTCGGGCGGACGTTCGATCCTCGTCGGAGAGGGAAACCTCCCGATCCGGCAGGATCTCGATCCGGACCTGCCGGTAGGGCCGATCCGATCGCTCCTCGCACAGGCGCACGCGCGCGACGCCGATCAGGATGATGTTCCAGCGCCCGTCCGGCAAGGGCTGCTCCCGGGTGATCTTCCCCATGCACCCGACCGGGTGAACCGCCGGACGACCCTCGTAATCCCCCTCCCAGCCGTCCTGGAGCAGCGCCATCACGATCAAGCGGTCCCCCGCGAGCGCGTCTTCCAACATGCGGCGGTAGCGCGGTTCAAAGATGTGGAGCGGAAGGAGCGTGTGAGGGAAAAAGACCACGTCCGGCAGCGGGAAAAGGGGCACCCAGCCGGAGGGCGGCGGTTCGACCGCGTCGGACATGGCTGCACTCCCATCCTGGCCCGAGGCGAGGAGTAAGGCTAGCACCCGGTCTCGCCACTGTCAAAGAAATGAGAGGCCAGGGGCCGTGCCTCCGGTCGTCAGCGGGTCGGGTCCGGCGTGGCCGAGAGGCTCCGGACCGGCCACGGGAGACGGACCACGGACATTCCTTCCACGGCCCGCGTGGAGCAGGCGAGGGCGTCGCATTCCTGGCCGCTTGCGGGATCGAGGAATCGGAACTTGCAGTTCTGGCAGTCTGCGTTCCAGCAGAAGTCCTTGTAGCTGAGTTCGAAGGCGCCGCGCTCGAGTTCCAGATGCTGGAGGATGCGGAGGACCGTGTTGTTGTCGGGGACCTCGAACGCAGCGCCGAGGATGCGGATCGGGAAGGTGCGTTCGAAGGTGTCCAGGTAGTCGGGCTTGGCGGCGCCGCTCATGAAGGAGGCTCCAGCGCTTGAATATGAGCCACTCTATCGAGTTGCGCAGTCCCGCTGCAAGGGGAATCCGGCAAGAAGGCGCGCGTGGCGGGCGTGCGGCAGATTGGGGGCGGTGGGCGGTGCGGTCGGGACCGGATGGGGGGAGGGTGGATCCGTCCGGGGGGGAAGGCGTCACGACCGGCCGGGGCGGGGGGAGGTGCCGGCGCTCGCACCGAGGAGCGTTCGCAGTTTGCGCAGGAGCAAGTCCGGATCGACCGGCTTGCCGATGGCGTCGTCGGCCCCCAGCGTCAAGGCATTGTCGAGTTGCTCGCGCGAGAGTGCGGAGACGACCAGGATCCGCGTGTGCCGAACCTGCGGCATGCTGCGGACGCAACGGATGACGTCCTCGCCGGCGAGGCCGGGCATGAAGAGGTCGAGGGTGATCGCATCCGGGAGGGCGGAGAGGAGCTGCGCGCCGGCGGAGAAGCCATTCTGCGCGGTGATGGGCTCGTATCCGGCCTGCCGTAGGATTTCTTCCAGGAGGCGGACGGTGGCCGGGTCATCATCCACGACCAGGATCCGCCGCTTGGCCTCACGGTAGGCTGGGGGCAGGGGCATGTCGTGGAGCTTGAGGAACTCGAGGAAGTCCTCGATGCGGATGCGATGGTCGCCCCTGCCGGGCAGTTTGTAGGCCCGGATCCTGCCACGCTCGATCCAGCGCAAGACGGTTCGAAAACTGACTCCGCAGAACTGCGCGGCTTCGCCGGTGGTGAGGACTCCCTGACCCTTCATGATGCGGACATCGCCTTCCGTTCGCCCCCCCGCCGTCCGGCTCCACCCACCGCGTCGGGCATGCCCTCCGGGGCATCGGGCGTGACATCCCGGCCGCAGGGGCCGGTTTGGGGCCGGCCCCGGGGCCCGGGGACCGTCTAGACGAACTGGGGTGCGCTCGCCCTCTTGACCTTTCGGAGCGCAAGGGCGGCAACCTTGAGTTTCAGGAGGTTCAAGTCGATCGGCTTGGAAATCACGTCGTCGGCCCCGAGGGACCGTGCCTGCCGCAGTTCGGACTCCTTCAAGCCCGAAATGACCAGGATTCTCGTCTGAAGAAACTGCCGCATGCTCCGGATGAATTGGATAATCTGGAGCCCATTGAGTCCGGGCATGTGGAGATCCAGGGTGATGACGTCGGGCCGGAACGAGATCATGCGGGCACCCGCGGAGAACCCTTCCGTGGTGGAGGCTGTCTCGTACCCCACAATCCGTAGTGTCTCCCCGATCAGGGTCGCCCCATCCTCTTCATCCTCGACGATGAGTACGCGTGTGGAATTGCGGTCGATCGGATTGGGAACCGGCAACTCGTGTCGCGTGAGGAAGTCCTGGAAGTCGTCGACGGCAATCCGGTGGTCTCCCCGGCCGGGGAGTTTGTGTGCCTTCAATTGGCCACGCTCGATCCACCTCAACACCGTGCGGAAACTCACTCCGCACCATTCCCCCGCCTCGGACGTGGTCAGCTGTTCCTTCCACAACATGTCTTACGCCTCCCTTGCAGGAACTCCGGATCGCCTGTACCTCAAAATGCACGATCGTGACTCACGTGACAATCGTGACAGGCGACAAACACCTTCCCGGCGTTCTCATGGGGGTTCAAAGATGATCGTACCAGATCCCGGCGTGAAAAGGCGCTCGAATCCGGAAGGGTCGATGAAATCCATCCGCCAGAACCGGATCGAGGCATAGGAGAAAAAAGTAGCGCGGGAAGGGGGGCCTTCCCGCGCACTGGGCTGCGCTGTGTCGGCGCCGGGGAGTTAGCTCCCGCCGCCGGCATTCTCGAGGTTCTTGAGGGTCGTTTCGGTGTTGACGAGGTCGACCTGGGAGGCCTCCGAATTCTGGGGCGCGCCGTTGTCCAGCGACCGGACCGCGGCGGAGATCAGCCGGGAGATCTTCTGGCCGAAGACCGTGACCGCGGTGATGCAGGCGATGGCCACCAGCGACACGACGATGATGTACTCGGTCATCCCTTGGGCCTGGACGCGGCGGAAATTGCGGTCGAAGACGCGGGAGAATCGGGCGCTCATGGGTGCCTCCGTGTGGGTTCGGGTTCTGGTGGGGAGGGGGCCCCGCGCGGGGCCTTGTTCACCGTCCCTCGTTTCCCTTTTGCCTGCCTCGTTTTCTTTCGCGCAGGCAAGCGATACGTCGGGCCGGGACGGAGTTTCTTAGGCGGATTCGGAAAGATATTTTTCCGGGAGGTCAATAGACCCGATTCAGCCCGTTGAGGGCGGCGACGCGGTAGGCCTCCGCCATGGTGGGGTAGTTGAAGGTCGTGTTGATGAAGTAGTGGAGCGAGTTGTGTTCGACCGGCTGCGCGAGGATGGCCTGTCCGATGTGGACGATTTCCGCGGCCTCTTTTCCGAAGCAATGGATGCCGAGGATCTGAAGCGTCTCCCGATGGAAGAGGAGCTTGAGCATGCCCACGGTCTGGCCGGTAATCTGCGCGCGGGCGAGGCTCTTGAAGAAGGCGTGACCGACTTCGTAGGGGATCCTCTCGTCGGTGAGTTCGCGCTCGGTCTTGCCCACGCTGGAGATTTCGGGGCTGGTGTAGATTCCGATCGGGAGGTCCTTGACGAGGCGGATATCGCACTTGCCGAAGACGAAGTGAGTGGCCGCGAAGCGTCCCTGATCGTACGCGGCGCTGGCGAGGGCGGGGAAGCCGACGATGTCGCCGACGGCGTAGATGTGCGGAACGTCGGTCTGGTAGGACTCGTTGACCCGCAGGTTGCCGCGCTGGTCCGCCTTCAGGCCGACCGCCTCCAGGCCGAGCGCATCGGAGTTGCCGGTGCGGCCGTTGGCCCACAGCAGGGCATCCGTGCGAAGACGCTTGCCCGACTTCAGGTTGAGGTACACGCCCTCCTCATCGGTGTCGACCGACGAGTACTCCTCGTTGTGGCGGATGATGACGCCCTGGTCGCGCAGGTGGTAGGACAGGGCGTCGATGATCTCATCGTCGAGGAACTCCAGCAACTTGGAGCGGGAGTTGATGAGGTTCACCTTGACGCCGAACTGGCGGAAGATGGAGGCGTACTCGCAGCCGATGACGCCCGCGCCGTACACCGTGATGGACTGCGGATCTTGCTGCATGCGCAGGATCGTGTTGCTGTCGTAGATGCGGGGGTGGTTGAAGTCCACGTCGTTCGGCCGGTAGGGGCGGGATCCGGTTGCGATCACGAAGGCCGAGGCGTTGAGGATTTCGTGCGCCCCTTTGGGTTGCCGCACTTCGAGGGTGTGCGGGTCGAGGAAGCGCGCGTCGCCGAGGATCAGGGGAACGCGGTTGCGCTCGTAGAAACCGGTGCGGAGGGCGACCTGGCGTCGGATGACGCTTTCGGCGTGCCGGAGCAGCTCCTGGAAGGAGGGGCGGAAGTCGCGGTTCATCGCGCGGAAGAGCGGGCTGGACAGGATGTCCATGAGGCTCTGCACGGCGTGGCGGAGCGACTTGCTCGGGATGGTTCCGGCGTGGGTGCAGTATCCGCCCACCTCGGGCAACCGTTCGACGGAGGCGACGCGTTTGCCTTCCTTGGCGGCCTTCATGGCCGCGCCTTCCCCGCCGGGGCCGGTGCCGATGACGACCAGGTCGAAGTGCTGTTCTTCCATGCCGGGACCGCTCCGTTCGTACGACCCGCGGAGCGCGACACACGTGCGCCTGCGCTCCGGCCGCGAGCGGTCAGTTAATCAGGAATCCCGTCCGGACGCTACTTCTTCCCGGACGTCGACTCGCCGTCTCCGCCGGGCCCGGGGGCCGGCGCCTCCTCGGGCTTCTTCTCCGGGGACGCGGCGGCGGGGAGGAGCGTGGCGGGATCGGGGGCGAGATCCGCCGCGACGCCCGCAGGGAAGAGGAGGCCGTACGAGTGCCCCGCCGGGAGGGCGAGGATTCGGCCTTCCTCCGCCGGGCCGAAGGCGAGTTCCGACGACGCGCCCGCCGCGGTCTCCACGCGCAGGGTGAAGGCGGGCTGAGCCAGGGCGGGTGGGCTCGCCGCATCGTTCCCGAACCGGACGTCGGAGCCGGTGAGCGCGACGAGGTTGCTGACCAGGGCGTTCACCCGCGTGGCATCCGCTTCCTTGTCCCCCTCGGGGGTCTGGAGCATCCAGGGGCCGCCCGCCTGCCCGTCGGTCACCTTGCGATGCAGGGTGAAGGGCTTTTCCGCGCGTACGATCGCGATCCGGGAGACCTGCCCGGCCTCGAGCGCCATCGCTTTCAGGTCGAGGTAGTTTCCGAGCGGGGCCAGAGCGATGGCCACGTCGCTCGCCCCCACCACGCCGGGCGAAGCGGCCTTGCCGGCGGCCGGGTTTGCGGACTCGACGATCTCCGCGTAGCGTCCGGCGACGGTCGTCGATTCCTTGCCGAGGCGGATGAGCCAGCTCTTCCCCTCCCGGTTGGTCAGTTCGACGGTCGCGGCGGGCGCCTCGAATCCGGCGACGGCGGCGTCATCCGCATAATCCGCCGGCGCGCTGCGAGCGAATCGTTGGAGCAGGGCATCCACCTTGTCGGCCTGCACGCGCAGGGGAGGCACCCCGGCCGGATCGACGAGGGTCCAGCCCTTGGGCATCTCGCCGACGGACCGCTCGAAGGCGAGGGATCCTGCGGGCAGGCGGATCGCGACGCGCGAGACTTCCTCCTCCTTCAGCGTCAGTCCCGGAAGTTGGAAGAGCTCGCCGCCCTGCTTGAACAGGTTGTCGAAGTAGTACCGCTCCATCTTGAAGACGGGCTTCTCGGTGCCCTCGACGAGGAGATAGGCCTCGCCGCCGGGAAGCGGGCGGCCGGCCAGGAGAACATGTCGTTTTCCGTCCTCCATGACCGCGGCGCAGCGGTAGGCGGGGGAGTCCAATCCGTACTCCGCCTTCTTCGACGGGTCGACGATGTCGCTCGCGCGCAGGTTGTCGAGGGCGTTCAGGATGGTGTTGTAGCCGTGCTCGGTCAGGGGCGCGAGGGCTCCCTCCGCTCCGGTGCGCGGGCCGCCGGCGGCGAGGGTCCAGGTGGCGGCGGCGGCGGGGGTCGGGGGCGCGTCCTTTCCCTCCTCCACGGGCGCCGGCGTCTCCGCCTTCTTTTTTTCGAGCGCGAGCTTCTTGTCGGGATAGTCGAGTTCGATCCGGGCGATCTTCTCCCGGTCGAGGTCGATCACGACCTTGCTGATCCACTCGGCGGATTCGGGCTGCTGCTTTTCTTCCCCGCCCCAGAAGCCGAGGTCGGTGCGCAGGTCCGCGTCCACGCTGTAGACTTCGTTCTGTCCCTTGCGGCGCACGAAGCACCCCCGGAAATTCTCGCCCTTGCCGACCAGCAGGTGGGATTCCGCCTCGGCGCGGTCCTTGCGATAGAGGGCGATGTGGAGGGCCTGATCGTCCAGGAGCTGGAAGTCCCCGAGGACCTCCGCCTTGCCGCTGCGGAACTCGCCTTCGCGGTCCCGGATCTTGGCGAGGAACTCCTCGATCTTGGTCGCGTCCCCGGGGGCGCCGAAGCGGCTCTCCACGGTCCAGCCCGCCGGCTCCCCTTTGTCGTCGCGGCGCCGCAGCAGGACGACCCCGGCCTTGGGGTCGGCGCCGCGGTAGAACTCCGCGCGCTCGATGTCGGCGACCCGGAGGTCCGCCGGCACCAACCGCACCAGCTGGAACTGCTGCGTGATGTCCTGGCGCGCGGGCTTGCGCTTGACCACGTAGCCCACGACGAGAAGGGCCGCGAGGATCCCGGCCATCGGAAGGAGTTTTTCCGGTTTCATGGCGGTCTCTCACTCCTGGAGCGGTTTCAGGAACACGGAATCCCGCGCCGCGTCCCCGCGGGTCGGCGGGCCCGGACGGCGGCGAGCGCGGTCCGGTACTCGGGGGATGACGCCCCCGCCCGGCGCCGGCCCTCCGGCGCGGTCATTCTGCGGACTAACCTCCCTGCGCCATCGTGTACGACTCGCGCATGCGGCGACGCATGAACGCACCGCCGATTCCCACTCCCGCGACGATCATGTTGATCAGCCCCAGGTTGACGAACCACCACCAGCGGCTCTGCGCCGACGTGGGCTTGTCCATGGAGCGGTCCACGCGCTTCTTTCCGCGCACCTGCACGATGTCCTCGCCCAGGGTCATGGAGTCGATCGCGTTCAGGACGAAGTCGAGGTGGCCGGGATAGCCGAGGAAGTTCTTGGTGAACATTTCCGCGCAGCCGATGAGGAGCAGCCTGCCGGGCCGGGCCTCGAGTTCCGCGGCGGGAGGATCGGACGGGGTCGGCGGCGGCATGGGTTCTCCCGGCCCGGGCGGCGCGGGCGCGGGCCAGGCGGGCCGCTCCTTTCCGGCGTTGACGTCCGGGAAGGTCCCTTCGACCAGCGCGGCCAGCGGATAGGACTGGAGCCGCTTCTCGGGGACGCGAATCATCTGTTCGCTCAAGCGATTCGACTTCGGCGCGAGCCAGGCCTTCTCGCTGCTGCTCAGCAGGATCGTCGACTTGAGTCCCTTCTCCCGGAGGTCGGTCTCGCTCACGCCGATCGCCGAACCCCAGAGGTAGAAGAGCGCGGAAACCCGCGCAGTGATGGGATGATCCGGGTTCATCGACGTCGGCATGACCACGACATGGGTCGGAAGCGTGATCGGCATGCCCCCGAACTGCCGCGCCATCCGGTTGGTGGGATCGTTGATGGTCAGGGTCTCATGGTTGTGATCCATCAGGATTTCGGGATCCACGTCCAGTCCGTACTTCCGAAGCAGGTCGTCGAGACCGGGCTCCGCCTCCTCCATCGTGGCCGAGAACCCCTCGCCGACGATTCGGTAGTTCCACACGTAGTTCTGGATCGCCAGGATCGTGGGCTTCCCGGCCCGGAGGGCCCGCGCCAGCTCCCAGCGCTGCCGGTCGTTGAACTTCTTCGGGTTGATGATCAGGAGGGTGTCGTACTCCTCGGGCATGGGCTCCTGCGGCGTGAGGGCGACGCGCGCCACGTCGTACTTTTCGCTGCGCAGGATCTGCATCAGGTCCTCGTAGGGGTCCTCGGAGCGCGGGATCGGCTGGCCCAACTGGCGGTAGATGCGCTCCATGTGGGGCGGAATGTCGATGCTGTAGGTCGGCGCCACCATGGCGATGCGGGGGCGCTTTTCCTTGGTGAGTTTGTAGATGGTGTTGACCAGCAGGTATTCCAGCTGGTCCATCATCTGGGGCATCACCTGGGGGATGTACTCTTCCCGCTGGTCCTTGTAGGCGATGCCGATCGAACTGTAGACCATCTGCGTGACGGTCTGGTCCTCGCGCAGCGCCCGCACGGGGAAGGGACGCACGCCCTTGTCGAGCAGCCGCTTCTCGAGCGCTTCTTCCTTGGAGGCGTCTCCCTCCTTCTTCGGCGCGGTGAGGGGATCGTCCTCCTGCGCCAGGACGTTGGCGGCCTCCATGTGGATCGCCGCATACTGGAGATTGCCCCCGGAGGCGATCCGCATTTCGTCGAGCTTGTCGAGGATCTCCCGCTCCAGCGTCTTCATTTCCGTCGGCATCTTGTCGGAGGGCGTGATGTAGATCTTCAGCTGGACGGGCACCTTGAGCTGCGAAAGGATGCGCCGGGTGGCGTCCGAGACGGTATAGAGCCGGTCCTCGGTCAGGTCGAAGCGTCCGAGGCTTTCCCCGGCGATCACCCAGTTTGCGGCGAAGCCGATTCCGACCAGCAGGCCGGCGGCCATCGCGAAGGTGCTGCGGTTGGCCGGGCGGCTGCGGCCTTCGAGGTACATCCAGTTCATGATCAGGAACACGGCGGTCCAGCCGACGAAGAAGAGGACGTCGCTCAGCTCGAGGACGCCCCGGCCGAACGACTCATAGTGATCGGCCACACCGATGATCTGCGAGATCAACGTGCCCAGCCCCGGGAACCAGCCGTCCATGTAGACGAAGACGAAGGGGAGTCCCGCCAGGTACAGGAAGTAGCACGCGATGGCGCTGACCAGGAAGGCGACAATCTGGTCGCGGCTGAGGCTCGAGAAGAAGAGGCCCAGCGAGATGAAGAACGACCCGAGCAGGGCGGTGCCCACGTAGCTGCAGACGATGGGGCCCCAATCCGGCCGGGCCAGGCTCGACAACATCAGCGGCATGGTCCCGGTGCAGGCGAGCGCCAGGACGAAGAAGAGCATGCAGGCGAGGTACTTCCCGAGCACGAGCTGGCTGACCTTCATGGGAAAGGTCAGGAGCATCTCGAGGGTGTTTTCTTTTCGTTCCTCGGCCCAGCTGCGCATGGTGAACGCGGGGACGAGGATGCAGAGGAAGAAGGGGAGCGTGACGAAGTAGTCCCGCATCTCGGCAACGGGATTCTGGAAGAAGGTGCGGACGAACAGGAAATTGCCGAGCAGGAGGAAGGCGACCAGGAACATGTAGCCGATGGCCGACTCGTAGTAGGCCTTGAGTTCGCGATGGACGATGACGGCGATGTTTCTCACTGCGCGGCTCCTTTCTCCGCGTTGTCGGCGGCCGGGGCGGGGGGGACGGGGGAGTCCGGGGCGGCGGTCGGCGCGGCAGCGGGGGTCGCGCCGGCGGCCGCGGGAACGTCGCCGGACGGGCTGTCGGGGGCCGCTTCCTGCGCGGTCGGGGGAGTCATCGAAGCGGGGGGCGGCCCGCCGGCCGCGCTCTCGCCGGCCGTCTGCGGCCGCGTCAGTTCGAGGAACATCTCCTCGAGGGAGAGCGGATCATGGCCCAGTTCGCCGAGCTTCCAGCCGCGGGCGAGCGCGAGCTCGCCCAGCCGAAGCCACAGGCGACGGCCGGGCTCGGCCTCCATACGGAATCGCGAGTAACCGTCTTCCGCGCCCAGAAACTCGACCCGGCGGATGTCCGCCATTTCGCCGAGCGCCCGCTCGACCTCCTCGCGGGGAGCGGAAACGGCGACCTTCGACCGTTCCGACGGCCGGGCCTGTTCCCGCAACTCGGCCACGGTCCCGTTGCCGACGATCCGTCCGCGGCTGATGATGATGATTCGATCGGCGATCTCCTCCGCTTCCTGCATGATGTGCGTGGACAGGATCACGGTCTTCGACCGGGCGAGGCTGCGCACCAACTGCCGGATCTCAATGATCTGGTGGGGATCGAGGCCCGACATCGGCTCGTCCAGAATCACCACCTCCGGGTCGTGGATCAGCGCCTGCCCCAGTCCCGTGCGCTGCTTGTACCCCTTGGAGAGGTCTCGCACGACCTTGCGATACATGGGGCGGAGGTCGCAGTGCTCGACCACCCAATCCAGCCGGTCGCGAAGCCGCGCCCCGCCGAGTCCACGGGCGCGCCCGACGAACGTGAGGTAGTCGCGTACCTCCATGTCCATGTAGAGCGGCAGGACTTCCGGCAGGTAACCGATCCGTTGGCGAACCTCCAGCGGTGATTCCAAAATGTCGATCCCGCACACCTTGGCGCTCCCCGAACTCGGGTGCAGGTAGGTCGTGAGGATTTTCATCGTGGTCGACTTGCCCGCGCCGTTGGGCCCGAGCAGGCCGACCACTTCGCCCTGGCGCACGGCAAAGGAAGCGCTCTTCAGGGCTTGGACCGGCCCGTAGAACATCGTGAGGTTGTCCGCCTGAATCATGGGCAACTCCAGACCAGGGTGGTGTGGCGCGCCGCCGTGCGGCCCGTGGTTGGGTGGGGCGGCGTCGACCGGGGGGATGGTCCCCGCGTAGGATACGAGCTCCGCCGGTTCGCGTTTGCATCAAGCGGCATGCCGGAACCCGCGACGATCCACAAGAGTATAATGCATCGTTGGATACGCGCAAGGAGGAAAGCACAGGCGGGTGGATTTTGCTGTCAGATTGGCAGCGGAGGACCGCTCGGGTCCGTCAGAATCGGGCGGGGTCCGACCAGGAAAGCGCCTGCAGGACCCGGCGGGTTCCCGGGGCCAGGGGTCGGCGGGCGCGCGCCTCTTCGAGGGGTAGCCAGACCGACTCGAGCTCTGCGCCGGACTTCGGTGCCGCGGGGTCGAGGGTGTGGAAGCAGAAGCAGTGGACCGCGAAGCCCACGGTGCCGCCGCCGGTTCCGAGATAGACGGTGCGGGCAGCGACGGGGGCGGAGTCGGGAAGTTCCAGGCCGGTCTCCTCGGCCAATTCGCGGGCGGCGGCGGCCAGCAGGGATTCGGCCGCGGCCACGTGTCCGCCCGGAAACGTCCAGTGGTCCTTCCAGGGATCCGTGCGGCGTCGGCCGAGGAGGATCCGGCGCGTGCGGGGATCCAGGAGGCAGACGGAGACGGCGAGGCGGAGGTCGTCGCGCCGGGTCGGGGACTGCAGAAGGGTGAGCGGTCCATCCACCCCGGTGGGGCGCCACCCCCGTTCCACGTAGTACGGGAGCACGCCGCAGGAATCATGAACGGCGAGGGTGTCGCCACGCTGCTCGAGGAGTTCGAGCAGGCGTTCCCCGGCGCCGCTGCCGCGCGCATCCGGAGCGAGGAAGAGCGAGCCGTGCGCCCCGCCGGCGCATTCCGCGTACACCCCGAGGATGCGGGTGGACTGGAAGACCGGCGAGAGGCGGACGGTCTCCTTCCGAGGCGGCCCGCCGATTTCCCGCATGTGGTCGGTCCAGCGGGCGCACGCGGACCGCCAGGCTTCCTGGAGCGTGGAGCATTGCGCGGCCGAAAAGCCGAGGAGATGGCCGTGGTCCGCCATGTGGACGGCGAATCCATCTCCGCTCCATCGCCCCGACCGGGCGGCGAGGGCCAGGGCGCGGTGGATTTCTTCCGCCTCCTCCACCGAACCGCACGGGTAGGGGAAGGTGGTTTCGGCGTCCGAGAGTACGAGCGCGCGGTGGAAGTGGAGCAGGGCGTCGATTCCCGGCAGACGGCGGTAGAGCCAGGCGTGGACGGCGCTGTCGATGGAGGGCTTGCGCGCGCCGTGGAACCGGAGTCGTGCGGAAGGGAGGTCGGCCTCGACGGCGAGGAGATCGTCGCCGGACAGGGTCGCCTTGGGGACCTGTCGGGGGGTGGTCCAGAGTCCGCGGGATCCGCGGGCGGAGACGTTGCCATCCAGGGCCGGCAGGAGGTTGGCCTCCTGGGCGAACGCGAGCAATCCGGCGGCGCGGTGAAATCCCTCGTCGCGCGCCGCTGGGGACGGGGGAGGGCCTGCGGGTTCGCTGCGGAACCTGCGCACCTGGTGGCGGCGGAGAGCGAACTCCGCGATGCGGCCCGCGACCTCGTCCCGGGATCCCTCCACCGGAATCGCCCCGCCTTCCGGGGTGACCAGGAGGACGGGGTGGAGGGACTCCGTCAGGCGCCCCAGGTCGTTGGCGACGGTCAGATTGAGCCGGTCCTGGCGGACTTGCCGGTGAGCGGCGGCCGCCAGCTCGGTGGCCGCCGCTCCGGAGAGGAGCTTGAAGCCGACGAGAAATGTCTCGACTCCGCACTTGTCCCGGAGCGTGGCGAGGAGCTTGGGGTTCCGCCGCAAGCGAATCACGAGTTCGTCCTCGCGGGAGGGGATCTTCCCGTCGAACGGAATCGGGGAGTAGTCCGACACGGCGGCGGCCATGAAGAGAAAATCGGGGGGCTGTTCCACCACCAGCCGATCCAGTTCGCGGGCAAGGTCGGCGAAGGTCGCGAACGAGACCCGCTGCACGCGCGGATCCAGCGCGCGGGGATCGCGCAGCAGCTCCGCGCTTCCCAGGACGACGACTTCGACTCCGCGATCGGCGAGGGCGTGGGCCAGGGCGGCGCCGAACCGTCCGCGGGAGAGGTTGGTGACCACGCGAACATCGTCGATCGGCTCGCGGGTGCCGCCCGCCGTGATCAGGGCGCGTAGGGGGCTTGCCGCCATGTCTCCCTTCCCGTGCGATTCGGCGTCGGCCGGACGAAGCGATCCGCCTGCAGGCGCGCGGCACGGTCGACCCGCCCGGCGTCGGGTCGATCAGCGGCCGATGGTCGCTTCCAGTTGCTTCACCTTCTCGGCGGTCGACCGACGCTCGACCAGCCCCGTGTCCGGATCGCCGAACTCGAGCAGCGCGCCGTCGCTGTCCAGGAGGTAATACTCATCGACCGTTTGTCCGTCGCGCGACGTGTCGATCCGCGTGGTCCGATCCGGCCCCGGGAGGACGGAGATCACGACCGGGGATACGGAACCGTCGGCGGGATCGAGCTCGCGCAAGGCGAAGGGCGCCTCCGCGGAGCGCGCGATGCGGGGCAGCAGGAACTCCAGGCCGGTCACGGCGATCCCGTTCGGCGGGGAGGCCACCCGGGTTTCCTCCACGCCGTCGTCGACGCGGCGCAGGTGCAATCGCCCGCCTTCCATGCGCGCCGATTCGATGATGTCCACGCGCGTGCCGTCCGCCCCCGCTCCCTTCCGCTCGTGGGAAATCTCAACCACGGAAAAGTCCGCGCGCAGCACAGCCCGGGCATGGACACGGATCACGGCCCCGCTCGGCATGCTCAGGGAGAGTTCATGAAGATAGTCCCAGGCCGGCTCCCCCCGGTTCGCGAGGGCGCGCAGCGAGAGTCGCGACCAGCCGACGGCCTTCTCCCCGTCCCGGATCTCGAAGTGAAGGAGCGAAACCTCCCCCTGGGCGGGTGAGGGCAGCGCCTTCACCATCCGATCTCCCTCCCGGAGCTGCTCGGGCAGGTCCTCCGCCGGGGCCGGCCCGGGAAGGAACGTCCACGCACTCAGGACCGAAGCCAGGCAGAGGACGAACGTGCCGAGGCGCCGGATGGGAAGGGAGTCGCGCATCTTGGCTCCTTGCGGGACCGATGTCGGGGCGATTGTACCGCCCCCGCCGCGCGCTGTCCACGGACCGCTCGCTTCGGTCGGGGGCGCGGGAGATGGCGGGCCGGGCGGGGAGAGTCCCCCGTGCGGGGACTCGGCGCGCGTGCGGCCGGGGAGGCCCGAAACTCAGCCGCCCGGGGGCCTGCGTGAGGTCCCCGGGCGGGTCGAGAATGGACCGGATTCGAGGGAGACGCTCGCGACGGGATCCCCCGCGCAACGCGTTCGCACCCCCGCGCGGCTACCTGCCCATCGTCATCAGAAGGTCCTTGATCGCCTGAATCTGCTCCTCCGCCGTTCCCGGGAAGACGTCCTTGTACTGATCTCCCCACTGGAACTGGGGCATCTTGGTGCCGGGCTGCAGCTTCTTCGGGTCCCGCAGCCAGTCCACCAGCCACTCGGGACGCAGCCGATCCTTGGTCATCATCAGGTCCGGAGCCCAGTTGGCCTTCGGACCCTTCGGGGTTTCCTTGCCCTTCACGTGACAGGACTGGCAGGCCAGCTTGTCGAACAGTGCCTGGGCTTTTTTCAGGTAGTCGGGGTCCTTCTTTTCGCGTTCGGAGATGTACTCGCGGTGCTTCTCGGCATTGAACTCGAACGGGTACTCCTCTCCGCTCTTGGCCGCGAAGTAGCGAACGAGGGTCTGGGTTTCGCGGTCGGAGAGGTCGAAGGTCGGCATCTTCACCCGCAGCCACGGCCGCAGGATGTACGGCTCCTTCAGGAACTGGAAGAACCAAGCCGGCTGCGCCTTGAATCCCTCGTGGGGGAGGAGCGGCGGCAGATGCGGCGCGGCCTCGACGGCGTCATCGATCTCCTCGAGGTCGATCAGCGCCTGGATCAGGTGGGGGATGAGGTCCCCGCCGAACGCCGGCGTGCGGCCCGCGATGAGAGTCCGGTCGATCTTCGCGGTTTCACCCGCCTTCTTGCCCAGGGCCGGGCTGTCCGCATGCAGCTGCATGAAGAGGGGCGTGTCGGGCTCGTCCACGGTCGGCAGTCCGGTCACGATCGAACCGTCGTTCAGGGTGACGCGCTCGACATCGACCATGTGGCAGCCGACGCAGTTGTACTTTCGGATCAGCTTTTCCCCGTCGATGAGGGCCTGCTTGCGGGGTTCGGGCCGGTAGCGATACGCGACCGGGACTTCGCGGCCGTCGAGGGACTGGACGAAGCAGGTGATCGCCTCCGCCTCTTCCGGGGTGAGGCCGAAGTCCGGCATCTTGAGCCGGTCGTCGCCCTTCTTGGTCAGGTCCCGACCTTCGTCCCACCGGCGGGGGTTCAGCAGTTTCTCCTTCACCCAGATCTGCTTCGCCCGTGAATACCACTCGTGGGTCGACTGGATCTTGTACTCCTCCTTGATCCGGCGCTTGAGGAGGCCGAAGTCGAACTGATGCACGAGTTTCGCGAACACCGCGGTCAGCTCGACGCCTACCTTCCCGGCATTTTCGAATCCCTTGATGTTGTGGCACGAGGAGCAGCCGTAGCGCTGAACCTTCTTCCGGCCCTGTTCCGCCAGGGCCATGTCCTCGAGATACTCCAGACCGCGGGTCAGGATCTCGGGTTCGTTCGGCGAGTCCTTGATCTTCAAGGTCGTCAAGTAGGCGGCGATCTTCTCCGCTTCCTCGCGCGTGAGGCGCAGGTCGGGCATCCGCCCCTGGGGCTGGAATTTCTTGGGATCCTGGATCCACTCGATCAGATATTCGTACGGGATCTTCTCCCCGATTTTGGAGAGGTCGGGGGCGAAGTCGCCGCCGGCGAGGGCGAGTTCGCCGTTCTCGCCCTTTTTCTTGATGCCGTGGCAGGCTACGCAGCCGACGGTCTCGAAGAGCGCCTTGCCTTCCTCCGCGAGGTCCTTGACTCCGGCGGGCGGTCCAAGCGGGTGGCGCTCCAGGGACGGGCCTTCGGAATTCTGCCACAAGTACGCGGCGATCGCCTTGATCTCGTTGACGCCGCCCTCCTCCGCGCCATTGTCGTCTTCGAGCAGGCGGAAATTGGGCATGCGCGTGCTGTCGCGCCAGGCCTTGGGGTGGGCCAGCCAACGCTCAAGCCAGCCCGGGTAAACCTTCGACTTCACCCGCGTGAGGTCCGGACCGATCTGTCGCCACTCCCGGGCGGCCTCGGCGTAGGACTTTTCCGCGTCCCGCAATTCGCGCTCCAGTTCGGAGAGCCGGCTTTGCAGAACGGGGCTCGGCCCCTTCGCCAGTTGTGCCTGGAGGTCGCGCATCTGGGTGCGCACCATCTCGCGGTCGAGGCGGGCATCATTGAATTGCGTTTCCTCGACGTCGAACCCGCGGATCTTGTGACAGCCCCAGCAGCCGAGATTCTCGACGAGCGCGCGGCCGCGGTTGATTCGATCCACCTCCGGCAGGTGAGTCTGGGTGTCGTGGCACTTGAAGCAGAGCGCCTGGGCATCGGCGCCCATCAGCATCGGCTCGAGCCAGTACTTGTCCCAGCCGTGCCCCTCCCGGGGTTCCGAAATCGCGTAACTCTGGCCGCGATGGCAGACGGTGCAGCCGATCTTGTCGACATCGTGATGCTTGAGAAAGCTGCCGGGGTGGGTCGTGTATGGATGGGTAAAGCCTTTTTCCTTCTCGAACCCGGCGAGGCGCTGAGCGACGTGGCATGACTCGCAACGGTCGACGATCCCGAGCGTATCGTTCACGGTCTGGCGGATGAGAATGGGATCGTTCTGCACCTTGGTGAGGAGCCGCTGCACGCGCTCGCGGGGCGCGATCAGTTCGGCGAGCCGGTCCTGCGCCTGATCGAGGTCTTTGCGCAGGGCCAGTTTCTGCAGTTTGAGCGCCTTCTTCTTGACGTCGAGTTCCATCATCCGGCGCGCCAGTTCGATCGTGCCGATTCGCCCCTGGCGCGGGTCGCCGTTCTCGTACGACTCGATCTTCAGCTGCAGGCGGCGCTGCTCGCGATCGTCGCCGCGGGCCATTTCCCAGAAGTATTGGGCCTCCTGCAGTTCACCGCGCAGGATCTGGAGCTGCCCGCGATACCGATCGTACTCTTCCTGAGCGGCCTTGATCTGACTGTCGATCTTGGCCACTTCGGGGCTGTCCTGGAACGCCTTGCGCCGCTCGTCGATCGCGCGCTTGAGCTCCTGGTAGGCCGGGGTCAGCTCGATCTTGCGGGCTTCCTGGAGATCCTTGCCGTACTTCTCCGCAGCCACTTCCTTGAACTCGAGCTGGTGACCCTTCCAGGGTCGGCGGGCGACGACTTCGTCCCAGATTCCCCACACCATCGTCGCGACCAGGAGGCCGGACGAAACGAGAAACCAGTCGGCGAGGGAGCGGTCCGCGATCGGATCGTATTTCTTTTCCTTCGGGGCGGCCATTGCGCGTTTCCTATTCGGGGTCCAACTCGGTCCACTTCCGGGCTGACGGCGGCAGCACCTAGAAATTGAACCAGGGCGTAATCCAGACGTACTTGATCGAGAAGCCCAGCCGCAACACCATCTTGATCAGCACGCCCAGCTGCATGATGAAGAGCGAGGCGACCACGTTGTAGCGCACGAAGCCCATGCGGGCGTACTCCGCCGGGTGCTTCAGTTTCAGCCACAGGTACGGCAGCGTCATCCCCGCTACCCCGAAGCCGCCGCACAGGAGCATGCCGAATACGTCGAACTTGCCGGCGCCCATCGGAATCGCCCAGCTCTGGAAGCCGAGGACTTCATACAAGTCGACGTTGGTGGACGCCACGGTGCGGTGCGGGTCCCACTCTTCCCAGGGCCAGAACCACATCCAGCCCGGGCCGCGGATGTAGGTGCCGATCACGACCATGCTGACCCACAGAATGACGAAACCGAAGAGGAAGGTTCCGATGGCGAAAGGCCGTTCCTTGAGGGTGTAGTACCCGTTTCCCTTCGGATTGGTGTCGATGTAGGGGATGGCCATCAGACCGACGATGATGACCGTCGGCAGGACGACGCCCGCGATCCAGGGATCGAAATAGACCAGCAATTCCTGGAGCCCGAGGAAGTACCAGGGCGCCTTGGACGGGTTGGGCGTCGCGTTGGGGTTGGCCAGTTCCTCGAGCGGCGCGTCGAGGGTGATCGACCAGACCGTCAGCAGCACGGTACAGAGAATGCAGGCCAGAAACTCCACGCGAACCAGATACGGCCACACGTGCAGCTTGTCCGGCAACCCCCGCTCCGACTCCGGATAGAGGACGTCGACGACACCGCCGTCGGTGTTCTTCGCCGCCGCACGCAGCCGATCGTTCTTGATCGCCAGCGTGAACGAAAGCCACAGGAAGTATCCCACCAGTGCGGCCATCACCAGAATCGGGAAGTTGTCCGGGATGGACATGATGGCCCACATGTTGTGGAGCATTTGCATCATGACGGGAGGTTGCCTCCAACCTTACGGGGCAGGGAGTCGACGGTGTTCTCGACGGATGCGGGTCAGACGGGTCCCGAGATTCCGCCATCCTTCCGGACTCGCCAGAAGTGGATCATCATGAACAGGCCCGCGAGCACGGGCAGGGAGATGCAGTGCCAGATGTAGGCGCGCAACAGCGCATTGCCCGCCACCTGCGAGCCGCCGAGAAGCGCGAACCGGACGTCGTTGAACGCAGTCATCCCGAGTTCCGGGCCGAAGGGTCCTTCGTGTCCCAACAAGGGTGTGGCACGGGCCATGTTGGTCCCGACCGTGACCGCCCAGAAGCCCAGCTGATCGTCCGGCAGCAGATATCCGGTGAAGGAGAGGAGCAGGGTGAGCGTCAGCAGGATCACGCCGACCACCCAGTTGAATTCGCGAGGCGGCTTGTAGGAGCCGGTCATGAACACTCGCATCATGTGAAGCCAGGTGGTGATCACCATCCCGTGGGCGGCCCACCGGTGCATGTTGCGCAAGATGATTCCGAGCGGCACGTCGTACTCGAGGTACTTGACGTCCTTGTACGCGTTGGCCTTGTCGGGGTGGTAGTAGTACATCAGCAGGATGCCGGTGAACGTGAGCACGAGGAAGAGGTAGAAGGTGATCCCGCCCATGCCCCACGTGTAGCTGAGTTTGATTCCGTGGCGCCGGACCATCGGCGGGTGCAGGTGCAGGAACACGTTGCTCAGGATCGTGAGCACCCGGTTCCGCGGCGTGGGTTCCAGCCCGTGCCGCATGATGGAGCGGTAGAGCTGGGTGGACTTGATCTGGTCGAACAGGGTCGGCACGGTGTTTCCTCCGATCACTCCGGGGAGGCGCCCGCAGGGGCCTTGAAGCCGGCCTCGAGGGCTTCGGCCTGCTCGGCGATCCAGCGGGTGACGTTGGCATGCGGGGCGAATCCCCGCTGATCTGCGACGTAGGGAAGGCCCGCGAGGACCTCCGCATAGGGGCCGAATCCGGCGACGCGGCCGGGCACGACGAGGACCGTCCCGCCATCCCGGCCGGCTTCCTGCACGAACGCACGGATCTCGGCGATGGCGGAGTTCCGCTTCTCCGGCCAGTCCTCGCGCAGGGTCGCGACGCGAACCGCGCGGAAGGTTCCGAGGTTCCGGACGCCCTCCATGAGCCGGTCGAGGGCGGCGAGCCAGCGCCCGTTTTCCTCGTCACAGCCGGGTCCATGCGCCAATACGAGCACGCTCTCGCGCGCGGGGTCCTTGCTGAGCGCGGCGACCCGTTCGCGGAGCACGTCGGCCATCAGGGGGCTCTCGGCGAGCCCGGTCCGCGCGAGCGCGATCCGGGCGGTGGACTCCACGCGCCAGAACGGGATGCCCGCAAGGTGATCGGCCAGTTCCTTCGGGCCGAGCAACCGCTCCGGTCCGGCGCCAGGTCCGGGAACGCCGGCTCCGTGCGCGTGCCCCGCTCCGTGGCCGTTGGCCGCCGCGCATCCCCCGCCCGGCGCGGGATCGGTCGTCTCCGTGCGCGCGGGCGCGCCGGGATCCAGACCGAGGACCTGCCGGGTCTGCGTGTAGAAACTCTCGCCCCAGACGAAGAGCCGGACCACGCCGATCTGCCGGACGCCCGACTTCTCGAGGCGGCAGACCGCGGCCTGAAGGGTGCTCGCATCGGCCATGCCGAAGGCGATCTCGACCGGCCAGCGGCCGCGCAACGGCCGCACCATCTCCTCGACGGTCGCGTTCCACTCCGGCGATCCGCCGTGCGACATCACCAGGACGCCGAACTTCTCCCGCGACACGCCCGTCGAACGATCCGCGTCCGCCGGTTTGGGGAGGAGCAGAGTGAAACCGAAGACGCACGCCAGGGTAAACGTTACGCGCGCGAGATCCCGGAGAAGTTCCATCGTCATGCCTTGATGAAGGCCCCGTCGGCTTCCCACTCGCCCAACTCCTGGCGGAACTTGCGACTCGTGTCGATCAGGATCTGCCCATCATCCGCCAGGGTGATGTACACACGCTCCAGCGGGCGGGGAGCCGGGCCTTCGTAGTTGATCCCTTCCTTGGTGAATCCGCTGCCGTGGCACGGGCACTTGAACTTGTTCTCACCCGGCCACCACACCGGCGTGCAGCCGAGGTGAGTGCAGACGGCGAGGAGTGCGTAGAACTGCTCCGGTTCGCGCACCACCCAGACCCGCTGGCTCTGCTGGAAATTCGTGTTCACCTCGCCGATCGTGAATTCCTGCGGGAATCCCGCCTTGAAGACGGTGGGCGGCTCGAAGAGGATTCGCGGGAAGAAGAATCGGGCGCTGCCCAGGGAGAGACCGCCCAGGAACGTGGCGATTCCGCCCCAGCCGAGATAGAGGAACTGGCGGCGGAGCATGACCTCCTTGTTTTCGATTTCCTTGGCGGCCTCGGGGAGCGGGTACTCGGCGACGACCCGTTTTCCCGCCGGGGACGCCGCCGCCGGGAGCGGGGGGGCCGGCGCCTCCTTGCGGGGACGCGGCGTGCTCGGACCGCCGGCGACGAGGCGCGGCGTGGCGGGCGAGCCCTCCGCCGGGGCCGTTTCGGTCGCCGCAGCGGGCGCCGGCGGCGGGACATTGGATTCCGGCTTGGAGGTCGGACTTTGACGGAGTGGATCGTAGGCCATCGAGTGGGCGCCTCCGTGATGCGGGTGTGCTTCGGCGTTCCCGCCGACCGGCTAAAGATAGGCCGGAGGCATTCCTTTTTCAAGGAAAAGCAAACCCGGCGGCGCCGGTGGAGGAAATTACCGCGAGGCCGCGGAGATTGCCGCAGCATCCGCCGCAAGTCGGTGAGCGAAAAGCCCCTGGAGTTGCGCCGCCAGGCCCCACTCCCCGTCGAGAAACTCGTGTTCGGCCGCCTCCAGGAGGTCCCCGATTCCCTGCGTCAAGGGGGCCTCGACAATGCCGTCATACAAATACTCCAGGATCATCGTGATTACCAGCGAGACCCCGGCCGAGGCCACCCCGGCCCCGGCGAGGGTGAGATGACCACCGAAGCGGGCTGCAATCCGCAAGGCCAGAGGGGCGAGCAGGGAAGTGAGTCCGGCATCCAGACAGAAGTCTGCGCCGCGATACGCCACGGCGCCTGACGACGCGAGGGCCGTGCCGTCGGTCTCCGGCGTCATCGCCCGCCCCGATCCTTGCGGAGGCGCTTGTCGGGCGGGCGCCGAGGCGTGACCGGCCGGATCGGGGAGGTTCGGCAGGCTAGACCGCGGGGGATCGCCGGGGGGAGAGAATCGAAGGGATGCCGCCGGCGCGCCGGGGGGTGGGATGGAAGGGTGGGGGGGACCCCCGGTCGCGTCGGCGGCAAGAATCGGCGCGGCATCCGCATGGATTGCAAGCAGGACCAGGATGCGGGATTCCTGAAGCCGGGCGTTCGCTTCCTCGACCGCCCGTCGCAGGGAATCGTGGAGATCATCCGGGGAGAGGACTTCCGATTCGAACCGCGCACGGACCATCCGCGCGTCGCGTCGTTCGCCGCCCGGCGGCGTCGGATCCCACCATTCGGCCGCGGATGCCCACGCCATTCGAAGGCCCGTGCCGGAGGAATTCGACCAGCGCGCGAACGCGGGTGCGCGCGCGCGCGCGCGACGGAACACCTCCCGGACCGGCGCGAGAATGCCGGGCAACTGGTGAACCAGGTCCAGGCGCGCGCGCGCGAACCGTGTCTCCGTGTCCGCGGCGGGAACCTGCCGCATCTCGTGGACTCCGGGGGCATGCGCACGCGCGGCGGCGAAGACGATCGTCGCGATCAGGAGGACGACCGGCCCTGCGGGGGGGATCGGGGCGTATCTCATGACCGCGCCTCCGCGGATCGGGCGGGCCCTCCCCATCGCCGGCGCGCCAGGTCCCACAGGGCGAGCGCCGCGAATCCGGCGACCAGGACTCCGAACATGCCCGCCCCGCCGAGTTCGCCCACGCCGTCGCGCGCCACGACCCCCGCCTGCTCGACCGCATCGGGGGCGATGGCGACGAACGTCGCGAGGGCGGTGATGAAACCGACCTGCTTCCAGCGCGAGCCGACCCAGACCACGAAGCGGTCGCCGTGCGTGCGCACGCCGTGAAGGAACGCATCGGTCGCGCCGGCGCGCCCGGCTTCGCGCAGGAGGTCGACGGTTTCGGGCCGGCGCAGGGCCTGGTACACCAGCGGGGCGCCGCCCCGGCCGTAGAGCGGACCCGCTTCCGCGCCGGTGAGGCGCGCGAAGCGGAGTCCGGGCTCGCCGAGTTCTGCGACGACGCGCAGCGCGTCCGGACCGCCGGCGCGCAGGACGTCCACGGCTTCGTCCCCGTGACGAAGGACGGCGCGGATCAGCAGGTCGGAGTCCGCGGGCAGGCCGCCGGCCAGGCGCGGGCCGATCCGCCGAAGCGCCTGAACGCCGGCGTCGCCGTGCCGGGCGAAGACTTCAGCGGCGCGACTCCCGAAGGCGCGGACCAGCGCGTCGGCCGTATCCGGCCCCATCCGCCGGGCCAGGGCCGCCCCCGGTTCGCCGAGGCGGCGGACCGCCGCCGAGAGCGTCGCCTGCTCCGCCCCGTCCGCTCCGGCCCGGGCGAGGCGCGCCAGGGCCGCGCCTTCCTGCGCCGATACGCCGGGGAGCAGCAGCACGGCCAGGAGCGACCCGGCAAGCCCGCGGAGAGCCCGGCGGGCAGGAGCCATGAGGGCGGCGGATCGGGCCATCGGGAGACCTCCTTCAGCTGACGTCGTCGCCTGTCCACCCGTCGTTCAGGAGATTGCCCGCGCGGGAGCGTCGTTGCGGCAGGAGAATTTCGGAAAAAAGTCCGCCGCACGATGGCC
The DNA here is from genome assembly GCA_964632945.1 of uncultured Planctomycetia bacterium. Lineage (GTDB taxonomy): Bacteria > Planctomycetota > MHYJ01 > WSZJ01 > CAZWCX01 > CAZWCX01. Next base: position 140,545 of record CAZWCX010000001.1, on the reverse strand, counting down.
ACGGCCGCTGGTCGTCGCACGCGAGTCCGCGGAGGCCTGCGCGACCCGGGAGCGGGGGGAAGGTCCGGATTCCGGTCGGCCCGGGGTGCGGGGCGGAAGCCGGCTCCGTCTCTCCGGGCGCGCGGCCATCCGGATCGCGTTCGGGCCGGTTCCCCGGCAGCGCGAGGCCGGAATTCGGATCGCGGAGGGGGCCGAGTCAATCCGGGTCCGGCAGGGGCGGCGGGGGATCGAAATACTCCGCGACCAGTTCGACATGGGCGCGGGCGAATCCGGCGAGCCGATGGAGGCCGGCGATCGGATCGAGCCGCTGTCCGGACTGGGTGGAATCGATCCGGAGCAGCGATTCCCAGCCCAGATCCCCCTCTTCGATCTCGACCAGGATGGTATCGTACGGCCGCACGTCCAGGCGGACGGACAGGCCGAATTCCGGGTCGTTGCGATCGTCGATCCGCGCCGACTCGCCGACCACGCGGCCGTTGTGCACCACGCGGGCGCGTGTATCCGGCACGTCGGCCCACACCGTCGGGAAGTTCCCGCGCACCACGCGGATTTCCGCCGCGCGCGCCGAGGTGCGGGCCGCGACCGCGGCGCGCATCGACTCGACCTCGGCCCGGCGCGACGGCGTCGTCGTTTGACCGAGCAGGCTTTCCGCGGCGACGAGGAACTTCTTCCGCTCGCGCCCGTCCGGGTCGGAGCTCGCGCGCAAGAGGGCGCGATACTTTTCCCGCAGGTCGTCATGGAGGAGTTGCTGCAGCGGCCCGCTGTGCTGCTGGTGCAGGCGCTGGTTCTCGCGCAGGAGCAGGGCGCGTTCCTCCGCGAGCCGAACGTTGCGCGCGCGCGACTCCGCTTCGGCGCGGCGCGCATCCGCGAGGGCGGCTTCCAGGTCCTGCTCGTGCCGGCCGGCGCGGACGAGGGCGACGGCGAGCACGAGCGCGACGCAGCCGAGCTGAAACGAGATCACGGCCGCGGGTCGATCGAGAATCCAGCCGATCCAGGCGGTCGGGGAGAACCGGCCGGTGAGCGCCGCCGCCATGGCGCGGGCCCGGTGAAAGCGCCGGCGCGGCTGTTCGTGGAGCGCGCGTTCGACCACCCGCCCGAGCCGTTCGGGCAGTCCTTCCAGCTCGATCAGGGCGCGCGCCTGCCGACCGCGCACCGCGCGCGGCTTTTCCGCCAGGGTTCGCCCGGTCAGCATCTCCAGGAGGATCACGCCGGTCGAGAACAGGTCGCTCTCGCGCGTCGCCCGGCGCGCGTCGTCGGTCTGTTCCGGCGCGGAGTATGGCGGAGTGCCCAGGAACTCCCCCTGGCGGGTCAGCCCGTCCGCGGACTCCGGGGACCCCGCGGCCGCCTCGAGCTTGGCCACTCCGAAGTCGATGAGGCACAGGCTCCCGCCCTCGCGCAGGAGGACATTTTCGGGTTTGAGGTCCCGATGGACGATGCCGCCGCGGTGGACGCGGTGCAGCACCTCCAGGATCCGCGCGACAAGGTCCACGGCGCGCGCCGGATCGAGCCGTCCGCACGCGCGCATCTCGTCGGCAAGGGTTCGTCCGGCGACGCGCTCCATGAGGATGTAGGGGAGGCCCGCGTGGACGCCGGCCCCGATCCCCCGGGGCAGTCCCGGGATGGCGCGCGCGAGCAGGATTCGCGACTCCCGCTCGAACCGTCGGCGCGCCTCGGCGGCGGCGGCCTGCGCGGGGAGGAGAACCTTCACGGCGCAGGCGGAGCCGTCCGCGCGCGCGCCGTCGAAGACCGCGCACATCCCGCCGAATCCGATCGGGCGCCCGATTCGTGTGCCGTCCGGCAGGGTCGAACCCGGCAGCGCCGACAAATCGTCGCCGGTGCGCAGGAATCCGAGCAGGCCCCCGAGGCCCGCCGGAGCGGCGGATCCGGGGGGGGACGGACGAGGGTGCATGGCGAGGCCCGGTCTCGGGGACTTCGATCGCTCCGGTCGTGCAACGGTACGACCATCTTACCTCCGCGCCCGCGCGCGTCGAGGGGGAAACGCGCGGGGCGCCGCCGCTCCCGGGCCCGGCTTTCAATCGTCGTGAATCTGCAGGTCGGCTTCCCCGGCGAGGGTCGCCCACTTGGAGCCCTCGAGCTCGAGGAGGAGACCGTCCAAATAGGCGATCTCCCGATCGACTTCCTCCTCCGTGAGGCAGGAGGCGGCGACCCGCCGCCGGTAGGCTTCGTTCAGCCGGGTGCGGATTTTGAGACTGCGGTCCCGCCACGTGCGCTCCGGGAGGGCGGGCGGCGCGGAAGAGGGCTCGCCGCTTCCGAGCCAGGAACCGCAGAATCGCCGGAAAGTGTCCTGCCAGCCACGGTCTTCACACCAGCGCCGGGTCTCCAGAAAGGCCTCGCGGAGGTCGGTCAGGGCGAGATTCCGTTCGAAGCGCCGCACGGCGTCGCCGAACGGGTCGTGGGCGCCGCGGGCTTCCGCGGATTCGCGGGCGGCTGCGGCCGCGGAGCGCTTTGCCGCCGCTTCCCGCGTAGACCGGCGCAGGGCGTCGACGACATGATCGGAGAGGCACTTGTACAAGAAAGTCTTGAAGCGCGCGGGTCCGCTGCGATCGAGGCGCGAGAGCATGTCCCCCTGCAGCCACTTGTCGGCGACGAATCCGGAGGCGAGATCCTCGGCCCATTGGCGCGACCGCGCGGGCGGGACTCCCCGGGCGGCGAGCAGGCGGGCGAGCGTCGATTCGATCGGCCCGCGATACATCTCCACCAGACGCGCGAGGGCGTCCTGCCGCTCCGCGGGCGGGAGGGAACCCGCGCGACAGATCAGCGTCCACTGCGTCGCGGGCCAGGACGGGTTCATGGGCCGACGCGCCGGATCAGGGTGTGGGGCAGGTCGAGGTGCTGAAAAATGCGTCCCACGATGAAGTCGAGCAGGTCCTCCACGGTCCGCGGACGGTGGTAGAACCCCGGTGCCGCGGGCATGACGATCGCCCCGGCCCGGGTGGCGGCGGTCATGTTCTCCAGGTGCACGAGCGAAAGCGGACACTCCCGGGGAACGAGAATCAGGCGGCGGCGTTCCTTCAGACAGACGTCGGCCGCCCGTTCGATCAGGTTGCGCGATCCGCCGTGCGCGATCGCGGACAGCGTGCCCATGCTGCACGGAACGACCACCATCCCCCGCGTGGAGAAGCTGCCCGAGGCGATGGGGGCGCCGATATCCTCGACCGGGTGCCAGGTAGCGCGCGTCGGATCGGGTCCGACCAGGGCGCGGACGATCTCGGCCGGAGGCTTGCCCGCGAGGTCCAGCCCTTCCTCTTCGTGCAGCACGCGCAGGGCGGCCCCCGAGACGGCGAGGTGAAGGTGCAAAGGGGTCAAATCGACGAGGCGGGCGAGGAGCCGCCGCCCGTAGGCGGCGCCGCTCGCCCCGGTCATCGCCACGATGAGATCGCTCACGCCCGTCTCCGCGGTCATTCTTCCCCGACCACCCGCCAGGTCAGGAAGACGACGCCGCCCCCGGTCGAATACGTGATGACGACGTCGTCGATCACCGGCGCTTCGCGGAACGGATCCTGCCCGTTGCGGTCGAAATCGAACCGGAACTGGAACCTTCCTCCGCCGACCGGCGGCAGGGACCGGTCGGTCGGGACGGCGCCGCCGTCGAACGCGTCCGGGTCGATCGGACGCGGCGCCGCGCGCCAGGCCGACTCGGTGCTGACCCGGTAAGAGGCGTGGACGTCGGGCCGCCGCTGGCGGGGGAGGGGCGCGGTCGACGACAGGGGTTCGCCCCGGTAGTTCTCGAACGGGCGCACTTCGGTCCAGGCGATCGTTCGCACCCGGGCGTTGGCGGGCAGGCGGATCTCTCCGGTGTAGTGCCCCCAGCCCGCGACGCCCGTGTCCACATACCTCCAGGCGGGCGTGAGGCCGATCTCCGAGGAGGGAACCTGCGAACGGAAGATCCGGAAGTCATCGTAGGTGCCGGTGCCGATGTCGCCCTTCCACGGCAACTGCGACCCCAGCGTCATCAGGTTGTAGGTCGGAGACGGATTGCCCAGCGTCGCGTGGCCGCCGCCCGGCAATCGTTGTTCCACGATGGTATCGAAGGGTTCCGCGTCCATCCAGGCGCGGTAGCGGATCTGGTCCACGTAGCGCAGGGCGAAGTGGTGCCAGTGATCGGAATCCCAGCTGCCCCGCAGATTGATCCGGTAGTGGGTCGAGGCCCAGGGAGCGGGGTTGAATCCCGTGTCGTCGGCAACCTCGGTCGCGTCCGTCCGTCGCGTCCGGGAGTACCAGTCCGAGAGCAGATTGAAGATGCCCGGAGTCTGGCCGAAGTGGACCGACGAGAGCAGCGTGATCCGACCGCGATTCGGATCGAGGGAGAAGTTCTGGTTCAGCGAGAGGATGTCCTTGTACTGGTTTCCCTGCGGGCGACTCTCCCACACCGGGCGGATCCAGAAATCGATGCTCCCGGAACCGACCGGCCAGTTGAGGACGGAGTTCCAGTAGATCACCTCCCCGGTGGATTCATGGACGAACATTCCGGTCGGGCCCAGGTCGGGGTAGTCGTTCGCCCCGTCGACGTCCCGGAGGAGGGATCCGCCCCGGTCCACGGTCGTGCGCAGGACCGGGCCCGCGAGTGGGACGCCCTGGGTGGCGGTCGGGGAGGATCGGTCCGCGTTGTAACTGGGGTAGACCGCCGGACCCAAGCCGCCCACTCCGTACGAGTCGTTGAACAGGCAGCGGAAGGCGAGGTTGGCGGAACCGTCGCCCCAGGGCTGGGTCTCGGACGGGTCGGCGGGTCGAAGCGTGATCTGCCCGTCGTAGATCGCCGGCCCGTCGCGCATCCCGTCTCCGTTGGCGTCCGCGAAGGATTCGGTCCCGTTGAAGCGGCCGTCGTCGTTGGCATCCACGAACGATTCGGTGGCGATCTGGCCCATCTCTTCCGGGATCGTCATGACGTCGGGGCCGGCGGACACCTTCACGCGCGCGCTCTCGAAGTCCTCCTGGGTGGACAGTTTCACGACCTCGTGCGTGCGGAATACCGCCTCGATCTCCCGCTCCGCCACGGCGACGAACTCCGAGTCGGTCACCCGCCCGAGCGAGCGGACGGTGAAGACGCCGTTGGAATCGAAGCAGAACTCCGTCGTGTAGACGAGCAAGTCCGCCTTGTCGATCGACCGTCTCAGGTGATGGTCGGGCTGGAAGCAGTTGAGCCGGGAATTGGGATCCGCATTGGCGAGCACGAGGTCGCGAGGCCAGGAGAAATTGTTGGCGCCCCGGCCGCGACCGTGTCCGATGAATCCGGGGATCGACTCGAGGAACACGGTGAACTGCTCCCAGGTGCGGAACGGACCGTCGAAGCGTCCGTTGCCGTTGAGGTCCACATAGGGTTCCCCGGGATCCTGGAGATGGTTGCCGTTGAGGTCGGTAAAGGTTTCCTCGCGGGCGACGATGATCGCGCGGGCGAGTCGGTCGGCCATGTTGCTGCTGAGGACGAAGGAGCGCTTGCGCGGGACGATGCGTTCCGTATTGAAGCCGGAGATCCCCAGGAGGCACGCCTTGATCACCAGGAAGTCGGCGCGGTTCACATTGATCGGCGCGCGCGGTTCGAGCCAACCGGTCCGGCGAAGGTTCTCGGGCCGGTTGAAGGTGTCCGTCTGCGCGTCCGGCCGGATGGTGGTCGGATCCACCCAGGACCAGGTCGTCAGATGCGGGCGCAGGATGTCGAGCTGCGCGGTCGACAGCGCGCCCTTCGCGACCAGTTCGTCGACGGTGGTGTACGGCTGCGAGCCTTGGATGGCCGCGCCCAGGCCGCCGATGCCGAGGGCGAGTTGCCCGAGATTCTCGTAGAGTTGCCGGTAACCGGCGCCGGTCTGGTTGATCGAGACCCGGCCGCCCGCGTCCTCGACCTTGAGAATGAACGTGTCGCCGAGCGGATGGAAGGTCCCCGCCAGACGTCCGGAGAAACCCCTCATCCGGAGTTGTCCTTCCTCGAGCACCGGCACCAGATCGGGCATCCCGTCGCCGTCCGCATCGACGAACAGGGAGGGGCGGCGGGCGTACCGCGCCGGGCAGGTCATCACGTCCACCACACCGTTGCGGTTTCCGTGCCGGTCATCCAGGTCGCCGTCGGCGCTGCCGGTCGCCTCGCGCAGTCCGTTCCAGTCCTCTCCGCCGTAGGCGAGCGCCGCGCCCGCGGCCCCGGGCGACCGGAGCACCGCGATGGCGTACTCCATGCCCGAGTGCGCGAGCATCATCGCGCGCACTTCCAGCACGAAGTTCCCCGCCGTGTTCCGTTCGATCCCGCTCAGGAGCGTGAAGGTCGTCGCCAGCAGGGTCAATACGGTGAGCGCGCCGAGGGTGACGATCAGCGCCATCGCCTGTCGCGACCTGGGAGCCGATCGGGGGGCGGGTACTCGTCGGAACATGGCTTCCTCCCTCGCGAATCCGCCAGGGCCGTTCGGGGCCGACGGATCTGCATTCGCTGCTTCATCCACCCAGAGCGGCGAACAAGGACTCCACCCTCGTCTCCAGCTCCATCCTCGATTGCGTGCCGGCAGGCCTCATTTCCACGGGCAACCGGGCTCCCGCCTCCTCGGCGACACGCAACTTGCCCAATTCCAGCAGAGTTCCGAGCAGTTGGTCTACCTGAGTATACCTCATTTCGGCGGAATGCGCAGACAACAGTTCCTGCAAGCCCGGGTCCAATCGTCGGAGATCCTGTAGTTCGGCGCTCCAGCGCAGCAGCCACCCGGCCGCGCGGACCGCGTCCGGATCCCTGCCGGGGCCGTCTTCGACCCAGGGCCGGTTCCCGTGGGCGATCTCCCGGTGGAGCCGTCGGGCCAGGCCGAGGCGCCGCGCCACGTCGCGCGCGGCGAACTCCCCGACCGGGTCGAATCCGTCGATCGGCGGAAGGCATCCCTGGGCCTCGATGAGCAACCGGTGGAGCGATGGAAGGAACTCGAGCGGGATCACCGGTTCGTTCGGGTTCAGACCCGGCAGGAGGAGCCGGGACGGCGGTTCCTCACCCATCCCCCGCAGGGTTGCCGTCGCCGTGGCCTGCAGGGCCATGCGCGCCCGCGGCAGGAGGGCCCGCATCCGCTGATCGGCCTCCGGGTAGCGCGTGGCGAGAAGTGCGGACTCGTAGGCCGCCCAGGCCCTTTCGATCTCGAGCAGCACCTGATCCCAGGCCTGAAGGCGGTCTCCCGGAGTCACCGCCGCCGAATCGTCCTCGGGAGATTCCAGCCAGGCCCGGATTTCCCGCTCCCAGTCGACCATGCGCGCGAGGTGGCCCGCATGGAACTTTCGCAGCAATTCCGCGAATTCCTGGTCTGCGGCCGCAGTACCGAGGTAGGCCGAGTCGGAAGCACCCATGCGGGTCGGCAAGCCGGCCGCACGGATCTCCTCGAGGGGGAGGCCGGCGCGTTGGGCGGAGAAATCCGCGCGCGCGGTGTACAGCCCCGCAGGGGCCCAGCGTCGACCCGGCATCGGTCCGGTGCGCGCGTAGAAAAACCGGCTCCGGGTCCGCACGGTCTTGCTCCCGAGATTCACCGGTACTCCGTAGTAGAGCAGTTCGGTGGAAATGGGTGTGCCGTCCGGGAGGGGGGCCTGCCCGAAGATCTCGAAGACGAGGCCATCTTCGGTTTCCCCCCCGACGAGGCTCACCCCGAATTCGGTCGGCCCGAGCTCGGAGAAGATCCGGGCGGCGCGCGCGACGACCCGGTCCCAGGCCTCGCGGTCGAGGCGCTCTCCGGCGAGGATCGCGTCTCGGGTCGCGGCATCCTCGCCGGTGATCGGCCGGGAGGTCTGTCGTTCCAGCAGCGATCCGGGGAGTCCTCCGGGGATGGGAAAGACGGGCGGGTCCGATTCCGTCCGGTTGCCGCGGGCCGCGAGCCGGGCGGCGCGTGCCGCCCGTTCCGCTTCGTGCGCCTGGTGCATGCGCTCCGCCGTGGAGTCGTAAGAGTACTCGTAGATCGCCCACAGCGTCCAGGCGCCGAGGACGACCGGAAGGACGACTTGCAGCGCGAATCGTGCCGCCGCGCGCACGCGCCGGCGCCGGCGCTCGAGCGCTTCCGCATTCGCCCGCCGCACCCATTGTTCGTCGAGGGCGGAGTAGAGCAAGTCCGGGGAGACGTACCCCTTGTCGAGGAGGACCTCACCGAGGGGGCGGGAGATGCCGAACTGCCCGAGCTTCGCCTGGGTTTCGAGACACTCGCGAACCTGCCAGGGGTCCAGCACGCCGCGTTCGACGAGCAGGTCGCCCACGCTATGGTCGTCGACCTTGCGGGCGAGCACGCGCGTCATCGAGATCTGGAAGAACGTCTCCCGCTTGACGTTCTGGATGTGCGCGATCTGGGCGACGCACTCGTCGGTCAGGTGCTTCTGTTCCCACAGGATCTCTCCCAGCGAGAGATCCACTTCCAGGTCTCGCGCGAGCCGCTGCACCTCCAGCGCCTGCTCCACGACCGGCTCCGTGACGAAGCCGTGTTCGACCGCGATCTGGCCGAAGAGCAGATCGGCCGGGGCGAGGTCCTTTCGCTCCGCCGCGCGGCGCAGTCGCTGTGTCGGTTCGTCCTCGCGTCCGCCGATCTGCTTTTGAATCTGGAGAAGGTTCTCGACGTCTTCGACACGCAGGCCGCATTCGTGGACGAGAATCTCCCCGATCCGCCGGTCGAACCCCATGGAGCGCAGGCGCTCCTGCATGCGCAGGGCGAACGCGAGTTTCTCCTCCGGGATCAGGCCGTTCCGAACGGCCAATTCCCCGATGGAACCGTCCTCCTTCGGCGTGAGACCCTTGCGCCGGAGCGCGAGGGGGTGGGCGAGGCCTTCGTGGAGGCGGCCCTGCACCCGCAGGAGGGCGTCCAGCGTGCGGGTGTCGATCCAGCCTCGCTGCAGGAGAATTTCGCCCAGCTTCATCCGCGCGCCGAATCCCTGGACCTGTTTCTGGAGGTCGAGCGCTTCCTCGAGCTGGTCGCGGGCGATGAGGCGATTCCGGAGGACGATCTCGCCGAAGAGAGTGTCCTCGCTCCAGGGGGTGGGCGTCGAGGAATCGCTCATCGGTATCCTGGCGGGATCGGGGCGGGGGGGGGCACGTGGACGCCCGCCCCGGGCGGACGATCCTAGGATTGCGCGGGCGGGGGCGGCAAGGGCGGCGGTTGCGCCGAGGTCGGATCCGCAGGCAGAAGGGGATCCGGCGTCGCCGGGGATTCGGCCTTCGGCGCGGGGGGCCCGGCCGGGTCGGCGGAGGACATCGAGGAAGCGCTTCCCCCGGCATCGGCGCCCGCCGGAGGATTCGCGTCCGGGACCGCGGGGGCGTCGGCGCCGGTCTCGCGCGCCACCGCGTCCGCGGCCATCGTCTTCAGGGTCGCCGCATCCGGCTTCTTGCGATAGATGGTCGTACCGCGGCGTTCCTTCTGCAACTCCACGCTGGCCTGCATGAAGTCCTTCTCCGGCGTGGTCGTCGGCGCGCGACCCAGCGAATCCAGCGTGTTCATCCCCATGTGCAGGAACCACGTGTTGTACTTGTCGAATTCGCCCAGGTTGTCGAATACCAGTTCGTGGACTTCGATCCCGTCGACCAGCGCCATGGTCATGTTCGAGATCAGCGTGTCTTTCGCCCAGTTCGTCAGATCCTTCGCCAGGATCCGGAAATTCTCCAGGCTGTTGGCCCCGGCGCGCTCCCGGAGGTAGTCGAAGCGGAATTCGTGGCGGTTGATGCGCAGCCGGTCCCATGGATCCAGAGTAATGAGGTCGATGTAGCCCAGCGTCTGTTCCTTGTAGAGGAACTCGAGATCGTCCTCCTTGAGGCGGTTGCGGTACCGAATGGACGTCCCGCCGGCGACCTTGCGCTTCTTCAGGGACAGATTGGCCAGTTTCTCCCGCAGTTCCTGCTTCGCATCCTGATCCTCGATTTTGTAGATCGCGGGCAGGAGCTTGAAGCTCTTGCTCGAGAGCAGGTCGCGGTACTGGGGGGTGGCGACGATTCCGGCGCTGACGAACGAGAGCTTGGACCAGGGAATGGTCTCGAGCGGCTTCCGGAAGTCGGTCTTGAACTGGAAGCCCGCGTCCGACAACTCGGCGGTCACGATCCGCCGGGGCCGCGGCAATTCACGGTACTCCCCGACCGGCACGATCAGCGTGTCGATCCCCTTGCTCATCAGGGCGGCGCAGGCCGTCTCTGCCTTGCTCCGCTCGATCTCCTCGAGGAACAATCCGCGGGCGTATCGCGAGATGCGCCGGGCGTCGAAGACGTTCAGGCCGAGGCTCTCCGCGAGGACCGGGGCGACCGCCGGAACTTCGAGGCGGACGTCCTTCTTGAGCAGGACGTGCACGATCTCGGACATGTCGGAAGGGCTCCTTGTTCGTGGAAGCGGACATGCACGAAACCGGCATTTTAGGCAATGCCCAAGCCGGTTGGCAAGCGAAAGAAAATTCGGCGCGCTACGCCTCGGCGATTTCCTTGAAAGCGGGCTCGTTCCAATACTCCCGGAAGGCGTCGTCGTTGAGCGCCTCGTCTTTGAACTCGGAGTCGAGTCGCACCGACCGCTCGAGGAGGGAGAACATTTCGCCCGTCTTCTTCAGGATGGCGCAGGTGGCGGCTTTGTTGTAGAGCAGGCCGGCGTTGTCCGGGGCGAGGGTCAGCCCCTTGTCGTAGGCCTCGATCGCCTCGCCGAGCCGGCCCAGCGAGCGCAGGATCGTCCCGAGGTTGTTCCACGCGACGTAGTGGTTCGGCTTGAGAAGGACGAGCTTCTTGTACAGCTTGAGGGCCTCGTCGTGCTTGCCGTTGACGTAGTGGAACGAGGCCTCGATGAAGAGGGTATGCGCCTCGACCTCGAGGAAGAACTGCCGCTCGCGGGTCTCGAACTCCTTGAACAGCTTCTCCCGTTGCTCCTGGACCAGCCGCGTGAGGGCGTCCAGGCTCTCCTGCTTCAATTCGGAGAGGGTCTGTCCGAGTTCTTTCTCGGCCTTCTGTCGCAGGGTCATGGTGACTTCGCGCATGCGGTGTTCGACGTTGCTTTCCAGATGGTCGGAGTAGCGTTCCATCTCGGATTCGTTTTCCAGCTTGACGGAGGAGACGAACTGGGCGAGTTCCGCCTTCTTGGCCTCGATTTCGCTGACCATGGAGGCGGATTTGGCGGCGACGGACTCGGCGGCGAGGACGGCGGTTTCGGCGCGCCGGATGAGCTCCTTGATCTGTTTCATCTTGTAGCCGCCGATGAGGGCAAGCGTGAGCACGATGAGGCCGCCGATGACGATCATGGCGATCACCATGACGGTCATGAAGTCGCTGACCAGCGATTGCAGGCCTTCCGGCCGCTGTGCCTTGAGGAGGGGATCGCGGAACGGGCGGGATTCCTCGGTCTTCCACCAGTCGGCCCAGGGCCGGTATTCGTTGCCGAGGTCGATGGCGGTGAGCCTGCGCAGGGCCCCCGCATAGGCCGCCCGGACCTCCGGCTCGGTCTCCTCGCGAAAGACATGCAGGAGCAGCGGGATTCCCTCGGGAGAGCCGGTTTCGCCGATCACGCGCGCGGCGGAGATCCGCAGCGTGGCGTCCTTGTTGGAGAGGGCGTGGCGCATGGAATCCGGGATCGGTTCCGCCTGCGCCGAGGAAGCGGCGAGCGCCCAGCCGAGGAGCATCGCCGCGACGGCACGGGCCGCGCCGACCCGCCTGCCCGATCGCAATCCGCATCCCTTTTCCATCGGCGTATCCGTTCCTCCGCTGCGCCCGTCTGCCGGCGTTCGGAAAGGCCGGCGACCCGGGACGCTCCCGGGCGACGCGGCCTGCGCCGTCTTCAGCGGGCCTGGATTCCCATCTTTTCGAGCAGGGTCCCGTTGACCCGATAGAGCTTGAGGATCGCGAGCATGTGGTCGATCACCGCCTTCGTCTCGTTGCGTTCGGCTTCCGCCAGGTCCTCCTGGAACTGGAGCACCTGGAAGGAGGTGGAGAGGCCGAGTTCGAGCCGCTTCTCGTCGGCCTCGAGCTGCTTGCGCGCCAGCTCCGAGGCCTTGCGGGTGGCCTCGATGCGACGCGCCGACGTGCCGATCCCGCGCACCGCCTCGCGCACCTCGGCGACGATGACCTGCTCGATCGAGCGCTGCTGCACGTCGATCCGCCGTCGCTCCGCCTCCGCGCGCTTGAGGCCGCTTCGCTGGGCCCGGGTGCCGAGCGGATACTCGACGAAAAGGCCGATCTCGTAGGTCTGGAACTCCCCGCTCGCGAGGCGGCGGAAGCTGTCTTCCACGTCTTCCTCGAGTCCGTTGTAGGTGTACTTCCACTGCAGGTCGACGCTCGGCTTGAGGTCGTTCTCCTTCGCCATGATCTGGATGTCCTGGATCTCCTTGAGTTCGGCGAACTCGAGGTAGTCCGGGCGGTGGATGAGGGCGGTCCGCACCTGTTCGTCGAATCCGACCTGGATCTCCTCGTAGAAGGGGGGATCGGTGGGATAGATGTGGCTGTTCCAGTCGGAGAGGTCTCCCCGGGCCGGGCGGATCAGGCGCTTGAGCACGTCTTCCGCGTCCTCGATGGCCTTTTCGGCGAGGATGATTCCTTCGAGTTGCGCCGCCACCTGCGCCTCCGCCTGCACCTCTTCGATGGGGGCCATCGCGCCGACGCGGACCTTGTTGCGGTTGACCTCGAGGAGCTTCTCGGCCAGCTTGAGGGACTTGTCCTTCACTTCTTTGTCGCGCAGGGCGAAGACGAGATTGAGGTAGGCCTCCTGGACCGCGAACACGGTGCGGAGCGTGGTATTGAGGAAGCGATGGAGGCTGACGTCCTTGTTCCGACGCGCGATGAGGATGTTGCGGCGGTTGTAGCGGGCGCCGAAGTTCTTGAGCAAGGGCTGCCGAAGCGTCCATCCCGCGGCGGTCGTCCAGTTCGGATCCAGGGTGGCGAAGGTGGAGTTCGAGTCCTCGCGGGAGGCCAGGACGCTCAGTTCATACGTGAGTCCGCTGTAGAAGAGGCCGCGCAGGCCGGTGGTCCACTGGAGGGTGTCGCGCTCCACGGCCTTGGCGCCGGAAAGCGCGCTGCCGGTCTCGCGGTCATCCTCGTTGCTGGTCAGGCTGCCGAACAGGGTCGGGGTGAAGGCCCCGTAGGCCGCGCCGACGTCGTAGTGGTTGAGTTCCGGGTCGAACTTGCTGATCAGGATGTCCGGGTTGTTCTCGATCGCCATCTGGATGCACTGGCGCATCGACAGGAAGAGGGTGTGTTCGCTCCGATGGGGACCGGAGGCGGCCGGGGTGCCGCGCAGGGGATCGTCCAGGGTCGGGGGGCGGGCGGAGTCCCGCAGTCCCGCCGGGGGCTCTGCGCCCGGACCGCCTCCCGCCGGCCCCGCGGATTCGTCGGCCGGCCCGGTGGTTTCGCGCGCGGCGAGGATGCCCGAGGCGAGCCTTTCCGCGGCCGACCGCGGTGACGCGCCGGGCGTCCGGTCGGGCGGGGGGGCGGACTCGCGTCCGGCGGCGGCGGACGGGACGGAGCGGTCCGGACGGCGATCCCGCGATGACTCGGCAGGGTCCGGCTGCGCGACGGCGGCGGAGGTCGCCGATCCGCCGGCGTTGGGAGCGGGGTCCTTCCGGGAGACGACGACGGCGGGCTCGGTCGCCGGGGGCGAACCCTCCGGCGGAGAGCTTTCCGCGCGGCGCGGATCCGGCGCCGGAGCGACCGCCTGCGCCGGTTCGGCCGCAGGAGCGGTCGGGGAGTGCGGAGCGGGGGACGGATTCACGCCCGCAATCCCGGCGGGCGCCGAAAAACCGGGTCCGGACGCCGGGGCCGGCGGCTCGGGAACGGAGGCAGACGACGACTCCGGGATCGCCCCGGATCGGGGCGCGAGAGACTCCCGGGGTTCGGGCCGGACGGGTTCCGCGGGGAGGATGGTTCGGGGCCGTTCGACGCGCGCATCCCGGCTTGCGTGGGCCAGGCGCAGGCGGTCCGGGCCCTCGGCGAGGCGCAGTCCCAGCCATCCCACCGCGAGCAATGCGAGCAGGATCGTGCCGAACCACTGTTGTCGAAGGAAACTCACCTTCCTACCCTCCCTCCTCGTTGCGCGGGGTCGCTCCGCTCCGATCCGGCGGGGACGGATCGGGCACGAAGAGGTCGCCGTCGCGCACGTTGAATCCGTTGATGAATTCGTCGGGCTCGAGGATGTTGCGATTCTCCGGTTGCAGCGCCAACAGGTCGATGCCGCCCTCGCCGCAAGCCACCCGGATGCGGTCCGGTCGGGCCTCCAGGATCGTACCGGGCGGCCCCTGAGCCGGAACCGGGCGCGCGCGATGAACGCGCACGCGCAGGCGCGCGGCGATGCCCTGCCGCGCGAGGAACGAGAAGGTCCCGGGCCAGGGATGGAGTCCGCGGATGCGTCGCGACACCTCCGGCGCGGGACGCGTGAAATCGATCTGCCCGTCGCGCTTCTCGAGTCGCGGCGCGTACGTGGCCAGCCCTTCGTCCTGCGGGGTCGTCTCCGGGGGCGGACTCGCGCCGAGGCGACGCAACGCCTCCACGGCGCAGGTCGCGCCGAGTTTCGCCAATCGCGCCTCCAGGTCACCCATCGTTTCGTCCGCGTCGATGTCGACCGCATTCTGAACGAGCATCGGGCCCGCATCCATGGCGGGCACCATCCGGAAGATGGTCACTCCGGTGCGCACGTCGCCGGCCAGGATCGCGTGGTGCACCGGGGTGGCCCCGCGGTGGCGGGGCAGCAGGGATGCGTGGACGTTCCAGCAGCCCCGGGGCGGCAGCGCGAGCAGTCGCGGGCCGAGGATCTGTCCGTATGAGGCGGTCAGCACCGCCTCGGGTACCGCTGCCGCAATCCTCCTGCGCGCCTCCGCGGCGCCGATCTTTTCCGGCTGTTCCACCGGAAGTCCCCGGCGCAACGCCGCTTCCTTTACGGGCGAAGCGGCCAGTTTTCGCCCCCGACCCGCCGGCCGATCCGGTTGGGTGACCACCAGGGCGACGTGGTGACCGGCCTCCACGACGGCCTCGAGCGAGGGAACCGCGAAGGTCGACGTTCCGAGAAAGACGATCCGCACGCGGCCTCCCCTTCCGCACCGAAAGCGGAGGGGAAAGGCTACCACAGGGCGCGATGGGCGGCAAGAAGTGATGTGGGGATCGGGGGGGGCCTAATCGCGGGGGTGGGGCTTCGCCGGTGACGGCGAGCCGACCGGTCCCGGGTACGCTTTCCGGGGGTCCGGGTCCCCCAGCGCGGGGGGGGCGGGCATGCCCGCCTTGGCGGGCGCGGCGGCGGCGGGTTCCTCCCCCGGCGGCGACTCCGAGGGCAGCGGAACGGCGCGTCGGGCCCCCACATAGGCCACGGCGAAGGGCACGCTCAGGAACGGCCCGAGGATCACCGACAGGCCGAACGAGAGCGCGCCGGCGAGTACGGAGAAGTCTTTGGCATGCGGCGTCACGGCCGTGACGGCCAGTCCCGCGGAGATCAGGACGAAGCAGAGCCAGAAGTGCGGCCAGAAGCCGCGCCAGTTCACCAGTCGCTTGCTCTCCTTCATGGCCGCCCAGATCCCGAGGTCGGTCTCCGCCAGCAGCAGCGTGGTGAACTGAAGCCAGGTTCCGACGACGAGCGCGGGGATCAGGAACAGGAAGGCGCTGGCCCCGGTGACCGCGAGCACGGCGAGGGCGGCGAGGGTCACCGCCACGAATCGCTTGCCGCCGAGCGCGAGGTCGGCGAGGTCCGGCTTTTTCTTTCGCCGCAAGGCCTCGACCACCATGAGGGCGAAGGCGTTGTGGAACGGACCGAAGAACAGCTGGGCCGCCGGCCAGAGCAGGACGAGTTCGATCAGGAAGGAGGCGAGCGCCAGGATCGGATAGTGGGAGACGCTGAAGCGCAGACTCTCCATGAGGAGGTCGGCGAAGGAGGCGGTTTCGATTCCGGTTCCCGGCGGGATCGGCGGCAAGGGGGCGGGGGCGACGTGAACCTGCGGCGGCGGGGGCGTCGTCGGGACGGGCGCGAGCGCCATCGGGACACCGGGCGCCCCGGGGGCGTCGCTCCGCAGCGGGACGGCCGCCGCGGCGACGGCGGCGGGCTCGGATCCCCGGGCGCGTGCGGCGGAGTCGCCGGTCGGGGTCGACACCACGGCGGTGGTTCCCGGCCCGGTGTCGGCCTCGGTGGGGGACGCGGCCGGTCGGCCCGGGACGGCCGTGACGGCGAGGGCCGCCGCGCTCGTCTCCGTGAGGGGGAGCGTGGCCAGCGAACTGCGCACCAGCGATACGGTCTGGTTGTGGCCGTAGTAATGCGGGCTGTGGGAGGCCTGCAGGACGCACTCGGCCACCCGCTCGGGGACGTAGGCGACGGCCTGGATGCACACGGCGTCGATGCGCAGGGGATGGAGGACGCGGCGCATGTCGCGCTCCACGTCGGCTCCGAGCGGTTCCGCCCCGCCTACGCACAGGGTGATCAGATACTCCTGGTAGCGCAGCGAGGGGGCGACGATGTGGATGGCCGCGCGCAGCAGGTCCGACTGCGCCTGCAGCCAACGGCGATCCACGCGGATCCCTCGGGGCGCGTCCCGGAGGACCACGAGTTGCACGCTTTCCGTCGTGGACGGGCGCTGGTACGCGCGCGCCAGGACGTCCGCTCCCGGGCGGGACTCGTGCCACCAGGTGCGCTGATATCCCGCTTCCAGCAGGCGTCGCTCCAGCACCGAGAGTCGTCCGCCGCCGCCTTCCCGCTGGCGCGACACCAGGTCGACGCGACGGCTGCGGGCGATCGCGGTGCATGCCGTCTCCGCGGCCGCGCGGACCTTTTCCGGCACGCCGCGCAGCCCCCAGAAGGCGAACGAGGACCGGTGATGCAACACCCGCCCGGTGCGCGGATCGACCGCCGTGGCGCTGTGGAGCGTGAGGTCGTGGAATCCCGTCCGGTCGACCAGCTTCTTGAGCGCGGTCTCGAACTCCGGCGAGGTGGAGTCCGGCAATCCGCCGAACACGACGCTCATCACGCGGTGCTCGCTCTCCGGCTCGTCGGCAAGCACGGCCAGGGCGGCCGCGCGCACGAGGCCCGCCTGGGAGGAAAGGGCGCTCCCCGACACCGGTTGATGCGCGGGCCAGGGAGCGAGGGCGACCAGGTAGTGATTCTCCGGGGTGTGACGCGTCAGCACCGCGTCGAGGCCCGCGCCGGGGGGCAGGGGGCGCGAGAGGCGGGAGAATCCGTCCGGGACGAGCGCCGCGCTCACCGCCTCGACGATCTCCCGGCGTTCCCCGGGGAGGGCGGGCGTGGCCGCGGACGAGCCTGCGGTGTACGAAGCCGGTCCGACGGCGGAGGCGGGGCCCCCGGAGCCGTCCCCGCCCGTGGAATCGCTGCGCCCCTCGCGCACCTCGCGGACGACCCGGCCGATGTCGGCGGCCGCCGCGAACCGCTTGCGCGGATCGTGCTCCAGGCACCGCAGGACGAGTTCATCCAGCCGCGAGTCGCTGCCGACCTGGCGGCTCGGCAGTTCCCAGCGCCCAACCGGCAACGCCCCCGTCAGCATCTCGTACAGGACCACGCCGACCGCGTACAGGTCGGCGCGGTGGTCCACGTCTTTCGAACTCTCCCGCTGTTCCGGCGCCATGTACTCCACGGTTCCCATCACCGTGTTCGTTCGCGTCAACGGGTCGACCGGGGTCTCGCCGCGCACGATCCGGGCCAGGCCGAAGTCGGCCACCTTCACCCGGCCCCGGCGGTCCAGCAGGAGGTTCTCCGGCTTGATGTCGCGATGCACCACGCCCTCGCCGTGGGCGTAGTCGAGGGCGTCGCAGACCTGGGTGAGCAGGGCCAGGATCTCGTCCTGCGCGAGCCGGCGTTCGCGCAAGACATGGCGCAGGCTGGTCCCGTCCACGAACTCCATGCAGAAGTAGTACTGGTCCCGGTCGCTGCCGAGATCGAAGACGGAGACGATGTTCGGATGGCTGAGCGCCGCCAGCGTGCGTGCCTCGCGATTGAATCGGGCGACGAAGTCCGGGTCGCGCGCCAGGTGTCGGGGCAGGATTTTGATCGCCACGGTGCGCTCGAGTCCGGCCTGCACGGCGCAGTAGACCGTGCCCATTCCTCCCTGCCCGAGCGCCCGGGACAGTCGATAGGGTCCGACCATCGTCCCTTCGGGGAGCAAGGCCCACTCCGACGGGACGGAGGCCGAGGATTCCATCGGAGTGCGCAGGGGCGGGGTGCCCTCGGGGTATTGGAGGGTCGCGGCCTGGGGATGGGCGACCCGCCGGCCGCACGAGGGACAGCCGCGCGTCGCACCGCCCGGGTCGGGGGGCGGGACCGGCGTTCCGCAATGCGGACATCGGTGGGACATGGGCGTGCGTGCCTCGCGCCGCGGGGAAAGCGGTTCCTGCGGGTTGTATCACAGGGGCGGGCGGAGGCGCAAGCAGGTTGGCCCGCCGATCCGACCGCGTGCGTCTGTTGCGTTCGGACCCGCGCGCGCCTAGAATGACCCCGGCTCCCGGCAGGAGGTTCCGATGCCGTATCGTGGGCTCGCGGTCGCCGTCGCGTGCGCGGCTCTTTTCGCGCCCGCCGTCCCGGGTCAGGTGCAGGACTGGCTCGACAACGCCCTTATCGCCCGTTGCGAACAGGCGCGCTCCGCCGTCCGCTCGCGCGAGTGGCCGGCCGCGGTCGAGGCGTACCACTCCGTCCTGACCGCGGAGCGCGCGTGGGTCTGCGTGCTGCGCAAGAACCCGTCCGGCATCTATCCGGGCGCCGCCGCGACCGCGCTCGACGAGGTGCTGGCGCTGCCGACGGAGGCGTGGAACGCCGGCGAGGGACGGTTCGGCGCGGAGGCGCGGGCGATTCTGGACGCGGCCCGTCGCGCCGCGGATCCCTTGCGGGTCGAGGAAGTCGCCTTCCGCTATCCCTTCACGGCCGCCGGCCGGGAGGCGCTGCCCCTGTCGATCGACCTCGCCCTCAAGCAGGGTCGGCTCGCGCTCGCGGCCGCCGCGTTCGAGCGCTTCTGCCGCGTCTACGTCTCCCGAACCGACACGGCCGTCGAAGCGACTCCGGTGGCGCTCGACCGCGTCGGGCGGATCGTGGATGCGGTCGAGGCGGTCGGGGAAGGGGAGGGGGGCGCGCGCGTCGACCTCCTTCGCCGCCTCGACGCGGGCCTTGCCGCGCTGCCGAAGGGACCGCAGGCCGACGCCCTGTCCCCGGGGCGGGCGCGCATCGCCCGCGCCCTCGGCACCCTCGACGCGGGCTCGAGCGCCCCCCTCTGGTGGCCCCATGCCGGCGCGGGCGCCGGAGGATCGCTGCCCATGACCGCCCTCGAACGCGTCGGCGAGTGGCGCTGGAGCTACCGCTATCCCGCGACCCAGGAACTGTTCCTCGCCGATGCCGCCCCGCTCGAGACCGCGAGCGACGCGCCCTCGCCGTTCCACGTCGCCGCCGACCGCGAACACTTCTACGTGCTCGACGGTCAGGCGGTCACCGCCTTCGACCGGAAAGAGGGTCTCGGCGGCACGGAGCGCCGGACCGCCTGGCGCCACTACTACCGCCTGCCGCTGATCAGCGATGCCAACCTGCGCGGTCCCTCCCGGGTCGATCTCGGCACCGGCGTCGCCTACGTCCCGGTCCTCGACGGCGACGGCGTGTTGGCCGTGACGGGGACCATTCCCCCGGACTCCTCGGGCGGTCAGACCGCCGTCGCGGGCCGGCCCCAGCTCCTTTGCCTCGACCGTCGCACCGGGAAACGCCTCTGGCTCGTCGACGTCGATGCCAGCAGCGCGGCCACCGGCTTGGCCGGCGTGACTTTCTACTCCGTGCCCCTGGCGGCGGCGGGCCGCGTCGTCCTCCTGGGGATCGGAGCGGATTCCCGCAGCTACGCGGTCTGCCTGGACCGCCGGGAGGGCCTCTTCCTGTGGAAGACGCCGTTGCCCGTGCGCGTGTCCGGCATACACGCCTCGCCGTCCCGGGTCGGGGACCTGGGCGTGCCGACCCTGGCGGAGTCCGGCGGGCGTGTCTACGTGAACAACCACCTCGGATTCGTCGCCTGCCTCGACCTGTTCACCGGGGCCATCCGCTGGACCGGGGCCTCCGGCCGGAGTCGGGAGGTCGGGGGACCGATCCGGAGCCGGCGTCCGGTCGCCCGGGAAATCAACGTGATCACCATCAGCGAGGGGTTAGTGCTCACTTCGTCGCCCGACTCGGATCGGGTCGTGGCGTTCGACGCGGAAACCGGCATCGCGCGCTGGGAGGTGGAAATCCTCGACCTTCACCACGTGTACGGTGTGGTGGCCGGGCGGCTCTACGTGACGGGCGCGTTCGCCGCGGCGATCGACGTTCGCCAGGGGAAGATGCTGTGGCGGACCGATCTGCGCGACCGGGGGGCCGGGGGACGCGGCGGGCTGGCGGGCGACGGGCTGGTCTGTCCCTCGGGGGGGCGGGTGGTGGTGCTGCGCCTCGAGGACGGCTCGCCGGTGCGGTCGTTCTCCTGGGGGCGGGCCAACCGCGGCGTGGGCAATCTGCTCCTCTCCGGCAGCGAGTGGGCGATCTCGACGGAGTCGGCGTTGCACGTGTTCCGACTCAATCCCCCCGCGGCCGACCGGCCGACCGCGGCGGAGTTGCAGCGGCTCGTGGCGGCGCTCGGCGATCCGGATCCGGCGGCGCGGGAGTCGGCGGGTCGGGAATTGGCGTCGTTCGGCGTCCAGGCGCGATCGGCGCTCGAGCGCGGCGTGCAGGACGAGGACGCGGAAATCTCCTTCCGCAGCCGCATGCTCCTCGCGCGTCTGCAGAAGACCGAACTGCTGGTCCAGGATCGGTAGCCCGCCGGCCCGGCCGCGCCGCGCGGGCCATCGCGGGTCCGGTCCGTTCGCTCCCGTCGCCCTTGGGGATTCGTCATGCTCCTCCTCGGCCTGATGTCGGGCACCAGCGCGGACGGCATTTCGACGGCGCTCGTCCGGGTCGAGGGGGGAGGGGCACGATCCGCGCCGCGCGTGCGACTTCTCCATCATCGGACCTACCCGTACCGGAAGGCGCTGCGCGCCCGCCTGCTCGGGCTGCCGGCCGCGACCGCCCCGGAATTATGCCGCATGAATTTCGTCCTGGGGGAAGAGTTCGCGCGCGCCGCCCTGCGCGCGATCCGGGAGGCCGGCGTCTCCCCCCGCGCGCTCGACCTGGTGGCGAGCCACGGGCAGACCGTGTGGCACGTCCCCGCCGGGACCGGCGGATCCGGGTCGACGCTCCAGATCGGCGCGCCGGCTGTGATCGCGGAACGCACCGGCGTGCCGGTCGCCGCGGACTTCCGCCCGCGGGACATCGCCGCCGGGGGGCAGGGGGCGCCGCTCGTCCCCTTCTTCGACGGCCTGGTCTTCCGTCCCCGTCGCCGGGGCCGGACCATGTGCGTCCAGAACATCGGCGGCATCGCCAACGTCACCGTGGTCGGGCGCGACGGCGTCGAGGCCGCATTCGACACCGGTCCCGGCAACTGCCTCCTCGACGCGGCCGCGCGCCGTGTCACGCGCGGCCGACACGCCGACGACCCCGGCGGCCGCCGGGCCCCCGCGGGGCCCCCCCCCCCCGATCTCGTCC
>CAZWCX010000001.1:0-119083 GCA_964632945.1 uncultured Planctomycetia bacterium | reverse complement strand
CGGGGCCCGCCCCCGGCCCCCCCGCCGCGGCGGGGGGCGGTGGCCCGGGCGCCCTTCGGGCCTCCCCCGGGGGCGGCGGCGGGCCCCCCGCGGGGCACCCCCGCGAGGATCTCGTCCGCGCCCTCCTGCGCCATCCCTACTTCCGCCGCCCGCCGCCGAAGAGCACCGGACGCGAGACCTTCGGCGACCGCCTTCTCGAGGAGACCGTCCCGCGCGTGCGGCTGTCGGGCCCCGATCGACTCGCCACCCTCACGCGCTTCGTGGCCTGCGCGATCCACGATGCCTACGTCCGCCATGTCTTCCCGCGCTGGCAGGTCGAGGAGGTTCTCCTGAGCGGGGGCGGCGCGCGCAACCCGGTGCTCCGGCGCGCCCTCGCCGATCGCTTCGCCCCCCTCCCGGTGCATGACACGGATACTCAGGGCGTCCCGGCCGATGCACGCGAGGCGATGGCGTTCGCCCTCCTGGGCTGGGCGCTCGTGGTCGGCCGCGCGGCCAACGTGCCGGCCGCCACCGGCGCCGCCCGCCGGGTCGTCCTGGGCTCGCTCCACCCCGGATCCGGCGGGCGCATGCCCCGCTAATCCCGATCCTGTCGCGGCTTGCGACGCCCCACCAAAATCCGGGCGGCGCCCCGGTATTTCTCCTAAGATTCTTCCCGCTCGCCCGACTCCAGGGTTGTGGCCGGGCCCCGTCCGCCGTCGATTCGGGACGGGGAGGTCCTCTCAGGGACGGCGAGGAGACGCAGGGGCGCGACGGCGACCGCCGCAGAACGGCGGGGCCGCGCTTCCGCCATCGTCCGCTCGAGGGTCCTGGCTGCGATGACCGACACCGAAATCATCGACGACGTGTTGCAGGGACGGACCGGCCGGTTCCAGGAACTCGTCGATCGCCACAAGGGATTCGTCTACCGAATCGCGTTCGCCGTAACCGGCCGGCCGGCGGATGCGGATGACGTGCTTCAGGAGGTCTTTCTCGCCGCCTATCAGGGGCTGGCGATGCTGAGGGACCGGGACAACGTGCGCGGGTGGCTCTACGGCATCGCGCACCACACCTCCCAGGAGTGGTTGCGCCGGCACATCCGCTCCCGGCAGGTGGAACGGCCCCTCGAAGGCGTCGCGGAGCCCGCGGCGGGTGACGCACCCAGAGGAGATCCCGAAATGAAAGAGCGCGTGTTGTCGGGGCTCAAGGAGCTCCCGGAGACTTTGCGCCAGATCATCGTGCTCAAGTACGTGGACGGCCTGTCGTACAAGGAGATCGCGTCCACGTTGGGCGTCTCCGAGACGGCCGTGGGGGAGCGCCTGTGGCGCGCCCGCCAGCACTTTCAGAAGGTCTTGGTCGCCCGGGGAGTCGGGCCGGAAAGGTAGCGCCTACGCGGGCTGCGCGCGGGCCCCCTTTCGAGGGAAGGACAATGGACTGCAAGGACATGGAAGGCCTGATCTCGCGGTATCTCGACGGTGAGATCCTGCTGCGGGAACAGGCGAAACTCGATGCCCACCTCCAGGAATGCGGATCCTGCCGCGCCCGGATGGAGGAGTGGCGAGCCAACGACGGCGTGCTGAAAGACGTGCTGGGCGGACTGGCTCCGTCTGCCGCCGCCGAGGAGAAACTGAACGCGCAACGCGACCGCTGGGGCGACCGCAACGCAGGTTCGTCCTTCGAGGCGCCGTGGCAGGGCGCGTCCCGATCGGCGCCGGACGGCCCCCCGAGGGCCGAGACCCGACGGTTGCCCCGGCGCGCCATGCAGAACGTGTCGGAAGCGCTTGCCCAGGACCTCGGCCGCCTCTGGCGTTCCCGCGCCCCGCGCTGGGTCGCCGCCGCCGCCGCACTCCTCCTGGTGCTCTATGTTCCCCTGCGGGCGAGCATGCTGACCGCGAGCGCCGCCGACACCCGCGACCTCATCGTGGTCGCCCCCGGCGAGTTCTTCTCCGGCAGCAACGCCGCCGTGCGCGTCGTCGTGCGGGACGGCCGATCCCAGCAACCGGTCGCTCGCACCCACGTCGCCCTCGACCTCCTGGATACCCGGAGCGGTCGGGAAATTCCTCTCGGGATCTACCGCACCAACGACGACGGCGCGCTCGACGTCCGCGTCCCCGTTCCCGAAATCGACGAGGGCGCCTATACGCTGCGCGTCCGCGCGTCCGGCGGCCGGGGCGATCAGGTCCTCCAGGCCGTCCGCGTGGCACGTACGCACAAGATTCTCGTGTCCACGGACAAGCCGATCTACCAGCCCAACCAGACCATCCATGTCCGGCTCATGGCGCTCCGCTCCCATGACCTCAAGCCGGAGGCGGATCGCGACCTCCTCTTCGAGATCGAGGATTCCCGCGGCAACAAGATTTTCAAGAAGACCTTGCGCACCTCCGAGTTCGGCATCTCCGCCGCCGATTTCCTGCTCGCGGACGAAATCAATATGGGCGACTACCGCCTGCGCGCGACGCTGGGCGAGGTGGTCAGCGAGCGCGTGGTGGAAGTGAAACGGTACGTCCTGCCCAAGTTCAAGGTCGCGCTCACCCCGGGCAAGTCCTTCTACCTCCCCGGCGAGAAGCTGTCGGGCCGCGTCCAGGCAGATTACTTCTTCGGCAAGCCCGTCGCCGGCGCGCGCGTCAAGGTCAAGCTGGACACCTTCGAGACCCAATTCCGCACCTTCGCCGAACTCAGCGGCGAGACCGACGAGTCCGGCGCGTTTTCCTTCGAGCAGACCTTGCCGGAGTACTTTGCCGGCGTCGACCTCGAGAAGGGGAACGCCCTGCTCAAAGTCGAAATCTCGGTCAAGGACACCGCCGATCACATGGAGAAGGCCTCGCGCATGCTGCCGGTCGCAAACCAGGCGGTGCGCGTGGAGATCCTGCACGAGAGCGGAAAGCCGGTCCCGAATCTGGAGAACGTCTTCTGGGTGGTCACGACGTACCCCGACGGCAGCCCGGCGAAGACCCGCGTGACGCTACGGCCCCGGTTCGCCTCGTGGGGCGCGACCCAGGTCGCCTCGACGGCGGGAGCCAAAGCGACCGATCCGATCGAGGTCGCCACGAGCGATCTCGGCATCGCTCGGGTCCGGGCCATCCCCGAGCGGTTCGACGTGGAACTCGCCGCTTCGGCCGTCGACGAACGCGGACACCGCGGCGACCTCGTCTATCGCGCGTTCGATCAGGCCCGGTCCGCGGGCCAGTTCATCCTGCGCACCGACAAGGCGGTCTACGCTTCCGGGGACACGATCTCCCTGGAGGTCGCGGGCAAGCCCGGACTCTACTACGTCGACCTCGTGCGCGGCGGCGAAACCGTGCTCACCCGCACGCTGGAAGCGACGGGGTCCGTCGGCCGCTTGGCGATCGATCTGCCCGGCGACATCTTCGGCGGGGCCGAACTGCACGCCTATCGGATCGAAGCGGACGGACGGATGGTCCGCGACGCCCGACGCATCCTGGTCCAGGTCCCCGAAGGCCTGCGCATTCAGGCCCGGCTGGACAAGGAGAGCTACAAGCCGGGCGAGACCGCCACCCTCGACTTCACCGTCACCGACGACCGCGAAGCGCCGATTCCCGCCGCCATCGGCTTGGCCATCGTCGACGAGGCGGTCTTTGCGCTGCACGACAATCAGCCGGGGCTCGAGAAGGTCTACTTCGCCCTGGAAAAGGAACTGCAGGAGCCGCAATACACCATCCAATCGTCCCCGGTGGACCTGCGCGGCGCGGTCCTGGGCGGGACGCCCGACGAGGCGACGCAGGAGGGAGTCCGAGTGGCGCTCGCCTCCCTTCCGGTCACCACCCCGGAACGGCAGGTGTTGCGCACCTGGCCCGAAAAGGAACGCCTGCTGGACCAGGAACTCGCCTGGCGCAAGCACCGGGTTTCTCAATATGAATCCGGCGCCGGGCGGATCGCCCTGGGTTTGGCGATCTTCCTGGTCGCCTTCGGCGTCCCCGGCTACGTCATCCATCACCGCCACGGCGCAGATTGGACGTTGACCTTCGCGACGGGATCGTTCCTGCTCGGGCTCGGCGCCCTGTCCGCCGGGGAAGGCGGTCTCAAGGCGTTCGCCGCCTGCTACGCGATGTTCCTCGCCCTCTGGACCTTCGGAGAATCGATCGGCAGTTGGTCGAGCGTCGGGAAGATGATCACCAACGCGCTGGCGATCCTGGGGTTGCTCGGCATCGTCGCCATCATCGGGGTCACCGTGTACGGGCAGAAGGTCGCCCGCCTGTTCCGGTCCGCGACCACCTCGCTGGACGAGGGGGCGCCCCGGACCACCGCGGGGTGGGACCAGCGTGTGAATACCCAGTTCACGCTGAGCAACATGGAAAGCGGTGGCGGCGGCGGGTTCGCCCTGGGAGACATGGGGGGCGGCGGTGCGCAGGTCCCGATCAAGGATCTGCCCGCGGCGGAGGCTCACCGCCCGGAGACGAAGGGTCCGGCCTCGGTAACCGGCGCGGGACTTGCCCCGGCCGGAGCGCGGAAGGACGTGCTCCAGTCGATTCGTGTGCGCCAGTTCTTCCCCGAGACCATGTATTGGATGCCGCAGTTGATCACCGACGATCGCGGCCGGGCGCGGCTGACGGTCCCCCTCGCCGATTCCATCACGACCTGGCGGATGACCATGCAGGGCGTCTCCCGGGACGGTCGCATGGGCGGCGGCACCCGCGGACTGACCGTCTTCCAGGACTTCTTCGTGGACATTGATTTCCCGGTCGCCCTCACGCAGGGTGACGAGGTGGGCGTCCCCATCGCGGTCTACAACTATCTGAAGACCGACCAGGACGTGGAACTCGTGGTCGAGAAGTCCGACTGGTTCGATCTCCTCGAAGACGAGCGCAAGGTCGTCTCCCTCGCCGCCGGCGAGGTCAAGGGCGCCTCGTTCCGCCTGAAGGTTTCCCGGCTCGGACCGCGCTCGCTCACGATCTACGCGGTCGGTTCGAAGGGATTCCATGACGCCATCAAGCGGACCGTGAACGTCGTTCCGAACGGGAAGATGTTCGAAACTTCCGCGAGCCGCCGACTGGCGAGCGGAGTCGAGACGGTCGACATCCCGGAGAACGCCATCGACGAGGCCAGCGGCCTGTTCCTCAAGCTCTATCCCGGGGCGATGGCGCAGGTCGTGGACGGCCTGGAAAGCCTGGTCCGCCTCCCGTACGGCTGATTCGAGCAGACGACGTCGGTCACCTACCCCAACGTGCTGATCCTGGGGTACCTGAAGGAGACCGGCAAGTTGACACCGTCGGTGTCGATGAAACTCGAACAGGCGATCAGTCTCGGCTATCAGCGGCTTCTGACGTTCGAAGTGAAGGGCGGCGGTTTCGATTGGTACGGCCACGCCCCGGCGAACGTGGCGCTCACGGCATACGGGATCCTGGAGTTCTCGGATATGGCGAAGGTTCACGCGGTGGATCCCGGCGTGATCCAGCGCGCGGCGAACTGGCTGCGGTCGCAGCAGCGCGGCGACGGCTCCTGGACCGAGTCCCGGCTTCCGCACTCCCTGAACGCAGGGCGCGGGGACCTGGCGGTCACGGCGTTCGTGGTGTGGAGTCTGGCCCAGGCGGGCCACCGCGACCCGTCGGTGCAGCGCGGCGTGCAGTACCTGCAGACGCGCCTGAAGTCCGCCGACGATCCGTACACTCTCTCCCTCTGCGCGAACGCGCTGGCGGCGTGGTCGCCGCGCGACGCGCAGACTCGGAGCCTCGTCGAGCGCATCGACAAGATGGCGGCGCGAAACGGGGAGCAGGTCTCCTGGCAGCAGAGGGGACACACGCTGACCTACGGCGCGGGACGAGCCGGGGAGGTGGAGACCACGGCGCTTGCGGCGCTTTCCCTGCTGGCCGGCCAGGGTCCGATGCAGTCGGTCAACGGCGCGCTCGGGTACCTGGTGTCCGCGAAGGATCCCTACGGCGGCTGGCACTCCACCCAGGCGACCATCATGGCGATGAAGGCGCTGCTCGGACACTCCGGCGCGCCCGTGACCGACCGCTGTCGGGTGGCCGTGCGGGTGAACGGCGAACCGGCCGGGGAACTCGAGGTCGATCGGGCCAACGCCGACGTCATGCAGCTTCTCGACCTGCGCCGGTTCGCGCGGGAGGGGAGCAACCGGATCGAACTCGAGGTCGAGGGCGGGGCGGCCATGACGTACCAAGTGGTTGGGCGCTGGTTCCTGCCGTGGGACCAGCTTCCGGCCGACGCGGATCGCAAGCCGCTCGAATTGTTCGTCCACTACGACCGCACCACCCTGGAGAAGGATGACATCCTGGAGTGCACCGTCCAGGTTCACTATCACGATCCGACCCCGACCTTCATGGTGATTGCGGACGTCGGCATCCCGCCTGGGTTCACGGTCGATCCCGGTTCGCTCAACGAGTTGGTGCGGCAGCGCAAGATCGACAAGTATAGCGTGACCGGGCGGCAGGTGCAGATCTACCTCGGCGACGTCCGCTCGGACATGCCGATCGCGATCCGCTACAGCCTTCGCGCCAAGTACCCGATCCGCGCCAAGACCCCGGTGAGCACCGTGTACGAATACTACAATCCGGACCGGCGCGCAGCCGCGGCCCCGATCGAGATCGAGGTGCGCTGACCGAAACCGGGACCATCGTGTGAGTCCGGCGTCCCCTCCGCTCCTGCCCCGCGCAGGGGCGGGGGGGGCCTCCGTTTCGGGGGCCACGTTCGCCAGGGAGGGCCCCCGTTCTTTCTTCGCCGCGGCGACCCCCGGGCGCATTCCCCCCTCCGGGGCGGGAGGGATTGGGGAATGCTGCGACCGCGTCGGGAATTCCCCGCATCATCCCCCGGCCGTCCCGGCCGTGAATTCGGCCACGCCGGCCAGACGTCTCACGAGTACGGCACACGGTGCATTGCGCAAGATCTGCTCCGCCACACTGCCGAGCAGGACCCGCCGCAATCCCGCCCGCCCGTGGGTCGTGAGGCAGATCAGGTCGACTCCCTCCTTGCGGGCATGGCGCACGATCTCCTCGGCGGGCGCGCCGCCGAGGAGCACGACATCGGCCTTGACCCCGAAGGTCTCCGCGAGGCGCGCGCTGGTGCGGCGCAAGTACGGCATCGGGTCGGGGGGAGGAGTGGTCACCGGCAGCTCGCCCAGGCCGGCCACGGGCAGGGCGGGCACGAAGATCGACTGGGCCAGTTCCAACTTCGCATGGAGCGCGCGTGCCAGCCTCGCGGCATCGGGCAGGACGGTCTCCGCCCCCTCCGACCCGTCCAATGCGACGAGGATGCGCTTCCATTGCAGGTGGGGTGTCCCCGGCCGGCCGACCAGCAAAGGGACCATGGCCCGCCGCAGGACTTCCTCCGTGACGCTGCCGAAGAGGACCCGGGGCATGCCGGTTCGACCGTGGGTGGCCATGGCGATCAGGTCGACCGAGGACTCCTGTGCCGCCCGCAGAATCTCCTCGGCGGGACGCCCCTGTCCGATCAGCGTGACCGCGGAAAGCCCATGCTGTTTCAGGGCTTCGCCGGCTTCCTCCAGATACTTCCTCGCTTCGGCCGAGGGGTGGCGCGGCTCGATGACCCGAACGAGCACGAGGTCGACTGGGCGGTCGCGGGCCAGCGGCATCAGCGCGGCCAGGATGGTCTCCGCCGCGCCGGATCCGTCCAGCGCGACCAGGATTCGGAGCAGTTCGTGGTTCATGATTGAGATCTCCGATCGGGGTCCCTCGACCCTCTCGTCAATGGGCTTCTGGAAGAGCAATTGGCTTGCCACTCGTGGAGGAAAGGGTAGTCTGGGCGGACCCTGGATTCGAAACCGAGGAGTTTCGCCATGATGCGCCTTCGTCCATGGATGGTCGCCGTCCTGTTGGTCCCGACCGGCTTTGCGGAGGCTCAGGTTGCGCCGGTCGATGCGCCCTACCGACTGCCGCCGGAGGGGATCGTGCGGATTCTGGACGCGGCTCCGACGCCGATGGTGAGCGTATCGCCCGACCGGCGGCGGCTCTTGATTTTGCGCCGGGAGAGTCTGCCGCCCCTGAGCGAGCTGGCGCGGCCGTATCTGGCGCTGGCCGGTGACCGGATCGATCCACGGACGAACGGGCCGCACCGGACGGCGCGCATCACCGGATACGCCCGCATGGACCTGGCCGGGGGGAAGGAGATGCCGGTCGACCTGCCGGCCGACGCGCATCTCGGCGCGCCGTTGTGGGCGCCGGACGGGCGGCGCTTTGCGCTTCTGTTGCGTCGATCCGACGGCATCGAATTGTGGGTCGGGGACGCAGAGACCGGAGCCGTGCGCGCCCTGATCGGACCGCGCGTGAACGCCGCGTACGGGTCCGCATTCGATTGGATGCCCGACTCCCGGCGAGTGGCGGTCAAGCTGGTTCCCGCGGGCCGGGGGCCCGCTCCGGAGGCGCCCCCCACGCCGGTCGGACCGGTCGTGCAGGAGAGTTTGGGGGGGAAGGCCGCGCCGGTGCGGACCTTCCAGGATCTGCTCAAGGGGCCCCACGACGAGGCCCTCTTCGAGCACTACATGACCTCCCGGCTGGCCTTGGTGGACGTGGAGAGCGGGCGGATCGACGAGATCGGCGCACCCGGCCTGATCGGCGGTGTGGATCCGTCCCCTACGGGCGAGTTCCTGATGGTCGCGCGCACGGTGCGTCCCTATTCCTATCTCTTGCCCGCGGGGTCGTTCCCGGAGGTGATCGAAGTGTGGGATCTGACCGGGCGCGTGGTTCGTGAGCTGGCCCGGATCCCCGCGCGCGAGAATGTGCCGATCGAGGGCGTCGTGACCGGTCCGCGCGCCCACCGCTGGTCCCCGGTCGAGGGCACGGCGGAAGTCTTCTGGGTGGAGGCGCTGGACGGCGGGGATCCGAAGAACAAGGTCCCGCAACGGGACCGCGGCTTCCTGCTGCGCGCGCCGTTCGACGGCGAGGCGCGCGAGATCTTCCGGACGGAGCACCGGTTTACGGGGCTCACCTGGGTGCAGGGGGGAGGAGTCGCCTTGCTCGGGGAGTACGATCGCGACAAGCGCTGGACCCGGACCTGGATCGTGGATCTCGACCGGGCCGGGGTGGAGCCGGTGAAGTTGTGGGATCGCAGCGTGCATGACCGGTATGGGGATCCCGGCCGGCCGGAACTGACGCGCAACGCCGCGGGCAAGTCGGTTGCGCTGCGGCAGGGAAACGCGATCTTCCTCAGCGGCGCGGGATCGACGCCGACCGGGGATCGTCCCTTCTTCGACCGCCTGGACCTGGGAACGCGGGAAGCGGTGCGGCTGTGGCGCTGCGCCGAGGGAGAGTACGAAACGGTGCTGGAGGCGCTGGATGCCGGGGGCCGGCAAATCCTGACGCGGCACGAATCGCAGGTTTCGCCGCCGAACTACTTCGTGCGCGACCTCGGCGGGGCGACGGCCGCCGTCCGCGCGCTGACGGCCTTTCCCGATCCCGCGCCGCAGTTGCGCGAGGTCCGCAAGGAACTGGTCACCTACACGCGCGCCGACGGCGTGCCGTTGTCCGCCACGCTCTACCTGCCGCCCGGGTACGAATCCGGCACGCGCCTGCCCCTGATTGTGTGGGCCTATCCGCGCGAGTTCGTCGACACGAGTACGGCGGGGCAAGTGAGCGGCTCGCCGCACCGATTCACGCGCATGGAAGGGACTTCCCACCTCTTTCTGCTGCTCGCCGGGTACGCGATCATGGACAACGCGGCGATGCCGGTGGTCGGGGATCCCGAGACGATGAACGACACGTTCGTGGAGCAGATCGTGGCCGACGCGCGGGCCTGCATCGACAAGGCGGTGGAGATGGGCGTGGCCGACGGCGAACGGGTGGGGGTCGGCGGACACAGCTACGGCGCCTTCATGACCGCGAACCTGCTCGCCCACAGCGACCTGTTCCGGGCAGGGGTCGCGCGCAGCGGCGCCTACAACCGGACCCTGACGCCGTTCGGATTCCAGAGCGAACGGCGAACCCTGTGGGAGGCGCCGCGCAGTTACGTGGACCTGTCGCCCTTCATGCACGCGCACCGCATCAACGAGCCCCTGCTCCTCATCCACGGGCAGACGGACGACAATCCGGGCACGTTCCCGCTCCAGTCGGAACGCCTGTTTCACGGGGTGAAAGGGACCGGCGGACGCGCCCGGCTCGTCCTGCTCCCTCATGAGGGCCACGGCTACACGGCGCGGGAGAGCGTGCTCCACGTCCTGGCCGAGATGATCGACTGGTTCGACCGCCACGTGAAGGCGGCCGGCACGGCAACGCCGGATGCCTCCGGCGGATGATCCCGGGGGACGGCGCGCACGGGGCGGTCCCCGCCCGTCCGGCCGGGATTGCATTCCCCGACCGGTCGCCCTAGAATCCACCCGCGTAGGGATGTGGACGAAGGAGCCCAGGATGCCTGCCCAGGAAGACCTCGCGGCCCTCCGGATCGACCGCGGACCGCGCAAGACGTACCGGGCCCGGCGCATGCGCGGGTTCGGCTGGGTCGTCCTGCTGGCGGCGGCGGGGGTCGGGGGCTGGTTCGGGTCCGCCTCCTGGCGCGCCCCCGTGGTCGCGTTGGGATCGGTGCAGAAGGCGTCGTCTCTGCTGCCCGCGGCCAACGGGCAGGGCGAAAAGCGGGGGTGGACGGAACTGAACGCGGCCGGCTACATCGTCGCCGACCGGCAGTCGACGGTGGCGGCGAAGTACAATGCCCGGGTGGCCCGGCTTCACGTGCGCGAGGCGCAGCGCGTCAAGGAGAACGAGGTCCTGGCCGAACTGGACCATCGCGAACTCGACGCGATGATCGATCAGGCGCAGGCGGAGGCGGACCAGGCGGCGGCCCAGGCGCGCCGCGCGGAGGCGGACGCGGCGCACATGGCTTCCCAGGTGGAACAGGCGCGTCAGGCGCGGGTGCAGGCGGAGGCGGAGCGGGGAGCGGCGGTCGCGCCGCAGGCGACGCTCGACGCGCAGATCGGCGAAATGCGGGTCATGGCGGCGGACGCGAGGCGGCGTCTGGATCTCGCGGTCGAACTGGTGGCCAAGCGCGCCGCGGAGGCGACCCTGATCGAGGACCGGAAGACCGAGGTGGCGGCCGCCGAGGCGCGTCTGCTGGCCGCCGAGCACCGCCGGACCGAGGCCGACCGGCAGGTGACCGTATCCCAGGCCCGGGCGGACTGGGCGCGACTTGCCGTCACGACCGCGGAAGCGCAACACGCGGCGGCGATGGCGGCGAGCGAGGCGTCACGGGCGGCGCACCGCGCGGTGGCCGCGCGCGTGAAGGTCCTGGAGGCGCAGCGGGAGGACTTCCTCATTCGCGCGCCGTTCGACGGCGTCATCTCCGAGCGCATTGCGGAGGAGGGGGAGATCGTCGCCCCCGTGAGCATCGGCGGGACGCAGGCGAAGGGAGCGATCGTCACCGTGGTCGACTGGTCGTCGCTGCAGGCCGAGGTCGACGTGGCGGAGGCTTACCTGGAGCGGGTCAAGGCCGGCGGGCGCGCCGCCATCCATGTCGATGCCATCCCCGGACGCGTCTATCCCGGCCGGATCCAGCGCATCCTGCCGCGCGCCGATCGCAGCAAGGCGACGGTCCAGGTAAGGGTCGAATTCCTCGAGCCCGACGGGGCCTTTCTCCCGGACATGGGCGTACGCGTGAAGTTCTTTCCCGAGGACGCGCCCGTGGGTGCGGAGCGCGGGCTCGTGGTCGATCCGCTGGTGGTCCCGGCCGCCGCGGTGCACGAGGACGGCGGCAAACATTTCGTCTGGACCGTCTCCGGGGGATCGGCGCGCCGGGCCGCGATCGAGATCGGCGCGCGGCGCGGCGAGTGGTTCGAGGTTCGCTCGGGCCTCGAGCTCGGGGATCGGGTGATCGTCTCCGGCCTCGACGCGCGCTCCCCCGAAGGCCGGCCCGTCCGCGTCCATGGAGAGGAGTGAGCCCCCCGCGCCGCCATGCCCGCGATCATCGAACTCCAGGACGTCACCAAGATCTACGTCAAGGGGGACAGCGAGATCGTCACCCTCGACAACGTCACCCTGTCGATCGAGGAAGGCGATTTCGTCGCCCTCATGGGGCCCTCCGGGTCCGGCAAGACCACCCTGCTCAACCTGATCGGCGGGCTCGACACTCCGACCCGGGGTCGGGTCATCGTGTGCGGCCAGGACCTCTCCGACCTCACCGGCCCCGAGCTGGCCCGCTGGCGGGCCGACCACGTCGCCTTCGTCTTCCAATCGTTCAACCTGCTGCCGGTGCTCACCGCGTTCCAGAACGTGGAGCTGCCGCTCACCCTTCAGCCCCTCACCCGCGCGGAACGGCGCGACCATGCGGAAGCCGCTCTCCGCGCCGTCGGGCTCGGAGACCGCCTGGACCATCGTCCGAGCGAGTTGTCCGGCGGCCAGGAACAGCGGGTCGCCATCGCCCGCGCGCTCGCCTGCGACACGCCCCTCATCTTCGCCGACGAACCGACCGGGGATCTCGACGCCCACTCGGCCCAGGACGTCATGGACCTGTTCGGGACCCTCAATCGGGAGTTCGGGAAGACCCTCGTCATGGTCACGCACGATCCGCGCGCCGCCCACGCGGCCCGGCGCGAACTGCACCTGGACAAGGGGGAACTCTCGCTGGAGCGCACGAAGTGAGGCTGGTCTTTCTCAACCTGTTCCGCTCGCCCCTGCGCACCGGGCTCACGGTCGTGGGGGCCGCGATCGCGCTGTTTCTGTTTTGCCTCATCGAGTCGGTGCTGTTCGCCTTCCACGC
The DNA here is from genome assembly GCA_964632945.1 of uncultured Planctomycetia bacterium. Classification (GTDB taxonomy): domain Bacteria; phylum Planctomycetota; class MHYJ01; order WSZJ01; family CAZWCX01; genus CAZWCX01. The sequence continues at coordinate 106,438 of CAZWCX010000001.1, read as the reverse complement.
CGGAGTGGCGATGGCGGGGGCCTCGCGGCTCATCGTGCAGCACAAGGAGTCGATCATCTTCCTGGTCCCCGAGGCCTACCGGTCGCTGATCACCCAGATCGACGGGGTGAAGGGGGTCGCGATGGGGATGTGGTTCGGGGGCCTGTACGAGGTCCCCCTGCCGGACGGGGGAAAGCGGGACGAATTCTTCGCCCAGTTCGCCGTCGACTTCGACGCCTACCTGGCCATGTACCCCGAGATCCTCGTTCCGCCGGATCAGTTGCGGGAATTGATGAACGATCGCACCGGCTGTCTGCTCGGGGACAAGATCGCCGAACGTCTGGGCAAGAAGGTGGGGGACCGGCTCCCCCTGCGCGGCACCATCTGGCCGACGCCCGACAGCTCGCCGTGGGAGTTCACGGTGAGGGCGATCTACACCTCGAACACGGAAACCTTCGACCGGACGATGATGTACTTTCACTATCGCTACCTCGATGAGGAGCGCGAATTCGAAAAGGGGATGGCCGGTTTTTACGTGGTCGAATTGACCGATCCGGACCGCTTCACGGAGGTGTCCGCGGCGATCGACGACCGGTTCGCCAACAGTCCCTACCCGTCGCTTACGCAGAGCGAAAAGGCCTTCAACATGCAGTTCGTGTCGATGATGGGGAATTTCGAACTGCTGCTCCACTCCATCGGCGCCGTCGTCGTCCTGACGATGTTGCTCGTGTCCGCCAATACGATGATGATGAGCGCGCGCGACCGAACGCGGGAAATGGCGATCCTGAAGGCGATCGGGTTCAGCGACCTCCGGGTGTTCACCCTGCTGATCGGCGAGGCCCTGGCGGTGGCGGGGCTCGGCGTCCTCATCGGCGTGGGCGGGGCGTATCTGCTCTTCGACGTCCTGCGCTGGAACCCGAAACCCGACTTTTTCCCGATCTTCCGCCTTCCCGAGTCCTCGGTGGCGATGGCGGCGGCCATCGGGATGGTCACGGGGTTCGCGAGCGGGCTCGTCCCGGCGCTGGTCGGTCTGCGGCTCAAGGCGGTCCACGCGTTGCGGAGCGTGTAGGCGATGTCGATCCCCTGGACCTACAGCGTGCGCAGCGTCGCGGTGCGCAAGGGGGCGTCCGCCATGGCCGTGGCGGGGATCGCGCTGGTCGTCCTCGTGTTCACTTTCCTGCTCGCCCTGGCGGAGGGCTTCCGCCGCGCGGTGGCGACCTCCGGGAGCCCGCGCAACCTCATCCTCATCCGCAAGGGGGCCGATGCCGAACTGCAGAGCCAGGTGTCGAGGAGCACCGGGCGCATCGTCGAGCAGCTGCCGGTCGTGGCCCGGGATGCGGCGGGGGTCCCGCTCTTTCTGTTCGAGAGCGTGGTCGTGATCGCGCAGCGGCGCGCCGACGGCGGCAAGGCGAACCTCACCATGCGCGGCACCCCCGCGGACGCCCGCCGGGTGCACGAGGGAGTTCGCCTGGTCGAGGGGCGCTGGTTCGATCCCGGAGCCGCCGAGGCCGTCGTCGGCGTCTCGGTCGCCCGGCGCATGGAGAAGTTCGCCCTCGGGCACTCCATCCGGGGCGGGGGGAGGGACTGGACGGTCGTCGGCGTGTTCGAGGCGGGGGGGAGCGCGCTGGAGTCCGAGGCGTGGATGGACGTGAACCTGTTCCAGACCTCGTTCAAGCGCGGCTCCATCTACTCGTCGGTGCTGTTCCGCTGCGCCGGGGACACCGGGATCCAGCGCCGCCGGCTGCAGACGCTCCTCGACCGCGATCCGCGCCTGCGCACGCTGCAGGCAATGACGGAAACCGAGTACTACGCCAAGCAGTCCCGGCTCATGGCCACGTTCATCACCGTGCTCGGGGGCCTGCTCACGATGATCATGGCGATCGGGGGCATCGTCGGGGCGATGAACACGATGTACGCGGCGATCAGTCAGCGCCAGCGGGAGATCGGCTGCCTGCTGGCGCTGGGATTCACGCCGGCCTCGATCTGGCGCGCGTTCATCACCGAGTCGCTCGTGCTGGGCGTGATCGGCGCCGCGCTCGGATGCCTGGCGAGCCTGCCGTTTCACGGGATGGAGACCGGAACGACGAATTTCGCGACCTTTTCGGAGACCGCGTTCCGCTTCCGGATCACCCCGACGATCCTCCTCACCGCGTCGGTGCTGGCCACGGGGATGGGGTTCGTGGGCGGTTTCCTCCCCGCGCTGCGCGGGGCGCGCATGAAGGTGGTCGATGCGCTGCGGCGCGTGTGAGCGGAGCGCACCGGGTGGATTTTCGCGGAGGCCGGGAGGTGACGGAGGCGCCGGTCGGCCCGCCCTTTCGCGTGCTGACGTTCAATCTCCGGGGCGGCGGCCGCAGCCGGCGCCTCTACTGGCGCGCGGCACGTCCGGATGGCGCGCCGTCCTTCGAGCAGATCGCCGACGCCTTGCTCGAGCTCGCTCCCGATGCCGTCGCCCTCCAGGAGGCGATCGACCTCTGGATCGGCCGCGACTCGCGAGGCGTGCTCGAGGGACGGTTGTCCGCCGGCGGATTCGCGGTCCGGTTCGCCCGCGCGAGCGCGTGGGGGATCCCGCTCGTCGGCGCCGGCCAGTTGAGCGCGTACCGCCGGGCGCGCTTCGCCGTCCAGTCCCATCGGCGTGTCAAGCTCCGCCCGGCCTCCGACTGGCTGTTGCTTGGCCTGCCGAGACTCTTCCATCCGGTCAACCAGCGCTGCGCCCTGCGCTCCCGCCTGATCCTGCTCGCGGAGGACGGGACTCCCGCCCGCGCGGCGGACGGCGGAACGGTGATCCTCGATCTCGTCAACCTGCACCTCAACGACGTGGCGTTCCGGCGGGAGCGGGAAGCCCGGCACCTGCTCGCCTTTCTCGAGGCCGACCGCGGGGGGGCGGATCACGTCCTCCTGACCGGAGACTTCAACGATCCGCCCGAGAGCGGGAGCCCGCGACTTCTGCGCGAGGCGGGCTTCGAGGACGCGATGGCCGGCCGCGAGGAGATCACCTTCGGGGCGTCCGGGAACCGGATCGTCGACCCCGGAGACCACGGCCCCGCGCGCATCGACTACGTCTTCTACACCCCGGGAAATCGCCGAGGCCGCCGCACTTCCCTCCGGCCCGTCGGCAATGCGCAAATCGTTCTCGATCGCGTCGTGCCGTCCGCTTGCGACGACGGGAGCCTGGTGGAGCGTCATCTCTCGGACCACTTCGGAATCTGCGCCGGATTCCGCATCGACGCGGTTCCGGCGCCTTGATTCTGCGCTCGGGGGCTGTTAGGCTCACTCTCTGGTCCCTGCCCGGAGTCGACTTGCGTGTCCGCCCCCCGGCCTCCCGCCTACGCGCCCTGGTTGGGGTGCGGTTCCCTGGTCGCCCTGGCGCTCGTGTTCCTGTCGGCGTGGGCCCCCTTCCTGCGCCGGATCCCGATCGAGGGCGATCCGGTCGGCGTGGCGATCCTCCGCGACATCCTGTTCGTCTCCCCGCTCTGGGACCTGTACCGGGAAGGGCGCTCCGGCCTCGACGGCAACCGTCACGACATCGCGCTGGAGTTGCGCTGCGAACGCAGGGCGCACGATCTCCGCACCGACCCGAGCGTGACCGTCATCCGCCAGGACTTCGTTCCGGGCATCGTCCAGGCGACCCTGCGCGTCATCGCGCTTCCCGCGCAATCGTTGCTCGCCGAGTTCACCCACAGCCAGCGGACCCCGAATCGCGTCGTGGCGGAGTCCGGCACCGATGCCCAGTCGGTTGCGCTCGAAGTGGCGGAGCGGGCCGCGATCCATCATGTCGCCACGCGGACGGCGTGCCTGTTGATCCGCGGCGCGCGCGACCTGACCCCGCGTGCGGTCGCGCACCTGCTCCGGGAGATGGACGCGCCGGAGCACCGCGAGCGGGCCTTCGCCGGACTGGCGGAGTTGGGGACCGACGCCGAGGCCGCGGTCCCCGAGTTGATCCACGGAGAGGGGCGACGCTCGCCGGAGGTGCTCCTGGTCCTTGGCCGCGTGCAAGGAACCCATGCGCTCGAAGTCCTGCACGCGGCGTTGCGGGAGCCTGCGGCCGAGGTCCGCCGGGCCGCCGCCACGGCGTTGTCGCACTTCGGCCCCACCGCCGCGGAGACGATCCCCGACCTGCGCCGCCTCGCGGCGGAGGATTCGGACCCGGGGGTGCGCGCGAGCGCCGCGTTCGCCCTTGCGCGGATCGCCGCTCCCGAGGTTGCGCCGGGCGGCGCGCGCTGAACCTCTTCGAGTGCCTTGGAAATGCATTCCCCCTTGGTCCCCGCCGGACCGCGACGTATAATGGTCGCCGGGTGACCGGACGATTCGAGGAGAGGACCATGGTCCGAGCCGTCGGAGTCTTTGTCGTCGCATGGGCCGCGGTCGCGGTGTGGCTCGCCGCGGCGGTCTCCGCGGTCGCGGAAGAGGGAAACGCCGCGGTCGTGGAGATCGGTGCGGAAATCGGCCGGCTTTCGTTCATCGACACGCGGTATCTGCCCCGGAACCTGGGGGAGTTCGGCGACCGGTCCTCCCACGTGCTCGCTTTCGTCACGAACGGCTGTCCGCTTTCGCTCCGCTACCTGCCGCGGTTGTCGGCGCTCGAGAAGGAGTATCGGGCCCGCGGGGTGCAGTTTCTCCTGGTGAACGTCGGCGTCGCCGATACGGTGGTGGAGGCGGCGGCGGTCGCGATCGAGCACGGGGTTGCGTTTCCGGTCGCCAAGGACCTGGAAGGCGCGGTCGCGCGCGCGGTCGGCGCGCGACGGACGCCGGAAGTCGCCGTCCTGGACGGCGGATTCCGGCTTCGCTATCGCGGTCGCGTCGATGCACAGTACCGGCTCGGAGGGGTGCGGCCGGACCCGGGCCGGGAGGATCTCCGGCAGGCAATCGAGGACGTGCTGGCCGGCCGGGACGTGCAGGTGCCGGAGACGGAGGTGGACGGCTGCCTGATCCCTGCGCTGACGCCGGCGCCGCCGGAGCGCATTCCCGGGTTCGCCGAGGAGGTCGCGCCGATCCTCCAAGTGCGCTGCCAGGAGTGCCATCGTCCCGGCGGCGAGGCCCCGTTCCCGCTCCTCTCCTATGAAGACGCGCGGAAACGCGCGGAGACGATCGCGGAGGCGATTCGGCTCGGGCGCATGCCGCCGTGGTTCGCCGACCCGCGCCACGGGCAGTTCGTCAACGATCGACGGTTGACCGACGACGAGCGGCGTACGGTGCTCGACTGGGTGCGTGGAGGGGCGCCGTCGGGCGACCTGGCGAAGATGCCGCCGCCGCGGGAATGGCCGCAGACCCGCTGGAGCATCGGTCGGCCGGACCTCGTCTTGCGCGCCGCGGACGAGGCCGTCATCCCCGCCGAGGGGTACGTGCCGTACCGGTACGACACCCTTCACCGCGACACGCGGCTTCCGTTCATCTTTCCGGAGGACACCTGGATTCAGGGTTTCCAGATCCTGTCGCGCAATCCGCGCGTCCTCCACCACGCGAACGCGTTCTACTTCGACCCGGCCAAGGGGCGGGAGGAGGTCCATTTCATCACCGGACAGGTCCCCGGCGGGCAAGCCCTCGCCGTGGATCCCGGCTTCGGCTTCCTGATTCCCAAGGGTTCCGCGCTCGTGCTTCAGGTGCACTACGTGACCACGGGAAAAGAGGAGACCGACCTGCTCCGCGTGGGGATCGTGTTCGCCAAGCACCCGATCCGGAAGCGCCTGCGGCACTATGAGATCCACAACAACCGATTCGCGATTCCGCCGGGGGCGCCGGCCCACCGCGTCGAGGCGAAGCAGACGGTGGAGACGGACATCACGGCGGTCGGGGCGTTCGCGCACATGCATTTGCGCGGCCGCGACATGACGTTCCGCGCCCGCTACCCGGACGGCCGCGACGAGACGCTGCTGTCGATCCCGAACTACAGTTTCGACTGGCAGCTCGCCTATGTCTGGGAGCGGGACCGGATGAGATTCCCGCGCGGCACGGTGCTCGAGGTCTTCGCCCACTTCGACAATACCGACTTCAATCCGTACAACCCGGATTCCAAGGAGACGGTGCGGTTCGGTCAGCAGACCATCCACGAAATGATGTACGGGTTTTTCTTCTACACGGAAGACGGGGAGTCGCTCGATCTCCACGTCGATCCCCGCACCGGTCGGGCGGTCTCCGCCGCGGATGCCGCGGAACCGGCCCCCGGGGCCCGCGAAAGCGCGGGTCGTTGAGGCGCGCGGACCTGCCCGCGACGCGCGCGGGGCGGGTGGCGCGAGCGCACGCCGGCGGGCGGGGGCGGGCGCGGCTCAGGCGGGCAGGTCGAACAGCTCGAGGCCGAGAATCTCGTCCTTCCGTCCCGACAACTCGGCGACGGCCTGTTCGCTGGGCCGGCGTTCGATTTCGATCTTGGCGAAGGCGGCCTTGGCGCCGTCGAAGATGATGTTCTCGACGCGCTGGACGTTGATTCCTTCCTTGCGCAGGAGGTCGAGGACCCCGGCCAGCACCCCGACCTTGTCGTGATGGCGGACGACGAGTTGGCAGCGGGCGGGGGTGGTGCGGGCGAGGTTGACGCAATTTTCCGCGTGACCCTCGCGCAGGAAGACGCGGACGATCCGGACCGCCTCCTCCGCGATCGCGTCCTGCGCCTCCTCGGTCGACGCGCCGACGTGGGGGGTGCCGGCGAACCAGGCATGTTGGGCCGGCGCGGGCGTGAAGGCGGCGCTCCCCTCCGACGGCTCGCCGGCAAAGACGTCCAGGCCCAGGCGCAGCTTCTTTTCGCGGGCGGCGGCCAGCAGCGCGGGCTCGTCGACGATCTCCCCGCGGGAGGTGTTGAGGAAGATCGCTCCCGGGCGCAGCGCCGCCGCGAATTCCGCCCCGACCAGGCCGCGCGTTTCCGGCGTGAGGGCCAGGTGCACCGAGACCGCGTCCGCATCCCGCGCCACCTCGAGGGGGGAGGAGCGCCGCTCCGCGCCCAGGTCGCGCGCCTCGGCGTCGGTGAGCGAGCGCGACCAGGCGACGACGCGCATGCCGAGGGCTTGGGCCGCCCGGATCACCCGCCGTCCGATCTGGCCCGTGCCGATGACGCCGAGCGTGCGGCCCTGGAGCCCGCGGGCCTTCGAGTACTCGGTCTTGTTCCACTTCCCGGCGCGCAGCTCCGCGGTCGCGTCCGGGATGCGCCGATCGAGCGCGAGCAGCAGTCCGAGCGTGAGTTCGGCGACCGCGGCCGAGTTCTTGCCGGGGCAATTGGTCACGAAGATTCCCCGCTCCGACGCGGCGGCGACGTCGATCGTGTTGACCCCAGCCCCGGCGCGGACGATCAGGGAAAGACGGGACGCCCGCTCGATCACTTCGCGCGTTACCTTCCGGGAGCGCACCACGATCACGTGCGCAAGGTCGGCTTCCTTCGAAAACTCCTCCGGCGTGGCCTTGGGGAGATAGACCACCTCCAGGCCGAGGGCGCGGAGTCCCTGGAGACCGGAATCGGAGAAGGAGTCGGCGACGAGGGCGCGCATGGGAACCTCCGGGGGTGCGGAAGACCGGTGGGGGACACTGCCGCGAATTGTATCCGCGCGGGCAAGATCCGGCAAGAGACCGGCCGGAGAGCGATTCCGGGACGGGAAGGGGGCGGGGGCGCCGGCCTCCCGCCCGGCACCGGCGCGGCCTACCCGGCGCCGGCTACGTCCGCCTCGACGATCGTCGACAGCGACTCCATGTCGGGGGAGCTGGACGAGGCGACGCGGACGGCCATCGCGGTGATCGCGCCCTCGAGCAGCAGGCGCGCCTCGCGGGCGTTGCCGAAGTGCGCGTTGCCGACCCGCCGCGCGGCGAGCAGGGCGCCCGCTTTCGCGACCGCGTCGGGATCGGGGTCGAACCCGCGCTGCCGGGCCATGGCGGCGAAGATCTCCTTCAACTCGTCGTCGGTGTAGTCCGGGAAGTCGATCACCGTCGGGAAACGGCTGGCGAGTCCCGGGTTCGAGGAGAGGAACTTGCGCATGAGGTCGGGATACCCGGCCACGATGCAGACGAAACTGGTGCGCCGGTCCTCCATCCACTTGAGCAGGGTGTCGACCGCCTCCTGGCCGTAGTCCTCGCCGCCCCCACGCTCCGTCAGCGTATAGGCCTCGTCGATGAACAGCACACCCCCGAGCGCCGAGCGCACGATCTCCTCGGTCTTGCGCGCGGTCTGTCCCACGTACCCGGCCACCAGGTCGGCGCGATCGACCTCGACCAGGTGCCCCCGGCTCAGGAAGCCGAGCCCGTGCAGGACCTCGGCCATGATCCGGGCGACCTCCGTCTTTCCCGTGCCGGGGTTGCCGGTGAAGACCATGTGCAGGCTCTGGCCCTGCACCGCGAGCCCCTTCTCCTCGCGCTTGCGGCGCAGGTCGAGCAGGGCGGTGAGTTCCACGAATCGCTTCTTGACCGGGGCGAGCCCGATCAGGGCGTCGAGTTTGGCGCGCGCGACCGCGGTGACGTCGCCGTCGGAGCGGGTCTTCACCCCGTACTGCTCGAGGGGGAGGTCCGCCGGCTCGAGGCGGGAAAGTGCATCGGTGTCGGTGGTGACGCCGGTCTCGACGAGGCGGGTGGCCTGCCGCTGGATCGTCTTCTCGAAGACGGTGCGCACCACGCGTGCATTGCCGAAGTGTTCGTCCTTTGCGGCGAGGAGGTGGCGGAACAGCCGGCCGGCGGCTCCCAGGCACTCGGGCGTGAGCGCGTAGGAGCGCTCGCGGGCCATGCCTTCGAAGATCTGCGACAGCTCGTCGGCGTTGTAGTCGGGGAACTCGATGTAGTGGGGAAAGCGGGAACGAAGCCCGGGGTTCGACTCGAGGAACTTGCGCATCGGATCCGGATAGCCCGCAACGATCACTACGAGTTCGTCGCGCCGGTCCTCCATGGCCTTGAGCAGGGTCTCGATCGCCTCCTGGCCGTAGTCCTTGGCGTCGTCGGTCCGCGCGAGGCTGTACGCCTCGTCGATGAAGAGGATTCCTCCGAGCGCGCTGTCGATCGCCTTGGCGGTTTTCTGCGCGGTATGGCCCACGAACTGGGCGACCAGCCCGCTGCGATCGACTTCGACGACATGCCCCTTGGCGAGGAGGCCGAGCACGCGGTAGAGGCGTCCGAGCAATCGCGCCACGGTGGTTTTGCCGGTGCCGGGGCCGCCCTGGAACACCATGTGCAGGGTCACGGGGCCGGTATGCAATCCCGCCTGGCGGCGCAGGCAGTGGACCTGCAGGAACTTGGACAGCTCTTCGATGGCCTTCTTGACGCTGGCCAGGCCGGTCATTTTGTCGAGTTCGGCGCGCGCGGCGGCGAGTTCGACGGCCGAGAGGGCCTCGGGCGCCTGCCGTGCGGACGGCGCGGCGGCGGCGGCGCCCGCGGCGGCCGTGGCGGCGACCGGGGCGGACGCGGGCACCGGAGCGGGGGGGGCGGCGGACGTCGATGGGGCGGCGGCCGGTGCGGGGGCGGCGGCCGCCGGCTTCTTCACGCCCTCCGTCCAGGGCTGAAACTCCCGTCCGGCGGGGGCCGTCGCCCGCGCGGAATTGGCGCCGTTGCCTCCCGCCGGAGCCGCGGCCGTCGGCGCGGGTCCGGCGGCGCCCGGGCCCAGCGCCCCGCCCGTCGCCTCCCGGGCCAGTTCCTCGATCAGCGCCTTCCAGTGCGGCAGCGCGCTGTGCGCGTCCAGCAGGTGGTCCAGCATCAACTGGCCGCCGTACGTCAATCGCTGGGCATGCAGCCGGACCACGACCATCCAGGCGGACTTCGCCACCGCCGCCCGGCGCGCCAGGGCGGGCAGCGAAGCGGGATGCACGTCGGAGGGCCATCCCTCCTCGCCCGCGCTGCGGCTGCCGACGACCACCACGTTCTTGCGCAGCGCTTCCACCGTCCACTTGCAGCGGGTCACGAACTCGGTCGGACCGGACCTCTGGCCCCAGAGCTCGAGCAGCTTGAGCAGGACGAGCAGGTGCGGGAACCCGATCCGCGACTTTTCCAGGAAGCCGACCAGGGCGGCCTGCGCCGGATCCGCGGGCGCCGCGAGCGCCGTCGCCACCGCGCTCGGCGCGGGATTCGCCGTCTGCAGGGAGCCGTCCTGCTTGAACGGGATGACCTTGCGGCACCGCGGGCACTTCGGGGACTTTCCCGCAAAGATGGCCTTCTTCACTTCGGCGGGCTCGGGAAGCCCGATGGCGGCGGCACAGTGCGGGCAGGTGACCTTGGGCATGAGGTGTCGTAAAAAAAGAGCGGGTCAGGGACGATATCCCCGTCGAGGATAGCAGCCCCGGGCCGGGGCATCCAAGAGAAACTTCCACCCGCCCCGGGACGTCCCGTGCGGGCTCGCCGGAGCCGAAGTCTCCGTCGCACTGGGAGTTGCGGATCCGGGGAAAAATCCGGGAACAACCGGGGGCGTCCCGGCCTTTTCCTGCTTGTCCCCGGCGCGACCGGACGTCCGGCGCGGGGGCGGGCGATTGACAAGGACGCCCGGCGTGGCATAGGCTCGGAGTTGGATGGATCGCGGCCGCGAATCCGAGACCCCGACCGAAGGCCGGCGCCGGGCCCGCGTGATTGCCAAGTACGTCCGACCTCACGGAGGTGTTTCATGCAATCGTTGTTCCGCGCCGTTGGCCTGACCGTGTTCCTTGCCTCGCTGGCGGGATGCGAGACGTCCGTGCCCCCCGCCCAACCGCCGGCCGCCGAACCCTCGGAGGAGAAATCCGCAATGACCCCGACCGACCCGACGCCCGCTGCCGCCGCTTCGATGCCCAAGACGGAGGAGGACTGGAAAAAACGCCTCACCCCGGAGCAGTACAAGATCCTGCGCCAGAAAGGGACCGAGCGACCGTTCACGGGCAAGTACTGGAACAACCACGAAGCCGGGATGTATGTCTGCGCCGGGTGCGGCCATGAGCTCTTCGAGTCCGGGACCAAGTTCGACTCCGGGACCGGGTGGCCCAGTTACTTCAAGCCGGCCGCCGAGGACGCGGTGGCGGAGCACCAGGACCGCAGCCTGTTCATGACCCGCACCGAGGTCGTGTGCCGTCGCTGCGGCGGTCATCTCGGACACGTGTTCGACGACGGTCCGCAGCCGACCGGGTTGCGCTATTGCATCAACTCGGCCGCGCTCGACTTCAAGAAGAAGCCCGAGCCCGGCGGTTCGAAGTAGGAGCTCCGGGCCGGGCGGTCGGCCGGGCCGGCCGGCCCGGCCCCGCCCGCGCGGGCGACGCCGCGGTCCCGCCCTGCCGCACATTTCCGTCGCTCCGCCGCGGCGGAGCATCCTCCCCCCGAATCCTGCAGTCGGTTCGCGGGATTCCTTGCAGCCGGAGCCACGACCCGGCAGAATTGAGCGCGTTCAGGCGTCCGCCGGCCGGTCGAATGGGTGCGCGAAAATGGACCGTCTCTCCGCTCCGCTGCGATGGGTTCTCCTGGTCGGTCTTTGCGCGATGGCGTCCTCCTGGGCCGACCCTCCCGCCCCCGAACCGGGGTCGTCGGCCTTCGAGGCCACCGCCGAAATCCCCAGCCGGACGATCCGCTCGCCCGAGGAGATCGACGATCCGACCCGGGACGGCTGGGACACCGAGTCTTTCACCGAGGAGGCGATGGCGCAGTGGAAGGCCCTGGGGAAGACCCTGCGCGATCCCGCCGGGCTTGCCGGGGCGGACCTGCACCGGTTCGCCGCGGCCGGATTCGAGTGTGCGGGCCTGCGTCCGTCCGCGCTCGCGACGGTGACCGAAGGAAGGGGCTATCGCGTTCGCCGGGGGACCGCGCCGAATTTCCCCCCGCCCACGCCGGCGGCGGCCGGGAACGGCCCGGTCCGGTTGCGCGCGCTCCTGCTGGAGTTGCTGGCGCCGCTGCAGCAGGCTGCCGGTGTGGACTCGTACTTCAAGATCTACCGGGTCACCGCCGGACCGGACCATGTCGATACGGAAGTCGACGTGGAAATCAGCGGGCGCCTTCCCGAGGGGAGCCTGCAGATCAACGCGGTATGGAGGGTCCGATGGCCCGGCTCGACCGCGCAGAAGTCGCCTCGGCTCGGGGTCATCGAAGTTCTGGACCACGAAGAGGTGGAGGTGCGCACTTCGAAGCAGACCCTGTTCTCGGATTGCACCGCGGCGGTGTTGGGCGGCGATCCCGTGTTCCGCGACCAGATCCGCCACGGGATCAATCGCTGGTGGGGGCGCATCGACATCACGGTCGGCTTCCTGGTTTTTGCGCGGTACGGGGGCGCGATCGGGGACGCCGACGGCGACGGACTCGATGACCTCTACGTCTGCCAACCGTCCGGGTTGCCCAACCGGCTGTTCGTCCGGCAGGCGGACGGGACGATGTCCGACCGCTCGGCCGCGGCCGGCGTCGACTGGCTCGACGTCACGGCCTCCGCGCTGTTCGTCGACTTCGACAACGACGGGGACCAGGACCTCGCCGTCGCGACCATCGAGTATGTGCACATGATGGAGAACGACGGGACCGGCCGCTTCCGACCGGCTGCCCGGCTTCCCATCGGCGCCGATCCGCAATCCTTGTGCGCCGCGGACTACGACCTCGACGGGGACGTCGATCTCTACGTCTGCATGAACGACGATTTCGTGCTCGGGAAGCAGAAGCGCTCCCGCGGGACGTTTACCCACCATGATGCGACCGACGGGGCTCCGAATCATCTTTTCCGCAACGACGGCGGCTGGGTGTTCTCCGACGTCACGGGGGAGACCGGCCTCGACGTCCACAACACGCGACACAGCCTCTCGGCCTGCTGGGAGGATTTCGACGACGACGGCGACCCCGACCTGTACGTGGCCAACGACTACGGCCCCAACAACCTCTTTCGCAATGACGGCGGACGGTTCGTCGACATCGCCTTCGAGGCGGGCGCGGAGGACTACGGCTCGGGGATGTCGGCCCACTGGGGGGACTTCGACCGGGACGGACGGATGGACGTCTACGTGGCCAACATGTGGTCCTCGGCGGGCGGGCGTGTGACCACGCAGGAGAAGTTCCGTCCTCAGGAACCGCCCGAGGTGCGCGCCCGCTGGCGCCGATTCGCCAAGGGGAACACGCTGCTGCGCAATCTCGGCGGCGGCAAGTTCGCCGAAGTCACGGCGGCGGCCGGCGTGGAAATGGGGCGCTGGGGCTGGGGATCGATTTTCTCGGACGTGAACAACGACGGGTGGGAGGATCTCGTGCTCGGCAACGGGTACCTCACCATGAAGGACGAAAAGGACTTGTGAAGCTTCTTCTGGCGACAGGGCCTGTCGCAGCCGCGCACCAACGCCATCGAAGCCGTCCCGAACGAACGGGCCTCCGCGCCCGCCCTGCTGGGCTACGCGATGCTGATCGGCGGTCGTTCATTCAGCGGGCGCGAGCGCAATGTGCTCTACCTCAACACGCGGGGGGCCGGGAGCGAGCGCTTCGCCGACGCCTCGGCGGTGTCGGGCTGGAACGTCATCGATGACACGCGGGCGGTGTGCGCGACGGATTGGGACTTCGACGGCGATCCGGACTTCTTCACCGTGAATCGGACCAGCCCGCAGGTGCGGTTCCTGCGCAACGACGCTCCGGCAGAGGGGGCCTTCCTGGCCTTGCGGTTGGTCGGGCGGACCTGCAACCGCGACGCGATCGGCGCCCGCGTCGAGGTGCGACTGGCCGGGGCCCCCCCGCTGGTGCGCAGCCTGCGAGCCGGCGAGGGGTTCCTGGGACAATCCACGAAGTGGCTTCACTTCGGTCTCGGCCCCGATCCGGTGATCGAATCCGTGACGGTTCGCTGGCCGGGGGGGAGCAAGGAAGAGATTCACGGCGCCGCGCCGGGGGGGCACTGGGTGGTCGAGCAGGGGACGGGAAAGGCGGTTGCGTTCGACCAGCCCCCCCGCCTGCCCGACCTGGCCGGCGCGCGCTTCGCGGCCGTCCCGGAAGAGACGTCGCGCCGGTGCCTCTTTTCCACGCGCATCCCGTTGCCCCCGATGCCGGTTCAGGATCAGGACGGCCGGACCGCCCTGCTCAACGATCGCCTGCCCGGCGGCCCGCTCCTCGTCAACCTCTGGGCCTCCTGGTGCCGCGCCTGCTCGGCGGAGCTCCGCGATTTCGCGAGCCGGGCGTCGGACTTGAAAGCGGCGGGGCTGAGCGTGTTGGCGCTCAACATCGAGCGCGCGAAATCGGGCGGGCGCAATGATCCGGAGCGCGCGCAGCAATTTCTGCAGGAGATCGCGTGGCCCTTCGAATCCGGCTGGGCCACCCCCGAGGCGCTCGACCGGCTGGAGGGCATCGACACCACCTTCTTCGGCCGCCAGTCCCCGCTCCCCTTGCCGTGCAGCGTGCTGGTCGACGCGGAAGGCCGCTTGCGCGCGTATTACCAGGGCCCGGTGCGGGTCGACGATCTCCTTCGGGACCTGGACGTACTTCCCCTGGCCAAGGAAGAGGCGATCGCGCGCTCCCTGCCGTTCCCCGGACGCTGGCACAAGCTGCGCCTGATCTCACCGGTCAAGGGGTTGGGCGACCGGCTTTTCCTGGAAGGGGCCGAGGACCATGCCGCGCGGTTCTACCGCGAGGCGCTCGCCATCGACGCCGATGACGCCCAGGCCATGCTGGGGTTGGGCGTAATCCTCGTCCAGCAGGGCCAGATCCAGGAGGCGTTCGTGCAACTGTCGCGGGGACGGACGCTTCAGCCGGACGAACCCGCCTTCGCGGAGCAGATCGCCCTCGTCCATCAATTGCAGGGACGGTTCGACTCCGCCGAACGGGAGTTTCGCGCCGCCCTCGAACTGGACGCGGAGCAGCCGGAGGTCCACCTCGATCTCGGCAACCTCTATCGCCTCCGGAATCAGCCGGGCCGCGCCGTCGAGGAGTACCGCCGCGCGATCGAGCTCGCGCCCGATCATGCGGAGGCGCATGCCTCGCTGGGGGTGGTGTACGCGACGCTGCGCCGCATTCCAGAGGCGGAAAAGTCGTTCCGCGAGGCCGTGCGACTGCAGCCGAACGCGCCGGAACCGCTTTACAACCTGGGCGGCATGCTCGCCGCGCAGGGGAAGGCGGCGGAGGCGCTGCAGGCGTTGGAAGCGGTGCTGCGGATTCGCCCCGACTACCCGGGGGCGGCGGACGGCGTGAAGTGGTGCCGCGACGCGCTCAAGCGGCAGGAGGAGTCCGGTTCCCGCCCCAAGTGAGACCCCCGGGGCGGGACCGGTGTCCGATCCTCTACTTCGGCAGCTTGGCAAGTTCCTCGCGGGCGGCCTTGCCGCATTCCATCGAGCCGCACGCCGTGATCACGTCCTTGAGGATCTTCTTCGCCTCCTCGACGTTCCCCGCCGCCGCGGATTCGGCCGCCTTCTTCACCCGTTCCGCGCCGGCGTCATTGACGCGTCCGAGGAGGGCGTCCGCCTTCTCGATCCACGCGGGGTGATTCTTGAAGGCCTTGTTCTTCTTGATCTCGTCGGCGGCCTTGGCGGCGGCTTTGAGATCGCCCGCCTCCAGCGCCTTGTCGCCCGTCTCCAACCGCCCCTTCGCGAACAGGTACTCGTCGCGCCCGAGGCCGGCGCCGACCTTCTTGATGCCCTCATTCATGAACGCGATGAACTCCTTGGAGTTCATGGCCCCGATGTGGCGCTTGATTTCGGTGCCGTCGGGCATGAGCAGGATGTGGGTCGGCATTCGGATCGTGCCGTCGAAGAAGAGCTGGGAAGTCTGTTGGAACAGTTCCACGTGCTGCTCGCAGCGGATGCCGAACTCGGCGTTGCAGGACGTGACCTTCTCCTTGCCCTGCTGCTTTTCCCCCTCGCCGTGGGTCGATTCCTTGCTGGCGTAGAGCATGACGGTGTTGCGGGAGGCCTTGATGACGTCCTTGTCGGGATAGACGGAGCCGTCCATCACTTCGCAGCCGGGTCAGTGGTCTTTGTGCCAGGCGAAGACGAGCGGCACGTTGCGCTCGGCGGCCTCGGCCTTGGCGGCCTCGAAGTCCTGGACGAAGTGGATGTACTCCTTGGGGGCGACCGTGTCCTTCGGGCCGGCCTGGATCGTGGCGCCGGCGCCGAGGATGAGGGTGGCGGCGATGGCGGGGATGAGGCGTCTCATGCTATCCTCCTCGCGAACGGAAGGGGCGCCGGTGCGCCCGGAGCGCAAATCCTAGCGGAAGCCCCGGTCGGTTGCAAGGGGAACGGGGAGCGGAAGCGAGTGGCGACAGGACGTGGACGGGCCCTGACCCGGTTGGGCGCGTCGATGCTGGCCGCGGCGGCCGTATTGGGGATCGAGGGAGGGCGGCGGTGGTCGGCGACCGTTCCGCCCGATCCGGACCTCGACCTGGTGGTCGCCACCTGGAGCGCCTGGCCCCCGGCGCCGCTCGTCCTCGCGGTGGTCGATCGGCGCGCCGGTCGTCTGGAGTCCGCGCTCGATCTGGCCGTTACGCTGCGGGACCGGGACGGCGCCGCGCTCGTCACCGGCATCTTCGAGGCCCGGGATTCGGGCCTGGCGGTGGGCGCGTTTCCCCGTCCCGGCGCCGGGTGGGACGGACGGTCGGCCTGGGGCAGGCTCGAGGTCGCCTGCGCGGACGGCCGGTCTGCGATCGCACATCTCCCGTCGATTCCCGTCCCCACCTCCGCGATCGAGCCTTCTGCCGTCCTCGAACCGGCCGCGGCTTCCGGTAACCTGCGGATTCGCCTCGCGCACGAGTCCGGGGTCCCGGTACCCGGCGTGGGCAACCGATACGAGGTCACGGTCGAGGAGGCCTCCGGGGGCCCGGTCGCGGCGGAGGTGACGATCGAGGGGTGGGGGACCGCGCCGGTCGCGCAGCGCACGGATCGTCAGGGGCGCGCCGTGTTCACCTGGGATCCGGGGGAGGGCCGGGGCTACTCCCGGCTCGGGTATGCCGCCGGGCCGCGCTGTCGCGCCGCGGTCCGGGCCGGCGCGGGGCGGGAGGCCGTGCTCGCATTCGATCCCATGCGCCCGGGAAATGCGTCCCTGCCGGCGTGGCGGCCGGACCCGGCCCGCGACGCCCGCGGCGCCGACGGTCCGGCGCGATTCCTGCTGCGCGTTCAGGGCGAAGGTCCGTCGGCGGTCCCCGTCGTCTTCGCTGCCGAGGCGGGAGGCGCCGTCGCCGTCTTCGCCATCGACGCGGACGGGCGATCGGTCCATGGCGTCCGGCCGGTCCTGGCCGGAAGCAACGTCGTCGATCTTCCCCTCGGTGCAGCGATCGCCGTCCGCGCCGTCCGTATCACCCCGGACGGATCCTGCGCCTGGGACTTCCGTCCGGTCCCGCCCGCGCCGGCGGCGCCGTCCGCTTCCGGATTCTTCGTCGTTTCCTCGCATGCACAGGCCCGGGACCGGTTCGAGGCGGGATGCGGGGAGGCGGAGGAAGACTGGCGCCGCTTTGTCCAGTCCGGATTCGGTGCGATCGCCTGCGTCGGCCTGATCGGGATGTTCGCCTTCTTGTGCCTCGTGCCGGCGGCGCTGGTGGGGCGGGTCTTTGGACGCGGCGTCGGGGTGGGGTGGGGGCTCGCGGCGAGCCTCGTCGTCCCTCTGGCCGCCGTGGCCGCCGATCAGCGTTGGCTGTCGAAATCGGCCCGATTCCCCGCGCTCGTGGCCGCAGCGGCACTGGTCTGGGCGGGCGCGGTCGCCGGCTACGCGCTGTACGCGCGACGCGCCGGCGCGAAGTGGGCCTGGTTCGCCGCCGCGGCTGTGGCGGTTGCCGGGGCGGCCTTGTTCCTCCCCTGAGCCCGCGGGCGCGCGCCCCCCTCCGCCCGTGGAGGCTCAAGCCGACGGTGCGTTCCCTTGACACCCGTTGGGGGGACGGGTATTTCTAGGAGCCATGCCGCCCGAACTCATCTTCCCGCTCGACCGCTTCGACCACAGCCGGCTCGAGGTGTCGAAGGAGGAACTGCAGAAGTACTGCCCGCAGCGGTTCGAGATGTCGCAGTGCGACGGGATCATCGGGATCGACCCGGTGGAGGGGATCGCCCTCGGCGTTCGCGACATCCGTGCCGACGAGTTCTGGGTGCGCGGGCACATCCCCGGGCGCCCGCTCTTCCCGGCGGTCCTCATGCTCGAGGCGGCGGCTCAGGTATCCACCTTCCTGATCAAGCGCAAGGGGGGGCTCCCCCCCGATGCCTTCATGGGATTCGCCGGGATCGAGAAGGCGCGCTTCCGCGCGCCGCTGCAACCCGGGGACCGGTTGCTCCTCCTTGCCCGCAACGAGCAGATCCGCGGCCGGATGAACACCACTTCCTGTCAAGGCGTGGTCGGCGACAAGCTCGCCTTCGAGTGCATCGTCATGGGGCTGATCTTTTAGCCCCGCCGGACCCGCTCACCACTCGCCGCGGAACACCTCCACCGCCGGCCCGGTCATGTAGACGCGGTCGTCGGCCTCGTCCCACTCGATCTCCAGGTCCCCGCCCTTCAGGTGATTGAGGACTTTCCGCCCCGTAAGCCCGTTCAGCGCCGCGGCGACCGCGGTGCCGCAGGCCCCCGTTCCGCACGCGTGCGTCTCGCCCGCGCCGCGTTCCCACGTGCGCTGGATCACCTCGCCGCGGGACACCACCTGGACGAACTCGACGTTGGTCCGCTTGGGGAACTTGCGATGGTGTTCGATTCGCGGTCCGAGCGCCGTCAGCGGGACCGCGGCGACGTCGTCGACGAAGATGACGCAATGCGGATTGCCCATGGAGACGCAGGTCACGGCGTAGGTGGTGCCGTCCACGTCCAGGGGGTCGCCGATCACCCGTCCGGGCCGGCCTTCCATGGGAATCTCCGCCCGCTCCAGCCGCGGGCGGCCCATGTCGACCCTGACCTTGACGACCTCGCGGCCGCGCGTGTGGAGGCGCAGCCCGATCGGACCGGCCAGGGTTTCGACGGTGAACGCCTTCTGCTTCGTCAGCCCGTGCTCGTACACGAACTTGCCCAGGCAGCGGATGCCGTTGCCGCACATTTCCGCTTCGCTCCCGTCCGGGTTCCACATGCGCATGCGGAAGTCCGCCTTGCGGGCGGGCAGGATCACGATCAGTCCGTCGGAACCGACGCCGAAATGTCGATCGCAGATCGCCCGCGCCGCCTTCTCCGGCCGCGCCACCTTCTCCTTGCGACCGTCCACGCAGACGAAATCGTTGCCGATCCCGTGCATCTTCACGAACTTCATCGCTTTCCTCCCGAACGGGACTCGATGGCGACCGCCGCCTGTTCGGCCTCCGATTTCCAGTTCTCCCACGGCCGGTCCGGTAGGCCGCGCAGGAGCGCCGCGTCCGCCGGTTCGCCGATCAGGGCGAGCGAGCGGACCGCGGTCAAGGCGCGCTCCGGCACGTCGGAAGACGCCATGTCGCGCAGCAGGCTCAGCCCCGCGTGACTGCCCATCCGCGCCGCCGCCACCGCGGCGTTCCAGCGTACCCCGTCGTGCGGGTGGCCGAGGAGTCCTTCCACGGCCGGCACCGTCTCCCGGCTGCCCAGTTGGCCGAGCGACCACACGGCCGCCGACAGCACCTCGGGTTCGGTGTGCGCCAGCGCCTCCAGGAGGGCCGGCGCGGCCGAGACATCTCCGAGCAATCCCAGCGCATGCGCGGCGCGGGCGCGCACCCGATGGCTCGGGTCCTTCCGCACCCGCTCCGCCAGCGCCGGGACCGATTCCCGGTCCCGCGCCTGCGCGAGGAAGACGACGGCGTGATACCGGGTCTCCTCGTCCCTCGCCGTCAGCCGTTCCCGCAGCTCCGCCGGGGTGTACGAGCGCAGCAGCGCCGAGTGCCGAAAGGCGGCATACGCGAGCAATCCCAACACGAGCAGGCAGGGGAGAAGGAGGAGGGTGAACGTCTTGGTTCCGGACATGGATCGAGGTTATAACTCATTGTCAGTTCATGGGCAACGAATAAACCCTTGACACCTTCCCCCCCCGCCGTTACCCTAATGCGCCAAATCAGAACCCACCGCCCGGGCGTGTTCAGCGCGGCCCGGAGAAGCCTCGTCCGGAATCCCATGGGAGCGACGCCGCATGGTTGATGCGCGGACCCGCGCCGGGTGGCGGTGGGGGATCCTCGTCTGCCTGTGCGTGGCCGGGCTGGATCCGGCCTCCGTGGCTGGGCAGGTGCCGATGCGCACCGCCGCCGGGGGGGACGAGACGTCTCCCGAGCGGCCGGTCGAGGTCGATTTCTCCTTCCTGAGCGACCCCGTCCATGGGGTGCCCTCCTGGATCGTGGCCAAGGTCAATGACGAAATCGTGACCCGTCACGAGGTGCTGGAGAAGATCAAGAATCAGTTGGTCGCCCTGCGCGCCTCGTACGAGGGGGATCCCTACCGTCGCAAGGCGCGGGAAATGTGGGACAAGACGGTGGCGGATCTCGTCGAGGAACGGGTGCTGCTGCAGGCCGCGCGCAAGGAAGGCGTGGAGGTCACCTGGAAGGACGTCGACCGCTCGATGGACGACGAAATCAAGCGCGCGGGATCGCGGGAGAAGTTCGACCAGAACCTCGCGCAGACCGGGCAGACGCTGGACCAGTTCCGGGAAAACCTGCGCAAGCAACTCATGATGCGCGATCTCATCTATCGCGGGGTGGGGGTGCGCGAGCCCAAGAATCCGAAAACCGGTTCCTTGGCGGAGGATCCGATCGCCACCCCGGGCGAGATCCACGCCTACTACGAGGCCCATAAGCAGGACTTCTTCGTCGAAGAGAAGATCAAGGTCCGGCAGATCATCCTGCGTTTCCGGGACGAGGCGCAGCGATTGCAGATGCTGGACATCGCACGGTCCATCCTGCGTCAGGTGGAGGCGGGAGCGGACCTGCGCGCGCTGGCCCGCTGGTACACCGCCGTGCGGGCGGAAGAGGACGGGCTTTGGGACTGGGCGCCGCGGGGCAGCCTGCCCGCGGAGATCGAAGAACAGATCTTCGCGCTCAAGCCGGGGGAAACCAGTCCGATCCTGGAGAGCGGAAGCACGATCCGGATCGTTCGCATGGAGACGCGCCAGGATTCGCGGCAACCCGCGTTCTCCGAGGTCCAGGAAGAGATCAAGCGGCGCATCCAGAACAAGCGCATATACGAGCGCATCGACAAGTTCAAGCGGGACCTGTTCCGCGACTACTATATCTGGCCCCCCGACGTCATACGCCCCGGCAAGTAAGCCGCGGCCCGCTTCGAACCGCAACCGCCGCGCGATGTCGATCCCCGCCCGGTTCGGCGGGCGACCGCGCGACACGGAGGACGGATGTCTTCAACGGTACTCGTCATCCACGTCCCGGGTCTTTCCCCGTTGTTGATGAAACGCCTGGACCGGATGCCCACGCTCAAGTCGCTGGTCCAGACGGGCTATTTCAAGCCGTTGCGCGCCACCTTCCCGGCCCTGATGCCGAGCGTGGATGCGTCGATCCTCACCGGCAAGCCGCCCAAGGACCACGGCATTCTCGGCAATGTCCGCTTCGAGCGCGACCTCGTGGAACCGCGCTACGGCGACAACGCGAGCCGAATCGTCGCCGGGGAGCGGATCTGGCAGACGGCCAAGAAGAAGAAGCCCGACTTCACCACCGCCGTGCTCTTCTGGAGCAACATCCTCTATTCGGACGTCGACTTCTACCTGACCGGCAATCCGCTGCATACCGGCAAGGAGCTCGCCCTGGCGGGCTACGGGCGCCCCAAGGACCTGTTCGTCAAGGTCAGCGAGTACGCCGGCGAATTCAACCCGAAATGGCTCTGGGGTGCGGAGGCCTCGATCCAGGCGAGCCAGTGGATCATGAAGGCGACCCGCTTCGTGCTGGAGAAGTATCAGCCGAACCTGGTCTTCACCATGATCCCCCAGCTCGAGCTGTCGCTCCAGAAGTGGGGGCTCAACAGCCCGCAGATCCTGATCGAGCTGGGGAAGGTCGACGGGCTCCTCAAGGAGGTCGTCGGCTACTGCAACGAGAAGAAGTACACCGTCGTGGTGCTCTCCGAATACGGGCTGACCGACGTCAAGGACGCGGTGATGATCAACCGCATCCTGCGGGACACCTACTTCCAGGAGGTGCGCGAGTACCAGGGGAAAGAGTATCTCGACTACGGCACCAGCAAGGCGTTCGCCCTTTGCGACCATCAGATCGCGCAGGTCTTCGTCCGCGACAAGCTGGTCAAGCCGATCAAGGACCTCCTGGTCGAAGTGCCGGGGATCGAGACGGTCCTCGACGCCGAAGGAATGAAGGAGTACAACGTCACCCACCCGCGGTGCCCGGACCTGATCGCGATCGCGTCCAAGGACCGCTGGTTCTCCTACTACTGGTGGAAGGAGGGGGGGGAGGAAAAGGCGCCCCCGTTCGCGAAGAGCGTCGATATGGTCCGGAAGGGTTGCTATGACCCGGTGGAGATCTTCCAGGACGCGCGCTCGAAAATGGTCGATTTCAACCTGGTCCAGAACGTCAAGGCCTCGTATGGCCGCGTCTCCAAGGACCAGAACGAGTTGGGGATCTTCCTGTGCGGCCGCCGGACGGCGGACAAGCCGGCCGACATCATGAACGCCGTGGAAATCGGGAAGACCCTGTTGCAGTTGTGCGGAATTTGAGACGCCGTGGCCGCGGACGGGATCGCGGCCCCGCGTCGAGCCGAACGGAGCAGTACGTCCATGCAAGTCCAAGCCACGCAAATCCGCAAGGGGATGGTCATCCGGTACGAAAACGAGCTCTACTCGATCCTCGAAACGAACCACGTGACGCCCGGGAACTGGCGCGCGATGGTGTTCGCCAAGATGCGCAACCTCAAAACCGGCTCGAGCATGGAACAGCGCTTCCGGTCGACCGATCGCGTCGAGCAGGTGACGACCGAGCAGAAGGACGTCGAATACCTGTACGCGAGCGGCACCATGTACACCTTCATGGACACCGGTACCTACGAACAGATCGAGATCGACCGCTCCCTGCTCGAAGATGCGATTCCGTACCTGCTGCCCAATCTGCAGGTGAAGATCGACTACATCGACAAGGAGATCACGGGGATTTCGCTGCCCTCCTCGGTGGAGCTCGAAGTGGTCGAGACCGAGCCCGGGCTGAAGTCGGCGACCGTGACGAACGTTTTCAAGGCGGCGAAGGTCGAGACCGGGATCACGGTCCAGGTGCCGCCGTTCATCGAGGCCGGCGAGAAGATCCGGGTCGACACCCGCACCGGCGAGTACCTCGAACGTGTGAATACGAAGAAGTAGACGCAGAAGAGCCGGAGAGGGCCGATGTCCGTGCGCATCCTGGTCGCCGATGCCCTGGCCGACGCCGGGCTAAGGATCCTGCAGCGCGAACCGATGTTCCAGGTCGACGTGCGGACCGGGCTCAAGGAGCCGGAACTCGTCGAGGCGATCGCGCAGTATGACGGCCTCATCGTGCGCAGCACCACGCAGGTGACGGCGCCGGTCCTGATTGCCGGGACGCGCCTCCGCATCGTCGGCCGCGCGGGAATCGGCGTGGACAACATCGACGTGGCGACCGCCACCCGCAGCGGCGTGGTGGTGGTGAACACTCCGATGGGAAACGTCCACTCGGCCGCGGAGCACGCGCTGGCCCTCCTGATGTCGATCGCGCGCAACGTCGTTCCCGCCGACCGCGCCATGCGCGACAAGCGTTGGGAAAAGAACCGTCTGACCGGCGTGGAGCTGACCGGCAAGACCCTCGGCATCATCGGCCTGGGCAAGGTGGGCGGGCACGTGGCCCGGGTCGCCCGCGCCCTGGGCATGGGCGTGATCGCCCACGACCCCTTCCTGTCCATCGAACGCGCGCGCGACCTCGGCGTGCAGTTGCAGGACCTCAACCCGCTCCTCGAACAATCCGACTTCATCTCCATCCACGTGCCGCTCAACGACAAGACCTATCACATGATCGGCCCGACGGAGTTCCGGCGCATGCGCAAGACCGCCCGGCTGGTCAACTGCAGCCGCGGCGGCGTCATCGACGAGGAGGCGCTCGTCGCCTCCCTGAAAAGAAACGAAATCGCGGGCGCCGCGCTCGACGTGTTCGAGCGCGAACCGCTGGGCGACTCCCCGCTTCTCCATCTGGACAACGTGATCCTGACGCCGCACCTGGGGGCGAGCACCGAAGAGGCCCAGGTCAAGGTGTCGACGGATATCGCCGAACAGTTCGTCGCGTTCTTCCGGCAGGGGACCTGCCAGAATGCGGTGAATCTGGTCTCGCTCGCCGACAAGCGGCTCGCCGCCTGGGTCGAACTGTGCGAGAAACTCGGCGGCATCGGCGTGCAGATCGGGGGCAAGCACCTCGCCGGCATCACCGTGCGCGTCGCGGGCGAGATCGCCCGCAAGGATCCGAAACTGATGACCATCGCCGCCGTCCGGGGCGCGTTGGCCCACTGCTGCGGCGAACGCGTCAACCTGGTCAACGCCATTCTGGTCGCCGAGGAACGCGGCGTGCGCGTCACCGAATCGGTCACCACCGAGCACCCGGCCTTCGTCAGCCTGGTGACCGTGGAAATGGAGTCCGAGGCGGGGGTCAAGACGCTGGCCGGCGTCGTCAAGGACGAGACCGACCCCCACATCGTTCGCTTCGACCGCTTCGAAGTCGACCTCAAGCCCGCCCGGCACATGCTCGTCATGTACTACCCGGACCGACCCGGCATGGTGGGAAAATTCGGGACCATCCTGGGCAACGACAACATCAATATCGCCCGCATGGAGGTCGGCCGCACCGGCCCCGGCGGCCAGGCGGTCGTCCTGCTCACCCTGGACGGACCCGTGCCGTCGAGCACGCTGGACAAGATCCGCGCCGAGGTCCACATCCAGGAGATCTTCCCGGTCCTTCTGTAGGCCGATCGGAGCGCCGGTCGCGCGACCGCCGGACCGGCGGCGGCGAAGGATCTCGCGCGCCAGGGCGGACCGGGCGCCTGCCGCGCCGGCCTGCGCACGAAGAGGATGGGCCCATGACCACGCCCCCGGTCGAAATCGTTCGCGCCGGACGCACCTCCTATGCGGATGGGACCGCGTTGCAGGCCGACCTGCACCGGACGGTCGCGGGAAGCGGCGGCCGCAAGGCGTTCCTCGTCCTCACCGAACATGAGCCGGTGTTCACGCTCGGACGGCACGCGCGCGAAGGGCACATGCGCGCGGACCCCGCCCTCCTCGCCGCGCGCGGCATCCCGGTGGTTCGCACCGACCGCGGCGGGCAGGTGACCTACCACGGTCCAGGCCAGCTGATCGGATACCCGATCCTGCCGCTTCGGTCGTTCCGCCTCACCGTGCGCCGGTTCGTCTGCGCGATCGAACGGGCCCTGATCGCCCTCCTCGCCGCGCACGGCGTCTCCGGCCGCCGCCGGGAGGGGAGCGCCGGCGTCTGGACCGGTCCGCGCAAGATCGCCTCGATCGGCCTGCGCATCGACCGCGGGATCTCCCGCCACGGTTTCGCCCTCAACGTGTCCACCGACCTGGAGCCGTTTTCCTGGATCGACCCGTGCGGCGAGCGCGGGCAGGCGATCACCTCGCTCGGCCTCGAGACCGGACGCACCCTCCCGCTCGCGGCCGCCGGAGACGAGTTCGCGAGGCGATTTGTCGACATCCTCGCCGGCGCGCCCGCAGAGTGCCGGCGGTAGTCCCCCCCATCGCGACGCCTTCCGGGAGATTCCCCATGGCCCGACGCGGCCGCTTCCTCGTCCTCGACGGCCCCGACGGCTGCGGCAAGTCGACCCAGGCGCGGCTTCTCCACGCCCGTCTCCGCGACGGCGGCTTCGATGCCCTCCATCTGCGCGAGCCGGGCGGCACGCTCATCGGCGAGAAGGTGCGCGCCATTCTCCTCGATGCCGCCCACGAGGAGATGCATGTGCGCGCGGAGGTGCTCCTCTTCATGGCTTGTCGCGCACAGCTCGTGGAACAGATCATCCGGCCCGCGCTGGCGCGCGGGACGACGGTGGTGTGCGAGCGATTCCTCGGCTCCAGCGTCGTCTACCAGGGCCTCGCCGGAAAACTGGGCGCGGACGCGGTGTGGCGGCTGGGCCGGTTCGCCACCGCCGGACTCATGCCCGACTTGTCCCTCCATCTCGATGTCGCCCCGGAGACCGGCCTGTCCCGCCTCGGGCGCGACCCGGACCGGCTCGAGCGCAAGGCGCTCTCGTACCACCGCGCCGTCCGACGGGGCTTCCGCACCCTCGCGCGCCGGGACCCCCGTCGCTTCCTGCTCCTGTCCAGCCGGGGAACGGTCGAGGCCGTGCACGCGCGCGTGCTGGCGGCGCTGGCGGAACGGTTCCCGGAGGCCCGGGCCTGGAGTCGGTCGGTCCCGCGGCAGTGATCCGACGGCCCCGCCGCCGCTCGGGGTGCGCCGACGCCCCCTCCGCGGGGACGGACGGATGCGCCCGAAACGCACGGCTGCAGTTTTTTTTCATTCATTGACGCCTCTCTCGCGTCGCGGTATCATGGGCCCTTCCTTGGTCCCCCCAGGTCGGCCGCGCCACCGGCGCCGCGATCCGCTCGCGCGCCCCCTTGCGACCTTCCGGCGGGACCCGACCCGGGTTCTCCCGGATCCGCATAGAGGACCCCATGTCGCTGGCCGAGATCCAGGGACAGCCGATTGCGGTCGCCGTATTGCGCAACCTGCGCGCGAGCGGTCGCCTGGCCCACGCCTATCTGTTCCATGGCCCCGAAGGCGTCGGCAAGTTCAAGACCGCAGCCGCTCTGGCCGCCGCGGGCCTTTGCCCTGCCGCCGGACCCGACGGTGCGTGCGGCCGCTGCGCGGATTGCGGCCGGGTCGTGCGCCGGGAGCATCCGGGCCTGCACGTCGTGGAGCTGGCGAGCGACCGGACGCTAATTCCGATCGACGACGTTCGCGCGGCGCTCGATCGCATCTCGTTGAAGTCGGTCGACGGTCGGGACCGATGGATCCTGGTCCGGGATGCCGAGTGGCTGTCCGACGAGGCCGCCAACGCCCTGCTCAAGACGCTGGAAGAGCCGCCGCCGGGCGTGCGGTGGATCCTGGTCACGGCCCGCCCCCAGAGTCTGCCGCCCACCATCCTGTCCCGCTGCCATTCGCTCGCGTTCGGCCCGCTGCCGGACGAGGTGGTGGTGGACCTGCTGGCGCGCGTGCGCTCGATCGACACCCTGTCGGCGCGCCGGGCCGCGCGGTACGCCGGCGGCAGCTTCGGGCGCGCCGTGCGGCTCCTCGAGTCCGACCTGGAAGAACGGCGTCGCTGGGCGGTGGATCGCTACCTCGCGCTCGACGGGGGCAACCTGTTCGCCTTCGTCGAGGAAGTCGGTGATTTCGCCAAAGACGCAGGCGGCGGGGAGGCCTCCCGCGACCGGGTCCGGCTCGTGCTGGACTTCATTGCCACTTTCCTGCGCGACGCCCTCCTGTTGGGGGCGGGCGCGCCTGCCGAACGGCTTTCGGCGCCGGAGGAGGTCGATGACCTTCGCCGGCTTCTCGGGCGGATGGACCTCGACGAGGTCGTCGCCGCCCTCGACCAGTTGCAGATCGCGGAAGGCGAGATCTCCCGCAACGCCAATCAGAAGCTGGTGCTCGGGAACTTCCTTCTCGCGG
Organism: uncultured Planctomycetia bacterium; assembly: GCA_964632945.1. Classification (GTDB taxonomy): domain Bacteria; phylum Planctomycetota; class MHYJ01; order WSZJ01; family CAZWCX01; genus CAZWCX01. The sequence continues at coordinate 79,091 of CAZWCX010000001.1, read as the reverse complement.
ACGGGAGAATCCCTCGATGAATGAATCCACCGTCGGCCACGAGGTGCAAGAGCGGGTCCGCCACCTGGCCACCGTGCGATACGGGGAACTTCGCCACATCGCCACCTTCGAAACGCCGTTCGCCGATCTGAGGCCGAACGAGAAGATCGTCGTGCGCACCGAGCGCGGCACCGAGGCGGGGACCAATCTCGGCCTGCCGTGGGTGCTGGCCAAAGGTACCCCCGAGCCGGAGCACCGCGGCCGGGTGCTGCGGCGGCTCAACTCGCGCGACACCGACGAGTTGCTCGCGATCCAGGACCGCTATCAGCCGAGCGCGATGCGGTTCTGCAAAGAGAAGGTCAAGGAGCAAACCCTCCCCATGAAGCTGGTCTCGGCGGAGCAATTGCTGGGCGGGGAGAAGCTGATCTTCTATTTCCAGTCGGAAGGACGGGTCGACTTTCGCCGGCTGGTGAAGGACCTGGCGCACGAGTTCAAGACGCGGATCGAGATGCGCCAGATCGGGGCGCGCGACGAGGCGCGCATTTTGGGCGACTTCGGCCCCTGCGGCCGCGAGCTGTGCTGCCGGACGCATCTCACGGACCTCCAGGCCGTGTCGATGAAGATGGTAAAGTCGCAGAGCACGACTCTGGATCCGAACAAGATCACGGGCCGCTGCGGCCGGCTCAAGTGCTGCCTCCGGTACGAGGACTCCACCTACTCCGAGTTGAAGAAGACGCTGCCCAAGCGAGGGACCCGCGTGCACACGCGCAAGGGTCGGGGCGAAGTGATCAATCTCGACATTCTGGCGCAAGCGGTGGTGGTGATGCTCGCCACGGGGGAACGGGTGCGGATGCCGATTGCCGAGGTGATCGGGACACTGTCCGAGGAGGAAGTCCGCGAGGAGCGCGCGCGCGAAGTGGCCGCGGCGGAACGGGCCGCGGAGCGGGAGAAGAAGTTCGAAGCGAAGCAGGCGCGCCGGCAGCAGGCCGAGCACTCCCGAAAGGGGGGCGGGGGACCGCCGCGCCCGATCGGGGAAGGCGAGGCTCCCGCACCGGCTGCCGAGGGGACGGGACCTGCCCCCGCCGTGGATCCGCCCGCTGCAGGGCACGGAGATGATCGGGTCGAGGACGCCCCGACGCCCCCCGGACCGGTGGGGACCGACGCGCAGGACTCCGGCGGTGAGGACGCGACGCGATCGGAATGAACGGGCGCGCGCCTGTCCGACAGCGTTGACCTCGCGAGCCCATCGGCATATAATCATTCGTCGCCTTTCCAACCCCGGACCGCCATGGCCAAAGACCTCTACGTCGAGATCCGCAAGGTCCTCGAGCGCGATCCGCGCTACCGGCTCGAGGCCTATCGCTTCATCTTCGAAGCGCTCGAGTTCACCCTCAACAAGATCGGCGAGAAGCGCCACGTCACCGGCCAGGAGCTCCTGGTCGGCGTGCGCGAGTATGCCCTCCAGGAATTCGGCATGCTCGCCAAGATGGTCTTTCAACGTTGGGGGGTGACCACGACGGAGGACTTCGGCGAACTGGTCTTCAACCTCGTGGAAGCCGGGCTGATGGGGAAGACCGACACCGACACCCGCGCGGACTTCCGGGGGGGCTTCGATTTCGAAGAGGCCTTCTGGGACACGCCCCGGCGCCAGCCCTTCCAGCTTCCAGAGAAGACGGAGGCCTGAATGGCCACGGGCGCGACCCTCCTGTTCCTGCGTGTCGCGGTCCAGTGCCGCTACCTTTCCCGGGAACAGGTCAATGACGCGGTTCGGGTCCAGTCCGAGCGATCCGAGGACGGGAACCCCGCCACCATTTCCGACATCCTGCTCGAATTGGGGTTCCTCAAGCCCGCCCAGGTCCAGGCGCTCGTCAAGGCCGTCCGCTACATGGAGGTCCGCGCCGAGGACAAACTCTTCGGGCGGCTCGCCCTGCAGAACGGCTACATCACCGAAAAGGTCCTCGAAGACTGCCTCGACCTGCAGAAGAAGGCGTACGAGCGGACCAAGACCGTCCCGATGTCCCTCGTCGATCTCATGCTCGAGAAGGGCCACCTGACCATCGCCCAGGCGGAGACCATCCGCACCGCGGTGCGTCGTTCCCGCCACATGACGCCGAGCATGCAGGAGGAGTTCTCCACCGTCCCGGTTCCCGCGCAATCGGACTTCGACGAGGAAGAGGAGGAGGAGCGGGGCGAACGGACGGACGAATCCGATGCCGTGGAGTCCCCTTCCTCCGCCGGGGGAGGGGAGGCGCGCGCCGGCAAGGCCGCCCGAGCCGACAAGAAGAAGGGGCGCCCGAACCGCAAGTCGCTTCCCACCGTAGACATCTACTGCGTCGCGTGCGGCGCCGTGTCGCACGGGGAGGAGCCGATGCTGGGCAAGCCCTGGGTTTGCCCGGTGTGCCTGGAGACCGTCGTGGCGCAGAGCCCGAACTCCGTCCGGCACCGCAAGAAGCCCGCATCCGACACCTGGCACGTCGTGACCAAAGAGGACGCCACCCACATCCTGGACGCGCTGCCGCCCCCGGGGCGGGCCGGCGCGTCCCGGCGCGTCGACCCGGACAAGACGGAGTACCTGGACCCGTCGCTCCTGCGGCGCGAGTCGGGGGCGCCGGCGAGTTCGGAAATCATCGATCTGACGCGGCGCGGCCAGCCGGCCGCGGGTGCGGACGACCAGACGCAGTACCTCGAGGACGGACTGGAGGCCGCCTCGATCGAATCGCCCTCCTCGGTCCTGTTGCGGGCGCTCGGCGCGCAACGTCCGGCCGGCGGCACGGCCGTGCAGACGCCGCCGCAAGGGACGGGTTCGCCGGGCCCGGGACCGATGCCGGCGCCGGCCATGCCCGCCTACGACCCGCGCGCGGCGGCGGCGGCCGCCGTCCCGGCCCAGGACTCCCCGCGCCACTTCGTCATCTCTCGCGAGGTCGATACCGACGACGAACTCGACGAGGCCGGCTTGACCAACCTCGATGTCGTATTGCCCGGGCGGACGGCGACCAAGCTGCGCGTGATCGCCATGCTGCTCGAGGTCTCCGGCTACGTCCTGCTCGCGGTCGGACTGGCGATCGGCGTGAAGGTCTTCCTGCACGGCGACGTCACCGTCGGCGGGCTCCCGAAGATCGCCTTCGCCGTGCTCGTCGGGGTCGGCGGCGGTTTCGCATTCCTCGTCGCCCACGGCGTTGCGGTCCTCTGCCGCGCCCAGGCGCTGCTCGACCACGCCATCCGTCACCGGCGGGGACGGTAGCCTACGCAACCCGCGCCGGACGGGGCGGCGGCAGCGCCGGTTCGGCCGGACGTGTCGGGGCGGGCGCCGGGGATCGCTTCCCGACGATGAGCGCGACGGAGCCGACGATGACCGCCGCCCCGACCAACCCCGGCGGCGTCAGCGACTCTCCCGCCAGCCCCCAGCCCAGCACCATCGCCACCACGGGGTTGACGTACGCGTACGTCGACACGCGCTCCGGGGTGGTCGCCCGCAGCAGCCACACGTACGCGCTGAATCCCACGATCGACCCGAAGGTCATCAGGTAGACCAGCGCCAGCCAGGAACGCGCGCTCGCCGCCTCCGGTCGGAATCCCGCCCACTCTCCCGCCAGCGTGCCCGCCACGGTGAGGAACGCCCCGCCCGCGAGCATCGGCAGCGCCGTCGAGAGGGCGGGAGACTCCGGGACCGGGGCGCGGCGCGAATAGAGGGAACCGCTCGCCCAGGCCAAGGAGGCCCCGAGAAGGACGACCGCCCCGACCGGGTCCACGCTCGGGCCGTCGCCGCGGCCGGCACCGACCAGCAGGGCCACGCCGCCAAGACCGGCCCCCAGCCCCAGGAGCGTCCGTCCTTCGGGCCGGGTCCCCCCGGGCGTGAACCACGGGATCAGCGCCATCCAGAGCGGCATGGTCGCAACCAACACCGCCGCGACTCCCGACGGCACCCGCTGTTGCGCCCAGACCACCCCGCCGTTGCCGCACAGAAGGAGCAGGCCGCCGACCACCAGGCCGGTCCGCCAGTGCGCGACCTCCGGGCGCGGCGCTCCCCGCGCGCGGCCCCACGCGTACATCAGCGCGCCCGCCGCAAGGAATCGGGCGCCGGCCATCAGAAACGGCGGGAGCGTCTCCAGGGAATAGCGGATCGCCAGATACGTCGAACCCCAGACGACGTACACGATCGCCAGCGCTCCCCAGACCTTCCACGGCGACGCGGAAACTCGCCCACCCTCGGTGACCACGATGCACCTCTTCCTCTGGAATCGCGACTCCCCCGGTTGCGCCGGTTCGCCCCCGGTTCCCTTCCGCCCGTTGCCGCACGGGCTACCCCCCTGCGCTCCCCTCCGGTCCCGCCGGCGGCGTCCACGTCGACTCCTTCACCGTCCCCAGCACCACCGTCGTGCGCGTGGACCTTACCGAGCGGATCCGGCCGAACTTCTCCTTCAGGATCTTCCCCAGGGCTTCCGTGTCGGCGGCGCGCACCTTCACCAGATAACAGTCTTCGCCCGTGATGTGGTGCACTTCCAGCACCTCCGGGATCTTCGCCAATTGCTTGCCCGTCTCCACGTCCCCCACCCGCTCGTCCGCGTTGACGAAGGTGAAGGCCAGCAACCCGTACCCCAGCGCCTTCGGATCGACCCGCGCGGAGTATCCGAGAATGACCCCGGATGCCTCCAGCTTGCGGATGCGCTCCAGCACCGCACTGGGCGCCATGCCGACCCGACGGGCGATCTCCGCATTCGGGACCCGCCCGTCCTTCTGAAGAATATCCAGTATACTCTGATCTTTTCCGTCGATCATTCTACATCCCTCACGATATACAGAATGATATTCAGATCCCGGGCGGGGTCAAGGGAATTCGGGCGGGATGGTGGACGACCGGGGGGCCCGCATGGGCGGGGGGCCCGGGGGTCCGAAAGTGGACCGGGGCGCGGGATCGGAATCCCGCGCCCCGGCGTGAGTGCAATCGGGCCGTGTCTAGCGCCGCATGTACCGCGCCTTCAGGGCCTCCTGGACGCGCGCGAGAGAGTCCTTGAGATGCGCGCGGCTGTAGCCGTCGAGATTCTTCCCGGCGGCCACGGCCTTCTCCAGGTCTACCGCCAGTTGGCTCAGCGAGTCCCACGCCAGCGCGGGGACGTCCGCCGGGAACATGGCGTGCCAGGCGGGCTGGAGGCCGATGCGGACCATGAGCTCCAGGTACTCCCGCTGGAGCATCCGGCGGATGCTGTTCACGAACGGCTTCCGCTCGGTGTAGGCGCCGGACTCGATCCCCGGCCGGTCGAGTTCGCTCCAGACGGCCTTGCGGAGGCCCTGGAAGATTTCCGCGACGGTCACCGCGTCCTCGCCCGCGGGGATCTTGATCTCCGCGTCATAGATGCGGTGCAGGGTCCAGGCGTTGAGCAGGAGTGACAGGGACACGGTCTGGAAGCGATTGACCTGGTCGTGAATCGGATAGTCGAGCCGCCAGTCCGCCTCATCGGAGCCCCAGTGCATCCAGCGACCGGGGGCGAGGTGGTTGAGGAGCGCCGGGTCGAACGAGAAGGCGTTCTCGCCGTAGAGGTTCTCGAAGACGAACTGGAGCGCCTCGCGCTGTTTGGCGGCCGGCAGGATGACGAACGGCGGGCGCGCGTTGGTGTCGCCCTTGTGGTCGCGGTTGACGTTCTGTCCGCCGACATTGCGGATGGCGATGAGGCTGGCATACATGCGCTCGAACAGGAGCGCGTTGAACGCCTTCTTCGCCAGATGGTAGTCCTCGCCTTCGGGCACGACCTTGGCGACCAGGTCCTTGAGGAGTTCATTGACCAGTTCCGTGCGATGCCGGGCGAACGCGACCGGGTCGGCGCCCAGGTCCCAGCGATTGGCGAGGGGATCGGGGTCCAGGAAGCTGGTTTCCTCGTCCGTGGCGAACGCCAGGCCCTTCTCGGCGACGCGCGAGAGGATCTGCTTGAGCATGCCCGCCTCGTCCGACGGCGCGGTCTCGCCCTCCTTCGCCGGGGCCGGCTGGGTGCGGTAGCCGTACTCGATCGCCCAGTAGTCGTAGGGTCCGATGGTGGTCATGGCGTAATGGCCCTGCGGCCGGCCCTTGACCACCCAGTTGGTCGGGTTGTAGTCCATGACCGACCCGCTGGTGTCGGCGGGGCGCTCCGCGGCGTTGATTTCGTCGAGCGTCCGCCACGAGGACGCCTTGAAGTTGTGGCGCAGGCCGAGCGTGTGCCCGACCTCGTGCATGACGGTTTCCTTGATGAACTCGCCGATGAACTCCGGAGAGACCTTCCCGCCGGCGCCCGCGCCGCTCTGGATCCACGAAATCACGTGGGCCAGCGCCATCTGGCGGGACTTGCCCGCGGCGTAGGTGCAGAGGGAGCGGCCGCGCCGCTCCATCAACTCGAGCATCTTCGGGTTCCGCAACGCCGACAGACGCGGCTCGGGCATGACGCCCTTGGTCGCGACGGCCGAGCGCTGGAAGGGATCCATCTCCGGGTTGGCCGCGAGGAACTTCTCGAACTTCGGGTCATCGAGGAGCGCGCGCGCCGCGGAGCCCGCGTAGACGCCGCTTTCCTCGAGCATGAAACGCACGTACGAGTCGTCCATCAGGATGTCCGCGTCGAGGATTTCGCCGGTGAGGGGATTGACGCGCGACGGGCCCATGGCGAACGGACTGCCGGTGGTGATCCAGCGGAAGAAGTTGTAGCGCACGTCCTCGGGATCGAGGTGCGCGAACTCGTTGTTTTCGGTCTGCTGACGCACCTGGATGGCGTCGATGAAACCGACCTTCTCGAACGCCCGGTTCCACTCCAGGATGCCTTCCTTGATCCAGCGGCGGTAGGGGATCGGAACCGTCTTTTCGATGTAGAAAATGATCGGCTTTTTGGGCGGCGAAACATCCAGGCTCGGATCGAGTTTTTCGAGGTTCCAGCGGTGGATGAGCCGGCGGAACATGCCGCGCGATGCGTGGTCGCGGCTGTAGTCCTTGACCGCGGTCAGGAAGTAGCCGACGCGGTCGTCGGCCTCCCGGGACGAGTAGCCGTTCTGGGGCAGTTCGGACAGGCTGTAGTGGACGAGCATGCGCACGCCGCGCGAGTCGGCGACGTCGCCGCCGCCGCCGCCGAAGAAGAATCCGCCGCCGCCGCCGAGGAACGCCGCCTCGACGCCGATTTCCGAGTTCTGCGGGAAGCCCTTGGTCGTGGTCCAGCGGGACAGTTCGGGGTTGAGCTGGTAGTGTCCGCCGCCCACGTAGGCGACCGCGCCGGAGAGCTGCGCGAAATCGGCCTTGAAGACCCAGGTCAGGTCGATCAGCGCCGTGTCCCCGTCCATGGCCACGATCGGGGTGGACAGTACGATCGACGAGGTGAAGGTGCGGCCGACGACGTGCGCCAGGGGCGTATTGTCCTGCGCTTTGTGCAGGAGGTTCGGGCGCACCAGGAGGATGTTCTTTTCCAGCCGTTCCCACTGAACGGCCATCTCGTCCCACTGGAATCCGGCGAACTGGGGTCCGCCCGCGACGCTCACGGCGAGGAGGAAGAGCTTGTCGCGCTTGCCGGATTCGAGGGCCATGTAGAGCTTCTCGCCCTTCTTGTAGAGCGGGAAGAAGCCGTCGATTTTCTCGTGGTCCTTGGTGACTTCGGCGATGGAGGGGAATTCGGGCTTGGCCGCCTCGGACTGCGCCTGGGCCGCCTTGGCCAGGGCCTGGGCGGCGGCCTCCTCGGACTCGAAGGGATTCTGTGCCGAGATCCGTGGCGCGAGCAGTGCGAACAGGAGCGCCGCGAGAATGCTCACGCGGGCCCAGGGACGGGGGGAACCGTGCATGAAGGACCTCCCGGTAAGGGTTGCGGCCGTGCGGCCGCGGGACCAAGCGCACCGAACCGTGGACGGCGGAGACGGCCGCCCATGACAGGATGTGAGAGGGAGAATGATACGCCCGGGGCGCGCGGGCAGGCAAGCGTTTTTGGGGCCGCCCGCGCGCGCGTCAGTCGAGCTTCTGCGCCGACAGGTCGGCGAACCAGGGGTCGTGGAGCGTGAGCCGGTCCCGCACCGACTCGACCCAGTCGCGCAGCGCGGCGAACGACTCCGCGGCCTCCGACGGCGGGCGGGCGTGGACGCGGGGGGGCGGCTCGACGCCGGAGCGGGCCGCGCTGTTGGACAGCACGGTCAGCAGGTGCTTCTGAAAATTTCGGTGGGGTACGCCGGCCATGCTGGCGTCCCCGGCGGTCTCGAAGACGCGCAGCGCGCGACCGAGGGCGCCGGGTTCGCCGCGGCGGATCAGGGTGATGGCCGCCCACGCGCCGGGGTCGCCCTCGAGGTCCACGAGGTCGCGCAGTCGCGCGGTCCCCGCCTCCGGGTCCTCGAACGCGAGGTAGACCGCGCCGGCCACGCGGACGAAGGGGTCCCGGGCGTCCGCGAGCGCCTTCAGGTGGACCGTGCGGTCCGTTCCGCAGCGGGCTGCAAACCACGATCCCAGGACGTATCCGCGGGCGACATCCTGCCATCCCTTCTCGGGTTGCTTCCACTCGCGCAGCCAGGCGGCCACCGCCCCGGGGTCGTGGCGGGTCAGCGTCTCGAAAGCGCGGCCGTCGCCGGAATCCCGGGATCCGGACTCGAGTTCGGCCCGGAGCGCGGCCAGCGCGTCCGCCGTGGGAGCGGGCGGGGCCGTCTCGGCCTCCCCTCCGCCCGCCCCGCTCGGACGACCCTCGCGCATCCGCCGCAGCAGTTTCCGGCCTTCCTCCGAGGAGCGAATCCAGTGATCGGCGGGGAACGCCTCCAGCGCGGCGATCGTGCGCTCCGTCCCCTGGCCGATCACCGCGAGCACCGACCCTCCGAACGTTTCCTCGTGTTTCGTCCGGAGCGCGAGGAGCCACTCGAGCCGTTCCGCGAGAATCACCCGCGCCTCGAATTCCTTGCGCAAGGCATTCCGATCCGGGCCCGCGGCGCCTTCCGGGACCCGGTTCGGGTCGAACAGGTACTTCCGGGCCAGTGCCCCGAGCAGCACGACCTCCTGCTGCTCCGGGGCGGCTTCGAGCAGGCACGAGACCGCGCGCCGGAACACGTCCGGATTCGGGTGCGGAGACTGGAACGAATGAAACGGCGTCTCCCCCTCGGCCGGCAGCCGTGTGAGCCCCTGGAAGAGCGGCGTGACGTAGTCCGCCGGCAGATCCCGCCACCAGAAAGGCACTGCGCCCCCGCTCGTGGTGCTGAGGACGCGCGCGGGGGAAGGGGAGCGGTAGGCCGCGACCAGCCACTGCTCGCCGACCAGCGCGATCGGAAACTGAGGCTCCCAGAAATTGACGGCCACGCGGATCGAGATCTCGGTCCCGTCCGGGACGCCCTTCCAGGAGTCGACGACACGGTACTTCGCGACGATGCCGCCGGCGACGGTGCACTCGACCACTCCGAGGAAGTCGGCGCCGACGGCCAATTGCTCCCAGGTGAAAGGATCGATGCTGGTCGCGAGGGCGGGCGGGGAGGCGAGCCCCGCGAGGAGAAGAGTCATGACGAGGGCGGCGGCGCGGAACGAGGCTCGCATCGCGGGATCTCCGGAAGAAGGCAGCCCCGCCGGGGGCCGAGAAGTTTGCGTCGACTCGCGATCCAGGATCGCCCCGGGCTCGGGTATCCGCTCCCGACGGACTCGCACTCGAGCCGCCCTCCGCCGGGGCGGAATCGGCTATCCGGAGGGCGGCGCGGTCGCGACCCCGCCGCCTTCCCGCTCCACCTCGGTGATTCGCTCCTGCAACCGGGAGAAGTCCGCGGCGTCCCAACGCGGCATGTCGGCCCGCTGCAGTTCCTCGCGCGCGCGGCGGAGCAAGCGGAGGCCTTCCTCCCGGTCCCCCAACGCGATCCGGATTTCGCCCAGCTCGCGGCAGGCGTGGCCGACCCATTCCGCGGCCTCGGGAGTCGGCTGCTCGATCTGCCGGCGTTCCGCCCAGGCGAGGACGGGGCGAATCCAGGCGAGGGCTTCGGTCGGATTCCCGACCTGGCGCAGGGCGTGTCCGACCGCCCAGTCGGCGATCAGCTTGGCCAGTTCGCTCCCCAGCTTCCAGTGGAAGTGTCGGGCCCGGCGCAGGGCGTCGAGCGCCTCGCCGAACTTCCCCTCCCGGTCGTACGTCCAACCGAGGTTGTTCCACAGCGGGCCGAGCCACCCCTCGTCGCCGGCCGCCTCGGCCGCCTGGATCCCCTTGCGGCCCCACTCGACCTGCTGCCCGGGCGTGCCGGTGATCGCCACCATATGCGCGGCGTCGATGGCCCGAGAGTGGAGCGTGTGCTTCATGCAATAGTCGTACATCGTCTCGAACGTGCGCGTCGCCGCGGCGAGGTCGCCGTCCTTCCACTCGAACCGGCCGCGCACGCCGAGGTAACGGGACCACCCGTTGGGGTGCGCCTCGCTCGCCCGTTCGCCCGCCTTTTCCAGCCAGCCGCGGCCCTCGTCCTTGAGGTCGCGGATCAGGTATCCGCGGGCGGTCTGGGCGAGGGCCTCGACCAGCGTTTCCGCCTCGGCGGCGGGATCGGCGGCGGCCGCCGCCTGCTGGAACAACTCCGTCGCCCGCGCATAGTCGCGGGCCCGAAAGGCCGCATCCCCTTCTTTCAGGAGGTCCCCGGCGCTCGGCATGGCTCCCCCCACGATCGCGCGTTGGGCCGGACGCCGCCCCGGGAAGGGCGCGAGGTCGTGGATCCCGCAGGGGCATCCGCGATCCGTCGGCCGGCGTCCCGGGATGATCGCATGCCCCCCGGGGGTCCGCAAGATTTGGATTTGTTTGCCCCCGGCCCCCTCCTTTGCCACACTGGCGCCTCCCCAAGGTTGCCAGGAGGACTCCGCATGGATTTCCGACTTACCGACGAGCAGGGCGCGGTGCTCGAGGCCGTCAAGCCCGTCCTGCGCAAGTACGAGCCCCGCCGGGAGGCGCTGGTGCGCCAGATCTTCCACGACAAGAATTATCCCCAGGAAGTCTGGGACGATCTCGCCGCGGCCGGGCTGATGGGCGCCGTGATCCCCGAGTCCCACGGCGGGTCCGGGCTCGGCCTGCTCCCGTTCACGGTGGCCTTCGAGGAGGTGGCCTGGTCCGGCCTGGCCAGCGCGCTGCACGTCCTGACCGTCATGGATTCCGCCTGCGTCCTTCGCAACGGCGACGACGCCCTCAAGAAGCGCATCCTGCCGGCGGTCGCCGCGGGAAAGACGAAGCTCTGCTTCGCACTCACCGAGCCCGATGCGGGCAGCAATACGTTCCGCATCCGCACCCTGGCGCGCCGTGACGGCGACGTTTACCGGGTCACCGGCCAGAAGACGTTCATCACCGGCGCGGATCGCGCCGATCTCATGCTGCTTCCCTGCCGCTCCCTCTCCGCGGAGGACGTGCAGGCCAAGGGGTTGCCGAAGGCGTACGGCTTCACCGTCCTGCTCGTCGACCCGCGCGCCAAAGGAATCGAACTGCGGCCGATCCCGACGCGCGGCATCGAGGGGTACACGCAGTTCACCGTCTTCCTGGACGATGTCGCCGTGCCCGCGGAAAACCGGGTGGGCGAGGAGCACAAGGGGGCCGAGGCCCTGTTCAATTCGCTCAACCCCGAACGCATCCTGGCCGCGGCGGTCGCCTGCGGGATGACGCGATACATGCTGGATCGCGCCTGCGACTACGCGCGCAAGCGCAATGTCTTCGGCAAGGGCGCGATCGGCGCCTACCAGGCCATTCAACACCCGCTCGCCGACGTGCGCATCCGGCTCGACGCCGCGCGCCTGCTCACGTACCGCGCTGCGTGGGCGTTCGATCAAGGGCTCGATCCGGCCGAGGTCGGCGCGTTCGCCAACATGGCCAAATACACCGCCGCGGAAATGGCGATCGACGCCGCCGATCGGGCGATCGAGACTCTCGGCGGGTACGGCTTCTCCGAGGAGTACGGGATCGTGCACCTGTGGGAGGCGGCGCGCCTCCTGCGCACCGCGCCGATCACCAAGGAGATGATTCTCAATTTCGTCTCCGAGCACGTGCTCGGATTGCCGCGCTCGTACTAGCGGTCGTCCGGAAGCGACCCGGCCGGGACGCGCGATCGCCTCGCGTTCACCAGCCGCTCGCCCCCGGCGATCCCCGCCCGGTCCCCCCAGGAGCACCCGCCATGACCGCGATCCGGATCGACCTCTTCAGCGACACCCTCACCAAGCCGACCGCCGCGATGCGCCGGTTCATGGCGGAGGCCGAGGTGGGGGACGAACAGAAGTTCGAGGATCCGACGACGCGCCGGCTCGAGGAGCGGGTGGCCGCCCTCCTGGGCAAGGAGGCGGCGATGTTCGTCATTTCGGGGACGATGTGCAACCAGATCACCTTCGCCGTCCAGTGCCGGCCGGGAGACGAAATCCTGCTCGACGAGACCTATCACCCCGTACACGCCGAATGCGCCGGAGCGGCGGCGATCGCCGGGGCGCAATTGAAGACCCTCCAGGGGGAGCGCGGGATCTACACGGCCGCGCAGGTCCGGGACGCGATCCGCGGCCCGTTCCGGCTTGCCCCGGTTTCCCGCCTGCTCTCGGTGGAGCAGACCTCCAACCTCGCCGGCGGCACCGTCTGGCCGCTGGAAGCGGTGCGCTCGGTCTGCGACGTCGCCCACGAGGGCGGGCTGGTCACGCACATGGACGGGGCCCGGTTGCTCAACGCGGTCGTCGCCTCCGGCACTCCCGCGGCGGAGTTCGCGCGCAGCTTCGACACCGTCTGGATCGACTTGAGCAAGGGGCTGGGATGCGCGGTGGGCGCGGTGCTGGCGGGGACGAAGGCCTTCATCCAGGAGGCCTGGCGCTGGAAGCAGCGCCTGGGCGGCGCGATGCGCCAATCCGGAATCCTCGCGGCCGCCGGTCTCTACGCGCTCGACCACCACGTGGAGAGGCTGGCCGAAGACCACGACAACGCGCGCCGGTTCGCCGCCGCCATCGCCGGCAGTCCGGGGATCTCCCTCGATCCCGCCCGCGTGCAGAGCAACATCGTCGTAATCGAGCTGGTTGGGGATCGCTTTACGCCGGACGAGCTGGTCCGGCGACTCGCCGCGCGCGGCGTCCGCCTCAGCATCGTCGGCGCCGGGCGCGTGCGGGCGGTCACGCACCTGGACGTGAGCCGGGCTCAGGCCGAGGAGGCGGCGACGATCTTCCGGGAAGAATGCGCCCGCTGAGCGGGCCTTCCCGTCAGCGCATCTTCCCGCTGGTCTTCAGCCGGTCCGCCTCCGCGGCCGCGGTCCGGACGCTGTCCAGGAACCGCCCGTACGACTGCACCACGTCGTCGGGATCCGGCGTCACCCGCCCCTCCTTCAGGTCGAGCAGCCCGTGCAGGCAGTTCGTGTCGACCCCCAGGTGCGTTCCCGCCGCGAACACGACGTCCCGGCGGGTCGGTCCGACCTCCACGTTCTTGAGGTGGAGCAGCGAGCGCAGGGTGACCAGGAAGCCGGAAAGCCCGCCGAGCAGGTGGGCGATGAGATCCACGTGCGAAGGGAGGTTTTGCAGGAAGGTGCTGCGCAGGCTGAACAGCAGGCTCTTCAACTCCTGTTCGCAACGGAGGCGCAGGAACTCCTCGGAGATCTTCAGGCCGTCGAAGGGGTCCTTGCCCACGACCACCTGATGTCGATCGCGGATGTCGAGGAACTTGACCGGAAAGACGTCCGCGGAGGTCACGATTTCCTCGGCGGTGAGGACCAGGGTGGCGATGCGATGGTAGTTGCGCGCATCCTGCACGACGGGAGCGAGGGCGCGAAGGGTCTGTTGATCGACCTGCTTGAGGACCACGACCACGTTGGCGTCGGAGGAACCGGGGAAGAACTCGTTGGCGACGATGCCGCCGTAGAGGACGACCGCCACGAGGTTCTGCGCTCCGACCGTGCTTTCGACGATGGAGGCGAAGTCCCGGACCCGCTCGCGCATGGCGCTGACGGTGAAGGTGACGCTGCGGGGGGTCGCGGTGAGGGCATGATCTGGCATCGCCGGGGTCCTTTCTCGTTGCGCCCGCCGCGGGGAACCGGGAAAATGGGATTCGGCGGCGGGAGATCGCCGCCCGACGCGCGGCCGAGGGAGCCGGCGCGCGGGCAGGCGGTTCCATCTTAGCAGCGGCCGATGGGGGGTCAAGCATGTTCGAGGTCGGGCGGGACCGGGCCCGTTCGCGGCGCGCCGGGGCGGACGGCGGGGGGCGCCGCAGCGGACCTTGCGGGGGAACGGGAACCGGCGTCCCCTGGGCCGCGACGGCCGTCCTCCTATGCGCGGGCGCGTGGGCGGCCATCGCCTGGGCCAAGGATCCGCCGCGACTTCCCCCGGCGGACCGCTTTCGCGCGCTTGTGCTCGAAGTGCTCCGGTCCTACCCCGCCGACGGGACGCACGACTATTACTGGCCCAAGACCGGGTCCTGGGCGGGAACGACCCGAACGCTGACCTACGACGGCCAGACCGTCGCGGACGGCGACCCCCAGGGCCGCTCCTACTGTTGCGGCCTCACCTTCGAGGTGTTCTTCCGGGCCTGGGAACGCTGGTGCACGGAGGAGAAACGCCCGTTCCGGATCGCCGACCTGTCGGCCGAGGACCTGCTCCGCTTTCGCGGCCTCTGGTACGGCGTCGACGGCGACCGCCGCCTGATCCAGAATGCGGTCGTCGCATACCGCCTGGGCGCCCCCGTCGATCGTTTGGAGGACGCCCGCCCGGGCGACTTCGTGCAGTTCTGGCGGCATTCCGGATCGGGACACTCGGTGGTGCTGCTCGACTGGCTGCGGGACGCGGACGGGAAGCTGATCGGCCTGCGGTACTGGTCGTCGCAGAAAGCGACCCGGGGCATCGGCGAGCGCGAGGAGCGATTCGGCGAGACCGAGGGCGTGGACCGGAACCAGGTGTATGTCGCCCGCGTGGGCGAAGATCGGCCGGCTCCGCCCGGCAAGGGCCGCTGATCCGGCGTCCTGCCGCCCCCGCTCAAATCCGCAGCGCGTCCATCTCGGTGAAGAGGACGTGGTCGTGATAGTAATGGATCAGTAGGACCGAGAGGACCACGAGGTAATAGCACTGGTCGAAGCTGAACCCCAGCCACGCGCGGTTCAGCAGCAGCACGAGGATGAGGCCGACGGTCGCCACGGCGCATCCGACCGTGAACGCATAGAATCGCCATCCCTTGCCGGTCACCGCCAGGCTCGCCAGGAACGGGGACTCGATCTGCTGCTTCTTCAGGCGCAGCTGGTTGATGTAGAGGGTCAGCCCGAGGTACTGGAACGAGTGCCAGGTGTTGAATCCCTGGAAGGCCACATCCAGTTCATGGTAGGCCGGGATGAAGAACGCCACCACGATGGTCAGCGCCATCAGCAACACCTTGGGCGCGTGGAGCTCCCCGCGACGGTGCTCCGACCACGAGCGCGCGATCCAGGCGAGCAGCGCGATCGCGAAGATTCCCGCCGTCAGCACAAAGAGCCCGTAGCCGAGGATGGGATTCTGCTTCACCTGGAGGAATTCGGGGAAGAGGAGGCGGATCTGTCCGATCTTGAAGTCGTCCTGGATCATCCGCCAGACGCCCAGCGGGTAGAGGGAGGAGAACACGACCACATAATCGAGCACGCGATCGCGCAGAGAGATCGGCCGGGGCGCCCGGTGGTTGTAGCTGTCGATGATGTAGGCGATCTGGTGCATGATGTGCACCGAGGCCCAGAAGAAGAAAAAGGTGATCAGCAGGGTGAAATGAACGACTCCCAGGGTGATCACGCCGGCGGGAATGAGGAGGGAACTGGCCAGGAAGGGGACGTGACTGCGGCGGAATCCGCCGTCCAACGCCGTGCGCGTGAACGTGGCGTACATGTGCGGTCCGCCGATGAACAGCGCGATGAGCGCGTTCACGGCGTTGCGGCTGACATCGAGGACGTCTTCCGGTTTCACGCCCACGGCCGCGCGCAGGCCGGGGACCGCCAGCAGGGACTGGAAGATTTCATAGGCCGCGAAGGGGAGCAGGACGAGGCCGGCGCTGAGGCTGATCCAGGCCAGGTCCCACGGGCGACTGTTGAGCCAGAGCGAGCGGGGCGCCGGGGCCACTTCCGTCCCCGGGGCCACGGCGATCGTGGACGCCATGGGCGACACTCCCTATCCGTCGATGCGGTCGAAAACCATAAACCATCTCCGGATCGGCGTCAAGCCCTCCCGGTGCCGCGGCGCCCCGGGAAATTTCCGGAATAGACCGTCCCTCCCATGTGTCTTTGGGGAGTGTCCGGGTGCGCCACGAGGCGCGGGGGCGCGTACCACGCAACCGACTCCCAGGATGAATGGACGCTCCCACTTGCGCGTCCCCGTGTCCTCGTGGCGCACCCGGCACCGTGCCCGCCCCGGGGCGCCGCGCCGCACACGCGGCTTCCGGGGGGCCGAATCACCGCCCGGCGGGCGGAGTTGCCGGAGCAGGGCGACGCATGATCCTTCGTCGCCGCGCGCGAATACCTGTTGCATCCCCCCGGGGGAATCGCAATACTCCACGCTTCCGTTTCCTGTGGATTCCGTCTTTTCCGTGTGTAAGTGGGAGCTCTAACAATGATCCGGTCTTTCACGGTCGCGATGGTGTTGGCTGCGTTCGCGGGTTCCGCCATGGCGGACGAGACCCAGATCGATCCGAAGAAGCATCACTGGGCGAAGTTCGGAGTCGGGTCCTGGGCCAAGATCAAGTCGGTTTCGGTCATGGACATGGCCGGAAACAAGACCGAAACGATCACCGAGCAGACCCATACGCTGGTCGAGCTCAACGAGAACGAGGCGATCGTCGAGGTCGAGACGGTCACCACGATGACGGTCGGCGGCAATGAGATCAAGCAGCCGCCTCAGAAGACGAAGATGCCCTATCCGCTCAAGGCGCAGGATCACCCCAAGGGAGAGCATCCCAAGACGGACGTGAAGTCCGAGACCGGCGAGGAAGTTCTGGAGATGGCCGGCCAGAAGCTGAAGTGCTCGTGGTTCAAGGCGACGAGCGAGCAGAACGGGATGAAGTCGACCTCGAAGAGCTGGAGCTGCGAGGACGTCCCCGGCTTCTTCGTGAAGTCCGAGAGCAAGACCGAGGGCCAGGCGAACATTTCGATGACGTCGGAGCTGGTGGGCTACGAGGTCAAGTAACCCCCCCGGCGGTGCCGTTTCCCCGGGAGCGGACGCGCGCAGCGCGCCGTACGCTCTCCGGGGGGCGGGCCCGCGGACTCCCGGCCGCCGTCCGGGAATCCGCCGGTCCGTCGTAGATCGAGGGCGAGGCACGACCATGAACGAACCTCCCGTGCCCGACCCGGAGTGGCCCCGCTGGTCGTCGGCCCCCTTCCCGCCGTACCGTTTCGTGCCGGGGAAATCTCCTCATCCCACCACCCACCCGCAGGGACACTCCTATGGGCGTCATCCCGCCAAGCCGCCTCCGATCCCTCCCGAAGGTTGGAAGGAGTGCGGATCGTACCTGCGCGGCGTAGACCTGCACAATTTCGCCTATTGGTGGGAGTGCCACGAGGAACTGGAGTTCCTGTGGAATGCGGTGGGCCGGAGCAGCCCCCAGGGTCAATTCTTGCAGTGCATCATCCAGGTGGCGGCCGCCAACCTGAAGAAGTTCATGGGCTCGCCGGCGCACCGGGACCTGGCCAACGAGGGCTTGGCGAGGCTGCGCGGGCTGCCGCCCCGATACATGGGGATGGACGTGGCGGCCTTCGAGCGTGACGTGCGGGACTATCATGAGGGCCGGCGCGAACGCCCCGCGCTGATCCGGCTCGAGGACTGACGGTCCGGGGTAGCCTCCGTCACGCCCGGATGCCGGGATCGGCCGGACCGTCCCGCGCCCCGATTCGCAACCTGCTTCCGGTCGCACTCCGGGCGGTTCCGGCACATCGTGACCCCGCCGGTCCCGTCGCAAATGGAGCGGGCGGGCGCCCGTGTCGGACGCCTGCCCCCCGATCGCTTCCGACCTCGCGTACCTACGGGACTCGCGTCGTGCGCGCCCGGACCAGGAGTGCCTTGTGGGTGTTCCCGCCGGCATCACTGGCGAGGGCCGCGACATTCCACTCACCCTCGCGAACCGTCAGGTTCAGCCTCGGCTGGTACAAATCCACGTCGACCAGGTGAAGGTGGTTTCCTTCCCCTTCGGTAGGCGTGGTCGCGAAGAGCTCCGGATCCTTTTGCAGCCGGGCCACCGAGGGCCGCAGTTCGAGCAGGATGCCGCCGCCGTCGCCGACCAGCGCCGGCCGTACGTCGAACACCATTCCGTCGAGGACGCGCCCGATCAACGGGTCATACCCCTTGGCATCCGTCGCGACCTCCACCTCCAGATCGGAGATGATGTTGCGCGAGCTTACCGTCGAGATGTGGACGCGCTGGCGATGGAATCCGGCGGCCGTGGCCTCGGCGAGGATGCGCAGGCCGGCCCCCTTCCGAGCCTCTTCCCGCAGCGATTTCATCGCCTCGGCGGACACGATCCCGCCCGATTCGAACGGGGAAGCCCCGATCCCGGCGCCCCCGGCGGCCCCCGAACGTTCCACGACCAGCATGTCGACCCGCACCATCCTCCCCCGGTCTCGCGCGAGCGAGGCCACATAGGCCTCGATCGCGGAAAGCACCTCGGGAGTCTGGACGACCATGATCTGACGCTCGGTATTCCAGATCCGGTTGCGGGAGTTGGACCAGCTCTCCGGGGCCACATTGCGCCGGATCAGTTCCACGAGCTGGTCGATGTCGACGGAGAGCCCCGCGTCGACGGACTCGGTGAGGATGAACCCCGCGGACGGACCGACCCCGCCGTCGAGGGGCGTGGGGTCGATGGACGGACCGGGGAAATCCTCGAGGCCGTAGGCGAGGAACCCGAGGTCGAAGGCACGGAATTGGCGCTTCTCGGCGGATTCCACCGGCTTGACGGGAGGTGCGAGGGGCTGGAGGATGCCGGCGCGGACCACCAGAGCCACGCATCGACGTTCTCCGGAGACCGGGGTCACCGACGCGATGGCCGCGAGGGCCGACGCATCCGGCGGCACGGTAATCGTGCAGAAGGAGGTCATGCGCCCGACGATCGGCATGTGCATCCGGCCGATGCCCTGGATTCCAGGGTCGACGGCCTCCAGCGCCCGCGTCAGGGCCTGCTGTTCGAACCGGATCTCCACCCGGATGCGGGACGCGCCGAATTCGATCATGGGACGGACGTCCAGCAGCACGCCTTCCTCGATTTCACTGGTGATCGGGTCTCCGACCACGGACTTCTCGGCGATCTCGACGTCGTACTCGTGCACGTACGTGCGCCGGCGGGCATTGCGGACGTGAACTCGTTGGCCGGAGAAGCCCGTCGTCCGCGCCACCTGGAGGACACGACCACCCGCGTCTCGTTCCAACGCGGCGGCGAGGATCTGGCGCTGCGCGTCGGAGAGCAGCACTCCGCCGGCGTCGCCGCCCGCCGCATCCATGGCTTCGAGAACGGCGGGAGGCAATTCCAGCAGCGTCGCCTCCACCGTAACCTGCCGGCTTCGCTGGGCGCGCAGCATCGACAGATACCGTTCGATCACTTCGTGGACTTCGGCCGTGTTGACCACGGTGAGGGTGGTCCCGTCGGTGCTGATCGAATGCGCGTTGTCCGACCAGGAATCTTCGTGAATGTTGGTCTGGATCGACTCGACGATGTCGTCGGGCTGGAAGAAGGGGTCATCGGCGCCTTCCAGGATGGCATCGATCGGCCCGGAGGCGCGCGCGCCGGCCAGCGAGGCGCCGGGGCTGTCGGGTTGCGGATGGGTCAGAAATCCGATGTCGTAGATCTTCTGGACCGGCTGGTTGGAATCGGCCGCTTGCGCGTAGATCGTCGGCGAGGCGACGATCGCGGCGGCGACCGCCAGGGCCGTGAAGGCCCGGAACGAGACAGGGATTCGGATCATGGGGTGTCTCCCTCTTCGGATATCGGTTGCGCACCGGAACAGGTTCGGTCGGGGATGACGATGAGGTCGGGAACGGGCAGGCCTGCCTACCCGGTTTCGAGGTTGCCGGATCCCGGTGGATCCGGCCGTCGGGAGTCTCGCTCCCGCCGCTGCCACCAGTCGATCCAGGCGGCCGGATCCGGACCCAGGTCCTGGTCGGTCAAGGTTCGGAGCGCCGCCAGGGCATCCTCGCGCACGTCCCGGCGATGCAGGACCGCGATCAGGGCCGGGACCGCCTTGCGGTCTCCATGTTCGGCCAGGCTGCGTGCCGCGGTTGAGGCGGTGTAGGACTCACGAAGTCCGGCGAGGAGCGGGGGGAGGGCCCGACTCGAGCGCACGCGGCCGAGCGCGGACAGGGCGGCGAGGGCGGTGGCGCGCCGGTGGCAGGCGCGCAGCAGGGGCGCCAGCGCGGACTCGCCGCCGATCCGGCCGATGGCCGAGACCGCCGCCGCCGCGTGAGTAGGGTCATGGAGGAGGCCTTCCAGGGCCCGGATCGCCGCGGCGTCCCCCACGGACCCCAGCGCGACGATCGCCGAGCGGCGCGCGGCGGGATCGGCCAGGGCGGCGCACAAGGCGCTCGTCGCCCCCCGGTCCTTCGCCCGGCCCAGCACCTCGGCCGCCCGGGAACGGATTTCGGGGAGCGGGGAACGCAGGTAAAGGCGCAGTTGCGCCAGACCTGCTGCGCCGAAGGAAGGAAGCCCCGCGGCGATGGATTCGCTGAACTCGATGTCGCTCATGGCGTCCAGCAACGGTCCCACGCTCTCCGGCCGGCGCATCTCCAGCAGGGCCTCGATGGCATCGGGGCGCAGGGACGGGGAGGAAAGCAGGGGGATCATTCGCGACACCAGCGGGTCGCGGCGCAATCGTGCCGTCATCTTCAGCGCCTCACGAACCGTGGATCGGTCTCGGGAAGCGAGTCGGCGCGCCAGTTCGGAGTCCACCCGGTCGCCCAGGCCGGCGAGCAATCCGATCGCATGCTCGACCAGGTTGTCGTCACGGGCGGCCTCCAGCAGCACCGGGACCGCCCCCTCCGGTTGGGCCAACGAAAGGGCCTCGAGCCCAAGGGACCGCTCCGAGGGCACGCGCATGGCCCCGAACGCGGCGGAAACCGCGATCGGATCGCGCAGGCGGGCGAGCGCAAGCAGGGCCGCAGGGCGGCGATCGGCATCCGCCAGCATCCGGTGGAGCGCCGGCCGCGCCGCCTGGACGCCGAGAATGGGCGCCAGACCGATCCATGCGGCGTCCGCGTGCGGCGCCTTGGCCCGCAGAGCGTCCACGAAGACCGGCTCCCAGGCCGCGCGATCCGCCTCCCAGGCGACGACGGAGGACTTCCGTTCGCTCTCGGGGAGGGCGGCCAACCCGCGCAGACGCGCGGCCCAATCCACGGGGGGATCTTCCGGCGCCGGGTCCCGGTCGTCCGGCGGATTCGAAGGATCCACGGGCGGGTCCGAGGGGGCGAACGGATCGGACGGCAGGCCCCCGTCATCGGGCACGACCGGGGTCCCGGCGCCGCCCTTCGTCGGCGTCGATCCGGCCGGCGAGGGACGAGTCCCGGCAGAGAAATCCGCGCCGGTGTCGTTCCGCATCCCCTCGCCCGCGGTCCAGACCGCCAGCAGCACCGCCGCGGCCGCGATCCAGCCCCGCGCGACCCGGGACGGGACGCGCCCGCCGGAGATCGATCCGCGGTCCGCGCCCGCCCGGGGGGACGCCACCGGCACCAGGCGCTCCAGGGCCTCGCCGGTCGGCATGGCGGTCGGGGGCGCCAGGCACTCCCGCAGCATCCCGTCCAGTCGCGCCAGCGCGCGCGCTTCCGCCGCACACGCCGCGCAGATCGTCAGGTGACCCTCGATCTCCCCGGCTTCCGCCGCGGAGAGAAGTCCGTCCAGCCGGTCCTCCAGGCGCTCGCGACACTCCGCGCACCTCACCGTTCTTCCTCCGCCAGATCGTTCGCCAACCAATCGCGCAGCCGCTTGCGCGCGAGCGACAGGTTCATGCGCACGCTCTCGTACGAGCAACCCAGTACGCGCGCAATCTCCTGCGAGTCCATCCGTTCATACGTGTGCAGCAGGATCACCTCCTGCTGCCGGGGAGGCAACCGGTCCACCGCCGCCCGCACCCGTTCGCGCAGGTCCGGATCCGGCCCCGACCCCTGCGGCGGCGCGACCGGCCCTCCCGTGGCGGGGAGCGTCCGGGCTTCCGGCCGGGTCTGTCGCGCCCGCCGCAGATTCAAGTACGCATTCATGGCAATCCGGAACAGCCACCCCTGAAACGCGCACTCTCCACGGAATCCCGGGAGGGCCGCCAGCGCCTTCAACAGGGTCTCTTGGACCAGGTCTTCGGCATCCGCGTGTCGCCCAGACAGATGGAAGGCATACCGGTAGAGCCCCGGCGCCTGGGCGAGGAACAGCTCGTGTTGCGCTCCCCGGTCCCCGGCCTGGGCGCGTCCCAGCAAGTCTTCCATCGGTTCCCGTCGGTCTTCTTTGCCCATACCGACCCGATTCCCCGGAGGATGTAAAATCGATTTCGCCCCGAATTCAGAACCAAGCCGGAATGGTATCTACCATCTGGACTTGCGTTTCTCCCGGGTTTTGTTTGACAGCCCCCTGCGGGCATTCGTAGACTGGCACCGCACCCTCGGGCGTCATCGCGGGTTTCCTGCGGTGTTCGCTTGTAAGTCATTCTCTTGTCTACGGTTCCGGTGTCTGGTCGAAGGCGCGCGGCGCCGTTCAGGGGGGATCCGCCATGCCGCGCAAGAAGGCTTCCCGCGCGGGCCGTAAACGCGCCACGCCCCGATCGCGCATGCCATCGGGATCGAAGCGCGAGGTCGCGGCGGACGCGCATCCGGCCCGGTCCCAAGCAAGAAAATCGCCCGCCGCCGCCGCGGGCGGGGGCGGGAAGTCTCCTGCGGAACCGAAGCGGATCCTGATCATCGACTCCGACCGCGCATCGATCCGCCAGGCGCGGTCGCACCTGAAGCCCGAAGGGTACGAGGTCGATTCGGTGGCGGACCCGCTCGAGGGACTGCGCCGGGCGAAGGGGGGCGGGATCGCCCTCGTGCTGGTGGACATCGCGCTGGCGGAAATGGACGGATACCAGGTCTGCAAGTCGATGACCACGGATTACCGAACCTGTCATATTCCGGTGGTGTTCCTGACCCAACGGACCGAACCCGCGGATCGATTGCTCGGGTTTCTTGCCGGCGGGTCGGACTACATTACCAAGCCGTTCACCCGGGACACACTGGTGCAGGGGGTCAACAAGCTGCTCCGCGGAGGAGAACGCACATGATCACGAATCGTACCGTACGCTGGATCATCGCGCCGGTCGCGGTGATGGTGGCCGTCTTCGGCGTCTCGCTGGCGCTGTTTTCTCAGGAGCCGGGCCCGGCCGGACGCGCGAGCGGGACGGCGGGGGGCGGGCTGGTCGATGAGCTCAAGGCGATCGAGGAAGAGCATCTTTCCCGCATGCGCGCCCTGCGCCACGAGATTCGCCAGGTGCTGAAGGTGGTCCAGCGCGCAAGGTCGGACAAATCGCTGGCGCAAGAAGCGGAAGCGGCGCCTGGGCTGGTCGGCGGGCTGCTGAACAAGATGCTCGACGCGGAGACCGCGTATCGGCTGCAGCGGGAGGAACGACTGATCGCCCATCGGGACGCCCTGGTGGCGGAACTCGCCGGCGTCATGATTCAGGGAGGCGAGGCGCATCCGGGACTCTTCCCCCATCTCCTGCCCACCATCCAGGGTCGGACGAACGAGATTCTGGACTGGAATGACCTGTTCAAGGTCGTCAAGCGTTCCCCCCGCTTCGACGAGGATGGCGACGACGACGAGGGATTCGATTAGGTTCCGGGCGTCCCGGGGGGGCGGGCGCGGCATTCGGTCGGTCCGTCATGGGTGACCTCGTGCGGTGTCCGTCTTGCGGGCGCGCGCTGGAACCGGTCCCGCCGGGGGCCGGAGGCGAACGGAATTGTCCCGAGTGCGGCCCAACCTCCCCGTCGACGCGCCCCGCTGCTGCGCAGGGGGCGGCGGATCCTTCGCGGGAGGGTGATTCCACCGGGACGGACTCCCCGGAATCCGATACCCGCCCGAGTCCGGAGGCGACCCGCCGCGCCGGCGCACCCGCCGGCTTCGTCGGCGCGGCGCCGCGTCCGTTCCCGGAAGGGATCCCCTTCGGCCGCTACCGCCTGATCGAGCGTCTGGGCGCGGGCGCGATGGGCATCGTCTGGAGGGCGTGGGACGACGCGTTGGGGCGGGAAGTCGCCCTCAAGCAGGTCCGTTTCCCCGAGCGCGCCGGCGCGGACACCCGCGCCCGGTTTCGGAGGGAGGCGCGCCTGATCTCGCGCCTTCGTCACCCGCACATCGCCGCCGTCCACGACGTGGGCGTCCAGGACGGCGCAGACTACTTCACGATGGAACTGGTCCGCGGGCGGCCGCTTTCCGAAGTCCTGGCCGAGGCGCGGTCCGCCTCGCCGTCCGGCCGGATGCAGGGGGATGCCCTGCGGCGGTCCGTCGAGCAACTGGCGAACATCGTCGAAGCCGTGGCTGCCGCGCACGCGCACGGGGTCGTTCACCGGGATCTCAAGCCGTCCAACGTCCTGATCGATGACACCGGGGCTCCGCGCGTCGTCGACTTCGGCCTCGCCCGGTCGACCGAGCCCGAGCCGGATTCCGGAGCGTTGCAGACCGGGACGGGAGAGATTCTCGGCACACCGGCGTACATGAGCCCCGAGCAGGCCTCGGCGGGAGGAATCCCGGTGGGTCCGGCCGGCGATCAGTACGCCCTGGGGACGATCCTCTTCGAAATGCTCACCGGACGGCTTCCGTTCGAGGGGGAGACCGCGTGGGCGGTGATCGCCGCCAAAGCCCGGGAGGAAGCCGTGTCGCGTCCGGGCCTGTGGGCGCCGGACGTGCCGCCGGATCTCGAGGCGGCCTGCCTGCGGGCGCTCGAACGCGATCCCGGGCGGCGATACCCGTCCACCGGTGCGCTGGCCGAGGACTTGCGCCGATGGTTGCGCGGCGAGGCTGTCCGGGTGCGACGGGTCGGTCGCCTCGAACTCGGCCTGCGCGCCCTGGAACGGAAAAAGGGGATCCTGGCCCTGGCGCTCGCCGCCGTGCTGGTGCCCGCCCTGGTGGCCGTTTGGGCCCACCGCAGCCGGGAAGCCTCGCGCCGGGGGATGCTGGAGTTTCTGCGCAAGGCGGCCGCGGGGACGGCCGAGCTGGAGGACCGGCTCCTGAGGGTTGAGGCGACCCCGGAGGTCCGCCGGACCTACGCGGAGTTCTCGCTTGCCCTGATCCGAGACCGGTTGTCCGAGGAACCGCAGGATCCTGCGGCGCTGGCCTGGCGCGGTCGCGTCCATGGCCTGCTCGGCCGTGTGGAGGAGGCGGCGCGCGACCTGGACGCCGCCTGTGCGGCGGACGATGGGACCGCGGTGGCGTGGTACCTGCGGGGTCTCTGGCGGCTGGAGCGGTATGCCGCGCGGCGCGGGTTTCCGCTCGCGGCCTGGGGGCCATTCGGGGTTCGCATCCTGGAAACCGGCCCGGAGTCGGCCGAGGAGACCGGGCTTCGCGAAGGGGGCCTGTCGGATCTGGGGGAGGCCGTCCGGCGCGGCGGGGACCTCGGGCCGCTCGATGGGGAGCAGCGACGGCTGGCGGGGGCCATGGCCTCCCTGCATGGTCCCGGAGCCGAAGGCGCGGCGCGGGCGTTGGAACAACTCGAGGGTCTGGACCTGCCGCGGGCCTGGCACCTGCGCGGACAGGCGCTTTACCGGCTCGCACGATTCGAGGAGTCGGTCGAGGCGTTCGGCAGGGTCCTTGCCCTGTGGCCGATGGAGCCGGCTGCCCGGCTGGCTCGCGCGACGGCGCGCCACGCGGTGGGCCTGCAGCGTCAGGCGGGAGGGGAGGACCCGACGCCGGACTACACGGCGGCGATCGAGGATCTGGATCTCATCCTCCTGCGCCATCCCGGCGACGGCCGAGTCCTGCTCGACCGCGGCGTGATTCGGGCGAGCCTCGGGATCGCCATGCAGGCGAGGGGAGGGGATCCCCGCATGCTCTGGAGCGAGGCGCTCGAGGACCTCGACCTGGCGGTGGAACAGCAGCCCGGGTCGGCCCTGGCCCACGCCCGCCGTGCCGGGCTCCGGTTCCATTTGGCGCAAGCGCAGGCCGAGCGGGGGATGGATGCCGGCGAGTTGATCTTCGGGGCTCAGGCGGACTATGACGCCGCCCGACGATTGGGGGCCGTGGAGCCCGGGATGGCCTTGGACCGGGCCAACGTCGCCCTGGCCCTGGCCCGTCGGGCGGAGGCGCGGGGGGAGGATCCGGGCGAGTTCTACGTCCGGGCGGAGACGGAACTGGGCGAGTCCGCCCGGGTTCGACCCGACTTCTATGCGATCTACTACAACCGTGCGCTGGTCCGGACCGGACTTGCAGGCGTCGAGGCGCGGGGAGGAAAGGACTCCCGACCACGGCTGCGCGGCGCGCTGGAGGACCTGAACGAGGCGTTGCGCCTTGCTCCGGAGCGCGTCGAGGTGCGGGAAGAGAGAGCCCTCGCCTATCGGCGGCTCGGGCTTGCGGAAGAGGCCCGGGGCCAATCGGGGGCCGAGTGGTTCCGCGCCGGCGTCGAGGATCTGGATGCGCTCCTGGAGCGCCGACCCGGGGCGCCCACCGCCCGGATGCACCGGGGCCTGCTTCTCCATCACCTCGGCGACGCGCTGCGGCGTGCCGGAGAGGACCCGGGACCGGCCTGGGGGCGGGCGATGGCGGACCTGGAGGAGGTGTTGCGCAAGGACCCGCGGCAGGCGGACGCGCTGGTTTTCCGCGCGGGGATCCGGCAGACGCTGGCGGAGCGCGAACGGTCTGCCGGCCGGGAGGCGCGGGAGTTGCTGCGCGCGGCGGCGGCGGACTACGACGCGGCGATCGCCGTCCGTCCCGATGCCCCGCTGGTTCGCGCGGCGCGTGCCCGCGTGCGCATGGCGCTGGCCGAGGCCGAAGTGCGCGCGGGGCGCGACCCGCGCGTCCCGCTGCGCGACACGATTGCCGATCTCTCGCGCGACCTGGAGCGGAACCCGGCGGATTCCGAGGCGCGGGCGCGTCGGGCCTGGGCCTGGGAAGCGCTGGGGGACGCGGAAAAGTCGCGCGGCGCAGACCCGGGACGTTCGTACGCTGCGGCTGCCGCCGATTGCGCGGAGATCCTCCGGCGGACCCCCCGGGACGCGGCGGCGGCGCTTCGACGCGCCCGCTGCGCGGCGCACCTGGCGGACCTTGATGAGAAAGGCGGCCTCGAGCCGCTGCCCCGCCTCGAGGAAGCGGCGGCCGCGCTCACCGCGGCCCTTCCGGACGACCACCGCGACCCCGAACTGCTCTCCTGGCGCGGACGATTGCGCCGCCGCATCGCGGTCCGCCATGAGGCCGCCCGTCGCCCCGCCGAGGAAATCTACCGTGACGCGGTAGCCGACTTGACCGCCGCCCTCACGCAGCGCCCGGACGACCCCGCGGGGCGGTTCGAGCGGGGAGAGGCATCCATCCGACTGGGCCGTCTGCGGGCGCTGCGCGGCGAGGACGCGACCGAAACCTTCGCAACCGCCGAGGCGGACCTGAGCGCGGCCGCCGTCGCAGGGACCTCCCTGGCCCACTTTGCCCTCGCCCGCCTGTACGAAGGCCTCGGTCGGTGGGACGACGCCATCCGTGCGTACGAAGCGGGGGCGGTCGCCCTCCCGAACACGGCGGAATTCGTGCGTGACCGGATCGAGGCCTGCCGGCGCCATCGCGACGGCGGCCGCCGTTGAACCGCCCGCGGGCTTCCTCCCGCTCTCCCGCGCAGCCTGCAAACCTCCGGGACGCCCGTGCGATCCCGGCCCCGCGCGACTCTTTCCCGTCGGCGCGGTTCCTTTCGCGGTCCCCACGGCCCCCGCGCCGGTGAGTCCCGGAGGGTCGTCCCCCGGCTCCCCCCATCCGCCGCAGGCCTTCGGCGCCGCCCTCGGGGCCCCGGCGCCGCGCCTTCCCTTGACTCCAATCGGTCACCTGCCTAGGGTGGGGATGACGCGACGGTCGCGTGAGGGAGGAGCGGGAAAGCCCATGCCGGATCGTAAGATCCTCGCCATGGTCATGGCCGGAGGTCGGGGGGAACGTCTCTACCCCCTCACCCTCGAACGGTCGAAACCCGCGGTCCCGTTCGGCGGGAAGTATCGACTCATCGACTTCGTGCTGAGCAACCTCTACAATTCCGAAATCGGCGGCATCTACGTCCTCATCCAGTACAAGAGCCAGTCGCTCATGGAGCACCTCCATGCCGCCTGGCACATCCAGGACCCGCGCGGTCGTGAATTCGTCATCCCCGTCCCGGCGCAGATGCGGACCGGCGAGTCCTGGTATCGGGGCACCGCGGATGCGATTCACCAGAACGCCAACCTGTTCGAGAACCACCAACCCGACCTCGTGGTGGTGTTCGGAGCCGATCACGTCTACCGGATGGACGTCCGCCACATGGTCGACTTTCACCTCAAATCGAAGGCCCTGGTCACGGTGGCGGCCATTCCCCAGCCGGTGGAACTGGCGCCGCACTTTGGGGTGATCCGGGTCGACGAGAAGTGGCGCATTCGTGAGTTCCAGGAGAAGCCCAAACAAGACCCGGCGACCATCCCCGGACGCCCGGAGTGGGTTCTCGCTTCGATGGGGAACTACGTCTTCGACGCGGAGACCCTGCTGCGCCTCCTGCACGAGGACGCGAGTTCGAAGTCGAACCACGACTTCGGCAAGGACATCCTGCCCAAGCTGGTCGGCACCGATCGTCTCTACGCCTACGACTTCAGTCAGAACGAGTTTCCGGGGCGGAGCAAGATCGAGGAACGCGGGTACTGGCGGGACGTCGGCACGATCCAGTCGTATTATGACGCCAACCTGGATCTGAAGAACCCGGATCCGGTATTCAACCTTTACAACCGGGACTGGCCGCTCCGCACGGCGAACTACTCCGATCCGCCGGCGAAATTCGTGTTCGACGACGGGGGGCGGCGCGGTCACGCACTGCACTCCCTGGTCTGCGAGGGGTGCATCCTCAGCGGCGGAGTCGTCAAGGACTCGATTCTCGGTCGCAACGTTTTCGTCCACAGTTGGAGCGAGGTCACCGGGTCGATCCTGATGGACGGGGTCGACGTGGCGAGGCACTCGAAGATCCGCAACGCCATCATCGACAAGAACGTGCGGATCCCGCCCGGGACCGTGATCGGGTACAACGCGGAAGAAGACCGGGCCCGTTTCTACGTCGACCCCGAATCGGGGATCGTCGTGATTCCCAAGGTGCCGGGGCCGGAACAAAAAACGAGCCACCTGGAGTAGCCGGGGCGCTCGAAGATCGGTGCGGGTCAGCAGAACCGTGGGGGATCGTTCTCGGAGCGCGGAGAGCGGGCGCTTACGCGCCGGCTTCCGCAAGGGGAGGAGCATCGATGGGTGCCACACAGGAAGACATTGCGATCCATTTCAAGATGGATCCGAACACGGTGGCCCGCATCCTGAGGGGAGATCGGACGGACCGGTTGCCTCCGGAACTCGTCGCCGGCGTCCTGGAGTACGCGCACGAAGTCGGATTCGACTTCACCCTGTTGCGCCAGGTCCACCAGCGCCGGCACATGCGCTTCAACGTGTCGCTGGCGGGGGATGCCACGCTTACGCTGCGCAGTGGGGACGTGTTCGATTCGGGGAAGATGACGATCGTCAATCTCAGCCTGGGCGGGGCCCGGGTCCGCGTCGATTCGATGCCGAAGCGCTCGCTGCCGATCGATCCGAGCGTACTCCGGATCCGGATCACGCAGCCGCCGCTGGGAGGACTGGTGATCGACACGAAACCGGTCCGGTTGCACCACGCGGATGAGGGTCATGTGGAGATCGGCGTCGAGTTCATGCCGATGACGCCGGAAGTCCAAGCGGTGCTCGATCGCTATCTCGACAATTTCCGCCGCCGCGGCGCCCCGCCGCCCGCCTCTCCGCCGGGGGCGTAGCGGTCGGGTTCGACCTGTGCGCGGAGCCTCCGGTCGCGCCCTCCGTCGGGGGGCGCGACCGGGCCCGCGCCCTCTCGTCCCCGTCCCGGCGCACCGTCAGGGGGCGTCGGCGGAGGGGGCCGTTTTTCCGTCGAGCGCGGGATCGACGTTCCGCGCGGGCTCGACTTCGGACGCGGTCGCCCCGTCCGCCGCCGGTGCGGTCGGCGCCTCCGGCGCCGCCTGTCCCGTGCGGATCGGCTTGAACAGGATCATGCAGAGCGGCAGGCCCGTGAGCGATCCGATGAGCGCGGCGGCCATCGCAATCCCGGTGATCAGCCCGAAGTTCAGCGTCGGCTTGAATTGCGACAGGACGAGTACCCAGAAGCCGATGATGATCGTGATGCAGGTGTAGAAGATCCCGCGCCCGATGCTGGCATTGGCGCGATACATCGCCGCCGTCCAATCTCCCCGGGCTCTTACCTCGTCCCGATAGCGGATGACGTACTGGATGGCCGGATCGACGGCGAACCCCAGCGAGACGCTCGCCACCATCACGGTGGCCATGTCGAGGTGGATCCCCAGCCATCCCATGGCGCCGAAAACCATCACCATCGGCAGCGTGTTGGGAATCATTCCGATCACCGCGAGCCAGAAGGACCGGAACAGGATCCAGAGCATCACCAGGAGGCTGAAGAAGACGAGCGTCAGGCTGCGAAGCTGACTGCCGACCAGGCTCTCCAGCAGATTGGTGTAGAGGACGTAGATCCCCGTGATGTGCGCCTCCTCCTCGGGCGGGGCGCCGAGCCCGGCCAGGAATTCGCGCACTTCGGCGATTACGCGGGAGCGGACCATATCCTTCGAGGTCTCGCGCATGCGCACGAACACCCGCGTCGAGCGCCCGTCGGAGGTCAGGTACGAGCGCAGCGTGGCGGGATCCACCGCCTGGAAGTCGACCATGAGGGAGAGCACGTCCCGGGTCGACGGCTCCTTGCCGGTATACGCCTGGAACACCTTGGCGGTTTCGTCCTTGAGGTTGAGGACCGACAGGACCTTGCCCACCTCGGGACGGCCCGCCAGCCAGTCCTGGAGTCGCCGGATGCGCGCGAGATTCTCGTCCTTGTGGAACCAGCCGCCGCCCGGGCCCGACAGCACGATCTCGAGAGACGTCGTGCCGCCCATCTGCTGGTCGATGAACGTCAGGCCCTGGTGCAGGGCGCTCGAGGGCTTGAAGTAGTCGATGAAACGCGCTTCCACGCGCACGTACGTCGCCCCCCACGCGCAGAGCAGGAGCGTGGCGAGGCTGACCGCCAGGATCAGATTCCGGCGCTTCTCGGTCCAGCGCGCGAGCGTCAGCGTGATGCCGACCTGCGGATCCATGCGCAGTTCGGGCGCCTCCTTGGCGCGTAGAAACCCCATGCCCGCCGGGAAGACCAGGAACGACTGCACGAAGGCGAGGAAGACTCCGACCGACATGAAGGCGCCGAAATCCATCACCGGCTTGATGTGGCTGATCAGCAGGGACCCGAAGCCGGCTACCGCAGCCGTGGCCACGAAGAAGCACGGGCGTGCCATCCGCTCCACGGCGCCCGCCACGCACTCCTCGTGGGTGCGGGAGGGATCCTGGCGCAGCTCCCCGAACTGCATGATCAGATAAATGGAGTGCGCCATCGCAATGACCATCAGCAGCGAGCTGATGTTCGAGGTGACGATGGTGGTGTCCTTCCCCAGCAGGGCCATCAGGCCCATCACCCAGATGACCGTCATCGCGCAGGCGATGAGGGGTAGAATCACCCACTTCAACCGCCGGAAGATGATGAACAGGGTGATGAAAAACAGGACCAGGACCGCCACGCCGAACAGGATCACGTCGAGCTCGATGTACTCCATCATGTTGACGAGGATGAACGGGACGCCGGAGACCTGGAACGGAACGCCCCGGTCGGAAAACTCCCCGAGGGCGGACCGCAGGTCGTCGACGATCCGCCGGCGCGCCGTCTTGCGTTCCTTCTCCAGGGCCAGGAACTCCGCGTGCGCGGCGCTCCTTCGCTCCTTCATGGCGGCGCGCTCGGCGGCGGCCGGCCCTTCGCCCCGCAGCCGGGCGTCGAGATCGTGGACCTCGCGCTCCAGTTCCCCGATCCGCTCGTTCTGCTCGAGGTAGGCGATCACCGAAGTGACCTTGCCGTCCGCGGAGACGATGTTGTTGACGTAGCCCGCATGCCCCAGCAGTTCCTGCCGCGCCTTGGCGACGTCGCACCGCGGATGGGCCAGCGTGATCGGTTCGCGTTGCAGCTTGATGCCGATCAGCCCCCCGGGTGCCCGGGGGCTGCGGAAGAGGCGGACCGTGGTGAGGCTCAGGACGTCCGCAATCCCCGGAATCTGCTTCAACCGCTTCGAGAGATCGTCGATCAGCCGGATCCGGTCCGGGTGAAACACGTCGTCGGCGCGGAAGCAGACGATCACGTATTCGTCCGACCCGAAGACGAATCGGGACAGGTCGTAGTACTTGAGGTCGGGATCGTCCTCGAGGATGAGCGAAGAGGAGCCGACGTCGACCCCGAAGTCGGAGAGCTGGAGCGCGAAGAAGAGCGTCCCGGCGAGAAGCAGTCCGAGCATCACGTAGCGATGTCGGAGCACCCAGGTCGCATAGGCACGCATCGGACGGCCGACCTCCGGATCGGGATGGCGTGCATTCTACCGATGCGGGGGCGGAGAGCAACAATCCGTCGATCCCGGGCCGGGGGGGGCGGGGCCGGCTATCGGCTCCCCGCCGCCTGCGGGTCCCATCCGTTGCCGGCAGTTTCCCGGCCGGCGCTCCCCTCCGGCGACCGGCTCCGCAGCCGCTCCGCCTTGCGAACCAATCCGATCAGTTCCTCCACCTGCCGGGGGTCATGCGCGTCGCCGGCGATCCCGCCCAGGACCTCGCGGACCCATGAGAGCGAGCGCTCCCGAGCCCACGGGCTGCCCCTCAGGATCTCGGCGAATTCGGCCGCCGCCACCGCCAGTTGGAACGAGGCGGACGTCCGGTCGAACGACCGGGCCAGGGATTCCGTGCGGATCTCGGCCTGCCGCTCCCGCGCCTTCCCGCCCTCGACCTCCTGCCACCGGACCCGGACCACCGCCAGGCGGCCCGGCCCGGGACTCCGGCCTCCCTCGCCGTCCCACAGTTTCACCTCGTAAAGCGCCGTCACCCGGTGTCCCGCGCCCACTTCGCCCCCGTCCACGCGGTCATTGCGGAAATCGCGGTCGGCGACGTCGCGGTTCTCGTACCCGAGGAGACGGTAGCTGCGCACCCGGTCCGGATCGAATTCCACCTGGATTTTCGCATCGCGGGCGACGACCTGAAGCGTCGACGTCAGGTCCCGCCCGAAGAGCCGTTTCGCCTCCTCGAACGTGTCGACATAGGCATAGTGTCCGTCGCCCTGGTCGCCCAGGCGCTCGAGGAGGACGTCGTTGAAGTTCTCCATGCCGAAGCCGAGCGAGGTCAGCGTGATGCCGTTCTTCACGTAC
This sequence comes from uncultured Planctomycetia bacterium, assembly GCA_964632945.1. Classification (GTDB taxonomy): domain Bacteria; phylum Planctomycetota; class MHYJ01; order WSZJ01; family CAZWCX01; genus CAZWCX01. The sequence continues at coordinate 45,787 of CAZWCX010000001.1, read as the reverse complement.
CGGCGGACCTCCGCAAGGATCCCGTCGGCGCCGGTCTTCCCGACGTTGGCGACGCCGTCCGAGCAGAGAACGACCCGGTTGATCGCCCCGGGCGCGTACGCGCGCGCCGCCAGCTCGTAGCCGAGGCGGAGGCCGGCTTCGGCGTTCGTGGATCCCGCTGCCGCGAGGTCGTCGATCGCGTCGAGGATCTCCTCCCGGTCTTCGAGACCGCGATGGCGCAGCACCGTGCGGGCGGAAGTCCCGAATTCCACGATGCCGACCCGGTCGCCCTTGCGCAGCCTCCCGACCAGGATTCGCAGGCTCTCGCGCACCAGATCGAGCCGGTCCTCGCGGGCCATCGACCCGGAGGTGTCGATCACGAAGGTCAGGATCGCGTCCTTCCGGTCCGCCGGGGTGACCTCGCGTCCCTGGAGGCCGATGCGCAGTAGCAGCCGGCTCCGGCCCCATTGCGAGGGCGCGCCCTCCACGTGGAGTGCGAACGTATCGCCCTGAGGGGGGGCGTAGTCGTATTCGAAAGCGTTGACGAATTCCTCCACGCGGACGGCCTCCGCCGGAGGAAGCACGCCCCGCTCGAGGTAGGAACGCGCGATCGAGTAAGACGCGGTGTCGACGTCCATGGCGAAGGTGGAGCGGCGGTCGTCGTCGGTATCGACGAAAGGGTTCGTGCCGTAGTCGCGAAAGAAGGTCGCGTCCAGGGTGCGGGCATTGGGCGCCGCGTTGCCGCCGTGGGCGAGGCGCGGCTCGGTCGGGCCGCGCGCGGGGGCCTGTCGGGTTTCTACGCGGTAGTCGGAATGGGTACTCGTGCATCCTGCCAGGGCGGCGAGGGCGAAGGCGGACCAAAAAAGGGATCGCGAAACCGGGGCGGCTACCATGACCTCCTCCTCTCGGGCCCCGGCGGGGGGTTCTGCCGCGGGGCGGGCCCGGTCCCGCGCGGGCGCCCCGTCGGCGCGCGACGCGTGTCCGGACATCCAACGAGCGCGCGATCGCCAGAAAAGTTCACGCGGTTTTTTGCGATCCGTCGTATAATGAAGGGGGCTGGATTTCATCATGCGAGGTCAGGATGACACCACGGGAATACTTGCTCGACCTGGTCGATGTCCTGATCGTCGCCTTTCTGTTTTACCGACTCCTCCTCGTCTTTCGTCAGACTCGCGCCCTCCGCGTCCTGTTTGGTCTCGGGGTCCTCGGCCTGGCCTACGTGGCCGCCGATTTCTTCCGCCTCGAAGCCCTCCTCGGCCTCGTCGACGCCGTGCGGGGCAGCCGGCTGGAAATCGGCGTCGTGCTGCTGGCGGTCATTTTCGCCGACGAGATCAAGAACGCCTTCGCCGGCATGTTCTGGAATTTCTCGCGCACCCGGCCGCGCGGGACCGACGAAGAGGTGGTCGAGCAGGTGTCGCGCGCCTGCATCCGGATGGCCGACAACCGGTGCGGCGCCATTCTCGCCATCGCGCAGAGCAATCCACTGGACCGCTGGGAGATCGCCGACAGCGTGCGACTGGACGCGGCGGTCAGCGCCCCGCTGCTCGAGACGATCTTCTCCCCGAAGACCGCGCTTCACGACGGGGCCGTGCTGATCCGGAGCGGCCGGGTCGTCGCGGCCAAGTGCCAGTTTCCACCGTCCTCCAACCCCGCGGTGACCGCCCTGTCCGTGGGGATGCGTCACCGCGCCGCCTTCGGTCTGTCCGAGATGAGCGATGCGGTGGTGGTGGTGGTCAGCGAGGAGCGCGGCGATATCTCGGTCGCCCATCGGGGACGTCTGCACAGCCCGGTTCCCGGTTCGGAACTGCGTGGCCTTCTGCAGGAAATCCTGGGGATCGGCACGCACCGACCCTCCTGGATCTCCCCGCGACGCTGGGCGGCCGACGGCGCCCTCAAGGGGTTGGCGCTGGCCCTGGCCCTCGCGCTGTGGGCGAACCAGGAGGCGACCTTCCGGCTCAAAGGGCCGGTTCGGGTGGTGGAGTCGGCGGACGGCGCGGCGCGCCGGTTCCCGCTCGTCCCGGGCAAGCGCGTGGTGGCTCAGCCGGAAGGGGAACTCGTGGACGCGGGGCGAGAGGCGGAAACGACCCTCTATGAGCAGCGTCTGCCGTCCATCCGATATGAGCTCGTCGGACGGAATCTCGACCGGGCCGTGCTCCTGCCCCGACTCATCCCGTACTGGCTGGCGGGACGCGACAATCCACCGGCCGACCTTTTGGGGACGGCTGCCATCGTGATGCCGGCCGAGGCGGTCGGAACCGAACCGGCGGCCGGCGCGGCGATTTCGTGCCCCCTGATCTTCCTGGGCGAAGCCTTTACGCCCCGCGCGCAGTCCATCAACGTCCAGGTGGACCGGTTGGTCGCGCTGGCGCCCCATGCGATCCGGGTCGCCTTCACCGGAAGGCCTGCGGCGGGATACACGGTCTTGAGCGAATCCCCGATTCCCGTGGCGCTCCCGGGGGGACGGAACCTGGTCGTGCCCGCGCTCGAGCGAGAGGCGGTCGAGGCGGCGCTGAACCCCTGCCCCACGTCCCCGCCGATCGCGATCGAAAGCCTGACCGAGTTCAACCAGGAGGTGGACCTGCGGGTGCCGCCCGCGCTGCGCCGGTGGAATCCGGAACCAACGTTCCGCACCCGCGTGGTGCTGGAGATCCTCTCGGAGAAGATCCGGCTGGAGGCGCAGGAGCGCCAGCTCCCCGAAGGCCGAAGGCGCGAACTCGAGACTCAGCGGGCCGAGGCGGACCGTCGCGCGCACGAGGCGCGCGACCGCTGGCTGGAGATGGAACGAAAGATGCGGGACGGCACCTGGGAGGTCGGCTACCGCCTTGAGCAGTACGAGACCCTGGTCCAGCGGTCCCTGCCGGATCTGGAGAAGCGCCTGGAGAAGGCGGAACTCGAACTTGCCGCGGTAACGAATACGATCGAGCGATTGCGCGCCGACACGCCCGCCACGCGGACCGAGCAGGAGCTGGTGCGCGCGCGACTGACCATTTGTCTCAAGGAACAGGAATGGCGTCGCGAGATCGTCGAGGCTTCGCGGGACCTGCGGGACCTGTTGCGCCGGGAGGCGCAGGCGGTGGGAGAGCGGATCCGGCCCGCGCTCGACGCGGTCGACAAGGCGGTGCGCCTGCGCGACGAATCCGGAAAGGGGGAAGCACCGCTGCCGCCGGTGGACTCCGAAAAGGACCTGCAAGGGCTGGTCGAGCACACGGGGCCCGCCGGAGCGGCCGTCACGGAAGGTGGACGGGCGATTTCCGCAGCCGCCTCCGCGCGGTCCGCGCTCAATTTCTTCGCGCGCGCGATTACGGGATTCGAGCGGTGGCAAGACGCAGTGCGCGAGAGCCAAGGGCTTGCGCGGGAGGTTGCGGAGATCAGCAAGCAGTTGGCCGCGCCCCCGGCGCCCGGGAGTTCCACGATCCGACTCGAACTCTCGCTTCGGGAGAAAGAGATGCTCCTGGAGGCGCGACGCCGGGTGGCGGCGCGCCAGGTGACGCTGTGGAAGGAACTTCGGCCCCGCCTGCAGCAGTCCGAGGAGACGTTCGCCGCGGAGACGGCGCTCCTGGAGCGGATCGTGCGCTCGTGGACCGCGGCGGCGGCCACGGAGTTGGCCGTGGCCCCGTTCCTGGAGCTCCACCGGGAAGTCGAGGTGGAGGCGCCCACGACCCGCGCGGCGGTCCGGTTCCTGGGGGATCCACAGGCGGGTGCCGGAGACGAGGAGCTCTCGCGCGCGGCGCGCGAGGCGCTGGAAATCGGTGAGCGCCAGCGACGGTCGCTGCGCGCGCGGATGTCCGTGCTCGCGCAGGTCCTGCAGCGGGCGACCGCGGGTACGGGAGACGCCGCCCCCGCGTTCGACTTCAGCAGCCGGGAGGCGGAATTGTCCGCCCTCCGGGAAGATCGACTTCGAACGCTGCGGCTGCTGGAGGAGATCCGCTCCGACGCCCGGATCGCCGCCCTGGGAGACCTCGACCAGATGGAACGTTCGCGCGCGGATCTGCAGGCCCGCATCGAACGGCGAAAGGCGGAAATCTCCGCACTGGAGGAAACCCTCGAAGCGGCCTCGGCCGGGCTCGGCCCCCTCGATGCCGGCGTGGACGCCCGTCCGGAATTGCGCGCCGCGGCCGCGAACCTCTGCGTCCAGCGCACCATTCGTCACTACCTCGAGGAGGGGTTGACGCTGATGGAGGCGCAGGACGAGGCCTTGCGGGCACTCGAGGAAACCCTGCGCGCCGAACTCGGTCCGCTTTGGACCACGCTGCGCACCCGCCTGGCCGAGGTGGAGACCCAGGGAAACTCTCCGCAGCCCGAACGCGACGCCGCCATCGCGTACCTCGAGTCCCGGGCCCTCGAACATGTCCTGCTGCAGCGGATCGGCCAGGCCCTGGATCGCGCGGGCACCGAGGGGCTTCCGCCGGAGTTCGGATCCTGGGTGCTTCAGGCCTTCACCCCGCTTCCGAAAGACGATCAGGGGATCGAGCACATGGTCGCCGTCCAGTCGCGGCGCGACATCGTCCGGGGCATCGTCAGCGGGCTGGAGAATCCCGGGCCGGAGGAAGCGGTCGCCGCCGGTCGATCGGCGGCGGAAGTCGAAATGCGCCGCCGCATCCGCGAGGCGGAGCTCGCCATGCGCCAGAGGCGACTCGCCCTCCTGGAGGAGACCCTCGATCGCCTTCGCGCCCATTTGTTCGGTACGCAGCCGATTCGCCTCATGGCGCGCCGCCTCGGTGATGCCATGTCCCCGGCCATCGCCGCGGCGTTGCCCCTGGACCGGATGAACGCGGCGTCCCGCTCTCTGGAGGAGGCAATCCTGCGTCGTCGGACGCAGCAGGACGAGGCCCTGGCGGAGGCGCGCAAGCGGACCGTGGAAGCGGAGCGAAACCAGTTCGAACGCCGCGCGGAGGCGATCGAAGCGCGACTGCTCTGGCTCGAAGGAGCCGCGCAGGAGCTCGAGACGCTGATCCGCTTGACCAGCGGCGTGCGGGGCTCGGACTAACGCGCTCCTCGTCCGATCCCCCGGGCGCGGGTGCAATCGGCAGCGGCGCCGGCGCTTGACTCTTCGGTCGCGGGAGCGGATTCCGGACCGGAAGGCCTGGAAATCCCGCGGCCGTCGGGCGGCGTTTCCCTACGGACGCTCCAGGTCGGCGTGCGCGTCCGTTCCTGACTCGGACAACTCCGCGACCAGCACCCCCGCCGCGTCCGTCTTGCGGACCAGTCCGCCGAGTTCCGGGTGCCCCGCCAGTCCCGGCGCGCAGGGCGCGTCCGGTGAGTACCATTCCACGAATCGGGCGCCGGTGCGGCCGCGAGTCGGGGGCGCACGTTGCACGACCACACGCGTGCACGGGAATCGACCCGCCGGGACCTCGACGACCTCGGCCGACTCGGTAGTGAAGACGGGGCCGGCAACCTCCGCGGTTTCCGGATGCGCGACCGTAGGCAGCAGCCGTGCCGGACCGCCCGGGACTCCCTCCCATGCGTGTCGGATGCGACCTTCGCCGTCCACCGCATATCCGCTCACCGCGATGGCGCCCGCCGCGACCCGGCGGTGTTCGACGATCCACTCGTCCGGCCCGCCCGCGACCACCGCCCAACGCTCCTGCGTCCCGTCCGGCCCGCGATACCCGGCAAAGACCCCAGGCGCCGGTCTCGGGGGGAGAGGGATGCGTCCGAGGGACGGCGCGGCGGGAGGCTCGCGCGGATCCCAGATCCATGCGAGGGCGTCCATCTCCGCCGAGGTCCGGAAGTCGGCCGTGCTCGCCTTGATCCGGACCGGTCGGGCCGGAGCGCCCCCCAGGAGCGCGAACGGGATCCGGATCTCGACGGCAGAACCGGCGCGCGCGTCCACGCCGTCGGCAATCACGGATTGGGGACGCGCCTGGCGGGACTTCCAGGAGTAGACGATCCGGCCCGACAGGTCGACGCCGTCCCCCCAGACGCTCACGCGGCGTCCCACGTATCCCTTGAAGTCGAAGTCGACGTGATAGGCCAGCGTGGAGTGTCGCACCTCGGGACGACCGGCGACCCGGATCAGCACGAGGAGGTGGTCCTCCTCCCGCTCCGCGGCGGCCGCCAGAATGTCGCTGCCGGTCGGCCCTCGGGAGTCTCCCTCCGGATCGCGGACCAGAATGCCCGGATCCCAGTCGCCCGGCTCGCCGTCGAGCGCGATCGTCTGCGCCCAACCACACGGGATGGCCAGAATCAGCAGGGTCGTCCACAGCCACCGTCGCGTGAGCATCGTTCGCCCTCTCCGTCGTCCGGGCGGAATGTAGCATTCGCACGTACCCGAATGCAATCCGCGACGAATCGTTCGGCATCCAAAGCGGACGCGCGGACTCCGGCATGGACCGGTCCCGAGCCTCCCCGCCTCGGGCGCGGATCGGGGCGCGCCGCCAAGGCCGGTCAAGCGCTCGCCGGTCCGGGGCCCGGCGCACGGCACTTGCGATGCGGTCATCGGCGAACTTCCGATGGGGCCGGGCTTGCCAATCCCTTCCTTGGGCGATATCATGCACCCCGCCAGCATCGATCGGGGGGCTCATGTTCAATCCGCCAACCGGGCCGCTCGTTCCGCCGGGAGCGCCCCGTCAGCCGGTTTCCAACGTCGTCGCCCGCGCAAAAATCGAACAGGACATCATCGTCCAGATCGAGCGCCTCCCCGCGCTGCCGGCCGTCGTCGTCGAGGTGTTGCGACTTTCGAACGACGCCAACTCCACCGCGAAGGACCTCCAGGGCGTGCTGCGTCAGGACCAGGTCCTGGTCGGACGCATCCTCAAGCTGGTCAATTCGTCGTTCTACAGCCGCACCCGGCGGATCAGCAGCGTGCAGGAGTCCGTGGTGGTACTCGGGTACGACACGATCAAGAACGTGGTCCTCGCCGCCTCCGCCACCAAGTTCATGAACCGTCCCATGGAGGCCTACGGATACGCGGAACTCGGTCTGTGGAAGCACTCCTTGGCGTGTGCCGTGTTTTCGAAGCGTCTGGCCACCCACGTCCAAATCGACCGCGAGATCGTCCCGGAGTTCTTCCTCGCCGGATTGCTGCACGACATCGGCAAACTCGTGCTCGACGGATTCCTGCGCGACTCGCTGGAGGCCCTGCGAGAGATGCGCGCCGGCAAGCCGCTCAGCGACCTCGAGGCGGAGCGGCGCCTGATCGGCTTCGACCACACCGAAGTCGGCGTGCGGGTGGCGAAACGGTGGAACTTCCCGGCCCAGGTGGAGGAGGTGGTGCGCGCGCACCACGGTCCCGCGCAGGCCGTCCGGTATCCCCGGCACACCGCCGTGGTCCACGTCGCGAACGCCTATATGAACGCCGCCGGCATCGGGTTGCAGGCGGGCCCGTCCCCCTTGCAGCCCCCGGCGGTTCCCGTCCTGGAGATGCTGGGACTCGGGGAGCCCGATCTCGTGCGCCTTCAAGAAATCGCCGACCAGGAAGTGGAGCACATCCGCGCCCTGTGCGACAGCCTCAAGACCTGACTCCGGGCGGAGATTTCGCCCGCCGAATCGCGCTTGCGCTCCACTCCGCGAAGTCCACGGAGGAGCTCGCCGCCGGAATCCAGGACACGCTTCTGGCCCTCGGCTGCGGCGGGACCGCGACCGTCCTGTTCGCTTCCCCGGACGGACGTGCCCTCTCGCCCTACCTGTCGGCAGCGCCGGAGGTGCGGGTGGGGGAGTCGATTCCGGTCGATTCGGGTCCCTGCGGGCGCGTCCTCCGCGACGGGACGACGTTCCGTGCCGATGCCGCGCCGCCGACGGAAACCTGGGGAACGGCGCGCGTTTCGCTCCACGCCGCTTTCCCCCTCGTCCACCAGGGGGAGCGCTACGGCGTTCTCGCGCTCCACGACCCGGTTCCCGAGGCGGCGATGCCCGCGCTCGAAGTGCTCGCCGAGCAGGCGGCCCTCTCCCTCATCCGCGTGCAGCTGGTCGACGAGGTTCTGCGCGCGCACGCCGTCGATTCCGCGAAGCTGGCCGCCATCGCCCAGACCGGCGATCTCCTCGGCAATCTCGAGTTGGAGGTCATCCTGGTCAAGGTCGTCGAGCTGGCGCTGTCCGTCGTCTCCGCGGAAGTCGGCTCCCTCCTGTTCGTCAGCGAGGAAAAGGGATTGTCCACTCGCGTCGAATGGGGCCTTCCGGAAACGATTCTCTCGGCGGTCCGCTTCTCCGACGGAACCCGCGTCGTCGACCGGGTGGTGGAGACGCGCGAGCCCCTGCTCGCGGCCGACGTGGGGAACGACCCCCGCCTCTCCATCCAGGGCGTGGAGGCCCGTCTGACCAACCTGTTGGTCATTCCTCTGGCCACACAGTCCCGCAGCCTCGGGTGTCTGGCGATCGTAAACTCGGAGGGGGCGTCGTTCACGCGCAAAGACCAGGATGTGTTGATGACCATCGCCGGGCTGGCGAGCATCGCCATGGAGAATGCGATGCTGCACGAGGCGGCGCTTGAGCGGGCGCGGTTCAAGGAACAACTGCGAGTGGCGGGGGCGATTCAGAAAAGCCTGCTTCCCGCCTCCCCGCCGGTCGTGTCCGGTCTCGCGATCGACGGCATGAGCCGGCCGTGCGACGACTCCGGAGGGGACTACTACGACTTCTTCGCCTTGCCGGGCGGCCGACTGGGATTCTGCGTCGGGGACGTGACCGGTCACGGGATCGGCCCGGCCCTTCTCATGACCACGGCGCGCGCCTTTCTCCGCGCCTATGTGGGGCTCATCGCCGACCTCGGCGAGCTGTTCGTTCGGCTGAACCAGCGCTTGACCGCGGATATGGGAGGGGACCGCTTCATCACCCTCCTGTTCGGGATCCTCGACCCTGCGACCGGATTACTCGAGTACACCAGCGCGGGCCACGACCCGGCCATCCTGTATCGCCGCGCGGAAGACCGGTTCGAGGAACTCGACAGCACCGGAATCCCGCTGGGGATGATCGAGGATACCGACTTCCCCCCGGTCCGTATCGCCGGGATCCGGCCGGGAGATCTGCTGCTGTCGTTGACGGACGGCGTGACGGAGGCGATGAACGCCGCCAACGAACTGCTCGGACGGGATCCGGTCCTGGAGATCGTGCGCGCCCATCGCGACGATCCTCCCGCGGCGATCCTGGCGGCGATCGACGAGAAGGTGAAGGCCCATTCGGGGGCGACGCCGCAGCGGGACGACGTGACCATGGTTTGCCTGCGGGTCGTGGAAATCGCAGGCGAGTCGCCGGCGGCCTCGTGAGCGGGCGGCCGCCCCGCTATCCGCCGACCCCGGGCGCCACCAGGCTGCGGGCGAAGAGTCGCGCGTAGTTCCATACCACGCTGGGCGTCTTGACGTGCTTGAGGTTGCGCCATACCTGCCCCGGGCGCAGCCAGAACCGCCGCATCGCCTTCGACTTCAGGTTCTTCAGGTCCTGCGCCGACAGGTGGAGCGTGCCGCAGGCCGGCTCGGACTGGGGGAATCGCGGGATCTCGTCGGCGAGCAAGCCCGCCTGGCGGTACTCGTCGAACAGGGGCGTTCCCGGGAAGGGGTAGACGAAGAAGAAGTCGACGAGGTTGCTGGAAATCTCGCAGGCGAAATCGATCGTCGCTTCGATGCGGGCCCGGTCTTCCCAGGGGAACCCGATCATGAAATAGGCGTACGACATCATGCCGGCGTCATGGCAGGTGCGAATCGCCTGGCGGGCGTCGGCGAGCGTGATCCCCTTGCGGATGCGCCGGAGGGTTTCCTCGTTGCCGCTCTCGATGCCGAAGGCGACGCCCCAGCAGCCGGACGCGCGCATCCGTCGCGCGAGGTCGGGGGTGAGCGTGTCGGCCCGGCTGTTGCACACCCAGTGGATTCCCGGCGCGCGGCGGTCGACCTCGGAGCAGAACTCCTCGACCCACGCGGGGTACATCGTGAACAGGTCGCTCTTCAGGTAGAAGTCGATGATGCCGAAGCGGTCCCGGCACTCGATGATCTCGTCGACCATCTTCCCGGGGCTCCGCTGCCGCGCGCGGGCGCCCGCCGCCGGATGCGCCAGGCAAAACGTGCAGGGGTAGGGGCAGCCGCGTCCCATCAGAAGCGCGGTCTGCGGCCGCCCGGTGTCGACGCGCAGGTAGAGTTCGTTGCGGATCAAGTGCCGCGCCGGGCGCGGCAGGGTGTCGAGGTCCGCGATCCACGGGCGTTCCCCGGTGGTGGCGAACCCTCCGGGCGCGCACGGATCCCGATAGGTGATGCCGAGAATCTCGCTGCGGGACTTCCCGAGCGCGAGTTCCTCCACGACCTGCTCCGGCTCCTTGCGGATCACGATGTCGAGCGCCGGGCAGGTCTCGAGCGTCTTCATGTCCACCCACGGGACCGCGGTGCCCTCCGTCACGGTGATCACGTCCGGACAGTGCCGGCGCGCCAGGGTCGCGGCCTCGATGTCGTCGCGGAACGAGGGGACGGTGGTGGCGATCAACAGCAGATCCGGCCGGAACGACTGCACCTCGGCCTCGAAGTCCGGCCAGGCGAGTCCCTCCATCGGGAAGTCGCGAAGCCGCACCTCCACCCCCGCCCGTTCGAGCACGGCGGCGGACTGCGCCAGTTCGATGGGCGGGCGCATCATGAAGGCGTTGAATCCCTTCAGGTGGGCCTGACAGCGGCCCTCCCGGACGTAGAAGCCGGTCGGAGGCACCACCAGGAGGGCGCGTTGGACCCGTCGCGCGGCGGCGTCCGTCATGAGGGATCTCCCGGCGAAGCGCCGGCGCCGACCGGCTGGGAAAACCGCTCACCCGTCTCCGCGGCGCGGAACAGGCGCGATCGCACCAGCCCGCATCGATCGGCGACGAATCGGGCGAGCGTCCACAGGGTCCCGAAACCGTAGGCGCACGACGTCCAGAAATTGACCGAGGAACACTCGGGCGCATAGCGGGTCGGGACGGGGATTTCGGCGATGCGGTATCCCCGGTGCACGAATTGCACCAGGATCTGCGTGTCGAAGACGAATCCTTCGCCGTTCCCGTGGAACGGCACGGCTTCCAGGGCGCGCGCGGAGTAGGCGCGGAACCCGGTGTGCAACTCGGTCAACCGCGTGCCCAGGATGAAGTTCTCCACGATCGTCAGGAAGCGGTTGCCGAGGAACTTGTAGAACGGCATACCGCCCTTGAGCGCGCCGCCGTCCGCCAACCGGGAACCCAGAACCGCGTCGGCGCGTCCCTCGAGAATCGGGGCGATCAAGGCCGGGATCCGTTTCGGATCGTACTGGTAGTCCGGGTGCAGCATCACGATGATGTCGGTCCCGCGCGCCAGCGACTGGCTGTAGCAGGTCTTCTGGTTGCCGCCGTACCCGCGATTGCGCGGGTGGACGAAACAGGTGAGTCCGAGGCGCCGGGCCACCTCGACCGTGCGGTCGTGGCTCGCGTCGTCGACCACGATGACGTCGTGGACGATTCCCCCGGGGATCTCGCGGACGGTCCGCTCCAGGGTCTGCTCGGCATTGTAGGCGGGCATGACCACGGTCACGCGGGGGGGCGGAGCAGGGTGGGGACCCCCCTCCTGCGGGCGCACAGCGTCCGTCATGTCCAGACACCTGATCGGGACCGATCCATCGCAACAGGGCAAGGCTATCGGCCGCCGCCCCGCGTGTCAATGCATTTCCGGGGCCCCGGCCGGGATCCCCGCCGCACCCGGCGCGGACGCCGACGATCTGCGGCGGCAGGCCCGGGCGGACCGGGAACCTCACGAGTTCCGCAGGGTCCGGGGGCAGGACGGGGGGCCCGGACCCGGTCCCGCACTCCGAATCAGGGCACAAAGACCTTCGCGGTATTGCTCTGGAGCGTTCCGGTCCAGGCGGGACCCCCGGCCCCGTGCGCGGCGGATTCGTCCCGCGCGCATTCGTAGCGTCCGACGAAGCGGTACTCCCCAGGGTCGAGGACCATCCGGGGAATCCCCTCCACCCCCATCATCGTGGCGCTGAACTTCCACATCCACAGCGATTCCCCGGGTTGGAGGGTGATGAAATCCTGCCTGCGTTGGCGCATCTCTCGTTCCAGAACCACCGGGGACGCCGGCGTCTTCGTTCCGTCCGCCTTCGTGACTTCGACCACGAGGCGGGCCCCGGCATCGACGATGATCGGATGATCCGAAACGTTGCGAAAGCGCATCCGACCGGTCTTCCGCGTCATCGGGTCGTTCCGGGTCGTGTCGGTCTGCGTCTCCAGGATCAGTTGGAGTCCGTCCACGACCGGCGCGTCGATCTCCCGGGCCGATACCCGAACGGACGCGGTTCCGCTCGCCCCGCTGCCCCGCCAGACGTCCGTGAGGTCGAGCCGATCCAGGAATGCGTCGTTCGATGCGCAGCCGATGGTAAGGTCGTAATCCCCTGCCGTGAGTCGCCAGGCGAAATGAGCGCGTCCGCCGAACCCGCCCAGGCTGGAATAGGGTTCGTTCTGCTCGGAGAAGGTCGCGAGCACGAGTCTTCCCGCCGGCGGAACGACCGCGACGCTTTTTCGCTCCTCGTCCGGATCGAAGATTCCGCTGCCGATGTATCGCGTGGCCTCCGCCTTCTTGCCGTCGCGTCGGGTCAGACGGATGTCCAGGGCAAAGCCGGGGAAGACCCGCACCGGGGACGCGCCGCTGTTGACGCACTCCAGGCGGCCGGTCCAGTCCTCGCCTTCACCGATGCGAGACTGGTCCATGGTCAGGACGAAGGTGAGTCCGTTCGCGGGCTCGCCCGCCCGGCCCTCGGGTGCCGCGGGCGAATCTTCCGCCGCGACCGGCGCGGCCAGGGAGAGTCCGCAAAGCAGGACCGCAGTCAGGAAGCGGAGGCATCGAGGGGAAGGGCAACCGGCGTGGGCAGGCATTGCGGGTATCTCCTGAAGAGGTTCCGGGTCCCCGGGGCGCGCGGCCCCCGTGGGAGGGCCGATGTCCAAGGGTTCTGATGGGGGCAGTGTCGGGCAGCGCCGGCCCGCCGTCAAGGTCCGGGTTGGAATGGGCCGACGGAAGAATCGCGGACCGCCCGTCTGCCGGGTTGAGGGTCAGGAGGCGGAGAGGTCCGGATGTCGGAGCAGGGTCAGGGCGGAATTGTAGACGGAATGAAACACGACGGGGGCGGCCAGGCCGCGGCCGAGTTCGCAGGCGGCGGCGAACATCATCCCTCCGACCGCGATGAGGATGGAGCCGATCGGATCGGCCACGCGATGGATGGCGGTGAACAGGGCGGCCGATACCAGCAGGCCCGGCACGACTCCGTACCGGCGGCGGAGCGGGACGTAGACGAGGCCCCGGCAGACCACCTCCTCGGCCACGGGGCCCACGAGTCCGGTGGCCAGCAGGGTGAGGGCGAAATAGGGGGCCGCGCGAAAGGCCGGTTCGGCGCCCCCGCCGAGCAGGACGTCCTGGACGAAGCGGACGTCGAGCCAGAGGCGGCAGACCGCCTCGATCATGGCGGCGCCGCAAGCGACGAAGGCGAGCGATCCGGCCGCCACGGCGAGAGAGCGTCGCCCCCAGGCGAAGGCGAGTCCCGTTTCGGATTGGAGTTGCGCGCGGCGGACCCAGATGCAGGCGAGCGCCACCTGGAGGAAGCGGACCACGGTCGTGAGGGCCAGACCGAGGGCGGCGAGCCAGATCGACGGCGCCTCGGCAGGCGGGGCTCCGGCGACCAGCCACGGCGGTGGTGTCCATCCGCGCGCGTACGGCACGAGCGCGCCGAATCCGAATGCGAGCGCGCACTCGAGGACGAGGATTGACGAGAGGAGGGCGAGGATCGACGCGGAACCGCGCTTTCGACCCGGATCGGGCTCGACGTTCATTTTCCTCCCGGGAGGTCTTGGAATTTGTCGAGGGCATCCGCCGCGTAGTAGCGCACGTACACGTGCGGGTCGCGGCGCAGGAGATCCTGCAGGGGTCCGATCGCGGCGGGATCCCCGATCGCGCCGAGCGCCCACGCGGCCCGGTATCGGATGTTGTAGATGGGGGAGGAGAGGGTGCGCACGATCGCGGGGACCGCCTCCCGATCGCCGAGGTTGCCGAGTCCGTTCAGCGCCCAGGAGCGGACGCGCAAGTCGGGATCCTCCAGACCCGCGAGGAAGATCGCGCGATCTTCCGCCGACGGCCTCTCCGCGAGGGCATAGAAGATCTCGTAACGGACGTCCGGATCGGCATCGGTGCTCCATCGTTGCACCGCGTCCGCTGCGAACTCCCCACGTTCGAAGGCTTCCCGAATGGCCGCGATGCGGGCCCGCTGGTCGATCGCGTCGGGATGGAACTGCGCCCAGGCGACCCACGCCAGGAAGGCGGCGACGGCGCCGGCCAGGAGGCGGCCGCGGTTGCGTCCGCCCCATTCCCGCGCCCCTGGGACACGCCGCAGCAGCGCCGAGAGGGCGGCCGCCAACCAGAGCACGATCAGGGCCCCGGCCGCGGGCATCCACAGCAGCGCGCCCCGGAACAGTCCGCGCAGGCCGGCGATCCCGGCGACGGCGAGGGCCTTGTGGCGGTCCCGCCCCGGTTGCTCCACCGCGAAGGCCGCATACGGGGACCAGCGGTAGTAGAAGTCCACCGCGGCCCGTCCAACCGGATTGAGCAGGAACCACCGATCCCGCAGCTGAACCATCGCGCGCGCCTCGGGAACCCGCTCCACGCGGTCGTGCCGCGCGGGCGCCTCTTGCGCGAGGGACGGGGAGGGGCCTGCCGCGAGGAGCAGAAGCACCCCGCAGAGGAGACTTCGGCCGGTCGGCGCCCTCATGCTTCCACTTCCTGCCGCAGCGCCCACGGGAGTCCGTAGGCCAGCCAGCACAGGAGCGGGAGGGCGACGGCGGCCGCCACCGCCGGGACCCGCACACCCGGGGCCCAGGCCATGAACCCGAGCCAACCGGCCAGCGCGACGAACACCCAGGGCAAGGCGGTCCCCAGGGAAGAGACGTATTCGGCCAGGACGCACAGCAGTCCGGAAAGGAACCCGAGCGGGTAACCCATGGAGAAGGCCATGAACCAGCCGATGCGGATCCGGTCGCCGAGGGGCAACTCGGAGAGCCGGGTGATCCCGAAGTAGTCCGGCGGGGCGCCGGTCTCCGCCCCGAGCAGGGAGAGCCCGAAGAGCCACATCACGAAGATCCCGGCGCAGGTGCTGAGCAGGAGGGAGAGGAAGACGCTGAAACTGCGCAGCGGGAAATCCGGCCGGAGCGGTCGTGCGGGGGCCGGAGGCAGGGGGGCGTCGGCGGGGGCAAGGGAGGCGAGCCACTCGTGGACGCGCCGTCGCGCGGCGGCGCGGGCGGGCCGGCGCATCCAGGGGAGGCCGCCAAACCGGGCCGATGCCGATGCGGGCCGGTCGGCGTGCGCGGGGACGAGGTCCATGCGCAAGGGCAAGAGATCGGGGTGGAGCGCCAGGGGCGCGCCGGCCCGCAGCGTCCAGCCGGTTCCATCCGGGCGTGGAAGCACCCGGGCGCGCCCTTCCCGGCCCAAGGCCTCGACCCGGGGGCCGCACGCCTCTGCCGTCCAGGCCGCGCCGAGTTCGAACACCAGGTGCATGTCCCGCCCCCATCCGCCGCCTAGAGCGGCACGCCCATCGCGCGCGCATGCGCGACCGCCTTTTCCGCCATTTTCGCGCCGTGTTCCATGGCCTGCCGGATCCGCGGGGGGGAAAAGTCCAGAAAGTTCATGATCCGCTGTTCGGGCTCGATGCGTAGGAGGTCCGCGTGGGGATAGGCGTGCGCCGGCACCCCGGCCCGGCGGAACAGGGCCTCCACCTCGTCGGGAGTCGAGCCGGAGCCGAGCAACACCTCCCGCAACCGCGCGAGCGCGCCGACATGGCGGTTCACGTCCTCCGCCAGCCGCAGATCCTGTTCGTAGGCCTCGGCCCCGAGGATCTCGATGGCGCGCTCGAGGATCTTCAGCGCGTCGTCCAGGATGTCGATATTCGGTAGGGGGCGCACGTGCGCCGGTGTCGACAGAATCGCATACAGAATCTTGGGGCCGGTCCCGGGGGCGCGCTCCCCGAGCAACTCGAATGCGGTCTCGATCGGAGCCACGTTCCGCAGGCCGCCGTCCGCGAAGGGCTCGCCGCCGATCCGGACCGGCTCGAAGTAGTACGGGAATGCGGTGCTGGCAATGACGTCGTCGAGCGTCATGTGCGCGCTGTCGACGGTGACGAACTTTCCCGTCTGGAGGGAAACCCGGCCGACCCGAAGCAGGGTGGGGGAGGCGCGCAGGTCCTCGACCCTCATCCAGCGTTGGACCAACCGGCGCAAGGGCGTGTTGTCGTACAGGCTGTCGCTCTTGAACGCGACGATCGAGGCCGCGCCGAATCCGCGTCGCGTGTAAACGCTCTCCGGCCCCTTGATTTCGGCGAGCCAGATGGTCTTCAGGTCCTCGATCGCCTGCGGCAGGCGATCCGGGTGCGTCTGCGCCATCACGACGCCGTTGAGGGCGCCGACCGAAACGCCGGCGATGAGGGGGAAGCGCAGCCCGCAGACATTGACGAGGTAGTCGAGGGCGCCGACCTGGAACGCGCCCTTCGCGCCGCCGCCGCCGAGGACCAGGCATCGGGAGGGGGCGGGAGGCGCGTCTTCCAAGGCTCGGATCCCAACGTCCTCGGTCCAGCGGAAAACCGTCGCGGCGGGGCGCCGCGATTCAATCAGCGCCACCGATCCGCTGTCAAGGGAGTTCGCCATGTCCGCAGAGGATGCCGGCGGAATCGTCACGCGGTTGCGCGGTCCGCTCCGACCGACCGATGTCGAGTCGGTCCTGGACGGGGTCCTGGAGTGGGTGAACGACCCCGAGGTCACCAAGAACCTCGCCCGTTTCGACCACGTGTTCACGCGGGAAGAGGAGCGCGAGTATCTCACCGCCCTCTTCGCCTCCGAGACCGATCGCGTGTTCGCCCTGGAAAACGGCGCGGGCGAGTACATCGGCCAGATCGGGATCCACCAGATCTATCGCCCCGCCCGCCACGGTCGGCTGGGGATCGTCCTGGGCCGCAAGTCGGAGTGGGGGAAGGGACACGCACGACGGGCCATGGGGCAGTTGCTGCCTCTCGCCTTCGGCGACCTGGGATTGAACAAGCTGTGGACCATCTTTTTCACCGGCAATGCGCGGATGCGCCACATCTGCGAAGCGCTGGGATATCAACAGGAAGGCGTGCTGCGCGACGAGTACTTCCACCAGGGCCGATTCCACGACATGGTCCGCATGTCGCTGCTCGCCCGCGAGTGGAAGGCCTCCGCCCGCCCCTGACCCGGGCGACCGCGCACCGGGCGGGCGGGATCGGGGAACCGGGATCCGGAACCGGGATCGATGGAACTCTTTCGCCCCGGAGACTCGACCTGTATAATTCCGACTCTGCCAGGAGACGCCCCGTGAACCTCCGCCTGCTGCTCCGGTTTGCCCTGCTTCCGCCCCTCCTCGCCCTCGGGACGGCCACGGCCGCGGCCCAAGCGGGAACCTCCACCCGGATGCTGGCCGACCGGCATGGCTTGACGCGCGAGGAGGATGCGCTGAGCGGGCGCATTACCCTCCGCGGCAGCGGCGTGATCGTGCACCTCGGTCCGGGCCTGGCCCGGATGCTGTTCAACGACCGGGTGGAGACGCTGCCGGCGGCTC
The DNA here is from genome assembly GCA_964632945.1 of uncultured Planctomycetia bacterium. Classification (GTDB taxonomy): domain Bacteria; phylum Planctomycetota; class MHYJ01; order WSZJ01; family CAZWCX01; genus CAZWCX01. The sequence continues at coordinate 28,292 of CAZWCX010000001.1, read as the reverse complement.
CGGTGGCGACGACGGACGACCTGGTGGTGCCGGAAATCTCCCGGGTGCTGCTGGAAGCCCTGGTGGAGCGGAGTCTTCGCAAGTCCGCCCCCCCGGCCGGCGCGTCGGCGGCGCGGTCCGCCCCGATCCCGCGATCCGCCTCGGCCCCGCGGCCGCGGTCGGGACCCGGGGGACGGGTGGTGATCGATGCCGGCCACGGCGGACCTCACACCGGAACGAAGAGCGCGGCCGGAACCCTGGAGAAGACCGTCACGCTCGACATTTCGAGGCGGCTGCAGAACGAGCTGCAGGAGCGGGGCTGGCAGGTGCACATGACCCGGCAGGATGATCGCGCCCTGTCCTCAAACGTGCGCACGGACCTGGACCTTCGGGCCAAGTTCACCCAGGAACTCCGCCCCGACCTGTTCGTCTCCATCCATGCCAACCACTCGCCGACCCGCAGTGTGCGCGGGTGCGAGGTGTTTCTTGCCACCGCGGGAACTGCGGCCCGACACGTGGCCCGCAGTCGACGCCTCGCCGAGGAGATCGACCGGGGCTTGCGCGGACTCGGAATTCCGAGTCGCGGGGTGAAGACTGCCGCCTTCTATGTCATCAAGAATGCCGGCTGCCCCGGTGTGCTGGTGGAAACCGAATTCCTCTCCAATGCGGAGGGGGAGCGGTTGCTGAAGGATGCGGGCATGCGCCAGCGGATTGCCGAGTCGATCGCCGACGGCGTCGTGCGTTACCGCCAGGCGACGATGAGCCAGCCGTAGCGGGGCGGAGAGGGAATTGGACATGACGGCGCCGACGTCAGGACGCGCGCGACCGGCGGGTCGGATGGCCGCGCTGCTGCTGCTGGCGTCCCTGGCCGGCGGTTGCTCGATCTTCCGCGGCTCGGACCCGCTCGACGCGCGCAACGTCATGCACCCCGACGCCGATGTTCGTCGTGAAACCGTCGAGGCCCTGGGACGCCGGCGGGTTCCCGAAACAGTCCCGGTCCTCACCGACCGGCTTCTGAAGGATCCGGATCCTCTGGTGCGGGCCCAGGCCGCCCGTTCGCTCGGACAGCTCGGGTACCGCGAGGCGGTCGTCTACCTCGTCGAAGGCCTCAAGGACACCCATGCGGTGGTGCGTTGGGACGCCTGCACCGCGCTGGGGGCGATGCGGGAACCCGCGAGCCTGGATGCCGTGGTTCCGCTGCTCCGCTCCGATGAGAGCACCAACGTGAAGCGCGCGGCAGCCCAGACGCTGGCGAAGATCGGGGGCGACCGCGCCGTGCCGCCGTTGATTGCGGCCACGGCGGACCCGGAAGCGGGCGTGGCGAAGGCGGCCGCCGTCGCGTTGCTCGAGCTCACCGGACAGTCCTTCGGGGCGCGCCGGGAGGCGTGGGAGGCCTGGTGGGCAGCGCAGCCGCGTTCGCGTCGAGAGCCGGAACCTCCGGCCGCGGATCCGCCGGCGTCGAATCCGCCCGCCGCCGGGACCGCTTCCTGACCGGGGGCCGGGGACCGGATCGATCCCTCCGACTCGAAGGACCGCCAACCGCCCGTGAAAAGGAAGATCGCAGGCACCGCCTTCCGCATCGCCGTCAGCGCGCTGTTGATCGCGTACGTCCTCACGCGGCTTCCCTTCGGGGACCGGGTCGGCGTGCAGGCAACCCTCCGGGACGGTCGTCAGATCGTGGGCGTGGTCGTGTCGCGAGACGAGACCACGCTCGTACTGCGCCCCCGTCTCGGCCCAGAGGAGAAAGTGCCGGTCTCCGCGCTGGTCGCCGAGGCCCCCGCTCTGGTGGAGCCCGGCATTCCCACCGTCCTGCGCACGCTCGATCTCGCGCTCTTCGTGCCGCTGGCCTTTCTTTGGCTCATCCCCGTCATCCTGAACAATTACCGCTGGGTGATCCTGCTCCGCGTGTCCGGGTGCGAGGTGCGCTGGCGGGATGCGTTCCGCTACAACTACGTGGGGATATTCTTCAACAATTTCATGCTCGGGTCGACCGGCGGCGACCTGCTCAAGGCCTACCTCGTCGCGCAGGACTCGGCGCACAAGACGCGCGCGGTCACCAGCATCTTCGTCGACCGGCTTGCCGGCATCATCTCGCTCGCGCTCGTGGCCCTGCTCGCGATCGGGTTCAATCTTCACCGGCCCGAGTTGCGGGAGGCCGCGGTCGTGGTGGCGGCGATCGTCGGCTGCCTGTCCGTCGGCGCCGTCCTCTACTTCAGCGCCTGGGCGCGTCGGCACCCGTGGGTACAGGGGGCGCTCCGCCGGTTGCCGCTCGAGACCGTGCGGCGCGAGGTCGATGTGGCCCTCCACCTCTATCGCGACCACAAGGCGGCGGCCGCCGCGGCGATCGGACTTTCGCTCGTCTCTCATCTGGTCACGCTGGCGCAAGCGTGGGGATTCTCCATCGCCCTCGGCGTCCGCAACGTCCAGTTGTTGCACTTCTGCTCGTTCCTGCCCGTGATCATGATCGCCAGCGCCTTGCCGATTTCCATCGGCGGCCTCGGAGTGGGCGAGGCGGCCTACGTGCGCCTCTTCGGGCCGGTCGGAATGACCCCCTCGCAAGCCGTGACGCTCAGCCTGATCGGCCGGGCCCTCAACCTGCTCTTCTCGTTGCCGGGCGGCCTGCTCCTGGCGATCGGGAAGCGTCGCGGCGAGATCGAAGAGGCCCGTCGCGCGGTCGAGCGCGAGGAGGGGGCTGTCGCCTCATGAGCGCCGCGGAATCCGACGCCTCGCATTCCGGAGCGCCCGGCAAGCCGGACCCGGACTCCGCGGCCGATGCCGGTCGCCCGATCGCCGCTTCCCCGCCGGACGAAGCGCCGGGCCCCCTGCCCATGCCCGGGGCCGCCCCCACCCTTCCCACCGGAGGGCAGGCCCTCATCCTGTACGTCGTCGTCATGTTTCTCTTCCTCGTCGCCTCCGGCGTGCTCGCCGGGAAGCCCCCTGCCGTACGCGCCTCCGTGGGGTCCCTCGGCGTCATCCTGTTTCCGACGTTGCTCTACGCCGTCCTGTTCGGAGTGGACCTCCGCGCCACGTTCCGGATCTTCCGACCGGCCCCCGGGCGCCTTCTTCTCACCGCAGTGGCCGCCGCGACGGCCTTCCTTCTGCTCACCGAACTCGTCTACCTCCAGTCGCTCTGGTTCCCCGCCGCCCCCGACAGCCCGTGGAGCGCCAAAGAGATCCTGCGCCGGGAACTGGAGATGATCGTCGCCCAACCGTGGTGGCAGGCGGTGCTCATCCTGGCCGTGCTCCCCGCGATGTGCGAGGAGTTCCTGTTCCGCGGCTATCTCCTCACCGGCCTCGAACGCGGGCTCGGTCGCACGGCGGGTCTCGCGGCTTGCGCGCTGCTGTTCGGCCTGATGCACGTCATCCCCATCCGCGTCGTCGCCACCTCCCTGCTCGGGCTCCTGTTCGGGTTCGTGTGCTACCGGGGCGGCGGGCTCGCCCACGCGGTGCTCGCGCACGGGATCAACAACCTGATGGCCGTCAGTTTCGCCAAGTCCGACGCCTTGCGCGCGGTTCCCTGGCTCCACGGGGAGGCGCATGTGCCCGTTCTCCCGCTGGTCTGCGCGCTGGCCATGTTCGCGTCCTCCGTGTATCTGCTGGCGGTCGATCCCGGGAATCGTCCGGAAGGGGGAAGGCATGGATGATCCGCGCATCCGGTTCTGGATCGATGTCGCCCTGGCGCTGCTCGTAGTCCAGTTCTGCACCCATCGCCACGTGGATCCCGATCTCTGGGGCCATGTGCTGTACGGCCTGGAGGCCAACCGGAACGGTCTGCCGCGGTTCGATCCCTATGCCTACAGCCTTCCGCAGCCGGCGGAGTGGCACAATCACGAATGGCTTGCCGAGGCGATCATGGCCGGCGCCTACGCGACGCTCGGGCCGGCCGGTCTCCTGCTTCTCCAGGCCTTCCTCGGCTCCGCCGCCGGACTGATCGGCTGGTGGCTCGTGCGCGACCGTTGTCCCCGCCCGCTCGAGCGCACGATCGTCGTCTTCCTCTTCGCCCTCACGCTGGCGCCGGGAATCCAGGTGCGGCCGCAGACCTTCACCTACTTTTTCTTTGCGATCCTCCTGCTGGTTTTCCACCTGCGCAAGCACAAGGGACGCGACTGGACGCCGGCGATCCCGTTCGTGATCGCAGCCTGGGTCAACTGTCACGGCGGGTTTCTCTCGGGGCTCGGGATCTATGCCCTCTTCGAGTTTGCGGAGGCGGTCGAGGCCGTCCTGCGCGGCGAGGGCCGCAGCCTCACGGCGCGCGTCGTACTCCGCCGGGGGTCGCTTCTCGCACTCGCCGGGGCCGCCACCCTCGCCAATCCGTACGGGGCCGGACTCTTCCCCATGCTCGGCCGCAGCGTCACCTCGATCCGCACCACGATCACGGAGTGGGCGTCGCTCTCCCTTTCGCCGCAATACGCGATCCCGATCGCCCTCATCGCGGTCATCGGATTGGCGTGGACCTTCTCCCGCCGTGACCGGCACCTGTATCAACTCGCGCTCCTCGGCGTGACCGTGTTCCTCGGGATCCGCCATGTCCGCCACCTCCCGTTCGTCGCGCTGACGGCGGCCGCATGCCTGCCGGAGCACCTGGAAAGCGCCCTGCGCTCCCGGATGACCGCCAGCACCTCGCCGCAGGCTCCCGGCGCCGGCGGCCGCAGGGTCCTGCTGGGCTCCATCGGCGTCCTGATCCTCGTGCTGGTGGCGAAGATTTCCGGGTTGCACCTCGAGCGTCCGTTCGGATTGCCGAGCGATCCGGGCGAATATCCCCTCTACGCGGTCCGCTGGATGAAGGAATCCCGGACTCAGGGCAACCTGCTGGTCTTCTTCGACTGGGCGCAGTACTCGATGTGGCACCTGTCCCCGGAGGTGAAGGTCTTCTTCGACGGGCGATTCCGTACCGTCTATCCCCCGGAAATCGAGCAGAAGTACCTGGACTTCCAGGACGGAGTCTCGGAACGCTGGCGCCGGGCCCTCGATGAACATCCGACCGAGTGGGTATTGATCCCCAACGACCTTCCCGTCGCCGTCCTGTTGGAGCGCGAACCGGGATGGCGGCGGGTGTACCGGGACTCGGTCGCATCCCTGTACGGGAAGGAGTCTTCGGATCGGGTGCGTCCGCTGGTGGGGGCGGTGCCCGTGGAGGATCCGGGTCCGCGGGCCCGTGAGGCGGTGACCTATTTTCCCTGATGGTCGGCGGATCCCGGGATTGACTTGAAATGAGTCGCGAGGCGGGATACGATACGTTCTAAGGCGGCAATCCCGAACCACCCTCGCATGGGCAGGTCGCATCGAAGCGGACGCGGCCGGAGCAGGTCGCTCCTGTCGCAAGGCTGGTTCCTCCCGGAGGTTGAGGCATGGAGTTGCGGATGCGGATCGCGGGGCGATCCGACGTCGGGATGAAGCGCAAGAACAACGAAGACTCCATGTTCTTCTCGGAGGAGGACGGCCTCTGCGTGGTGGCCGACGGCATGGGAGGTCTGGAGGCGGGAGAAGTCGCCAGCGGCATGGCGGTGGAACTGCTCAGCAAGCAGGTCATCTTTGCCAGCCCCACGGAGGTCCTGTACGACGGCAAGCCCGACGTCCTCCAGACCATGGGGAAGTTCGCCCAGTTGTTCGGGGATTGGCTCAAGCGCACCAACGCGATGATCTACGAGCGCCACCTCAAGGATCCCTTGCGGCGCAAGATGGGAACGACCATCGCGATCCTCTTCGTGCGCGGCGACTATGCGATCGTCGCCAACGTCGGGGATGCCCGCATCTACCGGGTTCGTAACGAAAAGCTCCAGCAGATCAGTCACGACCACTCCTGGGTCGAGGAGCTGTCCCGCCTCCAAGGGGTCCAGGTCGACCCCAACGTCCTTTCGAAGTACAAGAACATCGTCACCCGCGCGCTCGGCGTGGGTGAAGCCGTGCAGCCCGACATTCAGATCCAGAAGCTGCATGCGGGGGACACCTACCTCCTGTGCTCCGACGGTCTCTCCAACATGGTCTCCGATCTCGAGATGGAGAGCATTCTCCTCAACGCCGAGAGCGATCTCGAGCGCGGGGTCGACTTCCTCATCGACATGGCAAACCACCGTGGCGGCCTCGACAACATCACGGTGATCCTGGGCCACGTGGAGGAAGTGAAAGACGAGGAGGAGGCGGACGGGAAGGACGGCGGCGAATAGCCGCCGGGCCCCGGCAGGGGCCGCGATCTTCCCGACGGCCCGGCAGGGAGCGGCTGCGGAGGCGCGCGTGAAGACTGACGGGGCGCCGATCCGTTCGCGACGCGGCTACGCTCTTCTCGTCAGCGTATCGCTGCTCGCGCTGCTGGCGCTCCTCGGGACGCTCTATGTGAACGTGGCGCGCGTAGAGTCGCAGGTGGCCGGCACGTTCGTGCTCCAGGCGCGCGCCAAGATGTTGGCCATGTCCGGAGTGGAAGCCGCCGTGGCGCGCGTGCGCGCGGTCCTGCGACGACGTCCGTGGACCGATCCGCGGCCTGCGGCGTCCGGCGGAGAGGACTGGCTGTTCCGCAATGACGATGCGGGGCCGTGGCGGATGATGACCCCCGCGCCGCCGGTCCCCGTGGACGTCGGGAACGGAATCCCCCTTGCGCGGGCGCGCAACCCTTCGCTTCCCTCGCCGATCCCTCCCCCCGCGCCGGCCGGTGCGCTCGCGTCCGGGTACCTTCCCGGCACGTTCCAGCGGGACGGCGACTACTTTCTGGTGAAGGTGCTCGACTGCGCCGGGCAGTTGAATCTGAATCTCTACGCCGGACCGAGTGCCCCCGAGTATGCGATGGACGGGGTGCACGAGACGGTGCTGCGCTCCGTCCTGACGCGCCTCGGGCAGGCGCTGGCGAGCGACGTGCCCGGACCGCCCGGATATCCGAATCTCAATCCGCTGGAGCCCGCGGACATCGCCTCTCTGCTGGCCGCGCGTCGGAACCGCCCCGCGGGCGCGCCGCAGTTGTTTGCCGCGAAGGCGGAGCTCGAGGCCCTGTATGCCCGCAACTATGCGGGGGGTCCGCCGGCCGGAATCGTCGCGGATCCGGCATTGGGCGCGGCCAAGTGGGAGAAGCTGCGCGATTTCGTGACGGTTGCGGGGATGGCCCGAGGGGAGGGGAGGGTCGCCGGGACGGCGACCGGGTACGAGGGCGCGGAGCTGGGCCGGCCCGTGTTCGGTCGCGACCGCGGCGTCAATCCGCCGGAAAACTCCTGGCAGGACGACCGGCGGGAGCCGCTGATCCCCGTCAACGTGAACACGGCACCCTACCCGGTGCTGTTCGCCCTCCTTGCCGGCGGAATTCGCGGCCGCGCGATGGTGGTCGAGGAGCCGCCGAGCGCTCGGCCGGGAATCGGGAATGTGGCGATTCTGCGCAAGCCGGAGGTGCTGCCGGCGATCGCGGATGTGGAGGCGGCGGCGATCGCCCGGTCGCTCGTGCTTGCGCGCCAGGAACCGTTCTCCGACGCCAACGCGAACGGCCGCCACGACGCGGGGGAGCCCTTCACGGACCTGAATGGGAACGGCCGGTACGAAGGTCCGTTCACGTGTTTCGGGGACCTGATGGAGTGGGCTGCGACCCCCGGCGTGAACGCGCTGGTCGCGGGAGACGACGAGACCCGCCGGCGGAAGTGGGCCCTGCTGTTCGCCAACTTCAACCCGAACACGCTCTACAACAAGAGCAACCCCGACTGGCCGGCGCCGCGCGGCGCCGAGACCTGGATCGACTGGTCGCTGGTCGACCGGACGGACCTGGACGGATGGACGACGTGCCTGACGTTCGGATCGACGGGATACTGCGAGGTGGAGTCGATCGGGCGGGTGACGGCGCGGGTCGGCGGGACGCAGACGGTGATGGCGGAGAAGGCGCTGCGCGCGGTCGTGAGAGTGACCCGCCTGCTCCATCACACCTCACAGCGGGATTTCGAGGTGAACGTCACGGCGGCGAACTCCCTGACCCATCCGGAGTCGATGCGGGACTTTGCCGGGAGCTTCCACCCCGGCGCGGCGGCGGACGTCCCCGTGCTCGAGTACGACGGGCGGGTGCAGATTTCGAGCGAGAACGCGCCGCCGGCGGGCGGGGCGCGGATGCACCTCCGGTTCGGCGGGGATTACGCCGGGACCCCCGGCGGGGCTCCGCTCGACCCGGCGCCCGCGCCGCGACGCGAGGAGTTCGGCGGCGCAGCGTCGCGGACCGTGCTGATGGGTTCCGAGCTGCTTCCGGACGGGACCCTGTCCCGCAGCGCGGTGCCGGGGGATCCCACCCCCGAGGCGCTTCAGTACGGCACGGTGGGCCACGTCGACCTGATGCAGAGCGGGTCCTTCGAGTTCTTCATCAAGCTGATGAAACGCGGCGATCAGGGGACCGACGAGGCCTGGGTGTTCGTGGTGCAGGACGATCCGATCCACGACGCCGACCGTCCCGAGCCGCACGACCTCTGGCTTTGTCACAAAGTGGAGTACTTCGGGGGCGCCGTTGCCCGGCTGACCAGCGTTCGCTTCTATTTCGAGCGCACGCCGCTGACGTTGAATTCGCCGTTGTCCCCCTGGCTGATGGCCTTCTCGGAACGGAGCCACGACGTGAGCGGATGGCGAGCGCACGAGTGGCACCACGTCGCGGTATCGTGGACGAACGCGGGACTCGACGGGGGCGGGTCGCACGTGTTTCGCGTGGACGGCGACGGCAATGCGGTGGAATTCGACCTGCCGCGCCAGACCTTCGTGGAGGGTGGCGGGGTCAATGGGGGCGACCGCACGACCCGGAACCTGTTCACGCTCCGCTCGAACCAGGCCGTGGAGCGGATCTGGCTCGGCGGCTATTCGATTCTGGGCAACAACGAGGACATCTACTACTCGTTCAACAACGGCGGGGTGAACATGGGGGCAGCCCAACTCCACCGATTCGTCTCCGCGACGATGGACGAGTTCATCGCGCGTCCCGGACCGGCGCCGGCGGTGCCGCCCGCCCGATTCCAGACCACGGCCGCGCCGGGGCCGGGGGCGTCCCGCCACCGCGGAAGAATGGCGCTGCCGCCCGATACGCCCGCGGGGTCCGAGCTGGGGACCATCGCCTGGACCGCCTATCTGCCGCGCGCCTGGGGCGCGACCCCGATCCCCTCCCCGGCGATCCGACCGGGCATCGCCTTTCAGGGATACCGGGACGGCGCGGCGGCCACTGCGGCGATCGGGGTTTCCCACCCCCAGGCCGGCGGCGGGGGCGTTCCCTTCCTGGCCGGCGTGCGGAACGCCGGTCCCGGAACCGTCGTGGAGTATGAATTCCATTTCCTCAACTCCGGGACCGCCCCTCTCCAGGTGACGCCGATCCTGGACGACGTGACGCTCTATCTTCTCGTGCCGCCGCGGGCGGTGGAATGGACCTGGTTGGAAGAATAAAGACGAGGTTCGACATGAACACGGTGTCCGGGCTCCGCGCGGTCCGTTCGGGAATCGTCGCCGGCCTCCTCCTGCTCCTCGTCGCCGGCGCGGCGTCCTCCCGGGAAGGCGGGGACCCGGCCGCCGCCGGCCGCTTCCTGGACATCGTCGAGGTGGCGCGGGATGCGGCCGGGGGATGGATCGTGCGCGGCACCGCCCGCTACCCGGACGGGATCGTCCTGCTGGCCACGCTGCACTTCGCGGGTTCGCAGGGGCCGTTTGCCCGGGGATCGGTCGCGCAAGGGCGGTTCGAAATCCCCTTCGAGCCGCCCAAAGGTCGCCTGATCGCCGGCACGTACTCGGTTCGGGTCGAGGCCGCGGAGCGAGACCAGTCGTGGGACGTCATCCGCCAGATGCCGGAGAAATTCGAGCCCGATGCGGATGCCTTCGATCTCGTCGTGGGACAGCCGGAGGAAGGGGAGCGCGACCGGGCCGTCGTGCGCGAGAAGATCGGCACGGCCCTCAACGGCATGAGGCGCCTCTTCCGACAACTCACCGAACGCGGTTCCTTCGTATTGTCGGCGATGAACGCTGCGCGCAAACAGGGCAACGGGGTGATTCCCGACGCAGCCCGCAAGAAGATCCTCGAAGAGTGGGACTACTACGGGTCGAACTACTGGGAAGATGCCCTGCGCACGATCGAGATGGACTATCAGGAATATCGTACGCGCGTGTTTCTCTCGCCGTTCCCGGAGGCGGACGCCGACGTCCAGCAGACGTTCGTTTTCCTCCGTCGGATGTACGGAGCCTACTGGGGAGAGATCGCGAAGTACCTGGGGGAGAAGGTCCCCGCGCGCGTCGAGGGCAGCCCCTTCACGCGCGCGCAGCTCCAGGGTCAGCTCCGGACCGTCGCCGAACGGGCCTACGAGAAGGCGGGGATCGAGAAGCTGGAGTGGGACCTGATCGACCTCGCCCAGGAGGAGAAGGGGGAGACGCAAGGGAACACCTACGTCAGCAAGACGGCGAAGTTCCGGATCGACCGGCCGGAGGGATGGACCTTCGAGACCTCTTCCACGAGTCCGACCACCCGGTTGCGATTGATCCCGCCCGACATGCCCGCAGATGCCGCGGCCGGGCCGGACGCGAAGTACTCGGTGGTCGTGGTCGTGGAGGTGAAGGACTATCCGGAGGCGGAGAACTTCAAGGACCTTGCGGCCATGACGGAGATGTTCAACTTCGAGCGTTGGCCGGGGTTCAAGAAGCTGACCAGCCACGACCTCTCGGTCGCCGACGCCACCATGCCCGGTGGCGTCCGTCCCGGATACCGGATCCTCCTGAAGACCGAGGACAAGAAGCGGATCTTCCGAATCGACGATTACGAGCTGTTTTGCCGCTGGCACAAGCGGACGTACGGGGTCCTCTGTATCGCCACGCCCGAGGTCCACAAGAAGTTCGAGAAGGATTTCGAGGCGATTCAGCGGAGCTTTGCCATCCTGGATGCCCCGGAACCGGACGACAAGAAGTAGCCGATGGTCGCAACGCTCCCCCGGTACGGGGGAGACCCGCCGCCCGTTGGAGGCCTCCGATGCCGCGATGGTCGTTTCCCGTGCTGGTTTTGATCCTGTCGATCCCCGGCGCTTGCGGGATTCGAGCCGAGCCTCCGGGGGCGCGGGACCCCTACAGCGCCGGCTGGCTGGGCGCCCGGTTCGCCAAGCCAGAGGAAGGGCGTTCGGGGATCCTCGTTCGCGAGTTGGTGGCGTCCGGCCCCGGTGAAAAAGGGGGACTCGCCCCGCAGGACCTGATCGTGCAACTGGACGGAGAGCCGGTGAACGACTTGTTCCGCTTCCTCACGCGGATCAAGGACCGTGACCCGGGCACGGTGGTGACGGTGACGATCCTGCGCGGCGAGGAGACCCGGGACCTGCAGGTCGTCCTGGGGGCCATGAAGATCCGTCCCGCGTTGGATGCGGCGTTTTCGCGCGGGCTGGCGTGGCTGATGGCGCAGCAGCGGGAAGACGGCACCTGGAATACCGCCTCGCCGGACCTGGTCGACGGATACGTCAAAGCGAGTCCGCGCAACACCGCGCTGGCGCTCCTGGCCGCGGCCGCAGCCCCGCCGGAGGCTCGGAAGCCGCATGCGGAGCGGATCGAGAAGGCATTCGATGCGCTGGAGAAGTATACCTCACCGGCCGGCTGGGTGGGGGATCCGAGCGAGGTCGTTCGCTGGCAGGCGTATACGACCTCGTTCGCCGTTCAGGCGGCCGTCGCGATCGGAGGGGAAAAGCGGCGCCCGGTCGTGGACCGGTGGGTGAAGTACCTCGAGGCCTCCCAGTTGCTGGAGCCGCACGGGGTGAGCGAGTTCGACTGGTATTACGGTTCCTGGAACTACTACGACGAATTCCGCCGCACCAACGTGCGCGGCGACACCTCGGTCACGGCGGCGGTCCTGGATGCCCTTGGCGCGGCGGGAATCCGCCCGGATGCGCCCGCCCTGGTGCGGGCCCGGGAGTTCCTGTCCCGCTGCCAGAACTACCAGCCGCGCGCGGACCTTGTGGTGCCGCTGGACGACGGCGGCTTTTTCTTCAATCCGCGCAGCAGCAAGGCCGGCGAGGTTCACCTGCCCGGGAACAAGACGCGGTTCCGCTCCTACGGCAGCACGACCTGCGACGGCTTGCGCGGACTTCTGGTTGCGGGGACGCCGAAGGAGGACCCGGCGGTGCGATCGGCGCTGGCCTGGCTGTCGAGGAATTACACGTTGCGCGAGAACCCCGGATTCGTTCAGAGCGCGCCGCTTCCGTACTGGGTGGGGATTTTCTTCTACTACTACTGGGGGCTCACGCGCGCGCTCGATTGCCTCCAGGAGGAGACCGTGACCGGTCCCGACGGTACGGTGCACTACTGGGCCCGCGAGGCGGCGGACTGGCTCTGCAACCTCCAGCGGTCCGACGGGAGCTGGGCGAACGAGGTGAACATCATGGAGGAGAACGACCCGCTGGTCGCCACACCCATGGCGTTACTCTCCCTCGCCGCCGCCCAGCGATGGGTGAAGTGACCCGCGTTCCCGTTCCGCCGCCTACTTCAGGAAGCGGGATGCGGCGTTGAGCGACTGCAGCGCGAGCCCCGTCGCGACGATGGGATCGTCCTCGGCCATGATGTTGAGCGAATTGATCCAGCTGCCGTTCTCGCGCTGGATCTTCTGCAGGTGCAACGCCAGGTCGATGACCCAGTGGATCGTCCGCCCGTCCGGCGCGGAGAGCGTCTCCTGGCCGAGCGCGGACAGGGCATCGGTCATCCCGTAGAGGTAGTAGAAATAGATGCCGTCCTGGAACCGGACCGGCGCCTCCGGACGGAATCCGGGGTTCTCCCTCACGGAGAAGTGCGCCTGCAGCCAGCGGAACGCGGCCTCCACGCGGGGATCCTTGAGATTCGCCCCGGCGTGAAGGAGACCCGAGAGTCCGTCGCTGGTCGTGCTGCCGTACGAGCGAAAATAGACCTGGTTCGTGGCGTTGCTCTCCTCGCCGGCCTTGCTCGAGCGCGGATTGAAGAAGAACCCGCCGTCGTGTTCGGGACCTCGCAGGCTGGCATCCGGCTGGTAGTTCTGGCAGCGCTCGAGGAAGATTCGCGCTTTGGTCAAGGTGGGGTGTGAGGCCTCGAGTCGGGCCTCCGACAGGCCTCGGAGAGCGACGGCGACGGCCACGATGTCCGTACGGAAGGCGAAGGAGCGCATGTTCTCGTAGTACGGCCAGCCGCCATAGGCCCACTCCCCGGACTGGAAACCCTCGGGTTCGTCCACCTGGCGCGTAACGAGGAATTCGGTCATCTTGGCGATGGCATCCTTGTGCGCCTCGCGATCCAGCAGGGCGAGTCCGCGGAGCGCAAACGCGGTGGCGAAGGTGCGGTAGACGACGCTGCTGTTCTCCTCGGGATCGTGGAGACCTCCGTCCTTGTCGAGGTGACTGGAAACGTACGCCGCCGCTTTGTCGATGCTGGCCTTGTGCTCGGCGCGCAGGTCCGGGGGAAGTCCGGCGAGGGCATTCAGGCAGAGCCCGGTGTAGGAGATCGAGGGGACCCCTTCGATCTTGATCAATTCCCGCGCCGCGTTCGGCCAGGAGCCGTCCGGGCGCTGCTGGGCGGCCAGGTACTTGCCCGCACTCGCCTGCAGCTCGCGAACGATCTTGGGCACGGACCGCTCGCCGAGCTGCACCGTGACCTCCACGCGGTTGCCGCCGCGGAGCACGGACAGGCGAATCGACGTTCCCGGCGCCGTGGACTTGATCTTGTCGTGCAGCGTCTTCATGTCGGCGATGGCGCCGCCGTCGGCGGACACCACCACGTCGTCGACCTTCAGGCCGCCCTTGTCCGCCGGTCCGCCTGCGGACACGTGGGCAACGATCGCTCCCTTCGGGTCTTTGAGTCCAAGGCGCAGGACATCTTCGGCATCGATGTCGGCGAACCCGCCGCCGATCCAGGCATAGACGTAGGGGGAGGCGGGCTTCTGCGGCGGAGTGGGATGCTCGTTCCCCCTGGCGACATTGGCCGGGGGGGCGTTGTTGGCAGGTCCCGGGGTCGGGGTGGGGGTGACCTGTTCGCCGCACCCGGGCCCCGCCAGCATCGCGAGGGAGAGGGCCAGGGCGCACCATGCCTGCTTTTGCATTACCTTCTCCGATCCAGCGGTCCGTTATTCCTTGTCGAGCACCTTGAAGCTCTGCTTGATCTTCTCGAATTCCTTTTCGAAGAGCTCGTAGTGCTCCTCATCGGCGATCATGATCACCGAATAGGTGCGCTTGAACCAGCGGCAGTAGAGCGCATAGTCGACGACGCGGAAGACCTTCTTGTCCTGCGCGGTCGCCACGAAGTTCAGGTAGAAGCCGGGGCGCTTCCCGTCCTCCATCTGGTCATCCGGCACTTTCACGGCCCCGCCTTTGACCTTCTTGTAGCCCGGCCAGCGCTCGGATGCGTCGATCTCCACGGCCGTATCGAGATCCTGCGGCGTTTCGCACTCGGGATAGTCCCGCAACTCGACCGCCACGACCCCCCAGTTCTTCTTGCTGTCGTCCTTGTGGGTGAGGCGGATCCGGATCTGCGGGTGCACCAGGTCCGTATTGAACTCCCACTCCTCGTTCGGCAGCGAGATCTCGAACTTGGAGGACTTGCTCATGTAGTGGAGGCCCTTGGTGACGCCCTCCTCGGGACGGAACGCGTTGATCTGGACCCAATCCTCGTGGGTGACGCCCAGCGCCTTGGAGACGCGCTCGGACGCGTGCGCGATCTCGGGGAGAAGGACCTTCTTCGGGAAGGAGGACTCTTCCTTGATGGCCTTGGGGACCTCCATCTCGACCATATTGGCGATGCCCACCCAGGAGACCGCGTACCAGCGGCGCGTGTGATCCAGGAGCTTCTCGATGTCCCGCTCGGCGTCGGCGTACGGAGAGATGAACGTGGTTTCCTTGTGTTCATGGAAAGTGAGCCAGATGCCGCGCATGTTCTCTTCGAAGTGCTGCTCGGAGTAGCGCTCCCAGCCTTCGATGATCCGGCGCGCCTCGCTTTCCGGGATGTTTCCGCCGGCCTTGCGGCGGGCGTTGAAGATCCGTGCGGTCGTAAAGGACGCGTGGGTCTCCGTGGTCATGAAGAGCTGGCGGAGGGTCGTAAAGATGGTTTTCAGGTTGGTCAGGACCTTTTCGCGGAACTGCGTCTGCTCCACGGGCTCGCCGACCGGGGCCTCGGCCACCGCGGTGGCGGGGCCGAGCTTTTCCAGTTCCGCCCGGAGCTTCTCCGGCTGGTCGGCCGGATTGCAGGTGACCTCGAACTGGTAGACGGCCGAGATGATTACCTGTTTCTTGTTGAGCGGGGGGAAGGCGAACGAGATTTTGCCGCCCTTCTCGACCAGCGTCTGGCTGCGCGGCCCGGCCACGCCGGCGAGCTTGATCTGGCAGGTGAGCACCGTCTTTTCCGGCAGATTGGTCCGGCCATGAAGCGTCAGGACGCGTTTCACGCCATCCCATTCGGGGGTTCCGAGTTCGATCTCGATCTTGACCTCGGGATCGCCCTCCTGGGCGATCCCGGGGGCCGTGCCGGTCAGGCAAAGGATCAGGGCGACGGCGAGGGTCGCCGTCCACAGGAGGTCGGAGGACTTCCGGGGCATGGGAGGGGCTCCTTACCGACGCGTCGACGGCGCCTCAGCGGCTGTCGGGACGGACGAAGGGCCGGGCTTCCTGCCCGGCCCCCGAAACTCGACATGAGCAGCAAACCGGTTGGAGTGGATCAGAATTCCGCCGATTCCACCCACGTGATCACCTGCGGTCGTACCAGCGTGACGGTGACGTCGTCGACCACGGGCGACAGGACCGTGGGAGTGCCGGCTGGAGTGAAGGTCAACTGGTACCGGAATTCGAGCGGTCCCGCGCCGGTCTTTCGATTGGCCGGCGAAGCCGCGTAGATCGCGGAGCCCTCTCCGTACTTCGTCCCGGAGCCTGGAACCCAGGCTGGGGCGACATCGGTCGAGTAGCTGAGGGTGACGGTCCCCTCCGCTTGGTTGGCGCCGTTCCATCGTGTCGGGTAGCGCACCGAATAGCTGACCGTGCCGAGCACGCCGCCTCCGGGCATCCCGGGCATCTTCCCCTCGAAGGTGCCGCCGGCGGCCGAGTAGCGATTCCAGCTCG
The DNA here is from genome assembly GCA_964632945.1 of uncultured Planctomycetia bacterium. Lineage (GTDB taxonomy): Bacteria > Planctomycetota > MHYJ01 > WSZJ01 > CAZWCX01 > CAZWCX01. Next base: position 12,303 of record CAZWCX010000001.1, on the reverse strand, counting down.
TGCCCGGAGCCGTATTATTGCGGAAGTACCGGACCTCGTCAATCGTGGCGTTGGTGAACCGGTTCGAGGTGTTTTGCAGGTCGGCATCGATCTGATACAGGCGCTTGGACCCCTTGGTATACAGGTAGCCGCCCAGGTACAGCCGGTCCCAGTTGTCCAGGGACTGCAGGTGCATGATGTTCGAGTTGTTGGTGGACCGGGTGAGGCTGTAGGTGATGGTGGTCATGGACTCCCAGCCCGGGTCGCCGACGATGGTCCCGCTGTCGGTACGCGCTTCGATGTTCGGATGGTCCTTGTCGCGGACCCAGGGGATGTCGGTGCCCATCGGGACGTTGTCCACGGTGGTCATGTGGCTGACAATGCCGTGGGCGCCTACCGCGGCGGTGGTGTGCGGCCAGACATGCTGGATCTTATGCCACTCCCCGGCGCGCCAGCTGGAGATGTCGATCGACTGCTGGTAGTAGGTGTACCCGATGCAGTCGGATACCGCCATTCCGGTGTGGTTGTCCGTCTGCCAGTCATCGGGATACGGTGCGCGGTCGTTCCAGTACACGTCACTCTTTCCGCCCGGGACGAAGAACCAATAGCTGCGGATGCTGTACAAGCGCGTCCCGTACCGTTCCAAACGCCAGGCGAGACCCTGGCGATTGTCGGAGGTCGTCGCGGTCACCATGGCGAGGTAGACCTCGTTGGAACCGTGCGTCGAAGCCGGCTTGATCCAGAACTCCAGCGTGCCGGTGACGGTCGTGGGATCCGAGGGCAGGGTGCCGAGGACCTGGTACGGGTCGTAGATCAGATGCTCTCCCTGGGCTCCACCCTGTCCGTTGATCGTGGCGCCGTTGCCGCGACTCCAGCAGAGGATTCCGTCGTTCGCAAGGTCGGCTCCCTTCCACAGCGAATCGGCGGCGGTGGGGGACGCGCCGGTTCCGGACTTCGGGCCGGTGGCGGCGTCGCCGTAGGACTCGTACTTATGGGGTGTCGGCACGGCCGGTCCCGTCGCCACGGTGTTGGGTACGAGATAGCCGCCGGGGACCGCCGGATTGATCAGATTCATGGCGCGCCGGTTGTTGATGTACCAAGTCGCGCCCGCGGAGGATTCCCACTCGGGAGACAACTGGAGCGAGCCGTCCAGGAAGCTTCCACCGGTCCCGATGTTGCCGGATCCGGAGGCCGCAACCGTGTCCCAGAGCGCCTCGGGATAGGTGTAGACCGTGGGATTGGCGATGGGGGTGACCTGGTTGCTTGAGAATTCCTGCTGAGTGGTGTGGCGCCAGATGTCATAGACCCGGACGGAGGCCAGGATCCGCGCATGGGCGAAGACCTGGATGGTTCCGGAGCGGTCCTGGCCCATCACCCGACCGATACTCTCGATGTCGTAGTACCCCATCGAGGAGAAGCAGAACTCGGTCGTCCCCGGGTTGAGGTCGAACTTGTCGATCATGAAGTCGACATCGGCCGTGTAGCTATTGCTCTGCACCGTGGTCCGGTTGTAGGCCGGAGTGTTGTGGCGCGTGGCCGCCCCGAGGTTGGGGTTGAACTTCGCCGTGCGGGTGTTGGGATCCGCATTGACCACCAGGAGTTTCTCCTGGGCGGCATTCCCGATGCGCCCGACCATGAAATTCTCGAACTCCGTCCACGACTTGAAGGGCGTGGCCTCGCGCTGGGCGATGATGGCGTCGGCGACACTGCGGGCCTGGACGGTCGTGATGGCCGGAATCGCCTCCTTGTCCATGAAGATCGAAGGCTCGCTGAGGACGAACTGACCGCTCGGCATGTAGGACCGGGGGCGCAGGCGGTTGCCGGCGACCCCCGACATCACGGCGACGAGGACGGGGCGCGGGGCGGTATTCAGATTGACCGGAAAACGCCCCGGGTAGGCCGCGGTGGTCGTGCGCGTCCGGGAGGTGAGGTTCACGTTGTTGTCGCCGGGCGGGAAGGGCGCGGCCGGATTCGGCTCCACCACGTCGTCATCGACCCAGCCCGTGGCCGTGACGAAGTCGGCGAACAGCGTCATCGCGTTTTCGTTCAGGCTGACCGGGGGGGAGGCGAGTTCACCGATGGCCGCGAATCGGCCGCCGAGATTGGTTCGCAGGGTCAGGATGTTGGCGCCGGTGAGCGTGGCCGGAAAGGCCGCGGGCCCGGCGGCGGCGGCGGGGTAGTCGTTCTTGATTTCCTGGATCAGGGTATCCATCATCGCCGCGAAGTTCGGCTGCGCGCCGTTCGTCTGGTGCGGGGAGTTGATGTTGAGCTTCGAGGCGCAATCGATGATCTTCAGGACGAAGTAGTCGCCATCGGCGACGTAGCTGCCGCCCACGCGGCCGCTGTAGGTATGGCCGTAGCCGGTGGTGCCGGCCAGGTAGCTCGGATTATTGTGCGTGACTCCGGTCGCCGGGTCGACGAGGGGAGTGCCGGCGCCGACCGCCGAATTGGCCGTGTTGCGGAACACCCACTGGTTGAGACCGCCGGGGGCATCCCACACCGGACTGTCATGCGCCTGCCGCATCGCCTGCGCCTTCAGGCGGGCGATGGCATACTCCACGCCCGAAACGGCCATGGCGCGGGCCCGCACGCGATCCACGTAGCTGGCCGCGGTCTGGAGTTCCAGATGCGCCAGTGCGACGAAGGCCGAGCCGAGGATGGCCAGGAGCGAGAGGAGCGGCAGGACGATGATCAGGACCATCGCCTTCCTGCGGCTGGACTCTCGATTGCGCGGCTTCGTGAGCATGGAAGTCCCCCCATGATGCAGGTTCGCCGCCGCGCCCGGAACCTCCGTGCGCGGCGGTCATCCAATCGTCTACTCCGGGCTGCCCGTCGGCGCCTGCCGGTCGGGCTCCTTTTTCCCCTCCAGCGGTTTGACTTCTTCAAACGGCGGGGGCTCCGGCGCCTCCCCCCTGGGTTTCGGCTTGGCCGCCATCGCGGCGATCAGTCCCTTCACCCTCTGGGTCATGAGGCCTTCGCCGGCCCCGCCCTCCTCGCCCTCGTCGCCCTTGGCCCAGCCGTAGTTCGTGGATTCTACCGAACCATCCCGATTCAGGAAAATAAAGACCGGCCAGGCGGGCGGGGCTTCCGAGAACTGCTTGTTGACCTGTTCGTACCCGGTCAGGGTGAGAATACTCTCGAGACGCTCGTTCTTGACATAGTCTTTCAACCGCTTGATCTGGGCGTTGTCCAGTTCCGGGGTCGAGAGGAAGATGCAGAGCATCTTCACGCCGGTACTGGCATTCCTCTTGACCAACTTTTCCAGGCTGCGAAATGCATCGGTATTTCCCGGCACGTCGCCGAGAGCGGAGTCCACGCAGACGATGAGAGGATTACCGAAGAACTCTCGCGAACTGTGCGGCTTTCCGTTCAGATCCTGCAGGTGGAAGGCGAACTTGTTCCCCTTCAGCTTGACGGCGAACAGAGACCAATCGATCTCCGGCTTGTCCTTGCGCGGGGGCGCCTTCGGGGTGCCGCCCTTGGGGTTGTCCTGGGCGAGGAGCAGGAGGGAGGACGTGCAGAGGAATACCCCCGCGAGGACCGCCGCGGGGATGCGGAATCGCGTCATTCTGGCCACCTCAGTCGGTCGGGAGGGTTGACGTCGGGAATGACCGCGGGGAACCAAAGGGCCTGACCCCTTGGTTCCCCGCCGCGCCGAGAGGGATGTTGCTGTTCCCCAGTCCCGCGGAATCAGCGGCAGGGGAGTTTAGAAGTCCTCAATGTCCGCCTTGATCTTCTTGCTGTTCCCCTTGCCGTGCGCCACGAGCCAATCATAGAGCTGCTGGGCGCTGGTCCACTGCTGGTGCTTCCAAGAGTTGCCGTTCCCGTCCCACACCGAAACCATGTGGTCGCCGGCCTGGACGCCCTCGTTGTCCGTTTCCAGGTCGCCCGCCGCCACATCTTCGCCGAAGATCTGATCCAACGCCGCCGCGACGTTGGCGCCATGCCGATAGGCGCACGCATCCGCCGGGACGGACATCGCAACCACCAGACCCAGGGCCAGGACGCACATCAGAACTCGACTCATCTCAATCTCTCCAACTCGATGGACCCTGAAGAACTTCGTGGGCCGCCCGTCCTGTGAGCTTCGCTCCCTCTCCGGCGCGAGCCCCTACAACTCCGATTTGCTTTCACCTCGTTCTTTCATCCACGCTAATTATTATACGTCATTGACAGGGGGATGTCAAGAGGAGATTCATTTAAATGAGTCATTTTGTCCACGCGGGATGTGTTTCATAAAATATTTTCAATAAACGCTTTATGATTTGTTGTTGGAGCGGGCTCTGGAAGCGACCGAAACATTTTCTCACTTTCATGACACACCGGAGCCAGATTCGACCCCGATTCCCCCTGGTTCGACCGTGCCTTCCAGTCGCGGCCCCCCCCTCGGGCCCGGCGCCAAATCGCCGATCCTCCATGAGATTCCAAGGCCTTTCAGCAAGACAGGTTTCGGGCCGATCTTGGGCTCATTCAGCAGCGCCCGGGGCGGAGGAGTAGAGGGGCGGCGGGTGCATCCTGACCCGCCCATGCGGGTTGCCGTGTTGGCGATCCTCCACACCCGAGGGAAGGAGAATGGGCGGCGCAAGGGAGGAGCGCCTCGCACCACCATGCGCGGCCGCGCTCCGGGCTGCCCTGGTTCTGGAACCTGCCACGGGATGGCTCTGCGAACCCGACCCGGCGTGGCTCCTCAACCTGGCCCCAGGTGGCTCCGCAACCCGGCCCCGACTGGCTCAGTATGCCGTGGCCGCTGACACCCGCCCGCGGATCTCTCCTGCGTGAGTTGCGGGGAAGTCAATCCCGAGGGGGGATCGGCCGCGGCCCACCCTCTCGTCTTGGGTTGCGGGCAGGGGCGGGCGCGCGCAGGGCGCGACCTCGCGTGGCGGAGGGCCGGCGGTTCGACCCGAAGGGGCGCGAGGGGGGCGCGGCGGATACCCTCCGGAAGTGAGAGTAGGCGCGGGGGGGACCACCCGCCGGAATTGCGGTGACCCCGGCGGTCGGAACGCGAGCACTCAGGGGGTCAATTTTCGACTCGATTTTTCGAGCACCTGTAGTTCGGTTTCGAGGGGACCCACGGTGACCTGAAGGTGCATGCTGGCCTCGAAACTTTCTTCGAGGATGCAGCCTTCGTCGAGCAGAAACCAGATTTCCCCCTTTCCATGGCCCTGCATCGAGGCCAGGCGCATCATTCCGCCGCCTTCAGCCGCCTCGTCCGTCGGCGGCACGAATCCGAAGGTGTCCGTGACGATGAGCCGGGCGGCCGGGCGTCCCGCTCGTTCCGAGACGCCCTCGAATGTGTAGATGCGGTCGCGGATGCCGCCGCGAAGAGTTTCGAAGGCCACGGGTTCACGGGCGGTCCATCGGTCGCCGCGCCGCAGCGGCCGGTCGGGGAGCTCCGGGTAGTAGCCCTGCAGCCTGCGCTGCAGCGAATCTGCGCGGATGGCCGGTGTTCCTTCGATGGGGGCCACGCGCTCCAGTTTTCCGGTTTCTCCGACCGCGTACGCGATGGACCGGCCGAGCAGGGGGGTAACGCCGGCGAGCGCCTGGTGTCCGGCCTTTTCCTTGTCTTCGGGCCGGTCGGAATCGTATTCCAATTCGCCACCCGGCCCGAGACTGGCCTTGACGGTGAGGCGCTCGAGTTGCCAGACCACGCCGACCGGGCCGCCGGCGGGGGCAATCCGATCGCGGGTCATCTCCATCGAGACGCTGGTCGTCTTCATCCCCATCGCGGGAAAAATCTGCTCGTTGGACAGCTCATACCGGTACGCGCGCACGCTTCCGGGCGGGAACTTCCAAACCAGTCGGGTCTCGTCCTCCGCGGCGGCCGTGACCGCGACGCATGCAACCAGAGCGGCGACCGCCAAGGTCAACGGCAGGCGGATTCGGGTCATGGGGCAGCTTCCTCGAGGGTGTTTGAGATGGTTTCGGACGGAGGGGAGGGGTAGCAAATTCGAGGGTGGGGATCAAGCGTTCTCGCGTATTGCCGTACCCCGGTCACCTTTGTCGGACGGGGTCCTCGATTCACGGTGGGCCCGAACCCCGGGAAGGAGAGATCCCGCCGCAGCCGTCATCGGGAAGACGGGGGAGCAGGGGAGAGAGGCAAATCGGGTACTTCCGCCCGGCAGAAGGCTGCGGGCACGATCCGAGCTTGCACTCGAACGGAACCCGGGAGAGCAGCGGGATGACGCGCCGATCGCTGGGCATGGGAGGGGGCACCACCTGCCCAAAACGATGGGGGCCGCGCGTCAAACGAACCGGACGGTCGTGGCCCGGTCCCCGCGACGGATCGGAGTCCTCCCGTGGTCGAGGGCGGAATGCAGGTGGATTCGCGAGATCCGCAGGATGAGGACCCGAGGGTTCCGCCGCCGCGCCGAAACGCATCGGGGGGCCCGGTCTGACCCGGGCCCCCCGCGGTGATCTTGGAGGATTCGCGATTCCCGGTCCCCAGGGATCGCGGATCAGGCAGTTTAGAAGTCCTCGATGTCCGCCTTGATCTTCTTGCTGTTGCCCTTGCCGTGCGCGACGAGCCAATCATAGAGCTGCTGGGCGCTGGTCCACTGCTGATGCTTCCAGGAGTTGCCGTTCCCGTCCCACACGGAGACCATGTGGTCGCCGGCCTGGACGCCCTCGTTGTCCGTTTCCAGATCGCCCGCAGCGACGTCTTCGCCGAAGATCTGGTCCAAGGCCGCAGCCACGTTCGCCCCATGGCGGTACGCGCACGCATCGGCCGGAACGCTCATGCTGACCACGATTCCCAGGGCCAGGACGATCATCAAAGCGCGCATTGCAAATCCTCCAACACTCTCGAAGCCTTCGAACTCATGGGCATCGTTGGTCGGGGTTCCGTTTCCTCCCGCCCCCGCAGCACCCATGACTCTCATTCCTGTCCTCCATTGACGCTAATTATTATACGCGACGATCCGCCCTTTGTCAAGGCGGAAACAAATAAATATGACCCGATTTCGCGGGGCTACAATTCCACTTCAAGTTGTTTGATGATCTAAAGTTGTGATGTTGCAGGCGGGGCTTCCCCAGGAAATTCGAGTATTTTCTGGCGGATGTCCAGTCACCCCGGCGGAGAATTCGGGCGGCAGAGGGGGGGAGGAAAAAACGCGCCGGTCCGGGGCCCGGGAACGGGTGGATGGGAATTGATTGTTGAGTAAATCTTGTTATATCATAGGCTTGCAGTGGAAGCGCTGGAGCGTTCCCGCTACTCGCGCAAAGCACGCAGGTCGATCCCGCCCGTTTCCTGGTCCAGGATGACCCGGGAACGGGCCGGAATTCCGGCGAATTCCCGTTCCGAGCCGTCCGGCCAGCGGACCGTCAGGCGGTCCAATCGATCCACGCTCCCCAGGCCGAAGTGGATTTCATATCCATTTTGCCCCAGGTACCCGGATCCAACGCCCAACTCGCGGATCCAACGAACTCCTCCGCCTTCCGCGACGATCCGGGCACCGATCGCCCGCGTATTCGGCCGCAATCCGCGCAATTCCACAATGAGAGAGTTTCGATGCGGGCCCTCTCCGGCGTGATTGCGAAGCAACTGAAGCCACGGGCTGCCGGCGTGGAGTGGGTCGGCGTTGCGCAGGAAGAGATCCAGGTCGCCGTCGCGGTCATAGTCGAACGCCACGAACGAACAACCGTCGTGGATCGAGTCGACGCCGAGGGCGAAGCCGACTTCCGCGAAGGTGCCGTCTCCCCGGTTCGCGAACAGGGCGTTGCGTTCGTATCCGCTATCCGAGTACCCTGCCTCGAGCGCCTCGTGCATGACCGCGTTGTGGAGACCTTCCAGATCGGGTCGACCGACCCAAACCCGCCAGCGGACGCTTCACCAATCCTTGGGCTGTTCCCCGGTGATGTGGCCGTTGACCGCATACAGGTCCAGCCAGCCGTCGTTGTCGAAATCGAGGAACTCGGTGCCCCAGCAGAATTGGCCGGACGCGGCGCCGGCGGCCCCGGGCACCTCCTCGAAGGTCCCGTCGCCGCGATTGCGGAAGAGGCAGTTGCCGATCTTGATCCGTTCCAGGTCGAATCCCGGTCCTGCGGATCCTTTGACCTCCGGATGCGACTCGATCACGCGCGTCCCGGCGGTCGAAGTCATGTTCGCCACATACAGGTCCAGGTCGCCGTCGCGGTCGAAGTCTCCCCAGGTGACTCCCATGCCGGTGCTTTCATTGGTTGCGCCCCCGGCGTCTTCGATCGACTCCCAGCCGATCTCCGGGTGGGACCGATACAGCTCACCCGGTTGACCGGAGTCGTTGGAGACGTAGACGTCCAGGCGCCCGTCCCCGTCCGCATCCGCCGCGGCCGCTGCGTGGCTCCAGCGCGTGACCTGATCTCCACCCGGAAGCGGCCGGAGCCGGAAACGACCGTCCTCGCTCCCCTGGAGGAACCAGTTTTGGGCGCCCTTGTTCATGCGGTCGAAGGCGACCTGGTCGCTCGTTCCCGTCTGGGCCAGGAACAGATCCAACCAGCCGTCCCGATTGAAGTCGCCCGCCACGAGCGCGCTCACGGGGCCGCTGAACGGGGGAAAGACCTGCAGCGAGATGTCGGTCCAGCGGCCGTCATCATTGCGGTAGAGGCCGAGGGCGGGGAGTTCTCCCCCCCGCGGCGCGTACCGGCCGACCACGAGATCGAGGTCGCCGTCGCCGTCCGCGTCGATCCAAAGCGCGCACTTCGCAGGGGTTCGCGGCAGGCCGCTCGAGTCGCTGACGTCCTCGAAACGACCGTTGCCCAGATTTCGCAGGAGGACACCGCCGGTCGCTTCCTGCCGTGCCACGTACACGTCCTGCCAGCCGTCTCGATCGTAGTCGCCCACGGCGATGCCGCCGCGCCTGGGGGCAGTCGGGCGAACCGGTCCGGGCTGCAGGTCCAGGCCCGCGGCGCCGGTCACCTCCTCGAATCCCGGCTTTCCCGCCTCCGTCATGCGAATCCGCCAGGGGGCCAGGGCGGAAACGCGCCACCGTTTGCCGTCCCACTCCAATGTGGCGCGGGCGCGGCCGAAGAGCTGGGTCCGCAGCTTCCCGGTCCCGATGCCGACGATTTCGAACTTGAGCAGGGTTTCCACGCGTTTCCAGGGCTCGAGGACTCGGATGGTGGCGACCTTGCCCCGACTGTAGTCGATCCTGGACCACAACTGAAACCACCCCTTGGCCAGCGCTACCGCTTCTTTCCACGGCAGTCTCGCAGCCGGCTCCTCGCGCACTTCCTTCCATTCGACCTCGCGAGTCCCGCAGGGCAGCGTGGTGTCGCGCGTGGTCGCGGTCACCGGCATCGAAATCACGGCGTCCCCCGTGAAGGATTCGGGGGCTGAGTCCCACTGCCTCCCCGCTATAATGTATGCGAGATTCGGCAGGAGTCGTTCCTCGATGGAGAGTACGTGGCGTTCGTCCCGGTCCAGAGTCGCCGTAACCGGATCGAGGTCCCCCTTGAGGATCCGATCCGTGAAGGCCTCGATGGCGGATTCCCCGGGAGGACGGGTGTGGCGGGGTCCCTGGACGACGGGGTCCTCCAGGATCGTGTCCGGCTGGGCGAAGACGGGTGCCGTCAGCGCGACCAACGCGGCCGCCCACAGGGGAATCAGCCGGGTCCACGGGAGGTCTGCAGGCCGGGGCATGGGTGGGCCTCCTGCCGGGGGATTTGAACCGAAACCCGCCCGGCGAAAGGGATTTTAGGCGATTCCCCAGGCGCAATCAATGCGAAATTATTTCTTGACGGGTTTCGGCGGCACAGGCTACATTCGCCTTCTCGCGCGGAGCGATCCACGCGAGTTTCTGCGGAAGTGGCGGAATTGGCAGACGCGCTAGATTCAGGGTCTAGTGGCCGCAAGGTCGTGGAGGTTCAACTCCTCTCTTCCGCACTTGGATGAAGCCGGGCGCGCCCTCGGGCGCGCCCGCTTTCGTTTCGGCCCGCCCCTGCAGCCTCGACTCCGGAGCGCCTCCCGTGGCCGCGACGGAACCTTCCCCCGCTCCCGCCGGCATCGCCCGGTTGCTCCCGATCGCCCTCCTCGCCGTTTTTCTGGGCGTCACTTTCGCCTTCACCGCGTTCGACGTCTACAACTATGACATCCCGATCTACTTGCGGAAGGGGATGTGGCAGCTCGAGCATGGCGTCATCCCTACGCCCGACCGATTCCTGTTTGCCGACTTCAAAGACTCGATCCGCGGCAAAGAGAAGTGGTTGTTTCAGGCCGGGATCGTTCCCGTTTATCGCGCGCTCGACTGGGCGGGACTGATCCTGCTGCGCATGGCGATCGTCGTGCCGGCATTCCTGCTCGTGTGGTTGATGGGACGGGGTCCCGATCGCCGCGGTTGGGGCTGGGCAGGGCTGATCGGCCTGGTGGGGCTGGTCACCGCCCACGAACGGTTCGGGGTGCGACCCGAATTGCCTTCGCTGCTGTACGCGGCCGCCGACCTGTACCTGCTGACGCGGGATCGCACCGCGCGGGACCGGTGGATCTGGGGGGTTGCGGGCATCCAGGTGTTGTGGGTCAACATGCACTCCAGCCACCCGGTCGGGCTCGGGTTGGCCGGGTTCGCGTGCGCGGGTGCGGTGGTGCGCTGGGGGTTGGCGGCGCGCGGGATCCCGTGGGAGGGGGTCGCCGATGCCGCCGTTGAACGCGCGTATGTCGCGCGCATGGCGAAGGTGCTCGGGGCGGTCCTGGTTGCCTGCCTGATCAGCCCTGCGCCGCTCCACAATGCGGCCTACCCCTTCGTGCTGGCGCACCATCTCTATGCGAAGGCTCCCTGGTTTGCCGAGGCGATCTACGAGATCCTGCCGCCGTTCCACGCCCCGGAGACCTTCCGTACGTGGGCCCTGGCCGGCTACCGTGCGTTGCTGGCGGTCTCCTGCCTATCGTTTCTGCTCAACGCGCGACGGGTCGATCCGTTCCACGCGGTGGCTTTCGCGGCGTTCCTGATCTACTCGTTCTCGATGCGGCGCAATCTGAGCTACTTCGCCCTGATCGCAGGACCGATCACGGCGTGGAACCTGTCGCAATTCGCCGCCGCGTGCGTCGGGCGCGGGCGGGCCTGGATCGAGAGGGCGGCGGCGGCGACGTTCCTGGCGGCTTCCGGGTGGCTGCTGCTCTCGGTGTGGAGCAACCAGTTCTACCAGAGCGATCGCTCGACGCGCCGGACCGGATTTGGGCTTTCGGCCCTCGCCTATCCGGTTGCGGCCGATCGCTTTCTCGCCGAGAAGGGGATTCGCGGCAACATTCTGGCCAATTGGGATGCCGGGTCGTGGCTCGCGTTCACGTCGTTTCCCGAGCGGATGCCGTACATCCACTCCGAGGGCGACTACAACATGGACCTGTTCGACGCCTATCGGAAGACGATGAGCGGTCGGATCGACTACCGGGAGGTTGCCGCCCGATACGAGGTCAAGGCGTTCCTGCTGCGCCACACGGCGGGGGACGTGCGTCCGTTGATCCGGCGTCTCCGGGACGATCGCGACTGGGTGCTGGTGCACGTCGACCCGACCGCGGCGGTGTGGTTGCGCGACGAGCCGGCGCATGCGGCGGTCATTGCCGAGTGTCGGGTGTCGCTGCCCGCGGAGGCGGAGGTGCGGCGCCGGGAACCGCGGCTGACGGGACGGCCGGAGCCGGGGATGGCCGCTCCGTACGGGCTGTGGGCGGCGCTGGCCGATCGCGGCGCGGCGTTCGACCGTGCGCGGGAGGCCTTCAATCTCGGCACGTTCTACGGGCTGCTCGGTCGGGTCGACCTGGAAGCCGCCCAGTATCTGCAGGCGATCGACGCGCTGCCCGGCTTCCCGGAGGCCCACAACAGCCTGGGGGCCTGCTTTGCCCAGTGGGGGAATGTTGCGGCGGCCGAGCGCGAGTTGCGCCGGGCGCTCGCCCTCAAGGAGGACCACCCGGGGGCACACCGCAACCTGGGTCTGCTTCGTCTCGCGCATGCCCGCGGTCCGGAAGACACGGCGGAGGCGCTCGCGCATCTGGAACGTGCCGTGCGCCTGAACCCTCGCGACATCGGGGCGATTCTGGATCTGGCGCGCGGGCGCACCGAGGCGAAGGACCTGGAGGGTGCGGCCGCCGCGCTCGAGGAGGCCGTGCGCACCGACCCCGACGATCCCCGTCCGGACGCGATCCTGCTGCGACTCTACCGCGAAGGGCTGAAAGATCCCGGGCGCGCCGGAGTGGTGCAGCGGCGCATGGAGGAGCGTCGGGGGCGCTGAGCTCACCCGGGTAGACTCCATTCCACCCTTCCGTGGGAGGATTGCGGCGCGCCTCCAGGGCCCAGGAAAACCGGGGCTTGCGGCTAGTGGGGCTTCAACCTTGATTTCCCAGGTTGGTCCGGTCGCTTTTCGCGC